>CAKQWM010000001.1 GCA_934278995.1 uncultured Clostridia bacterium
TAGGTACAACGGGCATTGCTTCGTTGCAACGGTCGCAAACGCCGTCGTTGTTTGCGTCAACGTGACCGAGGGCGGGAATGGATTCCGTTTTGGTTTCGCCACATTCGCAAGTGAAGGTTTTTACGCCCGTGGTAGTGCAAGTTGCGGCAAGGGTTTCTACACCTTCACCCCATGCATGGGTGTGAACGGGAGTATCGGAAACTTCCATGAGTTTACCAACGTATTGAGTGTTGTCGATAGTACTCAAGTTGTCACCGGTTATTTTTGTGATAGCGTTAGCGCCAAAAGTTGTGAAGGTGCCGTAAGTACCGAGATAGTAATTAGTTCCTTCGACATCGGTAACCATAACGCCTGCTTCGGAATTCCAAGTCCAAGTAACGGCGGTATCCTGGAATACGGCGTTGAAATGTGTGCCGCTCTTGATAACAGCAAGATATTTACCACCCTTGATTTGCATTGTATAACCGTCGGCATTCTTAACGAGAACGATAACGGCAGCTTCGGCAATATTATCGGATGATGCCATATAGTAACCGTTCATTGCGCCGGTTAAGTATAAAACCTTATCTTGACCTTTATGATACATGCCGATGTTGTATTCGCCTGCAGAGGGCGCCGGGTGAACGGGAGTATAGGGGGCGTACCAGACAGTGATGCTTTCTATTGAAACTGAACTATAACTTCTCTCTCCGCCAACCACGAAAACAGCTTTGGTACCGTTAACGCTTATTCTTTCACCATCGCTACAGCTTATATTTTCGCCGGCGTAAGTAAGGGTTCCTTTATTACCAAAACCGCCAGTGATGTTAACGGCGACTATTTTATAACCGGCTTTAGCAGTAATTGTTAACGTATTATCTTTAGACAAATCCCAAGTCTTTTTAACTCCGTTGGGATCAACAAAATAACCCGAACTAGCTGTAGCCGTCGCAACGTCGCCTATTTCGATTGTAGTCTGTAAACTGCCTACTTCCCAACCTTTTTCATCGCCGTAATTTGCAACCTCTACGGAACATTTCGTTTCTTCGTTGCAACGGTCGCAAACGCCGTCGTTGTTTGCGTCAACGTGACCGAGAGCGGGGATAATCTTTTGAGTACGGCTTATTTCTTCGTTGCAAACGGTACAGTAAACTACTTCGTCGTAACTTCCGTCGGTATCGCAAGTAGCCTCAACGCGGTTTTCTTCCGTGGTGTTTGTAGCAGCGTGTTCGCATGCGGGGGCATACCAGACAGTGATTTTTTCTATTGAAACTGAACTATAACTTCTCTCTCCGCCAACCACGAAAACAGCTTTGGTACCGTTAACGCTTATTCTTTCACCATCGCTACAGCTTATATTTTCGCCGGCGTAAGTAAGGGTTCCTTTATTACCAAAACCGCCAGTGATGTTAACGGCGACTATTTTATAACCGGCTTTAGCAGTAATTGTTAACGTATTATCTTTAGACAAATCCCAAGTCTTTTTAACTCCGTTGGGATCAACAAAATAACCCGAACTAGCTGTAGCCGTCGCAACGTCGCCTATTTCGATTGTAGTCTGTAAACTGCCTACTTCCCAACCTTTTTCATCGCCGTAATTTGCAACCTCTACGGAACATTTCGTTTCTTCGTTGCAACGGTCGCAAACGCCGTCAAAGTTTGCGTCTTTATGCCCGAGGGCGGGGATAGCGGTTTGTGCGACTAAAACTTTATTGCAAACCGAGCAGTGTTTGCCTTCGGTTTTGCCGGCTTTTACGCAAGTAGGTTCAACCTTCGCATCTATAACTTCGGTATGTCCTTTCGCGGGGATAACTTTCGTTTCTTTATGCTCGGCGTTATTTGCGCAAATGCGGGTTTCTTCGCCTGCCGCCGTGCAGGTCGCGGGCGTGGCAACCGTCCATTCGTTCCAAGCGTGTCCGAGCGCCGGGATAGTTCCGTTTTCCGATACCTTATGACAAACGGTACATTCTTTATGTTTAGTGCCTTCAGTCTCGCAAGTCGCTTCGCTGTCGATAATCCAATCGGACGAAGTATGTCCTTTCGCGGGAATGGTTTCCGTTCTCGTACCACCACAGGCGGAACACGTATAAGTTTTTACTCCTCCGTTTTCACAAGTGGGTTCGGTGGTAACTTCGCCTTCGTTCCAAGTATGTCCTTTCGCGGGAATTTCAGCGTAAGTAGTATAATCGCAACGACTGCACGTATCGTAAGCGTTCCAGCCTTTTGCCGTACAAGTTGCGTCTTTTGCGTCGTGGTGAACAACGTCGTGTCCGAGCGCGGGAAGGGCTTCCGTTCTCGTACCGCCACAGGCGGAACACATATAAGTCTTTATACCTTCGTTTTCACAAGTGGGTTCGGTGGTAACTTCGCCTTCGTTCCAAGTATGTCCTTTTGCGGGAACAACAGTTTGCGCAACCAAAACTACATTGCAAACCGAGCAGTGCTTACCTTCGGTAAGTCCTGTTGCAGTGCAAGTAGCCTCAACCGCCGCGTCTGTTACTTCGGTATGACCTTTAGCGGGAACAACGGTTTGCGCAACCAAGACTTCATTGCAAACCGAGCAGTGCTTACCTTCGGTAAGTCCCGTTGCAGTACAAGTAGGTTCAACCGCCACGTCTATAACTTCGGTATGTCCTTTTGCGGGAACAACGGTTTGCGCAACCAAAACTTCATTGCAAACCGAGCAGTGCTTGCCTTCGGTAAGTCCCGTTTCGGTGCAAGTAGGAGCGACCGCCACGTCTATAACTTCGGTATGACCTTTTGCGGCAACAACGGTTTGCTCAACCAAAACTTCATTGCAAACCGAGCAGTGCTTGCCTTCGGTAAGTCCCGTTGCGGTACAAGTAGCCTCAACCGCCGCATCTATAACTTCGGTATGACCTTTGGCGGCAACAACGGTTTGCGCGACTAAAACTTCATTGCAAACCGAGCAATGTTTACCTTCGGTTTTACCTTCGGTCGTACAAGTAGCCTCAACCGCCACGTCTATAACTTCTGTATGTCCTTTTGCGGGGATATCGGTTTGCGCGACTAAAACTTCATTGCAAACCGAACAGTGCTTACCTTCGGTAAGTCCCGTTGCAGTACAAGTAGGTTCAACCGCCACGTCTATAACTTCGGTATGTCCTTTTGCGGGAACAACGGTTTGCGCAACCAAAACTTCATTGCAAACCGAGCAGTGCTTGCCTTCGGTAAGTCCCGTTTCGGTGCAAGTAGGAGCGACCGCCACGTCTATAACTTCGGTATGACCTTTTGCGGCAACAACGGTTTGCGCGACTAAAACTTCATTGCAAACCGAGCAGTGTTTACCTTCGGTTTTACCTTCGGTCGTACAAGTAGCCTCAACCGCCACGTCTATAACTTCTGTATGTCCTTTTGCGGGGATATCGGTTTGCGCGACTAAAACTTCATTGCAAACCGAACAGTGCTTACCTTCGGTAAGTCCCGTTGCAGTACAAGTAGGTTCAACCGCCACGTCTATAACTTCGGTATGTCCTTTTGCGGGAACAACGGTTTGCGCAACCAAAACTACATTGCAAACCGAGCAATGTTTACCTTCGGTAAGTCCCGTTGCAGTGCAAGTAGGTTCAACCGCCGCGTCTGTTACTTCGGTATGTCCTTTTGCTGGGATTTCAACGTAAGTGGTATAATCGCAACGGCTGCACGTATCGTAAACGTTCCAGCCTTTTGCCGTACAAGTTGCGTCTTTTGCGTCGTGATGAATAACGTCGTGTCCGAGTTTTGTTATAGTCTTTTGAGTACGGCTTAATTCGGTATTGCAAACCGAGCAGTAAACTACTTCGTCGTAACTTCCGTCTTTATCGCAAGTAGCCTCGACGCGGTTTTCCGTCACCGCCGATTGAGGTTTATGCCCGAGGGCGGGGATAGTTTTGGTTTCTTTATGCTCGGCGTTATAGGCGCAAACACGGGTTTCTTCGCCTGCCGCCGTGCAAGTCGCGGGCGTTGTAACTTTCCACTCTCCCCACTTATGACCGAACACGGCTATAAAAGTCATGTCACGACGGATATGTTTGTCGCTGAAATCGTATAAGGCGGTTTTTCCCGATTCCTTCCAGCCTTCAAAAGTTTTACCGCTTTCGTCGGTCGGGTTGGCAGGCAAAACGACTTCGTCGCCGATAGCCACTATCTGATCGTCAACTACGTTTTTTCCGTCTTCAAATAAGAATTTGACGATGAATTGATCGGTTAATTTTTCAAATTTTGCGTAAAAATTCAGCGTTTTGTTCGCCAAAGTAGCGCCTTCGGCTTCAAAATCGTAAATTTCTCCGTCCAAAGTCCAGCCTTGAAATTTGTAGCCGAATTTTTCGGGCGCTTCCGGTACGATAAATTCTTCGCCTTCGGTAAGGTATTGAATTTCGCTTACCAACTGTCCGTTCTCTCCGTAAAACCTGACGGCATGCGCGATTTTAAGTTCGCACGCGGTCAGGGCAAGCGATAAAACTATCGCCATTACCGCCAAAACCGCTATCGTCGCCAAACGTTTTGTTTTAGCCATTTGTTTATGTCCTCCTACAAATAAAATATTACGAATCTTCGTAATTAAATCCAAATTAAATCCCTGATTCAATATCGCGTATTGCGTCGCAAAGTTAGAGCGTTGCGACGCACGCGTTTTAAACAATCGAGTTTTACGCCGATTTTTTCGATTTCGATTATCAGAAACGGTTGTCGGCGCGGTAACTGATTTACGGTTTCGCGCGACTAAATCTGCTTTTGATAAACCGTTTTTTTTGATAAATTTCGTTTCAGATAATTTTTTGTAAACCTTTTAAGACGATTTGCGTTTGCCTGCAAACGCAAAGGGGATATCCCCTTTGTCGATTTTTATATTTTTCGCGCTTTTATTTACGGCAAGTCGCCGTCATTTTTTTAGTTCGGGAGGCTACGCGTCCGCGCGCCGTTTTTGCGCCGTGTTTTGATTTTCGGCGTCTGTAAAAATAAGTAATCGAGTTGTAAAAGCCGTCCGAAGCGACGCGCATTTACCGTATATATATCATTCACCGTATATACATTTTTTTATAAAGTCGTGATTACGCTATTCTACTTAACTTCAGGTCGATAATTCGGCGCAGCGCGGAGGTTTTTTGAATCAAAGCGAATCTGTATATTAAAGCGCTACCGATCCGACGAAAATATTATACACCTTACGCGGGCGCGTGTCAATACTAACTCAAAAAAACATATCCGTTTTTTAAAAAAATAATTTTATACACCCTCATCAGGCTCTACGAGCCGGCTGTCCGCCTCGGCTGAAATAGCCACGGGCTACGGCTACAAACAGCGCACTGTGCTGTTTGTTTTACGCCTACGCACCCCCATAGGGTGAAGCCTTTCACGCGTCGTCAGACGCAATTCACGCGACCGAAGGGAGCAATTCATGACCGTAGGTCAATTCACGCGTCGCAAGACGCAATTCACGTTGCGTAAGCAACAATTCACGACCGCAAGGTCAATTCACTTTTTTCAATCCCTCAGTCGATTTCATCGACAGCCCCCTTTACACAAAGGGGCCTTTTACGCCGTCCTTGTCAGCCTTCACCTGGTAGGGGGAGGTGGCATTTTCGCAAGAAAATGACGGAGGAGGTTGGAAAGCGTATAAGGTCGTAAAAGATTATATAGCCACCCTCATCAGGCTCTACGAGCCAGCTTCTCCCACAGGGTGAAGCCTTTCACCTTTAAACCTCCCTTGTGTAAAGGGAGGTGGCGCGCGTCAGCGTGACGGAGGGATTGTTAAATAGCCCGCCTATAAGCCCGTTATCTGCGTTTTTAACGCAAAAGGCTGTCAAAAGTTATAAAAACTTTGACAGCCTGTTTTTAATATATTTTTTTAATATGTTTTTAATTCAATATATTTATTTTCAATATACTTTATTGAAAGGCGAAGAATTGTAACAACCGCCGATAATGGCTTATATGTTTTCGATACGTTTTCTTTAATATATTCTTTAATGATTCTTTTAACATATTTCTTTCAAAATGTGTTTTCAATATATTTTTTTTATAATTTTTTTAATATATTTCTTTCGATGTGTTTCTTTTAATACGTTATATTTCTCTTTTAATGCGCTTCTTTAATATATTTTTTTGATTTCTAAAGCGACTACGCCGTAAAGCGTTTCGTCTTCTTCGGTATAATAAGCGTACATATCGTTCGATCTCGCTGTTTCGCCTTTTTCGTAGCCGAGCAAAGTATAATCGTTGTAATATTCGTAAAGTTTTTGAAACGTTTTAAATCTTTTTACGCTAATTACAAGCGTTTCAATGACGTTTTCGGTTCCGATTAAAGTAAAAAGTATCGTGTCGCCGACCGATATTTTACTGCGTTTTCGGTCATATAGGCGGACTTCTACCGTTTTTTGACCTTTTTCGATCGCCTCAAAAGGCTTTTTTTGCAGTTTCATATAATGCGTCATGTTTTATTCCTCTTATACAATGATTTTCGTTACCGCCCTGACGGACGTTTTGTTTCTCCACGGAGTGACAAGAAAAAAACGCCCTGACGGACGTTTTGTTTCTTCGCGGAGTGACAAGAAAAAAACGCCCTGACGGACGTTTTGTTCTGGTCGGAGTGACAAGAATCGAACTTGCGGCCTCTTGAACCCCATTCAAGCGCGCTACCAAACTGCGCCACACCCCGATTGCGGACAAAAATTGCTTCGTCCGTCGAATTGCCTATATATTATAGCAACTTTTATTTCTTTTGCATAACGTTTTTTGCGATTTTTTAAAAAAATGTTAAAAAATCTTTACGCCGGGCGTTTTCCCGCCTTTTTCCGATTGTTTTTAAAGTATCTATCGGCTTTTTATAAACCGTCGCCGATAACCCCGATATCGGAAACTTCAAAAAAACTATCGGCTTTTACGTTATCGTCAATCGAGGTCGTAATTTCAAAAAGCATTTATTTTTTGCTCGTTCCTTCCACTTCAACCTTTATTTTGCAAGGGATGCCCGAAATCAGTTTGATTTCGACGTCGTACACGCCCGTTTTTTTAATCGGCTCGGATAAAACGATCTTCTTTTTATCTACTTCGTAACCGAGTTTTTCTAACGCGACCGCTATTTCGGAACTCGTTATCGCGCCGAAAATTTTTCCGCTCGCGCCCGCAAAAGCCGTACATTTGACTGTTTTTCCGTGAATTTCTTTGGATAATGCGATAAGTCGCTTTTCTTCTTCTTTTTTATGAAACGCTTCGGCCTCTCTTTTTATGTTAAGGCTGTTGATTTCCACGGACGTTGCAATTTTTGCTAAATTTCTTTTAAAAAGCATGTTCCTCGCAAAGCCGTCGCTGACTTCGCAGATATCGCCCTTTTTACCCGTACCTTTTACGTCTTCAAGTAAAATAACTTTCATCTGTTTTCCTCCTTTTATAATTATGTTTTTTTACGGTCATAGTTTTCTCGTCGTACGGTCATAATCGTCAATCGCCGTTTAAGCGATGGCGGTGATAACCGTGTTGTTTAAGCGATGGCTGAAACAATCGTTTTATTTGATTTTATCTAAAAGATCCGAAATTCTGTCCAAATCGTCGCGAGTATAATAGTCGATATAAATTCTGCCCTTCCTGTCGTTGCCGATAGCCGAAACTTTCGTTCCGAAACTTCTTTGCATTCTCACTATAAGGTCTTTTAGTTCGACACTCATATTGGCTTCCATTTCGGCTTTTTTTCTTCTCTTTTCGTCTTCGGGCGGGTTGTAGTAGTTTTTAACGGCTTGTTCGACTTCCCTGACCGACATACGCTCGGAAACGGCTCTCTTGGCAATGTTTAACTGCTCGTTTTTCGGTAAGGTTATAAGCGCCCTTGCATGCCCCTGCGACAACTGATTGGTCGAAACCAGATCGATAACGCCCTGATCGAGTGACAAAAGCCTTAACGTGTTCGCTATAGCCGAACGACTTTTGCCGATTCTTTCGGCAAGTTCTTCCTGCGTTATATCGTATTCGTCCATCAGAAGTTTCATTGCGTTCGCCGCTTCGATGGGGTTTAAATCTTCTCTTTGTAAGTTTTCGATAAGAGAAATCTCTTTAACCTGTCTTTCGTTGTAATCTTTGATTATCGAAGGAACGGTTTTCATGCCGGCAAGTTTACTTGCGCGCCAACGCCTTTCCCCGGCGATTATCATATACTTGTTGCCTTTTTTATTTACGACAATGGGCATAATGACGCCGTGGACCGCTATGGAATCGGCTAATTCCTGTAAACTCGTCGGGTCGAAGACCTTTCTCGGCTGATTAGGGTTCGCCTCTATAAGGTCGATATTTATTTCGACGACGCTGTTTTTGATTTCTTCGCCTTCCGTGCCGAGTTTTTCATACGAAAACTTGCTGTAATCTTCCTGCGTGTCTTGTAAAAGCGCGGCTAAACCTTTGCCTAAACCTTTTGCCATTTTATATTCCTCCTTTATATCGATTTATCGTTTCGTAATGTTTTAAAAGTTAACCTAAAAGCGGTTTTATTACGTGGTTTTCAATTTCTCGAGATATTCTTCGACGAACGTTACGTAGGCAACCGATCCTCTGCAACGCTTGTCGTGCAGCATTACCGGTTTGCCGTAACTCGGCGCTTCCGAAACCCTGATATTTCTCGGTATAAACGTGTCGAAAACTTTATCGCCGAAATATTTTTTTATTTCCTCCGCTATCTGACGCGAAATAAGCGCTCTCCCGTCGTACATCGTTATCAAAACGCCCTCGATCGTAAGTTTTGGGTTCAGCGATTTTTTTACAAGTTTTATGGTGTTGACAAGTTGACTTAAACCTTCCAGCGCGTAATATTCGCTTTGTATCGGGATAAGCACGCCGTCTGCGGCAGCCAACGCATTTATCGTAAGAAGCCCTATCGCGGGAGGACAATCGATTACGAGATAATCGTAGTCGTCTTTAATTTTGGACAGCGCGTAACTAAGCCGTTTTTCCCTGCCCTTCATGGAAACAAGTTCTACTTCGGCTCCCGCAAGATCGATGCTCGACGGCAAAACGTACAGATTTTCGACGTCCGTTTTCACTATAACGGACTTTACAGGTACTTCGTTAATCAATACGTCGTAAATGCTGTTGTTAAGTTCGCTTTTTGAAATTCCGAGACCGGTGGTTGCGTTGCCTTGCGCGTCCATATCGACGACAAGAACTTTTTTCCCTTTAAGCGCAAGCCCTGCGGAAAAGTTAATGCAAGTCGACGTCTTACCGACACCGCCTTTCTGATTTGAAATTGCTATAATCCTTCCCATGTTTAGCCTCCTTTGTTAACGCTTGAAAATCTTATCCGCTATAACGCCGCTACGGTAAAAGTCGCCTTATAAAACTTGTTACGACTCGTTACGGCTCGGTTTACCGCTTTGTAAAAATATTTGTCGCAATAAAAGCCCGCCTATAAGCCTGTTATCGCGGTTTTTAAACAAGTAACGACGCTAAGTCAAACAACTTTTATTCGCCTTTTTTAGACGAATCCTCATCGTTTTCTTTGTCGGTTTTTAAAGTTACCGTTTCGGTATCGGGGCTGTTTTTAGCCTCGTTCTTTTTATTTGCGCCGTCCATTCTGACAAACGGATTTCCGTTTGATTTAGCGTCGCTTTCTTCCATATAAGCGATGACTTCCTGCGCGGTTTTACCCTGCATGATAAGTTCGACTTCGTCGGAATATATGGTGTCTTTTTCGAGCAACACTCTTGCCATCGTATCGAGAAGGCTTCTGTTTGCTTTTAATATCTCTACCGCTTTACGATAACTTTCGGACACTATGCGCCTTACCTCCTCGTCGATGGTTCTTGCCGTTTCTTCGCTGAAATCGGCTTTGGTCTGGTAATCTCTGCCAAGGAATATCTCGGTGTCGCTGCCGTAGCATACGGGGCCTAATTTTTCGCTCATACCCCATTCGGTAACCATTCTTTTAGCGCGCTTCGTAACGGACGAAATATCTGCGCTCGGGCCCGACGTAACTTCGTTTATAACGATTTCTTCAGCGGCTCTTCCGCCCATCGTCATTACTAAGTCGTCTAATAATTTCGTTTTGACAAGGTACTGATTGTCGTTATCGGGCCTTGTCATCGTGTATCCGCCCGCCATTCCGCGCGGGATAATCGATACCTCGTGAACGGGATCGCACCCCGGCAATAACGACGCTAGAATAGCATGCCCCGATTCATGGTAAGCCGTCGTTCTTTTATCTACTTCGGTAACCACTCTCGATTTCTTTTGCGGGCCTAACAAGACCTTGTTAATGCCTTCGTACAAATCCTGGTTCGTGATGTATTTTCTGTTTTCCCTCGCTGCAAGAATAGCGGCTTCGTTTAAAAGGTTCGCAAGATCGGCTCCGCTGAAACCGCCCGTCATTCTCGACAATACTTTAAAGTTCACGTCCGGCGCGAGAGGTTTGTTTCTTGCGTGGACCTTCAATATAGCCTCACGTCCTTTTACGTCGGGCATATTGACGTAAATCGTACGGTCGAACCTTCCCGGTCTTAATAAAGCGGGATCGAGAACGTCGGCGCGGTTTGTCGCCGCCATTACTACAATGCCTTCGTTGCTTTCAAACCCGTCCATCTGAACGAGAAGTTGGTTTAAAGTTTGCTCTCTTTCGTCGTTTCCACCGCCTAAGCCCGCTCCGCGTTGACGACCGACAGCGTCGATTTCGTCTATAAATATAATACAAGGTTGGTTCTTTTTTGCTGTATTGAACAAATCGCGCACGCGAGACGCGCCGACGCCTACGAACATTTCAACAAAGTCGGAACCGCTTATAGAAAAGAAAGGCACGTTTGCTTCGCCCGCGACGGCTTTTGCAAACAACGTTTTACCCGTCCCGGGATTTCCTACCAAAAGAACACCTTTAGGCGTTCTCGCGCCCAAGGCGACAAATTTCTGCGGACTCTTTAAAAATTCGACGACTTCTTTCAGTTCTTCTTTTTCTTCTTCTGCGCCCGCTACGTCGGAAAACCTTACTTTTACGTTGGTTATAACCTGCGCCTTAGTTTTACCGAAATCGAGCGCGCCGGAATTTGCGCCTCTCGCCTGGCGCACGAACATTATTATAATGAAAACGCTGATACCGAGGGATAAAATCGGAAACGCAAGATCGGTCCATATATTGCCGTCGCTCGGGTTAGAGGCGGACTCTATAACTCCGCAACGCGCCAAACCGTTTAAGATCGCCCATTCGTTGTCGTTGCGGTTAAAATATGATTTTACGACTACTTTTTTACCTTTATAACCTGTCAGCGTGTAACTGTTAACGTAATAACGATCTATCTGAACGTTGTCGATAATGATAAAGTTGTTGACTTTATCGACAAATAAAATCTTGTATTTATTAGAATCTCCTTCCTTTTGATAATCGTCGCCGACATTATAGTCAGAGCCGTTGTTGACGTAAGCGACGCCGGCTTTTTCCCAAAATACCGACAAGTTGGATGAATCATCGTAAAAGTAGTTGGCAACAAGTAAAGCCAAAAGGACCATAACTATTAGTCCTATAAGAACTTTGGCTGAATTCTTCATAAATCCTCCGAGAAACTCACCGTAAGGCAAGTTGAGTTGATACAGTTATTATAAGTAAAATTATAGTATGTTATTATCATTTTAACACAAGAAACAAAAATTGGCAATCTAATATAATCGGTTTTGCGCTGTTTTTATAAATTCATTAAAACAGCAAACTGTTAACACAAAAACATTAATTTTTATCGTTTTCGGCTTTTGTTTCACGTGAAAAATATACTTGAAAGAAAAAATATTTGTACATAAAATGCATATAGAGTTTTGACAAATAAGTTTTATGTTTTGTATAATATGCTATATTATAAAGTTATAAAAATTATATTTCATATCTGTTTGTAACTAAATTAACCTTTATATGCATTTTTATTCATTTATAAATTGATGTATCGGCATAAAATAAATAACCGAACGTTTTTGTGTATATCTTTGATAAAAGATTTTACATAGTTTTACTTAATCAAATCTTTCTTGCTAAGAGCCTGGATTTATTAAAAATTACTGTAAATTTCTAAAACCGGTTAAAAACCGCAATATTCATCATTTTGCCATAACTTGTAAGGCTTTTTCCTTAAATTGACTAAAATAGTCAAAAATTATCAGATTTATTGCAAAATTTACAATATAACTTTGTTTTTACGACAAATAAGCATGTTTTAACAGATTTTATTCTAACAGAACCGGCTTTTAACATAATCATCTTAAAATAACGATATTTTTTGATTATAACCAGATACTCACGTTGTTTTGCCAAAGCGAGGTCTGCATATACAAAAATTACTTGTAATAACTGAAATAATAGTATTTTCGTTTAAAAAATCTTATTATATCGTAAATTATTACAATATCTCTTGTTTTACCTATCTGACGTCGTTTTTTTAAGGGAAATTTCGTTAATTCAATTTTTTTACTGAAATCGAAGATTATTACGTGATTTTTACGTTTTTTTTACTTTTTCCTTGATTCTTAT
Organism: uncultured Clostridia bacterium; assembly: GCA_934278995.1. Taxonomy (GTDB): domain Bacteria; phylum Bacillota; class Clostridia; order Christensenellales; family Borkfalkiaceae; genus UBA4636. The sequence continues at coordinate 12,461 of CAKQWM010000001.1, forward strand.
TGACAAGAAGCCTGTATAGAATGTTTTATATATAACTATAAAATCAATTAAAATTATCTATTTTTATCGTAAAGACGCGTGATTTGCCTATTTGCGTTATAAAAATCGAATTTAGTTTTAATAGATATATCATAGATATTCTTATTTAACAAATTATCTGCACCTTGGGGCTTTTATCGTTATATTGTCTATTTTAGCCGGCAGAATCGATATTTATTTAGCCGAGTATAAATTTATCTATTCTGTTAGAATTCATTTTAGAATATTTTTAGATTTTGAGTGGCGCATGATTGTAATTTTACAAATTATCATTTTGAACGCAAAAATAAAACCTATGCACTCATTAAACATTATTTTACTATTTTTGGCTTATTATGTTTTTTTTACTTAAAGTATTAACCAAGTCAGATATACTTATATTTAAGATTATCTTCACATGTACTTGCTGTCTTTTTTGGAATTATAAGTTATCACATTTTATTTTACTTTATATTTAGAACACCATCGAGATATTATATATAACGTGGTGATTTTTCCGCATTTTTAGTGTTTTTATGACGTTTTTTGCGATTTTTACCGAAGACGTCAGGCAAAATATCGGTATATTCCATCTGCCGATCAAAATATTCATTCTGTTAGAATTCATTTTGGTTTTTTTGTGTTAAATTTGATAAATTTAAGTCATTTCACATATACTTTGCCTGAATTTTATGATCACTTTTGTTTTTTTCTTTACGCTTTTCTTAAATTACACATAGATTTTAATTAAATAATATCTATTTGGAACAAACAATTGCAAGATAGAGGGCAATCAGTCAATTATTACTGCTTTATTTTAACATAATACCTCCTTTTTTACTGTCTATATCTTAATAGCCATTCTGTCTGAATGCATTTTAAATTTTTTCTTATTCTACGTTATTTTTAGCAAGATATAATCTGTTTTATTCGTTTAAATTTTATTTTCTTTTCTTGCGTCTGTATATTTTTTTCTATGTTTCACGTGAAACATTATGAGCGCAAAACACTTTAACTATAAAATAACAATGCTGTTTAATGTCTTTGCGTATTATATAACGTTATTATATGCTACTTAATTATAATTTAAATATTACATCCTGAATGGATTGCTTTTAGTTAATCTCTTCAAATATTTGAAACCTCATCAAATTCAAGGTAATCGATGATAAGGCAAGGGGGTATATAATTATCCTTAAATGTATTTAACACCAATAATATGACGCAGATATAATTTTTTACTTAAAAATTTCTAAATTTCGGTTATTTTACTCGATTTTAAAATGAATTCTAACAGAATCCGACTTACTGAATTACATCAAATAAAATTTTGATTCTGTCTTACGGTTTGACGTTTTTTTTCGGTTTTTAAGAGGTTCTTCGATTCAATTTAAAATAACCGGATGGTATCTGATTATTTAATTCATAGAAATTTGCCATGTCGTTTACAAACAGCGCATAACAATAATTTATGCGCTAATTATAATTATTTTTACGTAATCTTGCGCTTATTAGTTATATTTTTTATATATTAGATTCTTAATCGTTTTATTTGCTATTCAAAATTTATATTTAAAAGCCTACGTTGCCGCTCAAAACACGCCACGTATGACCGAATACTTCTAAAATTCTACTATATTTTTGTTTGTTAATTCTGCCACAATTCATTTTTTGTAACACATTGATACGATTGTGTTGTTAATTATTAGTTATGCATATATTTTTGGATTTTATGCGTCAATTTTTTCACGTGAAACATCGTTTTTTAAGCCAAAAATAAACCGAATTGTTTCACGAATTGAAAAAACCATAAAAACCGGTCTAAGATTTTTGCTTTTTTAAAATTTATAAGTTGTAGTAAAAATAGGTAAACAGGGGTGATTTTTTGCTTTACAAGCCTTTTTACCCATTATTTTTTTAAAAAAATAAATTTCTTGATTTTTAGTGTGAGAAAGCAGATGTTTCACAATTATTTTTTGCCATTTTTTACTGATTTTTTAAACTTAATGAATATTTTGATGTTATTTTATTCATCGGATTATTCGTTTTTTTCTTTTTAATCTTATACTTTTCGCCGTGTTAAAAAAAATAAATATATTTATTTATTGTTTCGTTTATATTTTGTTTGCGTTTTTCTTTACGTGGTGATAATATCTTAAATGTAGTCGTGGCGCAAAAGTATTGTTATATCAAATTCTACTGAGTGCGCTTAATTTTTTTCTGCGCCATATTGATATTATGATTAAGACTAACGTAATAAGAATTTTAGAAAGAGAAAATATACCCTATGCGGTGCATAGTTACGACGATAGGGAAACGAGAGGCGAGTTTGTTTGTCGGCTTGTCGGGAAAAGTCCTGACGAAACTTTTAAAACTTTGGTTACTGTTTCTAACACACTCGAACACCTTGTTTTCGTCATTCCCGTTAACGCGTTTTTGGATTTAAAAAAAGCCGCGCATTGCGCGGGCGTAAAGTCTGTTGAAATGATAAAACAAAAAGACTTGTTTCCTGTAACCGGATACGTTCACGGCGGCTGTTCGCCTATAGGCATGAAAAAATCTTTTCGTACTTTTATAAACGATACCGCTATACTTTTCGACACTATTACGTTTAGCGCGGGCAAGTTGGGCGAACAAGTCGAGGTTAATCCTTACGACCTTCAAAATCTTATCGGCGCGGAATTTTGTGATTTAATTTAATCTGATTTATCTTACCGCTACAACCATAAAATCGAAACCCTACCGACTTTTCGAAATAAAAAAAAACGAACGCCATTTTAATCGGCGTTCGTTTTTTGTTTCAACATTACATAATCTTGCCTAAAAGCCAGGCAAAAACGTTATACTTCATAAAAAGGTCGGAAATCACAGATTCATCTAAAACCGCTTTAAAATCCTTCATTGGTTCAAATGAAAACAAACCGATGACGAACAACACGAGGCTTACTATCAGATATCCTTTCGCTATACCTAACGCAACGCCTAAAATTTTATCGACAATTTTTATCGGAGTATGGTTAACTATAAACGAAAGGAGTTTTTCGACGAGTATAAACACCAGTTTGCAAACAAGACTGATTGCCATAAACGACGCCGAAACGAGAATATATTTTGCAATGGTTGTTCCTGCAACTTCGGCAAAATTCACCGTTGCGCTTCCAAGACTTTCGACTGCTTTTATGACCGCTTCGGACAAAAAAGTCGGCCAGTTTTGAGAGGTAATGAAGGCTGAGAGTTCTGAAACGCTTTTTTCGACGTTCCAATTTTCGTCGAAAAATCCTTGAATCCACTCGGCAATCGTAGTACCCGCGGGGGTGTTTTCCATCAGAAGATTTGCAAGTTTATCACAAAACAAATAAGCGCAAACAAATGCGGCAACCGTGCTTAAAAGCCCCATAATCTGTTTCAAAAAGCCTCTTATAAGCCCGTAAACAGCAAAAATCAACAAAAATGCAAGTATAATAAAGTCGGCAACGTTTAACTGCGCCGAAAGAAGCAACGTCATATTTCATTCTCCTAAGGTTTGTAGAAATATTGTAACATTATCCCGATAAAATTTCAACACTTTTAAACTAAATTATACTATTATGTTTACGCTAAAAATTTTTACGTAAAATTTAATCGACGGTATAAAACAAGCAAACTAAGTCAACACTATAAGCGATATGGAATACTCGTTTTATGAAAACGACGGTATAACTCCGTCTAAAATTGCCGACGCGCTACAAAGAATATTTCTTTGGACGATTCCCGTAATAATTTGCGTAGGTACCGACGCCGCGATAGGCGATACCTTAGGTCCTCTGGTCGGTACAAAACTTAAAGAAGCAAAGATTCCCGCCTACGTTTACGGAAATTTAGGCAAAACGATTACGGCAAAAGAAATCGGCGCGATAAAGACGTTTATAGCAAACGTGCATCCTCTTGCAAGGACGCTCGTCGTCGATGCCGCCGTGGGAAGATGCGAAGACGTAGGAAAAATCAAAGTCTTTCCGAACGGAATTTATCCCGGACTCGGCGCGGATAAAAGACTTCCCGAAATAGGCGACGGAGCAATAATCGGAATAGTTTCGAAGCACTCGCAAAAAAACGACGTCTTTATGAACTTCACAAGATTATCGCCCGTATATAAAATGGCGGAAACTGTTTATAAAGGCATATTCGATTACGTTACTGAATGCAATAAAAAACCCGCCTATAAGTCTGAAAACGGCGTTTTCAGCGCTTTACCGCTATGCTGAATAACTAAAAAGGGAAAAGCGATGCTTTGATTTTCCGAAATTAAAATAAAGATATAATCTTTTTTCAATTTCGTTAATCTCCGCATCGCTTTTCTTTATTTCAAAAGAGCAACTTGAAATAAACCTGTCATATAGGGATTCCATTCGTCATCTGCTAATTACCGAAAAGGCGTCTTTTCAGCCCTTTTCCGCGACCGCTCGGTCGCAGTACGACTATGCGGCATCCCTTACGCTCACGAAAAATCATCTTTAAACGCGCTCTTTTCGGTGCGAAGCATTTTTGCGGCGAAGAAATCGCCGATTTAGGTCAAAGTTTTTGCAAGGCAAACGACCGAAAGCGTACTATGGTACGGTGACGGGAGTTTAACACAGCAAAAACCGATTTATTCCCGCAAAAATAATTAGTGATAATGATTGGAATCCCTAAGATTTCCTCTATGATCAATCATCTCTCTTTTTTCCCAGAAAATAGATTGCTACCGTTCCCGGTCCCGAATGGCAACCGATAGTAGTTCCTATATCCGTCATAATGATTTTACCTTCAAGGTTAGGGAAGTTTCCTTCCACGCTCGCTTTTAAATCCAACGCGTCGTCCAAACAATCCGAGTGATTTATAATGCACTTACCGTCGTAATTTACGCCGTCGTCTGCAAAGTCGAGCATTTTTTGCACGGTTGTCTGCATGGCTTTTTTCTTTCCCATCGTTTTGACACGAGGAATCAGTTTGCCCTCAAAATTAACGTTCATAACGGGGCAGATTTTTAAAATGGAACCGATAAATCCTGATACTTTGGAAATCCTTCCTCCCTTTACGTAAAAACTTAAGTCCGTAGAATAAAACCAGTGATGAACGCGTAATTTATTTTCTTCGGCAAACGAAACGAGTTTATTGAAACCATAGCCCTGATCTCTTAAATCGCATAATAAATCTACCAAAAAACCGTAACCGCCCGATGCGGCAAGACTATCAACGACGTAAATTTTCCTTTTCGGGAACTCGTCTTTCAAACTTTCTGCGGCAAGACGGGCGGAATTATACGTCCCGGAAATACCGCTCGACAAAGAAACGTGTAAAATATCCTTGTTTTCGTTTTTTAAAAGATCTCTGAAGTATTCGATAAATTCTTCGATATTGACCTGACTCGTTTTTGTGGAAGCGCCGTCTCTCATTGCCTGATAAAAATCTTTCAGCGCAATGCTTTTACCTCCGTCGTCTTCAAAAATTTCGTCGGCTAACATAAATTTGTAATTTTTGACTTTTACTCCTCTTTCGTGAAATCTTTGTACGGGCAGATCTGCCGGCGAACAACAACTTATAACGTAATCCATAAAATTACCTCCTGTTTTATATATTTTACATATGTTATATAAGTATTTTTTTAATTACCCGCTGTCACGAGTCAATAAAACCGCGTCAAAACGCTTTTACCTTCCTAATATATAATCCGACGGTAATTTTTACAAGCGAATTTTACTCTTTTAGTGTCTAAAAATACGAGATTGACGTTCGCTTAAAAAGCGAATTGTCCCGATTTCTCGTTATTGGTCCTTTTTTTTCTTGTTTTTATCACTTTTTTTTGCTATTATTGATATTGAAGTAAACTTTAAAGCAAAATTCGTACGATTTTTGAAAAATCGTTATTTTGTCTTTTTCGTAAACCTTATTTCAATGGAAGAAAGAGAAATTGTCGCAAGAAACATAACTTATCTCCGTAAAAAGCACGGGATGAGTCAGGCTGAACTTGCCGAAAAAATTCAATATTCCAACAAAAACATCTCGAAATGGGAAACGGGCGAAACCACTCCGAGTATTTTTACGTTAAAAAAAATATCCGAATTATTCAACGTTACCGTTGACGAATTCGTTACCACTCTTTTTGAAGAAGCCGACATAGCCGAATCGCCGACCGACGAAGCAGGCGACAACGTAACCACTTCCCGAAAGGGCGCTACTTCATCGTCGAAAGAAAACCCTAAAAGCGATACGAAGATAATTTTAGGGCTTCCGCTTTCCATAAAAGTTTTATATCTTCTCATGACGGAGGCTATTCTTTTCCTGCTTGCGGTTATAGCGATTGTAACGCTGGGGCTTTTGGACGTCGATACGTTTAATACGTGGCTTTTATTGCTATACGTATTGCCGCCGATGTGTCTTGCCGTTTTTATATTTATAGCGTGCGTAAAAAAGAGGGTTGATTTAATCAGTTTGTCTTTGTTCGGGTGGCTTACGGCGCTGAGTTTTTATCTTTCGTTTAAAGACGCAAAAAACGTTTATCTCGTTTTTGTTCTGATGGGCGCTATTCAACTTTTGATGATTTGCGTAATGCTTATTATCAATTTAAACATCGTAAGACGAGTAAAAAATAAATTGATAAAAAAATAAAAATCTTCGTTAATCGGCTTATTGCCCGACTTTGCGAAGATTTTTTATTTGTTTTTTTAAATTTAATCGCTTAAAAACAAATCCTTTTTAAGGTCTCGAGATAGATTGCGTTCATATCGTCGATGGTTTTAAGCGTGATATACTCGTTAGGCTTATGAATGCTGTCCGCTTCTTCTCCGTTTGCGGGTCCGAAAGCGACGCCTCGTTTCAGCGCGCGCGCGTAAGTACCTCCGCCTATGGCAACAGGCTCGGCGTGCAAGCCGGTTATTTCGTTATAAATATCGAGCAACGTTTTTACAAGTCCGCCGTTTTTATCCGAAAACAAAGGTTCTTGCCAATTTTTCACTTCGTATTCTCCTAAAAGAGCCAACTTTTCGGCGACGAACTCGTGTTTAAGCGTTGACGGATATCTGCAATCGACGGTTACGTAGATATTGTCGTCGTCGGAACGAATAAGGTCGGGCGAAAAGGTAAGATATCCCGTTTCGTCGTTAAGCGTTTTCAGATGAAAAGCGTCTTCAAATAAATTTTCGTAAGCGTTTTTTTCGACAAGTTTATTTTCCGATAAAAATTTCAAAACGGGTTCAAGGGCGTTTTTTCCTTTTTCAGGCGTTGAGCCGTGAGCGGCAATACCAAGCGACGTAATCACCTTTCCGTTTTTTATAAACTCGTGATAATCGCCATATAGCCCGCTGTTTTCTACTTCAAACTCGACCTTATCGCACACGACGTTAGCCGCCGTACCGCCCCTTATCCATTTTAAGGCAGGGGATTTTTTAAATTTATAAACGATATGCGCTATACCTTTTTCGGCGTAAATAACGGGGAAGTCCGCATCGGGTGAAATACCTTCTTCGGGAAGTGACGCAACGCTTTCGTAGTGACGTATGCAACCCCACCCGCTTTCTTCGTCGCAACCCAAAATGAGGCGGATTTCTCTTTCGGGAACAACTCCGGCGTTCTTTAATGCCTTCATCGCAAACAAAAACGACATAGGACCGCATTTGTCGTCGAGCGCGCCTCTCGCGTAAAGTTTTCCGTCAATAACGGCGGGTTCATACGGGTTGGTGTTCCAGTCCGACAAATCGCCCTCGGGAACAACGTCGAGATGGCACAAAATTCCGAAAGGATTACCCTTTCCTTCGCCGAAAACGATTTCGCCTATGTAGTTATCGTAATTCACAGTCTTAAAACCGAAACTTTCGGCAAGCGACAGGGTGTATAGCAAAGCCTTTTTCACGCCCTCTCCGAAGGGGGCTGAAGGTTGCGGATCGGTCTTAACGCTTCTGATTTTTAAAAGTTCGCAAAAAGCCGACATAAACTCGTTTTTAGGAAAAATAACGTTTTTCAGCGCGAGATTTTCAGTGTTTTTCATAAATTACTCCTTTGTTTGGCAAAAATAACGCCAAAAAATAAAGTTAATTAAAAATTTTAACAAATACATTATACACTTTTTGTAAAATATGTTAAAATGTTTTTAACGAATTTTTTACTAAGGGCGGATTTTTTATCCCGAAACCGAGTTGAAATAACCCGATTAGTTTATACCAAAGGCAACCCATGCACGAAAAGCACCGTGAAAGATTGAGAGAAAAAGCGCTTTCAAGCGCGGAAACTTTAAACGACCACGAACTATTGGAACTTATTTTGTTTTCGGCAAAACCACGCGTCAACACGAACGATACGGCTCATTTATTGCTTGAAACTTTCGGTTCTCTGGCGGGCGTATTTTCCGCTCCCCGCGAATCTTTAAAGGAAGTAAAAGGCGTTGGCGAAGTAACCGCATCTTTTATAGTAACGCTCGGCGAGGTAATGAAGCGTTGCTCGTTTTTCGACAAAACGCCCGAAAAAATAAGTTCGTTAAATACGTTAAGTCGTTCTCTTATCGAAACTTTTTCCAAATACGACAGCGAAGTTTTTCTTATTTACTACCTTAATAAAAAACAACAGATCACGGGTAAAAACCTTATAGGCGATCACGTTTTAGACAGGGTAAACGTAGATCTTCAGGATTTTTGCAAAAAAATCGTCCGTAACGATCCTACTTACGTAGTCATCGCTCACAACCACACGTCCGGTGATCCGAGGCCGAGCAATAACGATATTTTAACAACCGAAAAACTTTGTTATCTGCTTGCCGTAAACAACGTTAAACTTTTAGACCACGTAATCGTATCGGGTGAAAAGGTTTTTAGTTTCTTCCACGAACATCTTCTTGAAGAAATAAACCAGAAAGTAAACGAAAAACTGAACAAAAATTAAAAAATATAAGGCGGCGTTTGCCGTCATCGGAGATATTATGAAAGTAAGAACTCGTTTTGCTCCAAGCCCCACGGGGTTTATGCACTTAGGCGGTATGAGAACCGCTCTTTATTGTTTTTTGTTCGCGCGCCAACATAAGGGCGATTTTATTCTCCGTATCGAGGATACCGATCAGGAACGTTTCGTCGAAGGCGCCACCGAAGTAATTTATTCTTCTTTAAAAGAGGGCGGTATGAATTACGACGAAGGCCCCGACGTAGGAGGAAACTACGGACCTTACGTACAGTCCGAGCGTCGTGATATTTACCAAAAATACGCCAAAGAACTTATAGAAAGAGGCGGGGCGTATTATTGTTTCTGTACGAAAGAAAGACTATCTTCTTTGAAAGACGATTTCGGAAACACCCGTTACGACAAGCATTGTCTTAACTTAACGAAGGAAGAAATCGAACAAAAACTTAAAGACGGCGTGCCTTACGTTATCCGCCAAAACATACCGAAAACCGGGGTAGGTACTTACGAAGACGCCGTTTACGGAACTATTTCGGTTGATTTTTCCGAACTCGAAGACAATATTTTAATCAAATCCGACGGGCTTCCCACTTATAACTTCGCAAACGTCATAGACGATCATCTTATGCGCATAACTCACGTCATAAGAGGATCGGAGTATCTTTCGAGTACTCCCAAATATAACCTTATGTACGACGCTTTCGGTTGGGAAAGACCTGTTTATATTCATCTTCCCCCCATCATGAAAGACGCGACGAGGAAACTATCCAAGCGTTACGGCGACGCAAACTTCGACGATTTCGTTTCAAAAGGCTATCTGCCCGCGGCGATAGTAAACTATATAGCGCTCCTCGGCTGGTGTCCGAAAGACAATTCGGAAAAAATGACGATGGACGAAATGATCGAAAAGTTTTCGCTTGACGGCGTTTCCAAATCACCCGCCATTTTCGACGACGTTAAACTTCGTTGGCTCAACGGCGAATACTTAAAAGCCATGACCGACGAGGAATTTTACGCTGTTTCCAAGCCTTTCATCGAAAAATCCAAAGTAGGAGAAAAGTACGATAACAGGCTTATAGCCCCGCTTTTGAAAACAAGGGTGGAAATTTTAAGCGAAATCCCCGACAAAATTAATTTTTTGGAAGAATTCGGTGAGTTTTCTTCGGACCTTTACTTCCACAAAAAAATGAAAATCGATAAAGACCTTGCTAAATCATCGCTTCCCGCAATCGTTTCGGCATTTGAAAAAATTACCGACTTTTCACACGACGGTATCTATCAGGCTCTTTGTAAATGCGCGGAAACTATCGGTTTAAAATCCGGTCAGGTTTTAAGCATTGCAAGGGTTGCGTTAACCGGTAAAGACGTAACGCCGGGCGGCTCTGTGGAAATCGCGCAGATTCTCGGTAAAGAAGAATCTTTAAGAAGACTTAATTACTCTCTGAACTTATTGAACAAATAACTTTACGAGGCGGAAAATTATCGAATTTTCCGCTTTTTATATGTTTTTTACGCGCTTAGCCGTCAAAAAACGCCGATTGTACGCAAACGCTTTGACTAAAACCCGTTACGTGTGGTATAATTTTATGTTAGAAAGGAATAGCCATGAACGTTATAGAACTTAAAGATTTAACATTTTCATATACCGAAGCCGAACCGGTTTTAAAAGGCGTGACTTTAACCGTAAAAGAGGGTGAGTTTTTAGCCGTTATCGGCAGAAACGCAAGCGGTAAATCAAGCCTTGCAAGGCTCATTAACGGGCTTATAGCCCCGTCTTCCGGTAAAATTTCCGTTTTGGGCATGGACGCCACCGACAAAAAAAACTTTTTTGAAATCCGCAAAAACGTAGGCATCGTCTTTCAGAATCCCGATAACCAGACGGTCGCTTCGATAGTGGAAGACGATATAGTTTTCGGTCCCGAAAACATAGGGCTTACGCGTGAGGAAATAGGAAAACGCCTTGATTTTGCTTTAAAAGAAACCGGCACTTACGAATTTAAAGATTCTATGGCGTCAAGACTTTCGGGCGGGCAAAAACAACGGGTAGCGATAGCCGGCGTACTTGCAATCAAGCCGAAAATTCTTATTTTGGACGAATCTACTTCCATGCTCGATCCTAAGGGCAGAGAGGAAGTAATGTCCGTCGTGAGAAAACTAAACCGCGAAGAAAAAATGACCGTCATCACCATAACCCACTATATGGACGAAATAACCGATTGCGATAAAATTGCGGTTTTATCGAACGGCGTGATATTAAAAACGGGAACGCCTGAAGAAATTTTCAGCGACGAAGCGCTTTTAAAAACGGCGGGCATGGAACCGCCCGTATCGATGAAGATTTCCAAACGTCTGCAATCAAACGGTATTTTTATAGGCGACGCCCTTAACAAAGAAACCCTCCTCGATAATATTGTAAGTTATATTAAAAATAACGAATAACGGGCGTATAGGGGCATTTTTACAACATTATGGATATTATTTGCAACAATTTACGGTTTGAATACAACAAAAATACCGAATTTAAAGTCGTGGCGTTAAATAACGTTACGCTTACGATAAAGGAAGGCGAATTTTTCGGTATCATAGGTCATACCGGCAGCGGTAAATCCACTTTCGTTCAGCATCTTAACGCGCTTATTCCTCTTGACGAAGGCGAGTTGAAAATAGGCGAATACGATTTATCGCTTCAAAAAGCGAAAAAGCGTAAAGACCGCGCCGCGATAAAGGCTAAATTAAAAAGCCTGAGGCGCGACGTCGGGATGGTTTTTCAGTATCCCGAATACCAACTTTTTGCCGAAACCGTCCGTGACGACGTTGCTTTCGGTATTAAAAACTTTATGCCCGAACTTTCCGAGTCGGAAGTAGATATTTACGTTAAAAACGCAATCGAAACGGTTGGTCTTGATTATAACGAAATAAAAGACAGATCTCCTTTCGACCTGTCGGGCGGGCAAAAACGCAGGGTAGCAATAGCGGGGGTTATAGCCGTTCGTCCCAAAATACTTATTCTCGACGAACCTTGCGCGGGGCTTGATCCTCAGGGTAAGTCTGAACTGTGGGCGCTTTTAAAGCGTCTTCATGAAACAAGTATCAAAACGATAATCATCGTTTCGCACGATATGAACGACGTTGCCGATCATTGTACCAAAGCCGTTATTTTCGAGCGTGGCGCGGTAAAAAAAATAGGAACTCCGAAAGAACTTTTCAGCGTCCACTCTCTTATCGAAGACTGCGGGCTTGAAGTCCCCGTCACCGCCTATCTGCAGGAAGAATTATCCTCAAGAGGCGTTAATATAGATACCGACTATTCGTTAGACGACTTTTCGGAAAAACTTATCGCTTACTTAAAAAGCGTAAAATCTGAAAAAATATAACTCATGCTTAAAGACGTAACTTTCGGACAGTATTATCCGGCGAAATCGGCGGTTCACAAAATGGATCCGCGCGCGAAAATACTTCTTTTAATTTTATATATCACGATGATTTTTATCGTCAAAAACTTCTGGGGGTTTTTAATTTCAGGGGTGTTTTTGCTTGTAGCGATTTTGACGTCGAAAGTTCCCGTAAAGTCTGTTATACGAAGCGTAAAAGCAATAATTTTTATTATAGCGTTTACATTCGTCATCAATATCTTTTTGCATAAAGAAGACGGCGCGCGAATTTTATGGGACGTATGGCTTATAAGGAATATTACGGATAAATCGTTACGCTACGCAATTTTTATGGCTTTGAGGCTGTTATATCTCGTATTCGGTTCGAGCATTCTGACGCTCACTACCACGCCCGTTGCTCTTACCGACGGTATAGAAGCGCTTTTAAAACCTTTAAAACTTATTAAATTCCCCGTTCACGAACTTGCGCTTATTATGAGTATAGCCCTTCGGTTTATTCCCACTTTAATGGAAGAAACCGAAAGGATAATTTCGGCGCAAAAATCACGCGGGGCAGACTTTGAAAGCGGTAATCTTTTAAAACGTGCAAAATCTCTTATACCCGTACTGATTCCTCTTATCACGGGCGCGTTCAGGCGCGCCGAAGAATTAGGCGACGCAATGGACGCAAGATGCTATAACGGTAGTAAAAACCGCACAAAATACAAAAAACTTACCTTTTCTTTAAACGACCTGTTTGCAACTTTGATATCTCTTACGGCGCTTTTTGGTATAATACTTTGCAACGTTTACGCGGGAGCGGTGATATGAGAATTATTTTGACGATTTCTTACGACGGAACGAATTACGTCGGGTGGCAACGCCAAAAAAACGGCGTTTCCGTGCAGGAAATTATAGAAACCGCCCTTTTTAAGGTTACGGGGGAAAAAACCACTCTCGTTGCAAGCGGCAGAACCGATTCGGGCGTACACGCCAAGGGGCAGGTCGCTCACTTTGACACGTCTTCATCGGTACCTTCCGACAAATTTTATCTTGCCTTGAATTGTTTCTTACCCGACGATATCCGTATTCTTTCTTCTTGTTCTGCGCCGACAGGATTTCACGCGAGATATACCGCTAAACGGAAAACTTACGTTTATAACTTTTATGTTTCTCCCGTAATTTTACCGCTTAAAGACAGATACGCAACGAGGATTGACGATTTTTCGACAGAAAAAGCGCAAAAAATCCTTGATGAAATAGTAGGCGAACACGACTTTAAATGCTTTCTGGCAAGCGGTTCCGAAATAAAAACCACGGTAAGGACGATTTATTCCGCAATTGTAAAAAAAGACGGAATCGACGTAAAAATAGAAATTTGCGGTAACGGCTTTTTGTACAATATGGTCAGAATCATCGCAGGCACCGTTTTATCCGCTTCGGAAGATAAACTTTCGGCAAGCGACGTAAAAACCGCTCTTTTATCCGGCGACAGACAAAAAGTCGGTAAAACAGCCCCCGCTAAAGGACTTATATTGAAATCGGTGGAATATTAAACTTTTAAATTCCGCTTGAATTTGTCTTTTTATATCGCAATCGGAAAAATTACCGCGTTAAAATGTCTTATTCGTACCGTCGCGTGGCGTAAGCGTAATGGATGCGGCGTAAAAGACGGGGCTTTTCGGAACGCTTTTTCTTAGTAAAAATTCCGAACCACTTCGGCGCGTACCGCTCTGGTAACCCGAAAAAATAAACGATTTTTCTTAATTTAATGCCTTTAAATTTATAGCAACGGAGGTATCCGCCTATGAAAACTTTATTTTTAGCGCAAACGGATTTAGTTTTCCGTTGCGCTTTTTTTAAACGCGTCCCTAAAATTATCGGATTATCGTTTTTTTCGATTTTCGCGCAACGCAAAGACTTTTTTGTTGTCTATATAAATGGAAGGGCGTTGTTAAATAAAGGAGTATCTCTATGAACGACCGCGAAATTGTTGCTTTGTTTTGGGCGAAAAACGAAAACGCGATACACGCTACGGCTGCAAAATACGGGAGTTACTGCCATACCATCGCCTATAACGTTCTTTACGACCACTTTGAGGCGGACGAATGCGTAAACGATACGTATCTGAGCGCGTGGAACAGTATCCCGCCTCAAAAACCCGATATACTGTCGGCGTTTCTCGGAAAAATAACCCGCAATATCGCGCTCAATCGTTATAAACGTAACTTTGCGCAAAAAAGAGGAGGCGGGCAGGTCGAAATTGCGTTAAGCGAGTTGGAAAACTGCCTTCCTTCCGATACGACGGCGGAATACTTATCGGACGAAAAATTTATAGTGTCCGTTATAAACCGTTTTTTGTACGCTCACACAAAAACCAAACGTAATATTTTTATTCTCAGATACTGGTATCTGTATTCGATACGGGAGATTGCCGACTTGTACAAAATAAGCGAAAGCAAAGTAAAGGCTTTACTGTTCCGTATGCGCAACGAACTTAAAAAAATACTTGAAAAGGAGGACGTTTATTTATGAAAAACGAAAGGCTGCTGAATGCAATCGGTCAGATTGACGACAAATTGATTGCGGAAGCGCTACCCGAAGTCGGCGTGAAAAAACCGCAGATCACTTATCGACGGATTTTGGCGTTGGCGGCGTGCGTCGTTTTATTGTTATGCGTCGCCGTTATAACTCCCGTCGCGCTCGGTAATAGGGTGGCGGGAACCGTAACGATGGAAATCAACCCCGGAGTAGAGTACACTATCACCGTAAACGGTAACGTGGAGTCGGTCCGCTTTTTAAACGACGACGCAAAATACGCGCTTGACGAACTGTCTTTAAAAAATCAAAGTCTTATCGACGCAGTTACTCTTACCGTTGCCGCGTATAAAACAAGCGGATATATGGAAAGAAACGATACGGTTTTGATTTCATTCGACAAAAAGTTGAGCGAAAACGTAAAACTTAAAGAAACCGTGTCCGAAAGCATACGTACGGCGCTTGAAAAAACCAAAGCGGTTCATACTTTGGTTTACGTGACGGCGACGGATAACGACCATACCGCGGATATCGCGGAAAAACACAATATTTCGCAAGGCAAAGCAAAACTTATCGCCGACGCGACTAAAAACAGCGATTTATCCGTGGAAGATCTTGTCAGGCTACCTCTTGACGAACTCGTAGCATTGCAAAAAGAAGCGGATTCCGTAATTATCGACTCCGAATATATAGGCATATTCAAAGCAAAAGAAATCGCTTTAAAAGACGCCGGTCGTGTAGCGAGAGTCGAATTTACCGAAGCAAGGCTTATCGACGACGGCGCCTCATCGCCGTATTACAAACTTACCTACGACGACGGACAAAGACAGAGGACTTATCGCATTGACGCTAAAGACGGCTCGATTATCGAAAAAATCGAAACCGAAATATTTATTCCTCTTGAAGATGCTGTGTCGATTGCTTTAAAAGACGCCGGTATCGGCGAAAACTTTTCTTCCGAAAACGTGATATTTACCGAAAAAGAATTAAATCGCAATCAAGGTCGTCCTTGCTGGATTTTAAAATTCTATACCGAAAAGTATCAATATAGTTACAAAATAGACGCAAAAACGGGTGAAATAATCTTCTTCGATTATCGCATCGACGTAAGAAACGCAAAAGAAATCGCTTTAAAAGACGCCAAAGTTAACCCAAACGTTGAAAGGATTACTTTCACCGTCGAAGACTACGTAGGTGGCGGAATCAAAACCCCGTATTACTACTTCGTATTCAACAACGAAACCGCGCAGTGGACTTACCGAATAGACGCAACGCTCGGCATAGTGCTTGAAAAAAGAGAAATTGAACTTTCTCTTTCGTTGCAAAAAGCGAAAGACATAGCCTTGAAAGACGCAGAAATTACAGATTCCGAAAAAGTAACTTTTACCGAAGAAAAGTTGGAACACACCGCAGATCGCCCGTGCTGGGTTTTGAAGTTCTATACCGAAAAAAATCAATACGTTTACAAAATCGACGCCAAAACGGACGAGATAATTTATAACCGCCGGTATATAAACGTATCCGAAGCAAAAAAAATCGCAATAAAAAATTCGGGATATCTTGCCAAAGTCGATTTTACCAAAGAAGAATTGATCGACGGAGAAATCAAAATTCCGTATTTCTATCTTGTTTTCAATAACGATACGACGCAGTGGACTTATCGCATAAACGCGATCGACGGAACGATTATCTCGTCAACGAAAGAACCGATTACGCTGACAAAGTAAACCGACTTTTTAAAATTTTGCGATTGAAAAAATAACCCGCGTCGCTTAAAAAATTTCGCGCGTCGGTAAATACCCGAGCGCGCGTTTTACAAAATCACGGATATGTTTTAAAATCAAAAACCTGTCTATAAGCCGTTAACCTCTGTTTTAAGGGCTATCGGATAAAAAAATAACGGCGGAATTTTCCGTCGTTATTTTTGTTTTTATCGTTTTTTTAAAAAGCACGAATTATTTTTTATCCGTTTTTTGTTCAAAACCTAAAGGGTTTTGCGCTAATTCTTCGGCTCTCTTTTTCAAAAAATACTTTTGTAAGAAGTAAACGCCTACCGCTAAAGGAATCATTATCAGCGACCAGAACTGAGAAGGCGAAATCTTTCCTATAAATTCGCCTCTGTGGTCGGCGCGCAAAAATTCGATTAAAAATCTGAATACGCCGTAAGAAATAAGGTATAAACTCAAACCGTACTGATACTTACGTTTTAATACGAGATACGATATAACGCCGAACATCAAAAACAGGAAAAGCGCTTCGTAAAGTTGAGTGGGAATATAATATCCCCAACCGAAGTCGCCCCTCATTCTTATGCCGCCGACTACGTATTCGGTACCCAAAAACGTACCGTGACAGCACCCCGCGAACAAACAGCCTATTCTGCCGAAGCCGTGAGCAATCAGGATACCGCAAGGAAGATAGGTAATTACTTCGCAAAGCCTTGTGTTGTATTTCTTTCTGAAAATGAAATATAAAATAAGAAAGCATCCGGCGCCGCCGATAAGACCGCCTAAAAAGGTGATACCGCCAAACTCGAAAACGCCCGTTTCTATAAAGTTATAAAAGGCTTGAAAAATCGCGGCGAACCCGAACCCTACTATAATCGACGCTATTCCGTCGTAGAAAATAAAATCTACGAAGTCTTTATTGTAGTGCATTATTTCGCCGTATTTAAAGATAACTAAAAAACAAGCCAGAAGCCCTAAAGCGATCATGATGCCGTACATAGTAGGTCCGTACGTCTGTCCGCCTATATTGATTTTAAATAAATAATCGGGATACATAAAGTTCCTCCTTTTTTGTAAAAAATTATAGATAATCGGCTTATAGACCGATTTATTTACCGATATAAACTACTTCCGAATCTGATTCCGCGGCGTATTTTACCGTCTGATAGGTACCGCCGTGTCCGTAGTTGAGATAGCAAATAACCCTTGAAGAATTATCCACCATATATTTGTTTCTTTCCTGCATGCACCCGTCGTAATAGTTTTCGGATAAACATATTACTTTATCGGCGCAATTTATCATTCTTTCGTATTCGGCTTTCTGTTTTTTGTTGAAATACGCCGATTGCGTTTTACACGGAACGCATGCGACTATTTTAATCTTTTTCGTTTCTCTTATTTTTTCGAGAAGGTGAAAACAAACGGTGTCGAACCCTAAAGCCATTCCGCACAAAAACGTATTAAAACCGTCGTTAATCGCCTTATAGACGGATTTTTCAAGTTCTTCAAGCGGAAAATCGTTAGGCAAAATCCGATGTCCCGTAAAAGAACACGTCCTTTTCTTTTTCATAGCGGGTTCTTCCTTATTTTCGCCTGACTTCTCGGATAGCGGTCGATAGTTACGCTCGTTTTTTTCACGACTAAAACGGCGCGTTTACCGAAGTTTTCCGAAAGTTCGTATTCGTCTGTCCTTTCGATTATGCAAGACAGAGTTTTTAATGCGTTTTTTGCCGATTCTACTTCTTCTTTATAATTCGCCCCTTTGTAAATAACGGCTTTTCCGCCGACTTTTAAATAGGGTACGAGATATTCGAGTAAAACGTTAAGAGGGGCTACCGCTCTTGCGACGGCGTAATCGAAGCGACCTCTCAGATTATAATCGTGAGCCAAATCCTCGCACCTGCCGTTTAAAACGTCGAAATTTTCAAAACCGAGCCTTTTTTTGACTTCCGAAAGATAATCGCACTTTTTTTTCGTTGCTTCAATAAGGGTAAAGTTCAAATCGTTTCTTACGATTTTCAAAGGGACGGAAGGGAATCCTCCTCCGGAACCTATCTCGACTACTTTTGCGTTTTCGCTCAGATACTTTTCTCCGTACAAACTGTCGATAAAATGTTTGACGCAAACTTCTTTTTCATCCGTTATCGAAGTCAGATTGAACTTCTTAGCGCTTTCCGAAAAAAAGTCGTAGAAATCCACAAACTTATCGACATTTTTAAATTGCTTTAACAACTCAAAACTTTCTCTCATAACTTTAAGCGCTTAAAAACTCCCCGTTTTCAATGCCTTTTTATTGTATCACAAAATTATCCCCATATCAACAGTTTAAAGCAACAAAGTTTGCCGTATTGTAGATAACTTTTTCGTTTACGATTTTTTTATTGTTTTTTTTTCGGCGCGTAATAAAAATATTTCCCGAAAAAAAGGACGGTTTGTCGGGTAAATTCGCAAAGAATATAAAAAAATCGTCTTTGTAAACGCGTAAGACGGGAAAAAAATTACGCAAATTTACCTTAATCGTTTGCCTTTTGTATATTTTTTATATATAATATATGTACTTACGCGTGCGGGCGTTTCGCGTACGCGTAAAAAGGTCGGTCGAATTTTATCCTCGTTTTTACGGTTTTCGGCAAAAATCTTGACCGCGCTTATTCACAAAAAAAAAGTTGTCCACCTGTTTTCAACTTTTTTTTAAACACTTTATACACACGGTTTTCGGTCGTCGTTTTTTTAACTTTCGACGATTAAACGATACATTTTGTATCATTCAAATTTCTATCGACATTTCCACAAAAGCCTACTATATCTACTACTAATTTATTAAATAAAAAATACTATCATCACGGAGGGCGCGCAATGAAGACCATCGTAAAAGGTTCGGAGCTGTCAAGCGCAGTTAATAAAGTATCTAAGGCAATAAGTTCAAAATCGCCCAACCAACTTCTCGAGGGCATTAAGTTATCCATAAAAGGGGACAGTCTTATTTTAACGGCAACCGATATGGAAATCGCCATTGAAAAAACCATAACCGCCGAAACCTATCAGGAAGGCGATATAGTCGTTCCCGGCAGACTTTTTGCGGATTTCGTCAAAAAACTCGAAGGTGAAGACGATATAGAACTTTTCGTGGGCGACGACGGAAGACTCAAGATAACGTACGCCGCGTCCGAAGGCTTTATACAATGTCTTTCGGCGGACGGTTATCCCGTAATAAAGAAAGATATAAACAAGAGTTCTTTCGTAATAAATCAAAAGAGTTTTAAAGACGTTATAAACAAAACGAGTTTTGCCTGTTCGCAAGACGATTCGCGTCCTATACTGAAAGGCTGTCTGCTTGAAATATCGGGCGACGCGCTGACGTGCGTCGCGCTCGACGGTTTCAGGCTTGCCGTCTGCAAAAAGAACGTAAGATCGGCAACGGGTAACATACGGGCTATAGTTCCTTCGAGGGCGCTTGTGGAAATAACGAGGCTTCTTGAAAAAGACGAGGAATACGTAACCGTCGTAATTCAGGATAATTCTTTGATGATAAACGTCGATTCGACAATCTTTTTAACAAGACTTTTAGAAGGCGAATATATCGATTACAAGCGTATTATCCCGACCGACTTTCTGACGGTGTTCAGGGTTAACAAGTCGCTTTTGTATTCGTCGATAGAAAGGGCTTCAATAGTTGCGAAAGTTATGAAGAATATCGTAAAATTCGATATTCACGAGAACTTTGTTGACGTATCGTCCGCTTCCGAAATGGGTAACGTTAAAGAAAATCTTATAATCAATCTCGAAGGTAAAGATCTGGCGATAGCGTTTAACTCAAGATATCTTATGGACGCGTTAAGGGTTATCGACGACGAGTTCGTAAACTTCAATCTTAATTCGTCAATCGCGCCTTGCGTGATTAAACCGTATTCCGACGACGAATACCTTTATCTCATTTTACCGGTAAGAATGTCCGCTTAACGGATGACCGAGGTTAAATATTGCGGTTAAGCACGCTATAATTTAATCTTTTATTTAATCTGAGTCGGCTAAAAAGTTGACAAAAGGTTAAAAATCAAATATAATTTTTAGGCTTATCGTCCGGTTTAAGCCGAATATAGAAAAAATAACGCATTTTTGCGAGAACGGAGAAATTACAATGAAAAGAACTTATCAACCCAAAAAAAGACAGAGATCCAAAGTCCACGGTTTCAGAAAAAGAATGGCAACCAAAAACGGGAGGAACGTTTTAAAGAGAAGGAGAGCGAAAGGTCGTCATAAACTTTCCGCATAAGTCGCTTGAAAAGATTAAAAAAACAGCACGACTTCGACCTTGTTTTCAATAAAGGAAAAAGGGCGTACACCAAAGCCGTTTCGATGTATTATTTCGAAACTTCAAA
Source organism: uncultured Clostridia bacterium (assembly GCA_934278995.1). Lineage (GTDB taxonomy): Bacteria > Bacillota > Clostridia > Christensenellales > Borkfalkiaceae > UBA4636. The sequence goes on from CAKQWM010000001.1 coordinate 33,392, forward strand.
CAAAGAATCCCGCATAGGTGTATCGGTCAGTAAAAAACACGGAAACGCGGTAAAAAGAAACCGTATTAAAAGACTTCTTCGGGCGGCGTACATACCGCTGATTCCCGAAATAAGAAAAAACGCGCTTATCGTTTTTGTTCCGCGCGTCAGGGATACTTACGAATTTTCCGAAATACAAAGATCCGTCGTTTTTTTATTAAAAAAAGAAAATCTCTTATAACAACAGGCAACAGTGAAAAAACTTTTAATAAAGTTACTGCAATTTTACAAAAAACACGTGTCGGCGGGGCTGAAAACGAGTTGCGCGTTCACCCCGACTTGTAGCGAGTACGCTATAGAGGCTTTAAACAAGCGTTCGTTTTTTGTGGCGATTTTTTTGATTATAAGACGGCTTTTAAGGTGTAATCCGCTCGCAAAAGGCGGTTTGGATCCTGTTCCCGACAGTAAAAACGTCGTGAAGTGGCTTATATAGTTGTCGGCGTATAAAAACCCGACGTAATATAAATTTTCTTTAATTTTTAAGGTAAAAATTACCTTTTCGACGGAGGCGGGATACCCGTCTATTCCGTCGTTTTTTTTAAATCATAAGGGTTACTTTCGATATCACAAAAAAACCTCGTTAAGGACAACACATGTTAGAAATCTTATCATCGACCATTATAAAAACCATGCCGGTTTTCGATAATCCGTACACGTTTAATTTCATCGGCAGATTCATTCAATTGCTAATGGAAAGTTTGCCGTCGATGTGGCTCGGTATCGTCGTATTTACCGTAATTTTAAAGGTTATAACGTTGCCTCTCGATATATATTCGAGGGTTTCCATGAAAAAGAACAGTTTAAAAATGGAAAGGATGCGTCCGCAACTCGAAAAACTTCAACGTCAGTACGCCAACAACAAAGAAATGTACAATATGAAGATGCAGGCGCTTTACAAAAAGGAAGGCTATTCTATGTTTTCCACCTGTCTTCCGACAATCGTAACGCTTATCGTTTTCATTATAGTAATCAATCAATTTTCAAACTACTCAAACTACGAAAACCTCGAACTTATTCAAAGCATGGTAAGAGGTTACAATAACGCCGTCGAAACTTATAACGCAACCGAAAACGTGGATTTCGTCAAACAGGTCGGTAACGAATTTTATATAGACGAAACGAAGATATTAAGCGACGATGTTTTAACGAACGCGGGTATTACGAGAACCGCCGAAGGCAAATATACCGTTTCCGTGAGCGATAACGCCGCCGTCGGAAAATTCTTCAATTACGTAAAAAAGTTAAACGACAACGGATATAAAGGCGTTACGGCGGGCGTAGAGGTTTATCTTGACGCCGACGGGGTAACTTATAAATTCAGTAAGGAAAACTACGCGCAGGACGCCGAAGAACAGGCGATTGCCGACGCAGTGGTTTCAAAAGTTATATCCGATCAATGCGAACCTTACCTTCTTAAAGTAAAGGAAAAGGCAAGAAAAGCCGCCGCGGACGCTTATTACGCAAACGTTCCCGACTTTTTGTGGGTTAAAAACATCTGGGCTGAAGATTTATTCTGGAAGCACCCCGTAAAAAACACTTTTTCGGAATATAAATTTACTATCCGTCAAGGGTGTAAAGCGGTTGACGCCGGTCTTAACATGGAAGACACGAGTTACGAAGAATTGACTTATAACTTAAGCGCCGAAAAGTCCGCGCCGAACGGGTATTGTATTTTAGCGATTTTATCTATCGGCGTAATGCTTTTATCCACTCTCATAACAAACAAGTCGCAGAAAGCGCAGATGGAACTTCAGACGGTTGACGGGCAGGCTGCCCAGACGTCGAAGATGATGACCTGGATGATGCCCGTAATGTTCGGTATTTTCGCATTTATTTACACGGCTTCGTTCTCCATCTACATGGTAGTTAGTTCTGTAATATCCATAGGCTTCACGCTACTTATCAACACACTCGTAGAAAAACGTTTCAACAAAAAAATCGAAGAAGAACAACTTCAAAACGACAAACGTTACCGTAAAAACAAACAGTAAAATCATACATTTCAGGAGAGATAAAAATGAATAACGAGTTCACGGCTAAAACTATAGAAGAAGCCGTAAAAGAAGGTTTAAAAACGCTCGGCTTGACCGAAGAAACCGCAGAAGTTACAGTTTTGGAAGAACCTCAGAGAGGTTTTTTGGGCATCGTTACAAAACCCGCAAAAGTTCGCGTTGAAAAGAAGAAAACAGACATCGATAACGCCGTTGAATTTCTCGAAGGGTTATTCGACGTACTCAATATCGTCGCTACCGCGGAAGCATCCCAAAACGAGGACGGTAAAGCGGTCATCAATTTAATCGCGGCGGATTCTTCTCAGATTATCGGATACAGAGGGGAAATTCTCGATTCGATTCAGTGTCTTGCCGGCGCCGTGTATAACAGCGGTAAGGAAAATTATTCGCGCCTCGTCGTCAATTGCGAGGGTTATAGGGAAAAAAGAGAAGATACTTTAAAGAATCTTGCGTTAAAACTTGCCGCCAAAGCCGTTAAAACGGGCAAAAAGGTCGTTTTAGAACCGATGAACCCGTTTGAAAGAAGAATCATACATTCTACTTTGGTTGATTTTGAAGGCGTAAAAACCGCATCCGAAGGTAAAGAACCTAACAGATACATCGCAATTATTCCCGACGGTTACGATCCCGCCAAGCGTAGCGATAAATTCAACGCAAGGCGCGACAACAACCGTAGATTCGGCGGCAACGGCGGTAAAAATAAAGGCGGTAAGCCTTTCGATAAAAAAGGCGGAAACAGACCGTTTGAAAGAAGATCCGCGCCGAGGGCTAAAACCAACACTTTCGGCGGGGCGGTATTTTTAGGCAATAGCCATAAAACCGAAAATCAGGAAAACTAAGGTGCGAAAACGCTTTATAAAAACCCGTTTTTAAAGTCGGTTTAGCGGAGTATATAAACGTAGATTTTATAAATTCGTTCAACCGAGCGGTAAAACGCGGATTTTAAAGGCACGTTCAATCGAGCAGTAAAACGCAGATTTTATAAACCCGCTCAATCGTGCAGTAAAACGCAGATTTTATAAACCCGCTCAATCGTGCAGTAAAACGCAGATTTTATAAACCCGCTCAATCGAGGATAGTTATCTATAAAAAATAAACAGTCAAAAAAAGCCGTTTGCAAACGATATTGCAAACGGCTTTTTGCATGTAGTGAATTATTGCTGACGCAACGAGAATTGCGCGTAACCGCGCGTGAAAGGCCCCTTTGTGTAAAGGGTGCGTAGGCGTTAAACAAACAGCACAGTGCGCTGTTTGTAGCCGTAGCCCGAAGGTCGTAAGACCGAGGCGGAGTCTGTCGCGTAGCGACTGAGGGATTGAAAAAGTGAATTGCGCGTAACCGCGCGTGAATTGACCTTCGGTCGTGAATTACTCCCGTTGGTCGCATGAATTGTTGCTTGCGCAACGTGAATTGCGTCTTGCGACGCGTGAAAGGCTTCACCCTGTGGGAGAAGCTGGCTCGTAGAGCCTGATGAGGGTGGCTATATAATCTTTCCAACCTCATACGCTTTCCAACCTCATCCACCGCAAGCGGTCCCCCTTTGCTAAGCCGCAGACGGCAATCCTCTCGTCAACTACGTTGACACTCCCCTTAGCAAGGGGAATTGCCCTACCAGGTGAAGGCTGACAAGGTCGTGAATTATATAGACCACCTCATCCGTCGCTACGCGACACCTTCCTCCTCCGAGGGGAAGGCGAATAAGGGCGGCGAAATTATATAACAATCCCTCCGTCACGGCAAGCCGCGCTATCTCCCTTTACGCAAGGGAGGCTTAAAGGAAAAACGAATTGCTTTTGCAATTCAATTCGTGGAGCGAAGCGAAAATTCACGGCGTAGCCATTTCACGACGAGTTTACTCGTCAATTCATCAGTTAATAGTGAATTGCTCCCGTTGGTCGCGTGAATTGCGAAAGGCTTCACCTTGAGGGGAAGCTGTCGGCGGTGCCGACTGATGAGGTGTAGCCGACGACGGTCGGCGTTAAGAATTATATAAAACAATCCCTTCGTCACGCTAACGCGCGCCACCTCCCTTTACGCAAGGAAGGTGGCGCCGTTTATCAAAATTAAAAAGTAACCGTATCGAGGGTTGCCATGGAAAAGTCGTCGATGATTCTGTCGGCGATATCGGTAAAATGAGTTTGAAAACCTATTACCATCATATTTGCGTTTTTACCCGCTTTTAAGCCGTTTATCGAATCTTCAAAAACTACGCAATCAACGGGTTTGACGTTCAACATTTTTGCCGCAGCCAAAAATAAATCGGGGTTCGGTTTATTCGGAAGGTTTGCTTCGCCGTCGATAAAGGCGTCGAACAAATCAAAAATACCGAAACGTTCCGCCGTTACGTGCGCCGCCGCGGAAGAGGACGCCACCGCGCATTTTATGCCTTTCGACTTTAAAAACCTGACGTAGTTTATAACCCCCGGCATGATATCGCTTTCGTTTAATGAAGAAAGAGCGAGAAGTATTCTTTCCTGCCTTAAAGTATGAAATTTATCGTAAAGGTTTTCGGTTAAAGTTTTACCCGCTTTATTAAAAAGATAGGGGATAACGACTCGGCGCCCCGCGCTTTTAAATGGAAGATATTCTTCGTAACTTATATCGGTTCCCACGGCGTTCGCAACCTCTCGCCAGGCAATATAGTGATACTTTTCGCTATCGATAACTGTTCCGTCAAAATCAAAAATACACGCTTTGGTAACCATAATAAATTCCTTTATAATAACGTTACAAAAATAATAACTTATTTCGCCGCGAAAGTCAAACACAAGCCAAGGCGTCGGATTTCGTATCCCGAACTTTTTCGTACGCGCCGTTATCTGACGGCGGATAAAAGCGCGGGCTATTTAAAAAACAAGCGGATACAAGGCAAAATAACCATAGTATTATTTAGAAAGTTGTAATCGGTAAATTGTATGAATATTCATAAATATATAACTTTTCATCTTTTTTTTCAAGCAAAAATGAAATTTTTTAATTCGCTATTGACAAAGCGTCATTTATAATGTAAAATAAAATTACAATAAAACAATTACAAGGAGGTTTAAAATGAAAAAATTATTATGTTTGTTTCTGGCTTGTATATCCGTTACGTTTTTCTGCTCGTGCAATTGCGAAGAAAATGCAATGGTGTTCTTGTTTATGCTGAATTCGTGTTCTAAAAAACGTACTATAAAAATAGAAGAAGGTTCTTTTATACTTGGATTTTATAATGAAATATCGAAAGATCCCGATCAAACGAGCGTAGCAAAAGAATACGAGGGAAAACTTACGATAACCCGAATTTCAAAGCAGGAATACGAAGACGCAAACGGAATAAACGTGCTTGAAGTCGATGAGTTTGACGGGAACGTAAGGTACATGACGCTATCATGCTATTATATCGCCGACGGAGAAAAAAAGTATATCGTTTTTGAAAAACTTAAAGTAACCCATCATCCGGGCAGTCCTTATTACTTTTATATCGATAAAAACGGCGTTCTGATAAAACCCGGGCAACGTTCTGTTACCATTACCGACAACTATTCGTTTTATATGGGATTTAATAAAGAAAAAGAGTTAGAGGGACAAACTTCTTAAGATATTTTTTTGGCAATATGAATCGGGTTAAGAAAAAAATAAAAAAGGAGCGAAGGTATGAAAAAATTATTATGTTTGTTTTTGGCTTGCATATCCGTTACGTTATTTTGCTTTTTTATCGGATGTCAGGATCAATGGATGAGGCTGAAAGAGGGAACTTATTCTTGTAATCAGTTTGGAAGAGATCCTTTTGACGGCGAACTTGTTATTAAAGAAATATCTGAGGCGGAATATAAAAAAGCAAACGGAATAAACGTTCTGAAAGCAAGTTATCCGTTCGGAAGATATAAGTATATGTCGGTATCTTGCTATTATATCGACGAAAAAGGCGTGCGCACGGATTTTATATTTGAAGATTTACAAGAATATGAATTCGGGCGCAAAAGATACGGCTACGTGGATAAAAACGGAAGTAAAATAACACCGTGGTTTCTCGACAGACCGTACGAAGACGGAGCATCGGTTTCTTTAAAAGAATATGAATTTTCAAAGATGTATTATTATCGTGAAGAAAATTAAACAATTACAAGGAGGTTTAAAATGAAAAAATTATTATGTTTTGTTGTAAGTTTTATTATGCTTATAGCCTGTACGGGGTGTAACGGATGTGAGAAAAAAAGGGGTTACGTTCATATCAACGAGGGTAGATACGTGTATATGTGTGAAGGACAGTATCTCGATCCGGAAATAATAAGCAATACTTATGACAATTATCGCGGGGTAATAGATATAAAAGAGATAACAAAGGAGGACTTTTCCGCGGCAAACGGAATAAACGTCATATCGTCGGACAGAGTTGCAGAAAAATACAAGGACGGTACTTACTATTATAGTATAACAGGGTATTTTATGGATAAAGTCGGCAATCGAACCGATATAAAATACAAAAATTTGAAAGAAAAAGAAAAGCCGTACGTTTATACCTTATATTACGAAGATGATTACGGTAATGAACTGTACTTGTATGATAGAACAATAATAAAATATGCTTCAGGAAATGATACGGTAGTACTTGCGTTTAAGCGGGAAGATCAGTTTAAGCCAGGTATTTATACTTCACACGAATGGCTGACAATATATGAACTCAACGAAGAAGATGAATTTGATCGTGGACTAATCGAAAAGGGTACTAACGTTTTTTCGTTTCAAGACGATCAAGGTAAAACTGCTTATTTCTACGTTTACTGGGTATCATACAAAGAAGACGACCATGGAATAGAATTTATTTTTGAAGATTTAAAATATGAGTATGAAGAAGGACGTTCACAATACCGATACGTCGATAAAAACATGAATGAATTCACATCGTTTGAAAATTGCGTATTATTCAGGAACGGAAACAATAGAAAAATATATATATTTGAAAAACGGTACGGTAAATGAGATTTGATTAAAGTTTTGCCAAAAAATAAAAAAGGAGCGAAAGTATGAAAAAATTATTATGTTTTACTGTAAGTTTTATTATGCTTATAGTATGTACGGCCGTTACTATAGTAAACGCTTTTGCAAGCCAACCCGCCAACGCCGACGCTGTTAACGCGCCGTCTGAAAATCAAACCGTAACGCCGTTATCAAACGGCGGACCGGATGATGATTTTTCCGGTTCTGGCGACGCAGGTAGCGGTACAGGTATCGATTATTCGACAGCGATAAGTAATATAAAAAATTATTGTGATGAAAATTTTTCAGATTATACTTGGAATACCGCTAAGTCGGCAAAAACAACGGAAGACGTTTCAAGCGGCGAACCTATTGAAATGCAAGGACCTAAATTCCCCGTGCATGAAATAGAGACCGCAATTAATAATACACACACTGTAAGTTCGTACGGCGGATGCGGGCCTATAGCGATGATGGGCGTTTTGGACTATTTTTCAAGGACGTTAAGATATACGTCTATCATAGAAGACCCGACAAACTCCGAACAGCGTGTTCGTTTAGCGGAAGACGTGTTAAACAACGTAACAACGCATCAGATAAGTATAGGCGGCAAAAAAAACACCTATACATATCCGAGTGATTACGTTACAGGGTTTAATAATTTAATGGCGGAATACGATATCGGCGCGCATATAACGGCAAACTATAGCGGCTCTATAGTCGGTCATCATAAAGAAGAGTATTTGTCGATAATACAAGAGTATATTCAAAAAGGGATTCCTGTAACCTTTTATACGGGGTTTAATACGGGCAAGAAAGAATTTGCAAAACATTATTCAAATGTTTTTGCTTACGAAATTTGGGAAGGAGTACATAAAACTACCGGCGAAAAAACAGAAAAATGTTTTTTAAAGGCAAAACTAAACAAAGGAGACAACGAGAAAGGGGATTATGCAGATTCCGATATTCTTAATAACGAAATATGCGGCGTCATATATTACAACGTCCGGTATGACTTAGAGATACCGATAAATCATACAACTTTTTCAAACGTTTTCGTTAACGAAAGCGGTCAAGGGTTTTACAACAATACCGAAATATCTGCCCAAATAAACGGTTTTGACTTTTATACGCTTCAGACGAAGCGTTTGCGTTGCGGGTATATGGATAATAGATACGTAACATTATCGGGTAGCAACGGCGGGAATCGGGAGGCATATCTCGAAATCAGAACTCATAGCAACGTAAGAAAAATATCTTTCGATTTAGCCCTTTGGAGCGACAACGAAATGTTTGGAATCAATACGAAATATAATATAGAGTTACAGTTATATCGGCTGAAAGACGGAGTCGTGAATTGGAACGAGTATAAACGGTTTTACGTTGAGGATTTATCGACAGATAAAACAAACCCGAGTCATTTTGACGTACTCGTTCCGATAGATACCGTAAGATTTAAATTGTGGGTTAAGTATAGGGGAGGGACTTTAGATACCGATAAGTGCCGTGTAGTTCTTGATAATTTGTCTTTAGCGTTTAATACCGAAGACAGCCCCCATAAACATAAATATAACAATTTCGACAGTCCTGAATTTACTCATACGGGGACCTGCAATTGCGGAAAAGTCGTCACCGCAAACCATGCTATATACGACACTCAATTATCCGACGAAACAAAAAACTGTATAGAGTGTAACAAAGTGCTTAATATCGTTGACGGAACGACTCAGGCAATGCTAACGATAAAAGGAAGTTATAAAACGCCGAGCGGATTTATTATATTGAAACAAAGCGATTACAACGATTACCATAACGACACGCTCGTGTTTTATCCGCCGGAAGAATGCCCGCACGAACATGAATACGTTTATACGCAGAGAACTCGATTTACTCATCATGGATCATGCAGTTGCGGAAGCGTGATATCGGGACGGCATTACACGGTCGGGGCTAGTCCTGGCAGATACGCAAATTGCGCAGCATGCAATTATCTTATAGATCTTTGGGAGGATTTCACACCGGGAATTATGGCAAAAATATCTAAGGTTACGCCCAACGGCAGTTATATGTTAAGCAACGGAATAATAGTTCTTGACGTCAGGGATTTAGAGGCTTTCTTAAACGGTACTCTGATATTTTATTATCCCGACGACCTCCCGCAAACGGCGTAAAAAGGTATCGGCGTAACGGCAGAATTTTAATTATTTTTTATAGGTTCGTTTATCTTATCGAAAGGCAGTATAAAAGGGTTCGGCAGCCGCCGAACCCTTTTAAATTATGAAATTTACGATTATTTATCGCAAAAATTGAAATTTTACGATAGTTTATCGCAAATATTAGACTTTTCCGATTATTTATCTTTCTTAAAAGTATCTTTAAGATATTTTGCGTAAGCGTCGGTATCGTCCTTCGTCATTTGACCGAGGCGAAGTTTAGCAAAGTTTTCAAGATTTTCTTTAACGGTGAAATCGTAAGTTTTAAGTTTGGCTTCTTTTTGTTCCTTATCTAAACCCGCTTCGATTTTTACCGCGTAAACGTAGTTATAAAGGGGAGCGGTATCGGAAACGGCAAGGACGCAGTCGCCGATAAATTCCGGTTTATAGAAGGTGGAAGAAGTCTTTAACGAAACGTAAGTGATCTGTTCAACCTTCGCTTTGCCTTCTAAAAGGTCGTTAGTGCCGACTCTGTAGTAATAGTTGGAAGAATCGGTAAGATAAACGTAATCATCGGTGTAACTTGAAACCGTAAGGGAAGAAAGTTCGTTCAGAACCTTTTTGTCGGTTACAAGGTAGGTTAAACCGTAAGTTGCGTCGTCGTCTTTTTGTTTATAGTCGTATTTGACGAAGCCCAAAGTAGTGTCGAAGTAAACGATGCTATCTACGTCTTTATAATAAGAAGTCGCTGCGAAAATAGTTGCGGCGTTCGTGGTGGATTCGCTTAACAAAACGTTGTTTGCGCCGGTAAATTCGCCGTTTTTGGAGGCGTAATATTTAACGGTCGTGGCAACGGTGGTATCGACGTAGGTTTTGGAATAGAAAAGGTTTGCGCCGGTGTCTTTTATAAGGGTAAAAGTCGCGCCTTGCGTTCCGTCGCTGCCTTCTAAAACGGTAGTCTTTTCGTCACCGTTAAAGTTGAATTTAACGACGTTCTGGAAAGATTCGTCTTCGTCGCGCTCTTCGTCGTGCGCGGTTTCCACGTAGTAGCAGTAAGTTTTGGTCAGATCTTCCGAAAAGGCGAAATTCTGAACGGTTCCGCTGGTGGATAAAACGGTGTTTTTCTTCGTGGCGTCGTAACTTATCAGAACGTTTTTGTTATCGTTGTCGGTGGTGTTGACTACGAGATAAACCTTTTCGCCGTCCTGAATATACTTGTAACCCGCGGTAAGATTTTTAACGGAGGTTATTTCGGTAGTGTCGGTTCCGTCGAGTTTGGTTCTCGCAAACTTTAAAGTGGAATTCTGAACGGCGCCGGTTTTATCCTTTTCGGTCGAAGGCGTCGCGTAATAAACGTAATCGCCGTATATATAGAAGCCTCTGTTTGCTTCGTCCGCATTCGAGTAGAAAAGTTTGGGGATAACTACTTCGGTCGCGGCGTTGTCTTTTCCCAGGTCGGCAACTTTTGCGCGTAACAAAGCGCCTTTTACGGGGACGCCGAAAGTATTGTCGGCGGTGTTGGATTCAACGCCGTTTATAAAATAAACGTATTCGCCTTTAACTACGGCAAAACCGCCGTTAGAAGAAACCTCACCCGAATAATCGGTAACGGTGGACTTCCAACCGTTCGTGCAAGCGACGAGCGAAAGAGCAATGCCGATGGCAAGCGCTAAAGATAACAATTTTTTCATCTATTACTCCTTTTCATAACCGCAGGCAATGTAATTTTTTGCCCGCAGCGGTAATATAATTATACCAAATTGATTGTCAAACCGTAAAAAACAACCTACTTTTACGGCTCGTACTGATTATTATATACTAAAACAATAAAATAATCAATAAAAAAAGCGCGATTTTTTTCTATAATTAACTAAATAATTAAGTTAAATAGCCGCCGTAAATACGCTATCGCGCCTTGAAGATACCTTCAGAAGCAAAAAAAGTTTACGGCGAACCGTAAAAAACGAATGAACAAGAAACTTTTTAAAGACCGTTGACGGAGAAATTTATGCCGAACAATAATTTTATAAATCTTTTAACAAAACTATCCGAAGCCTTGATTTCCGGAGGTAAAAAAAACGAAAAAGCGGGCTATAAGCCCGTTAACGACCAAAAAACAAACGAATCTTCCGGCGGCAAGCCCTCTACGAATGGGGATTTTTCGTCAAAATCTCAACAGACGGTTTCTCCTAAACAGTCGGTCATAGAAATGCTTCGCCGTCACGACGAGATATCCCGTAAAATAGATACGGATAACACCAAGTAATCGCCTTGTAAGTAAAATAGGTTAAAATAACGAATTGCTCCCTACGCAACGTGAATTGCGAATTTGCGTTCGCGTGCAAGGCTTCACCCTGTGGGAGAAGCTGGCTCGTAGAGCCTGATGAGGGTGGCTATATAATATTTTACGACCGCATAATCTTTGCAACCTAATACGCTTTCCAACCTCATCCGTCAGTCTTCGACTGCCACCTTCCCCTACCAGGTGAAGGCTGACAAAGTCGCGTGGAAGGCTTAAAAGGAACGGCGAAATTATATAGAACAATCCCTCCGTCACGGCAAGCCGCGCCACCTCCCTTTACACAAAGGAGGCTAAGAGGAAAACGAATTGCTTTTGCAATTCAATTCACGTTGCGTCAGCAACAATTCACGCGCGGTTACGCGCAATTCATGACCGTGAGGTCAATTCACTACTTGCAATCCCTCCGTCACGGCAAGCCGTGCCACCTCCCTTTGCACAAGGGAGGCTGAAAAAAACTACTTGCAACGGAAAAAACAAACAAGACAAAAACAAACAAGACAAAAACAAACAAGACAAAAACAAACAGAATAACTAAAATTGCCCGTCCTTCAAAGCGAAGGCGGGCAATTTATTAAACTTAGGTATAGTTTCAAAAGTATTACTTAAAAAGTACGACTTCAAAAAACAGTTTTTAAAAGCAAAACTTAAAAAACGTAGTTTCGACGAGTACAACTTTAAAAAGTACGACTTCAAAAACGCATCAAAAACGCATCAAAAACGGTTCAAAAACGCATCAAAAACGGTTTAAATTATTTATTGAGATTCGCTTTTAAGGTTTCGAGTTCTTGTCTTAATTCCTTAGGAAGTCTGTCGCCGAACTGAGCGTAGAATTCTTCTATGCCTTTAGCTTCTTCTTTCCAGGTTTCGTTATCTACAGAAAGTAAATCTTCGACGGTTTCTTCGGTAATATTCAAGCCTTCGATATTGATATCTTTAGCGTAAGGAACGTAACCGATAGGAACTTCTTTCGCGCCGACTTTGTTTTCGCAACGAGCCAGAATCCATTCGAGAACGCGGAGGTTGTCGCCGAAGCCCGGCCAGATGAACTTGCCGTTTTCATCGGTTCTGAACCAGTTTACGTTGAAAATCCTGGGCTTGTTGGTAATCTTTTCGCCCATTTCGATCCAATGAGCGAAGTAGTCAGCCATATTGTAACCTACGAAAGGTCTCATAGCCATAGGATCGCGCCTTACCACGCCTACTGCGCCGGTAGCGGCGGCAGTAGTTTCGGAAGCCATTGAAGAACCTACGAAAACGCCGTTGTTCCAATCTCTCGATTCATATACCAAAGGAGCGGTTTTAGCGCGTCTTCCGCCGAAAATAATCGCGGACAGAGGAACGCCGTCAGGCGCTTCGAACTGATCGGAAAGACAAGGGCAGTTTACCGTAGGAGCGGTAAATCTTGAGTTGGGATGCGCGCCGTAAGTGGACTTATCGGCTTTATCGAATTTAGAAGCGTCCCACTTTTCACCGCGCCAGTTAACGGCGTTTACGGGAGCGGGAGTATCCATACCTTCCCACCAGACGGTGTTATTGTCGAGATCGTGAACGACGTTGGTAAAGATGGAATTCTTCTTGGTGGAAAGAAGCGCGTTGGGGTTAGAATGCATATTCGTGCCGGGCGCTACGCCGAAGAAGCCGTTTTCGGGGTTGATGGCCCAAAGTCTTCCGTCCGCGCCTAATCTTATCCAGGCGATATCGTCGCCGACCGTCCAGACCTTATAGCCTTTCTTTCTGTAAAGTTCGGGGGGGATAAGCATTGCAAGGTTGGTCTTACCGCAAGCAGAGGGGAAAGCCGCCGCAACGTATTTGATTTCGTGTTGAGGGTTTTCTATACCGACGATAAGCATGTGTTCGGCCATCCAGCCTTCGTTTTTACCAAGATAAGAAGCGATACGAAGCGCAAAGCATTTTTTGCCGAGCAGTACGTTTCCGCCGTAACCGGAGTTAACCGACCAGATGGTATTGTCTTCGGGGAAGTGAACGATGTATCTCTTTTCTTCGTCGAGAGTCGCCTTGCTGTGAAGCCCGCGAACAAAATCCGCGCTGTCTCCCAAAGCCTCTAAAACCTTGTTGCCGTCTCTCGTCATGATGTGCATGGAAAGTACGACGTAAATCGAATCGGTAATTTCGATACCGATTTTAGAAAATTTAGAACCTACCGCGCCCATTGAATAAGGAATAACGTACATAGTTCTTCCTTTCATCGAACCGTCGAAGATTTCACCGAGTTTGGCGTACGCTTCTTTCGGATCCATCCAATTGTTTATGGGACCTGCGTCGTCTTTATTTTTACAGCAAATAAAAGTTCTGCCTTCGACACGCGCTACGTCGTTAATCGCGCTGCGGTGTAAATAGCATCCCGGCAAAAGTTCCTGATTGAGTTTGATGATTTCGCCGGTAGCGCAGGCTTCTTTACGAAGTTCTTCGTATTGCGCTTCGTCGCCGGTAATCCAAACCACCTTATCGGGTTTGCAAAGTTGTCTTGAATCTTCAACAAATTTTAAAAGCGCTTTGTTGTTTGTCATTTTTTTGCCTCCGTTTTAGGTATATAATTTTATTTTTAATCGATTTTTAAGGCGTTAAAGAGCGTTCGCTTTGCGCTTACAAGGCGTAAAACGAATAAATGCTCAACCTTCACCGACTATATTTTATCTTAAAAAAAACAAAATGTAAAACATATTTGTAAATCTTTTACGTTTATTTTGTTCGTTTACGATGAAATTTTTTCTTGTTCGGTTTTTTTGTCGCTAAAAACACCGTTATTTTCTTTTTTTTGACAAAATAAGACCGAAATTACCCCTAAAAAATATCTTATCATCTTATTACCGGGCGCAAAACCGGTGGTTTCGATAAATTATGTATCGATTGTATCGATAAGAATAAATGCTTCGTTAAAAAAATAAATATATAATGATTGTTTCAAGGAGCATTTTATGCGATATAAACGCCTTTTAAAACTTGAAGGGGATTTCGGCTCGGTTGCGGTTTTGCGTATTTCGGGAAAAGAAAACGCGGCGACGATTTCCGTGTCGCTTATAGAAAAACAATACGCCGACGCAAAAATTTTTCTTTACGACGGCAAAACTTATTACCTTGTCGGGGACGGAGAGATTTTAGAGGGCGCGGATTTTTCTTTAAAAGCCTGTTGCGTATGTATGTCAAAAAGAAAAATAGTAGCGTCGGCGTCTTACGGCGGGCTTGAAATCGACGAAGAAGGTTTTTTGAATTTTGAGAAGAATATTGAAAACGGCGTTAAAAACGAGAAGGGCGAATACGCGCAGGATATTTACGACGATGAAAAAATCGCGGAAGAAAATTATTACGAAAAGGGCGGGTTAGATGAAGAACAAATTGTTTTTAATGCTGAGGCTGAAAAAAACTATCGTTATGAAAAAGAAGACGGAACAAAAGCGGGTAATGCTTCTGAAAATGAAGAGGACTTATCTTTTAAGGAACACTCAGCCGACGCTTTTAACGCCGAAAGCGGTTACCCTTTTACCGAGCGTGATTGCAAAAAAGAACTTTACGAGTTTTATAAAATCGTCGCGGGAAAAACACGCGCGCGCGATTTGGAAAACATGATACAAGGCTCGGTGTTTTACAAAATGGGCGGAGAAAAGTTTTACCTTTTCGGGTTAATAGAAAACCTTTCTTTTCCCGTTTACTTTTGCTACGCCGTTCCGTCAAAAAAAGGAAATCCGCCAAAGGGCTTTGAAAAGGGTTATTTCGTGCCGAAAAGTTATTTTGATTGTCAAAACGGCTATTATTGCCTTTTTCAGCGCGCAAGAAAAGCGTGAATTCATTTAAGTTTGCTGAACGCATCGCTTAAAGAGAATATTTATCAGCGAATCATATTTTTATAAAGGCGTACGGTTTTATAAAAATATGATTTTTCGTCACGCTGACGCGCCGTTTACCTTTAGCAATAAGTATTGCAATAACGGCAAAAGACCGCATTTTTGCGGTCTTTTTTATGCTTTTTACTTAAAAACGGGCTTATAGCCCGACTTATCGTTTTTTTTTAAAAGACAAACGCACGTTTTATTAAAAATTGCCGATAACGGGCTTATAGGGGTGGTTTTTAAAGAATAACGGTTCGTTTTTTATATAAAAACGAAAATGCAACTAATAGTAGAATCGCTTTTAAGCGGTTTTTTACGTTTTGTATTGACAAAATTATCCTTTATCTATATAATAAATTGGATGCGCAAATATAAAGGAGTAGCGCACAAGTAACCAAACAATTTCTATGGAGGTAAAAAATGAAAAAACTATTTGCAATTTTTATTGCGTTCGTTACGCTGTTTTGCGTTACGGGTTGCGGGCTTTTCAACAAAGACAATAAAAAATACGACGTGACTATAAAAGTTACGTCTGACCACGGCGGAGAATGGATATTTACGCCCGACATTAAAGAACTGAATATCAAAATTCCTTACGACGGTTTGGAAAGGCGTTTTTACGTTTCGCTATATCAAATTAATAATCATCCCGAATTGGGCGCTATTTGGTTTATCCCGACAGACCGAAACGGTTTTAAGTATTCTATGCAAATTAAGCGTCCGACTAATGATTATAAAACTATAGACAATGCGATAAGCGAACGCGGAGAATACAGTTTAACCATTAAATCAAATATGACCGACAGCCGTATGCGTTCTCGTACGGTTTATTTACGTATTTTTATCGTTTAGTTTTTTATACGAACGGAACAGAAAGAAAAATCTGACCGAAACGCTATTGTAACAAAGGTTTTTACGCGTTAGCAAAATGACAAATAATAATCAAACAATTTTTATGGAGGTAAAAAATGAAAAAACTATTGGCGATTTTTATTGCGTTCGTTACGCTGTTTTGCGTTACGGGTTGCGGGCTTTTCAACAAAGACAACGAAAAAGATAAAAAATACGACGTAACCATAATGGTTGCTTCTAACTATGGAGGTGTATTGATATTTACGCCCGATATTAAAGAACTGCATGTCGAAATCCCTTACGACGGTTTGGAAAGGCGTTTTTACGTGCGTAAGTATCAGCTTAAAGACCACCCCGAATGGAGCAAAATTTGGTTTGATCCCCATGGCAACAATGTGTTTTTTAAGAATATTAGTTATTCTTCTGTAGCAGACGAATATAGATCAACGGAAGAACCGATAAAAGAAAAAGGGAAGTATCGTTATTTAATAGATACCGATATGACATCGAGATCATTCAACTTTAGAAGTGTACGCTTGATAGTCGAAATAACCTAAACTTTACTAATTTATTATGGAGGATTAAAAAGATGAAAAAACTATTTGCAGTCATATTGGTTTTAACAACGTTACTTATTCCGTTATTAACGGGATGTTTGCGTAAGGAATATAGTAACGAAGATTTCACTTATTATATTTACGGTAGTAAAAAAAACGATCGTTGGATTGAGATAACGGGGCTTACTGAAGCAGGTAATCAAAAAGAAGTTCTGGTTGTGCCTGAAACGATAGACGGCATACCCGTTACCGCAATTATAAAATCAATGATTTTTACAATGACGGATCACAGTGATAAAGGGTATTGGCATTCGCAAAAACTGAAAAAATTGTATTTTCACAGTGGAAAGAAAGTAATACGTGAAACATTTAATGATTGCCCGGCTTTAGATGGGGTTTATGTTATTAGGGTAACATCAATGAAAGAAATAGGAGGGGCTAAGGGTCTTGCTTTTGCCAAAACAATTATACCATCAAAAGCATATTTTGATTTAGGTGGTGGGTGGAACATTTTCCCGGCTAATACGACATATTATTTAAATTATTTGAATGCCGACAACGATGGCGTATTTTGGATAGATAACATCGAAGCGGGAGAGAAGATAGAGTATCAACCGCCGATGGAACCGACAAGAGAAGGTTATGAGTTCGGGGGATGGTATAAAGAACCCGAATGTTTAAATAAATGGAACTTTTCCATAGATACCATGCCGGAAACCCCGCAGGGCGCGGAAAACGGTTTTTATGAATTAAAATTATACGCTAAATGGATAAAAAAATAAAATGAAGTGAGGATAAAAAATGAAAATAAACAAAAGCACTTTTGTTAGTATTGCGATACTAACCGTATTGTTTGCGTCGCTTGTTTGTGCGACCGCAATAATCAAAGCGGACGCGTTTACCGGGTATCACACTTTCGACTTAACAAACCCCGTAGAGTTATTTACTCAAACAAACACCTTCTCCTACGGATTTAACGAAGAAAAAGATATTTTTGAGTACGATATGACGAATCGCCGTGGAGGAGTGAGCGTTATGTCTTCTCCTCAAATAACGGTTTTAACACACGGTTATGGCGGAAAAGCAAGCAATTGGAGCAATAATTACACAAAAGAAGGCAAAAATTTTCTTTTTGCATACGACGAAGATTCTATTATAGAAAAAATAGCCGAAAAAGCCGGCGGTGCCAAGGTGTATTGGGCGCAAATGCGCGGTGACGGAATTAATTTTAATCTTTTCGATCTTAATAATCAAAAAACTTTGAATACGTACGACGACTCGGGTGATGTATATCAAGATGATTACATAACGGATATTTCCAAGCACGTAATTATCGTTTTCGAAGCAGTGGTACCAGAAGGAAGCAACGATTCCGTGTATTCCGAATTTAACTATATGTTAAGCCAAATAGTGTACGACGTTTCGGTACTAAACGGCGGTATATTGCCTAAAGTCAACCTTATAGGACACAGCAGAGGCGGTCTTACCAATCTTCAGTACGCGCTCGATCATCCCGATTTGGTAGATTCTCTTATAAGTATAGGTACGCCATACTTTAGCACTACCACAGGGAAACTGAGTCAAATAGTGGACAGTAGAGCGGGCATTGAAAGTATAGTAACGCCGGAAATTTACGGCAGTTACAACAAGCGTTGGAACGATAATTACGACAGATTGTACAAAAACATTAATGCTGTTGCGATAGGCGGATATTCGTCGTTATCGTTTTTAGGAGAATGCGTATGGCACGATCCTACGGGCAATATAAACAAGGAGTTAGCCGCCGCAATAGACGCTTTACTTGCAGGTATTGCAAGCGCGAAATTTTCTACCGCCTGGAATAAGCCCTTAGAAACGCTTACCGCTACTTTGATTGCGGAAACGCTTGAATTGCTTATGCCGAGTACTTACGTTACTTCGTTGGCGCACGTCATATTAAGCGAAATCAACCTCGACCGGCGCCCGCCGTTTATTTCCTGGTATAATGATATTTGCGTCGATTTGAATTCTCAACTTGCGTTAAGAACGATCGATACGGACGGCGTTTATTCGTATAAAGGGTTTAAGCGCAAAACGAGGTTTTTTAACAATTTAGACGGAACGGATTTTGAAAAACTTTCGTTTGAATGTCCTGCGATTCCTCATAATCTGGAACCGAGAGACGCTAAAATAATAAAATGGGCAGTGAATGAACTCGATATCGGCGAAGGCGGACAAAGCGGATTCGAATATACGCAAAAAGAAGACGGAACTTTGCGTATAGACGGTTTTAACGGTACTTTTAACGAAACGGTGTTTCCTATACCTTCGTCGCTGAACGGAAGAACGATAAACGAAATAGCAAGTTACGCCTTCGATAGCATATTAGACGAATTTAACGTTACCACACTTAATATACCCGCCTCTGTAAAAGAGATAGGCGCGGGCGCATTCTGTAATAACAAGTTGCTTACTACCGTCAATTTACAAGGGACGAGCCTACTCGAATCAATCGGTTCGGGCGCGTTTGCAAACTGCGAAGCCTTAAATAGTTTTGTAATTCCTGAAAAAGTTGCCCATGTAGGCGATTGTGCTTTCCTCGGGTGTAAAGAAATAAGTTCTTACGTTTTAAGTACGTCAAATACATCGTTGACGGTACAAAACGGCGTTTTGTATAATAAAGATGAAACCATGTTAATATCGTATCCAACGGGAAAAGCCGATACTACGTTTACCGTGCCAAGCGGTATTACCGAAATATGGTATATGGCATTTTTCGGCAATGAAAATCTAACGAGCATAAATCTTAACGACGTTACTTTCTTAAGAGAATATGCCTTTATGAACTGTAGTAATCTTGTAACGGTAACGGGAAATAAAATAACGACTATATTACAAGACGCTCTTTCCGGTACTAAATGGCTTGCGGATAAGTTGAAAGGTTCAAACGATTACGTTTCACTCGGAAAATCTCTTTACTATTACAAAGGGAACCAAACCGACGTTGATTTGTCGGATTACAGTAATATAGGTGCAAATGCTTTCGTTTCAAACAAGAGTTTGCAATCGGTTACCTTCGGTAACAACATGAGCCTGATAGATAAATACGCTTTTTACGATTGTACGAACCTTGAAAACGTATATCTTAACAATCTTCACCGTGCGGTTTTCATCAGAGAAGGCGTCTTTGAAAAAAACAATGAAAATCGTAAATTATATATTCCTAAACATCTACAAAGTCAATACGCAAAAACTTCAAATTGGGATAGATACACTTTAAGCGTACATGAAACGACGGTAAATTATAATTTAAACGGCGGTACTATTGACGGCGGTTCAAATTATACCGGCACGTTTATTTACGGAGACAATATAAATTTATTGACGCCAGAACGTCAGGGATATACTTTTGACGGATGGTACGGCGATTTTGACGGAACAGAAGTAACGGGTGAAGAAATCAGGCAAGGTACTTTATGGACGAGTTACGACGAAACGACGGACTTATATGCAAAGTGGGTTCCTATAATTTATACGTTAACGTTGCACGCCGACAATGCAGTTTCGGAACGGTTTGAATACAGCGTGAATGAAGCAAAGACTTTGCCGACGCCCGTATTAAGCGGATACGATTTCGACGGATGGTTCACAACTGCAGATTATAGCGGACAAAAATATACTACAACCGAAGGGCTTTGCGGATCCATAATACTTTACGCTAAATGGAATACTTCGACATATACCGTAACGTATAATCTGAACGATGACGAGGATACACCTGCTACTATAGGTAATTCAAGTACCGTCGTTGCTTATGGGGAACTGTTTACGTTGGACGTACCTACAAGAGCGCATTATATATTTAAAGGATGGAAAGATTCCCTTGATAATCAAACTGCTTTATTAACAAACGAACAAGGAGTTGGGTTAGACAGATGGGTTGTAAGAAACGACGCGACCGTTTATGCACATTGGGAACGCCCGCAGTGCCAAATAAAACTTATATCGTCGTATGGCATAAATGAAATCAATGTTGAAGTCTTATATAGTACAAGCGCAATATTACCGTTGCCCGGCGACGTTCCCGGCAGGCGTTTTAACGGGTGGTTTACCTCTAAAAATATACAAGTGACAGATTCTGTCGGTGCAATGTCTCAGCTATGGGAAACGACTGAAAATACAATTTTATATGCGCATTGGGTGTCCGTACAATATTCTATTACTTATGTTTTAAACGGCGGAACAAACTCCGGCTCAAACAAACCGATCTTTACGGTTGATGACATAGGAATTACTTTAAATGAAGCAATTCGCAACGGATATAGGTTTATGGGGTGGTATTCCGATGCTTCTTTCATAAATGCGATAACGAAAATCGAAACGATTGGCAATAAAATATATTACGCGAAATGGGCAAAATTATATACAATAACGTTTAATGCGGGAAAAGGTACTTCTTGCGCAACGATATATGGTATTAAAGATGAAGAAATAACTTTGCCTGAGTCGATTTATGGCGGTTATAAAGGCGGGTGGCAGTATGCAAGCGGATCAACATTGGAAACTTATGCTTTTGGATGCAAATACGTTATCGGTACCGCGAATGTAACATTAACTGCATCATGGACTGAAAAAAGCGTCACGGAATGCTATAATTCAAAAAGCGGGATTTATGAGATATGGACGTACAATCAGTTCAAAAACATAAAGCAGATTTGCATAGTTCAACACCGTTCAATATGGATAATGGCGGATTTAGAAATACCTTTCGGACAGGAATGGACGGGCATATGCGACAATTATGCTTATATAAACTTTAATTACCACACAATAAAAAATCTTAATTTTCACATAGGAAAAGTTAACTATTCAAACGAAACATACGCAGGCCTTTTTGCAAGGAATTACGGAACGATAACAAAACTTAGTCTTATCGGCGTCAATATCAAGTATGAAGAATATCACGGCGGAAGCAATGTTTATGTCGGCGCCGTTGCAGGATGTAATTCCGGCAATATAGAAGAATGTTTTGTACAAGGCAATATCGAGGTAAACAGAATGAATTCTGCCGTCGGTGGCATTTGTGGCAAAAATATAAGTCAAATACAAAATTGTCAAGCAGGCGGAGTTAGAAACAAGTACAACAGTTCAGATAATAATAATTATACTTTAACTATGTTTGCAAACGGCGACGTTGGCGGTATTACAGGATGCAATACTAATTACGTTTTTGACTGTCGAGTAAAAAATGCCGAAATCGAGTTATACGTTTATAAAAACAATAAATCTGCCGGCGGGGTTGTAGGGTGGACGCAACAATTTTCGAGCACGATCGGGTGTTCTGTTGAAAACATAACGGTTGCGTATATAGGCAAATGGAATATTGCAAACAATAATCTTCACCCTAATATAGGCTATATTGTCGGTGGATTGGACCGAAGCACCATAAATAATTGTACGGCTACAAACTCTCAATTATTGGCAAACAGTTTACCTGAAGGAAGCAAAAAGAACTTTGGTAAACATGAATATCAATGTATAGGTCAAATATACGGAACTTGCATAATAAACGGTGAAACAGTGCAAGGTAGTACGACATATTGATATATAATGAGCATACCTCTTTAAAATATAGCAACGCCGAGGCGGGTTAACGGTTACCGCCCCGGCGTTTTGGTTTTTTCGGTAACGGCGGGCGTAAAAACATACTTTATCGGTAAAACTTCGGGATATAATCAAAAGCCGAAGTTTGCCGTCCGTAATACGTAAAGGTCGTCATCTAATTACGTAAAGTTTTATTTGCGTAAGGTTAGCCGGTTTAATTATATAAAGTTTATCGTTATTAAGTTATCGTTTTAATTACGTAAAGTTTGTCTTGTGTGCCGTATCGGGATAAAAACACAACATGTTGTGCGATAACCAAAAATACGCAAAAGTTTACGGTTTTTGAACAAAAAAGGCGAATAAAGCAAGAAAAAATCGGCAAAAATGCTTGACTTAAATATAATAATAAGTTAAAATGTGATAGTCGCTTGATTTGTGCGAAGGTTTTTTTATGCGAATTAGCCCCTTGCTTGAAAAATTGAAGGCATATCAATCGAAATTTTTATTCGGAGATGTTTATCATGAAATCATATATGGCAAATCCCGCCACGGTTGAGAGAAAGTGGTACGTCGTCGATGCGGCGGGTATTCCGCTCGGCAGGCTCGCTTCTCAGGTAGCGGCGGTTTTAAGAGGCAAACATAAACCTACCTTCACCCCCAACGTTGACTGTGGCGATTTCGTAATCGTTCTCAACACCGACAAGGTAGTTTTAACCGGCAAAAAACTCGAAAAAAAGTTATATACCTATCATACCGGTTATATCGGCGGTTTAAAGCAAACGCCTTATAAAGAAATCATGGCGAAGAAGTCTGACTTAGCCGTTTACGAAGCGGTTAAGGGCATGCTTCCCAAGAATACTTTAGGCAAAAAGATGCTCAAAAAACTTCGCGTTTACAAAGGCGCCGAACACAAACAGCAGGCTCAACAACCTGTAGAGCTTAAGATTGACTACTAATAAGGAGAGTAAATCATGGCTAAAGCTACTAAAAAGAAAGTCCAGTTCTGGGGAACGGGCAGAAGAAAAAAAGCAGTCGCAAGAGTACGCCTTATTCCCGGCGGAAACGGCACTTATATAATTAACGGCAGAACCATCGACGAGTACTGCCCTTCGGAAACGGTTAAACTCGTTATCCGTCAACCTTTGACGCTTACCGCTAAAGAAGCCGATTACGACGTTTTCGTAAACGTTAACGGCGGCGGTTTTACCGGTCAGGCGGGCGCAATCCGCCACGGCATCGCAAGAGCGCTCGTGGTTGCCGAACCCGAACTTCGTACCGTCGTCAAAAAGGAAGGGTATTTGACGAGGGATCCGAGAATGAAGGAAAGAAAGAAATACGGCTTGAAGAAAGCCCGTCGCGCTCCTCAATTCTCCAAGAGATAATTATTTATCATCAGACTTTAAAGCCGTCTTTCAAGGCGGCTTTTACCATATTTTTTACGAAGCATTATATAAATCAGACGCACTATATAAATTATATGATAAAAAATAATAAAACGAAAATAGTATTAAGAATAGTTTTGTGCGCGGTTGCCGTACTCGGCGCCGTAATCGTCGTGTGCGCGTCGGCGGGAATTTTCGATTTTTGGAAAAACGGTTACGACGAATACTTTAACAGAAAAAGATACGACCGCAGACAATTTATTTTCGATACCGAGTATATTCTCGAAACCGACGGCAATCTGACGTTTTCCTCGCCCTCGCCGTTTGCTCCCGAAAAAATCGTCCGCCGCGACGCTCGGGTTTCTTTTAATAAGTCAGCAAAAGAAATCGTTATAACGATTGAAAACAAAGGATCTTTCAAAGGCTCGGCGGTGTTTTCATGCGTAACGCCGAGAGAATCGGGGGTTATCTCGGACGGACAAGATACGGACGGGAAAATCGCCACGAAGGTTTTTGCGTATAGCGGAGAAGAAGAAATAGAATGTAAATTGCAAAAATGCGAGTTTACTAAAAAACAATCGACCTGCGTTTTTAAAGCGCAGACGGTTAAAGACGTAGATAAAATCAAAGTCGTGGGCTTTATGATAACGGAATTTAAAAGAAAATAACACGAAACCAAGTTTCAAAAAACTAATAAGAGCGCGTTCAAAAGAAATTTTGAATGCGCTCTTATTTTACTTTAAATATCAAAAACCGCGCGAATACGGGCATATAGGGTAATATATTGAGTAAAAAATATTGATTTCGACAATTTTGAACAAAATTGTTCAAAATTATTTACAATTTTGTTCAAAAAATATTTTGAATTTTGTCGGTTCGGTGGTATAATATGAGGGCAATGTGAAAGCAAGCGCTGTTTGCCGATTATTGCGCGCCGCGAAAAACCGTTTCATCGTGGCGTAAAGATTAAATTGAAGGGTAAAATTATGGAAACGAAAAAAGTATTGTTTGTGGAAGAAGGAGAAGTTTCGGTCGGCGAGATTGAAAAAGTTTACCGCGAAAGCGGGCTTGAAGTCGTCGGCGTTACAGGCGACGGCAGGAAAGGAATAGAACTTTTCGACAGCCTTAAGCCGGACTTTCTCGTTACGGGGCTTGTTTTATCGGGCGCAGACGGGTTCGAGGTTTTAGAACACGCGTTCAAAGCGAAGAAGGCTACCAAAATTATCGTCGTCAGCGCAATCAAAAACGAAACGATAATCAAACGCGCGATGGATTACGGCGCGCAGTATTATATGACGACGCCTATTCCTCTCGAGGTGGTTAAAGAAAGGCTTTTAAATATCGCCGAAAAAGATAAAAACGGTTACGCGTCTTTCGATTGCAAGCCCGCAAAAAGTATAGAAGAAAAAATCAGTAAAATATTTATTTCGGTGGG
The DNA here is from genome assembly GCA_934278995.1 of uncultured Clostridia bacterium. Lineage (GTDB taxonomy): Bacteria > Bacillota > Clostridia > Christensenellales > Borkfalkiaceae > UBA4636. The sequence goes on from CAKQWM010000001.1 coordinate 58,509, forward strand.
GATTCCTCCTCATATCAAGGGATATTCCTATCTGAGAGAGGGTGTGAAAATGGCGGTGGATAATCCTAAAATTATAAACAGCATTACAAAGCAACTATATCCTAAAATCGGCGAAAAATACGAAACGAGCGCGTCAAAAGTAGAGCGCGCCATACGCCATGCCATAGAGGTTGCCTGGAATCGCAACAGAATAGAGAGCATAAATTCGGTATTCGGCGTACGCGCCTATGTCGGAAGCGAAAAACCTACCAACGGAGAGTTTATCGCCCTCGTTGCGGATAAAATGCTTCTCGAAGGCGCTTAAATGGCGGAAAATATTTTACGATAAATAAAACCTGAAATCAAAAAACGCATAAACGCTTTTGGGGGAGTGCGCGTAAAAAGGGGGAGAAGGGGCTGTCGCCGTGAGCGACAGCCCTTCGTTAATTCGACCTTTAAGGGCGGAAAATATCGAAAAATTCGTTCCGGTGGTTTTTTGGAGGCGGTATCGCAATAAAAAAGGTATCGTAATAAAAAAGCCGAATATCGGCATAAAACCGGAAATCGGCAAAAATCAAAAATCGGCATAAAATCAAAAAGGTCGTCGCGCGCAAGTTTGCGGCGATTTTTTTAAAGCGGCAATGGTCGGGCGGTCTAAAAATATCGCATCTTTTTTAAAAATATAATTTTGCAACGATTTTTTGCGTAAATTATATTTACAAAAAACGGACAAATATCATAAAGTATGTAATAGAGAAGGGTTTTCGGGCAATAAAACATACGTAAAACTTAAAAAAAATCAAAAAACTAAGTAAAAATAGTTTACAAATCATAACAATACTAATATAATAATTCCACTTAACGCATTAAAGCGCGAGGTATGGAGGCAGATTATGGCTAAATATAAACTTTGCCCAAGATGTGAACTGAATTATATACCCGTTGACGAAGAATATTGCGACGTTTGTAAAGCAGAGCTGAAACTCGGTCCGCAACTTATGTTTGCCACTCTTGACGAAGACGACGACGCGTCGGAAAAACTTTGCCCTGTTTGCAAACAGAATTATATACCCGTTTCCGAAGACATGTGCGAAAGTTGTATGGAAAAACAACGTTACGACGAGGAAAAGGACGCCGACGTAGATATCGATACCGACGAAGAATGGAAAAAGTATCTCGACGACGACGAAAAAGAAGAACTCGGAAAAGACGACAGCGACGAAGATATGATTTCGCTTTCGCAACTCGAGCAAGACGAAGTAAACGAACTTTTCGACGACGAGGAAGAATTTCTGGACGACGAGGACGAGACCATGGAAACCAAGGACGAAGACGATGACTTCGATTACGGTCCCATCGACGAAAAAGACTTTGAAGAAGAGGACGACGAAGACGACTTGGACGACGAAGACGATTTTGACGATTTCGACGACTTAGAAGACGAAAAATCAAACAAAAAAACCAAATAAAATTAAAGACCACAGGCTTCTTGCCTACGGTCTTTTCGTTTTTTATAAAAGATTTAAAATGTGTAAAAATCAGGCTATAGGACGGTTAACGGCGGTATTTATCCCTACGTTTAAAAAACGTGACAAACGGATATAATATCGATATGATAAAAACGAACAAAAATCCCATAAGCGTAAAAACCGCGGTGGAAAATCTCAAAAACAAAACGGTCAAGGTAACGCAAAATTTAGGAAGGAACAAATACGTTTCATACGTCGGCGTGGTTACGGGGGTATATCCCGCGCTGTTCACGGTTTCACCTTCCGCGCCCTATAACGGCAAAACGAGTTTTTCATATTCCGAAATAATGTGCGGGAACGTAAAACTGAAAACCGAATAAAAAAAGGCCGACAAAGCGTCTGCCTTTTTGCGATTGTTCCTCTAAATCTGCGATAACGGGCTTATAGACCTGTTTTTAAGACAATTTAATGTTTGCAAGACCGCCTTCCGAGGTTTCTTTATATCTGCAGGACATATCTTTACCGGTTTCGCGCATGGCGCTTACAACGTTGTCGAAAGAAATTTTGCGGGTATCGGATAACAGGTTTGACAAAAGCGCCGCGTTTACCGCCCTTACGGCGGCGACGGCGTTGCGTTCTATACAGGGGATTTGTACGAGCCCGCAAATAGGATCGCACGTAAGCCCCAGATGATGCTCGATCGCTATTTCCGCCGCGTACTCTATTTTGTCAAGGTCGGCGCCGTTAAGTTCCGAGACGGCTGCGGCAGCCATTGCGCACGCGGTGCCTATTTCGGCTTGACAACCGCATTCCGCGCCCGAAATAGAGGCGTTCTTTTTTATTATATTGCCGATTATCCCGCCCGTTTTTAAAGCGTTGATTATTTCCCGGTCGGAAAGTTTTTTCTTTTGCTGAGTGTAATAAAGCACGGCGGGAACGACGCCCGAAGCCCCGCAAGTAGGCGCCGTAACTATTTTTTCATACGATGCGTTCTGCTCGCCGACGGCAAAGGCGTAGGCACAAATAAGCCTGTTTTCTTTGACTTCCGCAGTTTCGCGCGGGCTTTTTTTATAAAGGTAACCCGCCTTTCTTACCACGTTAAGACCGCCCGGTAATACGCCGGAGCCTTTTAATCCTTCAAAAATCGAATCTTTCATTTTGCCGTAAGCAAAATTCAGATAATCATTCAGATCCGCGTAATCGAATTTATCGGCGTACTCGAATAATCGCAAGCCGTTTTCTTTGCAATACTTTTTAATTTCCGAAAAACTGTCGTGAGGGTAAACGTAGTTTACGTTTTTAGTTTGCTCGCCGTCTTTCAGGATTTTACCGCCCCCGACGCTGAAAAAACGCGCTTTGTCGATAATTTTCCCGTTCTTATAAGCGTAAACGTCAAGCGTATTAGGGTGGGGGACGGAATCGGTTTTGTCGAAAACCACTTCGCACTCGATCGGCGCGACGGTTTTTTTAACTACGACGTCGGTCCCGTGTCCTTTGCCCGTTTTTGCGAGGGAGCCGTATAAAACGACTTTATACCTGTCGGCGTCTTTCCCCGCTGAAAAAGCAAGCATGGCTTTTTCCGGCCCCATCGTGTGGGAACTCGACGGACCGAAACCTATTCTGTATAATTCTTTCAGGCTTTCAAGCCCGTCCCGATAAAACTTCATATTTATCCTTTGTCGGTAAATTTGACCGACTAATTACATTGTACCCGATTTATCTGCGTCAGGCAAGAAATTTTCGACTAAGCGTAAAAACTTTTTAATTATTATTTTTCCGCATTTTGCCCGAAAAAACGAACTTATCCGCGCGCTTAGGCAGAAAGATCTTAAATACACCGAAAAACACCGAAAAAAAAGCAATCGACAGTTCGCATCTATCGCAAACTGCCGACTACCTGAAAAATATATGATAAGGGGGAAAATGATGAAACCTTAGTTGAGAAATCTCGGCAACGTTTACGTAACCTTGATTACGCCCTAAATATTACACCACTTTTTTTCGTTTGTAAAGGATTTTTAAGCCGTTTTTTGAAATTTTTTAAAAAATTTTTAAATTTATTTTTTCTTGCAATAATTTTTTCCAAAAATTGCAAAATAAGGAGGCAAAAATTAAAATTCGGCGATATAATGCGTGTTTACCGTGTGTTTAAATTTGGTAAAACGCCTGATATATTATATGCGACAAAATCTGGAAAGTACCGAAAATCTCGCGTTTTCCACAAAAGACGAAAGATTTTTGAAATTATTTTTAAAAACCTCGATTTTTTGCCTGTTTTCGGCAAACTTTTTATAAAATTCCTCGTCGTTTAAATACAAAAAATCCACGTAGCATTGATGCGCTATAAAGTTTCTTGCGTTTTTGATCTGTTTTAAAATCGCGTAATCACGACTGCCGAATATCGGGTTGCCGTCGCTGTTATCGAGCGCGGAAAGGGCAACGAGAACCGTACCTAAAGTTTCGCGTTTTACGAGATTGATGTTTTCGTTCATATCGCCTTTGAGCATTGCCGCGTAAATAATTTTTACGTCGTGTTCTATCCGTTGGCAATACATTAAAGTTTCGCCGACCGCCATATTAAAGTTGTTGAGTTCGTTCATAATCGCCTCGCAAAATTCGGTTTATACCGAAATTATATCCTACTTATAAAGTTTTTGCAAGCGCGCGCAAAGTTTTTCCGGTAACTTATCCGCCGTAAAGTCGTTGACAGAAAATCAAAAGTCGTGCTAAAATACATAAGAGGTACAAAATATGATTAAAATTGCTGTATTTGACGTAAAAGAATACGATAAAAAATATTTTGAAAAGTTTAAAGCCGACAATACGGAAGTAAGTTACTTCGAGCCGAAACTCGACGAAAGCACTTGTCTTTTAGCGAAAGGTTTTGACGTTGTCGTTCCTTTCGTTAACGACGATATAAATAAAAAAGTGGTCGAATGCCTTTACGGTTACGGGGTAAAGTTAATCGCGTTAAGGTGCGCGGGGTTTAACAACGTTGACGTAAAAGCGTGTTACAAAAAAATACACGTCGTAAGAGTTCCTTCGTATTCGCCCGAAGCGGTTGCCGAACACGCGGCGGCGCTTTTGCTTACGTCTGTAAGAAGAATCCACAAAGCCTATAACCGCACGAGAGATTTTAATTTCAGTCTGGCGGGGCTTACGGGTTTCAATATTTACGGCAAGACCGTCGGCGTCGTCGGTACGGGCAGAATAGGCAAGTCGTTTATAAAAATCATGCAAGGTTTCGGCGCTCGTATTCTTGCATACGATAAATTTCCCGATCAGACGCTCGACGCGGAATACGTCGAACTCGAAACGCTTTTAAAAAATTCCGATATAATTTCCCTTCATTGTCCGCTTACCGACGAAACCTTCCATCTGATCGACGAAAAGGCTATTTCTTCGATGAAAAAAGGCGTGATGATAATAAACACCTCAAGAGGCGCCCTCATCGACGCGGAAGCGCTGTTAAACGGCATAAAGGAAAGAACGGTCGGCGGGGCGTGCCTTGACGTTTACGAAGAAGAATCCGACTTGTTTTTTGAAGATAAGTCGGGACATATTCTTGGCGACGACGTTTTGGCAAGGCTTTTATCTATGCCCAACGTAATAATTACGTCGCATCAGGCTTTTCTCACCGACGAGGCTCTTTCGGAAATTGCCAGAACCACGATAAAAAACGTTCTCGATTATTTCGACGATAAGCCTTTAACCAACGAGGTGTGTTACCGTTGCGAAAAAATGGAAGGATGCAAAAAGCAAAAAAGCAGTCGTTGTTTTTAGCGTAAAACCGTAAACGCGACGAAATTAACTATTCAGCGGGGTTTCCCGTAACTTTACCGCTTGAAGATAAAGAAAATTGCTACAAAAAAGCAGTAAAAAACGACCGCTAAAGCGCGTCCCCATTAGGGATTTTTTAGTACATTGTAAAAGGGTAGCAAATTTTGCTACCCTTTGTCTTTTTTGCTTTGCAAAAACACACGACATTGCTTGCAAAGTATAGTGTGCTATACTTCAATTTTTTATACAACTAATTATATGGGCAAATTCTATTTCCTTTACCTCTATATTAGTAAACCCTATCTGTCTCAAAAGCCCACATATTGTATTCGGATAATAATTTCCCGTCTAAAACAGGATCGTTGCCGTTTTCTATAAGTAAATCGTAATGTTTTGAAACGTTAATCATTTTTTGCCTTTAAGGTTTTACAAGAAGAAATTAGCATTTTTCTTATAACCCCACAATCGTTATTAAGTTTTTTATATTGTTTTTCTTCTATATAACCTGTTTCAAATAATAGTTCTAACCAATATTCGCTCTCAAAACATTCTTTTAATGCTATTTCTAGCTTTGAAATAAAGTCTGCCGTTCCTTGTGCGTATTGCGCTTCGTGGATATTTGCGCCGATACTTGTTCCTGAACGTAGTAATTGATTGGATAATACACTCTCTTTTTTATTTATCTTGATTTCCTTTGTAAGGAATACTATGTTTTTTGCAAATTCTTTTGCTTTTTCTCTTATAATGCTTTCACTCATGTAGTTATTATACAATAAATTAAGTTTTTAGTAAAGTGATATTTTTTGCTTTGCAAACAGTTATATTTTCAGAACAAGTCTAAAAGTTATATTTCGACTTTCAGCCGAAGTTATATTATATTTGCCTTAACTTCTCTTGAAGAGAGAAATAACACTTTGCTGAAAGCAAAATATAACTGCGTTAGCAATATAACTTGCCGTAGGGCAAATATAGTTGCGGCGTAGCGATAAATCCCTATCGCCACGCCGCTAAACCGGTCGTTTTTACGTTTAGTTACCAAATTACGGGTTCGCCGTCAACGTAGCGCCAAAAGTCGCCTTCGTCGGTCGGATACCCCCGGCTATAAAAATAAACTTTTGCAAAAGTCAGTTCGTCGCTTGCCGAAAACACCTGTTTTACCGTTTCGTATTCCTCGGCTGTTCCGTAGAAGAACAAAGTGTCGAGCGATTTACAGCCGTCGAAGGCGGATGCTGCTAAAGACGATATGGTTTTCGGCGCGACCACGTATTTCAACGCCGCGCAATTTCTGAAGGCGTTTTCGGAAACGGTAGTCGTTTCTTCCGGTAAAATTATCGATTTTAAACTTACGCAACCGTCGAAAATCGACTCGGGAAAGATTTTTAAAACGGGCGAAACGGTTACGGTTTCAAGCGCGGCGCAATCGGCGAAAATAAACGAACCCGCCAACATGCAATATTCGCCGAGTTCAATCGTTTTTAACTCCTTCAGCCTTGCGAAAGCGTAACTGCTTAAAGTAACGTATAAAGTTTTGTATAAACCTAACCCGTAAGACTCTTTTTCAGAGGCGTCGAAGCGTTCTTGTTCAACAAAGGAAGAACCGAAGTAAAACCGATTATTATAGGAACGATTATTTATATTTTTGTAAAGCACGGTGATTCTGCTGCAATTGGTTAAACCGAAAATAACGGAAGTGTAACTGAAAACGTCCTTTCCTATTACGTATTCCGTCCTGTAATGCATTTTTACATTTTGAAGATTATAGCACCCTCTGAAAGCGTAATCGTCGAGTATTTTTACCGAGTCGGGCAACGTTATTTCAGACAATATCTGTTCGGTAAAGTTTTTAACTTTTGCGGTTTCGTCAATTAGAGCGTCAAAAGCGCTTTTACCTATTACTTCGAGTCCATCCGGAAAATTAAGGCTTCTTAACGCGCAACAGGCAAACGCTTTATCTTTTATTTGCTTTAAATTTTTAGAAAGTTTTACGGTTTTAAGTCTTTTGCAACCGTAAAAAGCGCCTTCGTCGATTTCGGTAACGCCGTCGGGTATTTCGATTTTTTCAACACGAATATTGTAAGAAAAAGCGCTTTTTCCGACGTAACGCAAAAAAGAAGGCAAAATAAAGCCTTGCGTTTTATCGTTGCAAAACTTTTCGGAGAAAACGTCCGCTTCGTCGTTTTTGGCAGAACCGTCAAATCCGTGGTCTTTTATTTCTACGACGGGTAAACCGCAAAACTTATCGGGAAGCATCATTATGCCCGTTATATCGGCGTTGCCTTTTGAAAGCGCGTATCCGCTACCGTCTTCGGTAAGGGTAAAACAATAACCTTTTTCGTCGTAACCCGAGGAAACGGGGGAGGATACTTTCAGTAAGTATTCGGCGTAGTCGGAATCTTTTCTTTTATCTTTTAATACGGCTTTTATTTTTACGTTAAACTCGGTTTTTAAAGGCAGGGTTTTAAAATCGAAACGATTGTCTTCGGTAAAAAACTCCTTTCCGTCGATAAAAACAGCATAACCGTCTGTGCCTTCTACCGCGTCCCAACTAAGAACAAGGTCGGTTTCGTTTAAATTTTCGGGCGCGGAAAGTTTATCGCCCCCGCAACCCGTAATTACGACTAAAACACATAGCGCAAAAGTCGCAAATATGGTGATAATTATTTTTTTCATTCTTCACTCTCAAAAAATCTTATATATTTAATCGGCGAGCCGATTATTTTCGTTAACGTAAAAGCGACGGTAAAAATAACGTTACAATTACCAAATTGTGGGGACGCCGTCAACGTAACGCCAAAAGTTACCTTCGGCGGTCGGTTTTTTTTCGGAATAAGTATATATTTTTGCGGTTTCGTTAAAATCAACCAAAAAATACGGAGAAGAATCCGAAAAATTATCCCATTCGCCTTTGCTCCCCGTGTAAAATACGGATTCAAGAGAAGCACAATTTTTAAAAGGGGCGTAATTGCCGACAGTAAGGCTTTTAGGCAAGATCACCGTTTTTAAAGAAGAACAACCACTGAAAGCCCAATTCCCTATAGAAATTAAACCTTCGGGAAGAATCAGTTCTTTTAAGGAATGACATTCTCTGAAGCACCTATTACCAATAGAAATAACTCCTTCGGGCAAAGACACTTCTTTCAGAGAAGTGCAATTTTGAAAAGCATCTTCTTCTATAGTGACTACACCGTCGGGAATAATAATTTGGGTGAGTTTGTAATCTCCAACAAATGTTCTTGCTAAAATAAGCGTTAAATCGGACGGCAATACGACTTCTTCAAGAGCCGCGCACATTGCAAATGAAGAACCACCGCTCAACTTTATTCCGTCGCCGATAATTATTCTTTTAAGTTTTGTATTTGAAAAGGCGGCTCCTGCGACGTATAGTTTAGTATCCGCAGGCTTGCGCAACTCATAAGTTTCGGTTTCCGCGTCGTTATATTTCCACAATAAGGCGTATTTTTCCATTTTTCCGTCAACTGTTTTTTCGCCCGTTATAAAATGCGCGCCGGGTTCGTCGGTGTCGAGTAAAGTTTTTGAAAAAGAGGATTTGTTTGCATATTCTAAATTTTCACACAAAAACGTTACCTCTTTTAGTCTTGTACAGCCCATAAAAGCGCGCGCGCCTATAAATTTAACAGTACTCGGCAACACGAGTTTTTCAAAAGACTGTTCGGTATATACAGGAAGGTCGTTGTAATAATTTGTAACGAAAGCGTCAAAAGCGGAGTAGCCTATATACTCCAGACCTTCGGGTAAATATAGGTCTTTAAGCGCGCAACGGGTGAAAGCACCGGATAATATAGACTTTAAATTTTTCGGCAGTTTAATTTTGGCAAGGCGCTTGCATCCGAAAAACGCCGAGTCGCCTATTTCGGTTACCGTATCCGGGAAAACGACCTCCTCTATTCTTACTAAATGCTTGAAGGAAAGATTTCCGAGATACTTTAAACGGGACGGTAACGTAACGCCGGTAGTTACGGTGTTGCAATAAGCCTCGGTAATGCAATCCACGTACAGGCTTTCCGACGCGTTAAAGGCTTTTTCCGCTATCCCTATTACGGGCAAGCCGTCGTAATAATCGGGCAAAACGAGTTCTCCTTCTATATCGGCGTTACCCCGCGACAGTTCGTAACCCTCGTCGTTTACGAGGGTGTAAAAAAAGCCTTTATCGTCGTATCCGCTTTCTTTGGGTTCGGTTATAACGAAAGATATTTCCGACCAATCGGAATTGTTTTTTCCGTCGGCGACAGACATAACTTCTACGGTATAGTTTTTATATACGCCCGTTTTGGAAAAATCGAAAAAACAATCTTTTACTTCATACTCTTTATCATCGAAAAACACGACGTAACTATCGGCGTCTTCCACGGCGTTCCAATATAAAGTTCTGTTTTCAAAACGCAAGTTTTCGGGGGCTGAAAGCGTGGCTGTTTTACAACCGAGAAAAAAAGAAAGACAGATTATAGCGATTATTCCGAAAACAAGCGGTAAAATAAAACGTTTCATATTTTATATCGGCAAATAATTTGCCGTCCTTATAAAGTCGGTTAAGAAGCAAGTGTTTTCATTGCAAAAACACCTGTTTTTATTTTACAACCATAATAACATAAAAAATCTTCTTTGTCAATACTAAACGACAAAAAATAAACGAAAAAAGTCGAAAACGGAACGATAATTCAAAAAGCGAAATTCGACGAAATAACCTCTTATAAAAAAAGGATTCTTTACAAAAGCAAAAAACGATTAAGAAAAAACGACCGGAAAATGGCGCGTCCCATAGGGATAAAAATTAAAAAATTTAGGAGACTCGGCTTTTTTAAACCGAGTTCTCTTTTTTCCGCACAAAACAACTTGAAGTTTTATTGCTTTTATGTTATCATAAACTTACCGATAAATAAGAATATGCAGGCAAATATATGAATAGTGTAAATAAAACATTGTACATACCTTTATACGGTAAGTCCTATGTAAGTAAAAAAGGATTGTTTCTGAATGATAAAAAAGCCGAAGAAATTTGGGAAACGGAAGGATTTTCTCTTAAAGGGAAATCCAAATCCAAATGGCTTGCTTACTACATGGGCGTTCGCTCTGCCGTGTTTGACGAATGGTTAAAACAACAAATGGCAGATACGCCGAATGCGGTAGTCATTCATATCGGTTGCGGAATGGATAGCCGAGTTATAAGGGTCGGAACGGAAAATCATAAGTGGTACGACGTGGATTTTTCGGAAGTAATTGAAGAAAGAAAACAATATTATGCCGAATCGGATAACTACATAATGATTGCAGGCGATGCAAGAGATTGTAGTTGGCTGACAACTGTTAAGAAAAGCAAATCTGCAATTGTTGTTATGGAAGGCGTGAGTATGTACTTGACGATTGAGGAAATGCGAAGGCTGATAGATAGTCTGTGTTCTCGTTTTGAGCAGATTGCGCTTCTGGTAGATTGCTATACTTCTTTTGCCGCTAAAATGTCGAAGCGAAGAAATCCTATCAATGACGTGGGCGTAACCGAAGTTTATGGCATAGATAATCCGAGAGTTTATCAAAGCGAGAAACTTACTTTTGTAAAAGAACACACGATGATACCGCAAAAATATATAGACGAATTGAAAGGATTTGAAAGATTTATTTTTGCAAAACTTTATGCGGGTAGCTTTTCAAAAAAACTGTATCGCTTATTTGAATACAAAAAACAATAACCGACAACTTCTGATTTGTAGGGTTATTCCCCCTTGTGGAAAACGCTTTCAAAAGTATAGCACACTATACTTCGCAGTCGCGAAGCGTAGTGTGCTTTTCTTATCCACAAAAGACTATTGAGTTAAGTTATATTTTCATCCTTGCGGCTAAAAGTGATATGCAAGGGATTTGCGTTATATTTTGACTTAAAGTCAAAGTTATATTATATTTGCCTTAACTTCTCTCAATAGAGAAAAGTATCACTTTGCGTAAGCAAAATATCACGCCGAAGGCATATCACTTGCCGAAAGGCAAATATAGTTGCGGCGTAGCGAAAATCTCTATCGCTACGCCGCTAAACCGGTCGTTTTTTGTGGCTTTAAAAGATTAAGGACTACTTTCGACAGCCCGAAAATCTTATTTCAATATTAAAAATGGAAGGTGGTGTCGTCGTCGAGTTTTTCAACGCGTTCTTTAAGTTCTTTTTTGAAGTGAGCGAAATAAATCGCCGTGAACAAATTTTGTAATCCGTCGATGACGAGGGTTACGCCGATAACGTAAACAAGCGCCTTAAAACCTTCAAACGGATCGATTATAAGCAAAACACCGCAAACGCACGTCAAAACCGCGAATATTAACAGCCAGAAACTTCCTTTCAATCTTAAAGCGCGCGCTTCCGCGTAGTTTTGAAGTTGCATTGCGCCGTCAACTATCCAGAAGATGCCCACGAGTACGGGAAGAAATTCCTTAACGCTATTAGGATGAATGATAATCAGGATGCCAAGGACGATAAGCAAAAGACCGAAGCCTAAATCGAAGGGGAATATCAGCCTTGCAAACCCCCTTGAAAAGTAGTTGTAAATTTTAACTACGCCGAAGGCTAAAATCAGAGCGCCGACAAGGTAGCAGATAACGTCCATGCTTTCGAAAGGAAAAACGAACATAACGATACCGAGCGCTATCATAACAGCCGAAATTACTATATACAAAATTTTTGCTTTTTTAATGTTTTCCATAACGTTAAACCTCTTTTATATTTTTAAAAAAACGTTATTTGCAAAGGTTTTTGACGTAACGCCGTTCTTTTAAATTGATTTTTCCGTCAACCGAAACAATCAAAAGACAAAGGGTGACGATATCGGCTTGCAAATCTTCGTCGCTTTCTTTAACGTATTCCATAAGTTCGGCGGAGCATTTGTTAAGGAAGATTCTTCCTTCTTTACCGTCGGAAACGGCTTTTTTGACCGATTCGTAATCAAAGTTGTCGCCGAAGGCTTTTACGAGCGACGGGTAAATCAGAAGATATTCTTTTTCGTTAAGTTTTCCGTCGCTTACGACCGCGCCTATTATAAAGGTGGTAAGTACCGTTACGGGGCTGTCGGCTGTTTCGGGAAGGGCGCTTAGTCCTTTAAGAACTTTTACGGACTGGCTTGCAATCAGGATTCCGCGTTCTGCGGGAGTCAATTTTTCTACGTCGTTACAAATTCTGGCAAAATCAAACATAAATTTCATCTCCTTTTCAACAGTAAAGATATTTACACTGTTGACATCTTTATCGTAAAGTAGTATAATACAAGAAAAACAAAAAGGCAAGTACAATTTTATCGTCTGTGTAAAAATATTTACAGCGTTGATAAAATTGCGCAAATTGAAGCAAATGAAAGTTAAAAATTTAAACAATTCCTCGCTGAAAACAAAAAAACTGATCAGGAAGGTTTTTGCCGAGATGCTTTCCGAGAAAAAGGAACTTAATAAAGTTACGGTAACAGAACTTACTAAACGCGCCGATATATCGCGCGCGACCTTTTATTCTCATTACGACGACGTTTACGCGGTAGCCGAAGATTACGAAAACGAGCTTATAGACAGGTTTTTTACAAACGAAAGACTTAAAGAAAGTCGTGATTACAAAAAGTTTACGGATGATTTTTTCGCTTACATTACGGAAAATCAGGAAAATTACGCGCTCATTTGCCGTTCGGTTTCAATATCGAACGTTGCGGGCAGAATAGGCAATCTTGCAAAAAGCAAGTTTTTTGAACTTTGCAATAACGATTCCGCCATCGTAAACAAAAGCGGTATGGAAGTCGAAATTTCCGTTATCATCGACGGTATGCTGTGTCAATATATAAGGTATTGCCGTCAATCGACCAACGTTACGCTCGAAAAACTTCATGATTTTTGTATCGCCTGGCTGGAAGATTTTATTAAAAGAAGATCTTAGGGTTATTAGCGCGAAAAAGCCGATAACGGGCTTATAGAAGGCTTTTTTGTATAATTTATTTTCTGAATAAAGACGCGCGTAGCCAAAATAAAAGAACGCCGTAAGGCATAAAAACAACCTCTTGAAAAGTTTTCTTTTCAAGAGGTTGTTTTTTAAGGAGGCCATTAAGACGCTTTTTTAAAACCGTAAGGAAGACAAGCGGTTATATTTTGCGCCGTATGAAAAAGGCGGAGCGGATAATCTTTTTAACTTACCGTAATAAAGTTTGCCGACGAAACGGTTAATTCGGTTGAGTTTACCGTAACGCCCGCTCTTTCGTAAGTGAAGGAAACCGTATCGCCCGGACGAACGGTATAAAGGTAGTCGCCGAGGTTAAAGTAACGTTTGAGTTTATATTCCGTTTTGTTTACGTTAAACGATACAAGTCTGTCTCCCGCTTTTAAGCCCAAAGAGGATATAAGACTGTCACTAATTACGTCGGAAACGAAAACGTCCTCGTAAATATCGCCGTAACCTAAGGCTTCGTCGTAAACGTAACGACTGTTTTTCGCGCTTACGGTAACGCCTAATTTCAGGGTTTTAACCGTTCCGTCAAGATAAAGCAGAATATTTTCCGTCACGGGTTTTACGATGTTTACCGGGATGGCGTAATTTATATTCTGGTCTTCGCCGTTGCCCGCGTTGGTAATACCTATTAAGTTTCCGTCGTCGTCGAAAAGCCCTCCGCCGGAGTTTCCTCCGTAAATGGCGGTGTCGATTCTCATCGAGCGGTAACTTCTTTGCGCGCCGTCAATAGAGTAATTTATATATTCGTTATCTACGCTTACTATGCCTTTTGTAACGCTTATCCCTTCGTTTTCCGAATTACCTATCGCTATCGCCGATTCTCCGACGTGGTAAGATTCGGCGAAAGTCACGGCTTTTACGTTCGGGTTTATCTTTTTGACGTCGGAAGTTTTCGCTTTTATAATCGCAAGGTCGCAAGTTACGCTTCCGCCTACGTATTCGCAAAAAATAGCGTAATCGCCGTATTCGTAAATTATACAACCGTCGCTCGAAGTTTCGTTCGTTTTTTGAGGCGCGCTTTCGCTTCCGTAAGCGTAACAGGTAATTTTCTTCGCAAGTTTTGATTTATCGCTCGACTTACCGTCGTAAAGAACGTGATAGTTGGTAATAAAGTAAGTATAGTTTTCGTCAACGGAGTAAACTACCGCCGAACCGCAGTAAACGGCTGTCTGATTTATTACGCGCTGATAGGGCCAGCCGGAATAGGTGGTTTCGGTAAACTCGGTATAAACCTTGAACGACGACAAAAGCGCTTTGTTGGAAACCGTAAGGCTTTGATCGACGCCGACCTTTACGACGGCGTTTAAAAAGTCCTCGAAAGTCGCGTCGGGATATCTCGCCGCGTACGCGCGATAGATTGCTTCCACGTCGGCGTCCGCGCCGTCCTTGCCGTTTTCGATTTCAAAATTATAGGTCGTATTGTCGCTGTAAGTTATGGTATAAGTATCTTTAAGACCGTTCGTCATTGTTTTTTCTATCGAAACTATCGTTTTTATTCGGTTGTCGTTTCCGAAAGAGCAACCGCTCAAAACGAGGGTAACCGATAAAATTAACGAGCAAACAACGCTTATCGCTATCTTTTTAATTTTCATTTTTACACCTTCTCGTAATTTTTATAACCATATCGTACCACGCGAAACTTAATTTAAACTTAAATATCGCGTTCCAAAAAATATTTTAAAATATGAAATAACGGGCTTATAGGCGGGTTTTTAGCCTATATAACAAGCCTGATAGATATAATTGAGGGGCTACAAAACTATCGTAAACTTTATGCCCTTACCGTCCGCTTCCGCAAAAACTTTTCCTTTGTTGACCTCGGTAATCGCTTTAACGACCGACAGCCCTATGCCGTTGCCGTCTGTTTTTCTTGCCTCATCTCCGCGATAAAACCTTTCAAACAACTCGTCGTGTTTTCCCGGGGGGACGTCTTTTGCGTCGTTATAGAAAACGATTCTCACGCTTTTAGCGACGCGGAAAAGCGAAACGCCGATATTTCCGCCCTCGTCGGCGTATTTTAAGGCGTTATCGAGCAATAAGCCGAACGCGCGGGACAAAAGTTCTTCGTTTCCTTTAATTATAATTCCCGGTTGCAGGTCGGCGGAAAAAATAAAGCCTCCGGATTCGAATACGCCGCCGTATCCCGCTAAGACGTCGGTTAAAAGATCGGATAGATTAAATTCGTTAAGTTGGTAATTTTCAACTTCTTCCATTTTTGCCAAAAACACGAGTTTTCGTATAAGCGTGTCAAGTACGGAAACTTGTTTTTTGATTTCCTGCGTGCTTTCGGTTTTTCCCATATCGAGTTCGAGTACGTCCGCTTCCGCGTTTATTACGGTTAAGGGAGTTTTAAGGTCGTGTCCGGCGTTGGTTATGAAGGCTTTTTGTTTAAGGTAACTTTCTTCGGCGGGTTTAAGCGCGACTTTAGAAAGAAACAAAATAAGTAAAAGTACGGCTATAAGCCCGCTAACGCCCAAAATCACGCTTAATAAAAGAAACGTGTTAAGGGTGAATAAATCTTTTTGACAATCTAAAAAAATCAGAAAAGCCCCTCCGTCTTTTTCGGATTTCAAATATTTGTATCCGTCCGTCAGCCCTTTCGTTTTTTTGCCGCTATAAATTTCGATTGCGTATAAGGCGGCTTTTTCGGGCGAAACGGACGCGATTTTTTGCATGTTTAATTCGCTTACGTTACCGTTTTCGTCTATTTTAGCGGTAAAATATCTTACCTCGAAAGGGGTTTCGCCCGTAATGCCGTTGTAACGATGCGACAGAAAGCCCTGTTCCGGCTTGCGGTCGAAGGGGAAAACACCGCCGTTCTCCGCTATGATGGAAATAATGCGGTCGGAATTTTCGTTGAGTTTTATATAGTTAAAAAGATTTATACCGCCTATCGTCAAAACCAGAACGGCGGTTACCGAACACATGGCGATAACAATAAATTTTTTACGTAATTTTTTAATCATCTGCTTTTTCCAAATAATACCCCGCATTTCTGCTCGTTTTGATGGTAACATTCGCGTTTATCCGGGATAGTTTTTTTCTTAAACCCGAAATATACACCCAGATAACGCTTTGTTCGGCGTTGCTGTCTTCGTCCCAGAGTTTATCCATAATTTTATCGGCAGACATAACGATTTTCGGGTTTTTCATAAAGACTTCAATAAGTTGAAATTCTTTATGGTTTAGTTTTACCGAATCGGATTCGGTTCTAAGTTCGTAAGTTTTTTGGTCGAGCGTAAGATTTCCGTAAGTTAAGCCGTTCACCGCCGTATTTGATACGTTGCGTCTCGAAACCGCTCTTAGCCGCGCAAGCAATTCCTCGGTTTTAAAAGGCTTCGTTATATAATCGTCGGCGCCCGAGTCTAAGCCGGAAATTTTGTCCTCTGTTTCGCTTTTTGCCGTTAAAATTATTACGGGTATAGTGTTTTTTCTTTCCCTTATAGTTTTCAGAACGGTAAGCCCGTCTGTTTTCGGCATCATTACGTCTAAAACGGCAATGTCGTAAATATCCGACTCGAGATATAAAAGCGCGTCTTCTCCGTCGTAAACCGAATCCACGACGTAGCCCGAACGTTTTAATATTTTGGAAAGAGCCTTGTTTAAAGCGACTTCGTCTTCGGCAAGTAAAATCCTCATAAATACCTCGTAAATACTCCTTTTCGATTTTAATATATCCCGAACAACTTAATTTAAACTTAAAAATCGCGGTAGTTTTTGAAAAAAACGAAAAAAACGGTCGATAATAAAAAACAGATTATCTGAACGTCGCGGTGCTGTTTTTTGCCATAAGATTTATAAAGCCCGCCACCGTTTTTTTGTCGTATTTTCCGTAAGTGTCTATAACTACGCACATAAGCCCGTGCGAAAGGTGAGTGTAAAGCATGTCGAGTTCTTCGCTTTTTGCCTTGGTAAGTTCCTTTTTCCAGGTTAAAATACTCGCTTTTTTTGCGATATCGATCATTTTGTTAAGTAAAGAAACGTTTGCGTTTTCAAAAACCAAAACTTTACATACTTCGTAATTTTTGTCTATCATGTCGTAAATTGCTTCGATTAACCTCGTAACGTCGAAAGTGTTTACGTATTTTAACGATTTGGTAAAATCTTCTATAAGGTCGTTTTCTATTCTTTCCAAAAGATCGTAACAATCGCTGAAATGGGTGTAAAAGGTCGCGCGGTTTAATTCTGCAACGTCGCATACTTCTTTTACCGTAATTTTATTTACGGGTTTTGTTTTTAAAAGTTTTAAAAAAGATTGTTTCAAAGCGGATATCGTGTAGCGTACTCTTGCGTCTGTTTTCATGATTTTACCTCTTCATCAAAAATTCACCGAGATAATCGACGAATTGTTTTCGGGCGTCGGTTATCTTTCATTTTAAAAAAAATTGACTGTTGATTTTTCCGTCACAAAGTATTATACTATACTTGTGAAAGAAAATCAACACTTGTCAACAAGGAGGAGTAAATATGTATAAAAAATATTTGGTAACGGGTGCTACGGGCTTTTTGGGAAAAGAAGTAGTAGCCAATCTTATTAAAAAGGGCGCCGTCGTTTACGCGCTTACGATGCCAAATGATCCTTACGCGGAAAATCTTCCGCAAGAAGTAATAAGGATTACGGGCGACGTTTGCGACGGAAAATCTTTGGATGACTTTTTCGGCTTTGCAGACGAAAGCGCTTGCGTCATTCATTGCGCGGGGATAGTGTCGGTTGCTACAGATCCCGGAGAAAAATTATATAGGGTTAACGTGGGAGGAACGAAAAACATTGTTGAAAGATGCAAGCAAAAATCCGTCGGAAAACTCGTTTACGTCAGTTCGGTACACGCTATTCCCGAAAAACCGAAAGGGGAAGAAATAAGCGAAGTTTACGATTTTTCGCCCGATAAAGTTAAAGGCGATTACGCAAAAAGTAAGGCTATGGCGACTCAACTCGTTTTGGAATACGCAAAACAAGGACTCAACGCAAGTCTGGTTTTCCCTTCCGGTATCATAGGGCCTAACGACGAAGCAAAGGGAAGTATTACCACTATGCTTTTGTCTTTTTTAGAAGGCAAACTTCCGCTTGCCGTCAAAGGAGGTTACGACTTCGTTGACGTAAGAGACGTCGCCGAAGGCATTGTTTTATGCTCCGAAAAAGGAGAAAGAGGCAAATGCTATATTTTATCCGGGCATTACGCCACGATAAAAGACGTTTTAAAAAGCGTAAAATTGCTTACGGGGGTTAAAAGGGTTATATCCTGCCTTCCCATAAAAATAGCAAAACTTTTCGCCCCGATTTACGAAAAAATTGCCGTACGCAGAAAGAAAAAATTGTTTTTTACCCCTTATGCGGTGGAAGTTCTTGACTCAAACGGCAAGTTTTCACGCAAAAACGCCGAAAAATCGCTCGGTTATAAACCTCGCCCGATTATAGATACTCTGAAAGATACCGTTTCGTGGTTGACTAAAAAACGCAAAAAAGCGCGGTTGGCGTGCTGTTGAAGTTCCCGAAAAAAATAAGAAGGTTCTTAAAAAAGAAAAAAGCAATAGTTGAAATTCGCACACAATAAAACGAGAAAACAAAAATAAAATTCAGCGAAAACTTAAAACGATTAAGAATCGAAAACATAAACGTAAGCAAGAAAACTTAAACCCGCCACGGAAAAATTTTAATTTCCCGCGGCGGGTTTTTTACGCGTAAAAACCGTTCGTCTTGCTTAAATCTTGCTTAAAATGTTGCTTATTTCAAACATCGTACCGAAAACTTTCAACATTTTTGTTACAAGTTCGATGTCAACTTAAAAATTTTGAAATTTCTATTGATATAATTTTTGTCGTACCGATATTTAGGTTGCGTTTAAAAGGAGTTTGTGAAGATTTTTGTTTATATTTTTATAAAAATGATTAAAAACAATGCAAAATTTAAAAGAGTATGCTATAATTTATACGCGAATAAATACTGTCGTTTACTTTATGAAAAAACTTGAGAGGTTTACTTGCAAGGAGGAAGAAAAGATATGGAAAATTATGTTTTAGGCGAAGACGAGGTAGTTTTATACAAAGGAAACGTTTTACTGCCCGTCGATAACGTTCAGGCGCAATTATTGTTGACGAATTTATATATAGCGATAATTCCAAACAATCAAGACGAAAACGAAGGGCAAATCGTCGTTTCGGATTTGCTGCCTTGTAGCGACGTAAAAATTTATGAAGGTGTTCCACAAGTGAAAAAAGATAAACTTAAAGCGGAAATTTACCTTAAGTTTGGGGAGCGAGAATTTTTATTCGAAAACAAAAAAGAGCTTAATAAATTTACAGATGCAATCAGCACTTTGCTTACGGGCAAGAATAAAGGACGCCGGATTGCCGAAAAGGTAAACGGCGCAATCGGTTGCATCAATGCGGCGTTCGATATCGATTTAGTTAAATCCGTCGGGGAGTTAATTAAAACCGCCGTCGTCAACTCGTCGGAAACGACGGGCAAAGCCATAGGCGATAATGTGTCTGCGAGTATTGTTAAAAAAATAGAGGCAAAGTTTGAAAAAAAACACGAAAAAGAAACGAAAAAAATAGAAGGTAAAAAATAGATTTACCGTAACAGATAAAAAACGTACTAATTAAAAAAATGCCTGTTTGAAGTCCACGTAAAGGAAATTAAAACAGGCGTTTTTTGATATATTCCAGATATTTAATAAGCTCTAACGTTTTTACAAACCGTATTTTTCGCCGGGTTCGGTAAAAAATCTTAAAAGTTTTATTTTTGGCTTTTTTCGGGTACTAATTTTAAAGAAGTTTAAAAACCTGTTCATCTTGCTTAAATCTTGCTTAAAATGTTACTTAACGTACTTTTGATTTTTGCTGTTAGGCTTATCAGGAAAAGTCTTTTTTATAAGTCCGTTTTCAATTGCCGGATTCAGGTAACTTGCCCTCAGCGTTTCTTTTGATTTAACGTTAAGTCTGCGCATAATTTCGTTTGCGCTTAAAGGAATGTCGTAGTCCATAACTTCAAGAAGTTTATTTACCTTTTCCGAAACGTTGAGCGATTCTTTTTTGACGGAAGCTATAACCGCATCGAG
This sequence comes from uncultured Clostridia bacterium, assembly GCA_934278995.1. Classification (GTDB taxonomy): domain Bacteria; phylum Bacillota; class Clostridia; order Christensenellales; family Borkfalkiaceae; genus UBA4636. The sequence goes on from CAKQWM010000001.1 coordinate 78,767, forward strand.
CGTTTCGTCTATGACTTTTAACATAAAGGTTATAAATTCGTCGGAGTTTCCTTCTTTATGGCATTTTGCTATTTTTTCGTAATATTCCGTCTGGTATTTTTGAATTTGCGATTCTATCGGAATATATTCGAAAAGAGAATTCCATTTTGACAGCAAAACGTTTTGCCAAAGTCTTACGGTTCTGCCGTTTCCGTCGCTAAAAGGATGAATAAAAACGAATTCGTAATGGAACACGCACGATTTTATCAATATCGGGGTATCGACGTCGTTTTTTAACCAAAAAAACAAATCGCGCATAAGTGAAGGAACCAATGCGCACGGCGGGGCTATAAAAATAACCTTTTCGCCGTCAAAAACGCCTTCGGCATGGTTTCTGTATTTTCCGGAATCTTCTATTACCGAATTTGTCAGTATGCCGTGCGCTTTCAACAGGTCTTTTTCGCTGTATCCGTCGAATTTCCCGATCATTTTGTAAGCGGTATATGCGTTTTTTACTTCCTGAATCTCTTTTTGCGATCCGATTACCGCTTTTCCGTCGATTACGTCCTTTACTTGTTCTAACGACAGAGAATTCGCCTCTATCGACAGCGACGAATGTATTGATTTTATTTGATTGTTTCTTCTTAAAACTGGCATTCGTTTTAACGATTGAAACGAAGTTATTTGTCCCAATTTTTCAGTAATCGATATGCATTTGGAAGTCATTACGGCTGTTATTGAAAACGGCGGTTTATACATTTTTTGTTCCTCACAATTATTTGTAACTATATTGTACACCAAAAACGAAAAAAAAGCAATCATCTTGCTTAAATCTTGCTTAAAATGTTGCTTAATCTGCGGTTGCTATCACGCAGGGGCGGAAAACACGACATCGTTTCGCTTGGCAGAGGTAATTATACTATTAGCAGCAGATAAAAATAAAAAAAGCGGGACTTGCCGACTGCCCGTCCGTTCAAGCCCCTATATACAAACTAAAAAAACAAAAAAGGCAGACGCAAAGCGTGTCCCCATCAGGGATTATTAAAAAACGATCAATTTAATGGGGACTCCTGCAAGTGATAAAAGCCTCGAAATTTGACAACTTCAAGTCTTTTGTTATGTTAAATAACGCTGCAAAGGGATAAATTTAATTGAATTATAAAAGTTGATTTAAAGCAAAAAATTGAATATCAATATAGCGAATAGCGTATCAAATCGTATAGAAAAATATCGTGGCATCAAATCCCGTTTGCTATGCGCTTGTGTTTTAGCATGTATTTTGAGCATAAAAAAATGAACCCGAACTTTAACCTTTTTTCGTGTTCAGTCGGATTCATTTTGACGGCACGTCTGTAAGTAAACCGGAACTGCTGAGTGGCAAACAATATTGCTTTGCGGTAATAAAAAAATTAAGGTAAACTGCGGAACTTCTAACACTCATTACGAAAAATTGCAACAACTTGCATCTTTTCGTAATGATTTCTAAATGAAATAAAAGTCGGTTTTCAACCGGCTTTTATTGTTGTTTTTTGTAAAATCAATGAGTCGGGTAGTAGAACTACCCAACTAAAGATAGTTGTCTTGTGTGGCAAATATTTACTTATACCGAAATCTTTTACCGAAAAGAATATGCTTTTTCCCCTCTAATATTCAATACTTGTTTCATCGAGCAAAAAGTCGTAAATGCTCATAGTAACTATGCCGTTTTCATCGCGTTTACGCTTGATATCGTCTTTTACGACGATTATTTTTTTGAAAAAGTCTTTGATATTCAGCAAAGAATTCTTTTCTTGCGTTTGTTTTTCTTCGGTATCCATCGCAAAAGCCGATTGAATATAGAACTTATTATTTCCGCGATTAGCGATAAAATCCACCTCGGCATAGTTGCGGACGATTTTTCCTTCAGCGTTGCGTTTTGAAGTTTCTACAATCCCTACGTCCACAGAAAAACCACGCTTCAAGAGTTCGAGATAAATCACGTTTTCCATAATGTGATTTTCTTCTTGTTGACGAAAGTTGAGCGCGGCATTTCTTAATCCCAAATCGGTAAAATAGTATTTCGACGGGGTGGATAGATACTTTTTGCCTTTTACGTCGTAACGCTTTGATTTATCTACAAGAAAAGCGTCTTCGAGATACGCAAGATAATTAGAAACAGTTTTATCCGCGATAGGCAAGTTGGCAACACTTCTGAACGTGTTTGAGAGTTTTAGCGGATTGGTGAGCGAGCCTATGCTTGACGCAAGAATTTCCACTACGGCGTTGATCTGTTCTTCGTTTTGGACTCGGTTACGGTCGATAATATCATTGAGATATACATTTTTGAGTTGTCCTTTCAGATAATTCATTTTCGCTTCTTCGCTTTGTTGCAAAAGGACAAGCGGCAATCCGCCGTAAGTATAATAATCTTTCCATCCTTGCGCAACCGTTCCGTCATATACGGACATATACTCCGAAAAAGACAACGGCAAAATACGCACTTCGTCGCCACGTCCTCTGAATTCCGTTACGATGTCGGTAGATAAGAATTTAGAATTACTGCCGGTAACGTAAATATCGACGTTCGGGAGTTTTAAAAGCCCGTTCAGTACTCCGACGAAATTATCTGCAAGTTGTATTTCATCGAGCAAAATATAATATAATTCGTCGTCAACAATCAGATTTTTAACGTGGCGGCTTAATGCTTTTGGTAAAAGCAAGTCGCTGTTTTCGTCATCGTCGAGCGAGATTTTTATAATATGATCGTCTTTTACGCCTTTTTCTTTAAGATATCCGTAAAAAAGAGTATTAAGAAGATAGGATTTACCGCAGCGACGAATTCCGGTAACGATTTTTACCAAACCGTTTTGTTCTCTATCTTTCAGTCTTTGTAAATAAATATCCCTTTTAATGCTTTGCATATTACCTCCTTTACGAAAAATTGCAACAATTTGCAATTTTATTTCCAGTATCTATTATAGCCGTTATAACCGTAAAAGTCAATAGAGCTTTACGAAAAATTGCAACAATTTGCAAAGGATTATATTATTAAGCGCAACAGATAAAAATAAAAAAAGCGGGACTTGCCGACTGCCCGCCCGTTCAAGCCCCTATATACAAACTAAAAAACAAAAAAGGCAGACGCAAGTCTGCCTTTTTTGTTTGGTAGAGACGAGGGGACTCGAACCCATGACCTCACGGATGTGGACCGTGCGCTCTAACCGACTGAGCTACGCCTCCAAGTATTACAAGGTTAACACTTTTAATTTTTTTTGTCAATAAAAAGTCAAATAAAAATTAAAATATATGTAGGTTCGTCAAATACAGGCGAAAGAATCATTTAAAAAACTAAAAGAAAGTTTTTTCTTATCGCAAACAACCCAACACGCGACCATTATCAAGTTTAATTAGTCACGTTTTAAAACGTTATTTTTAAAATGCTTTAACAGCGGGCAGGGATTCCGTTCGTCATCTACTTATTGCCGAAAAGCGGGATAATTTAAAAACACGAACCTTCGCGCTTTTCAGGTAAGCGGAAAAATTAAATAGACCTCAAAAAATTACTGTTATTATTCGTTCATAAAATCTTTATTAGCGACAAAATATAAAAATAAACAAAAAAACAACTTTGCCGTATCATTTAAGAATAAACAGCCGAAAAATATCGGGATATATTATTAAGACTATGGTTTTACAGCGGGGCGAGCGCGCAGGTTGCGTAGCAGGCTATTGCTTCCTCTCTTCCGACCAGCCCGACGCCTTCCGAAGTCGTGCAACTAAAACCTACGTCGGTTACTTTAACGCCTAAAATATTTGCAAGGTTTTCTCTTATCCTATCTGCGTAAGGCGATAACTTCGGCTTTTCAGCCAAAACCGCAATACTTGCGTTAACGGGCTTATAGCCTCGTTTTTTTATGATTTTCAGAACTTTTTTAAGTAAAATTACGCTTGAAATTCCTTCATACTTTGCGTCGGTATCCGGGAAATAATTGCCGATGTCTTTAAGGGCAAGCGCCGAAAGAAGAGCGTCCGATAGCGAGTGAATAACGGCGTCGGCGTCGCTGTGTCCGAGTAAGCCTTTATCATGGTTTATCTCTACGCCGCCTAAAATCAATTTTCTGCCTTCCGCAAGTTGATGTATATCGTAGCCGATGCCCGTTCTTTCGGGCAGTAATTTTTTAAAGTCGGATTCGTAAGTTAATTTAATATTTGTTTTTTCGCCTTCGATATAACTGCAACTTCCGACGTATTTGCAATACACGCCCGCGTCGTCGGTAAAAAAATCGTCGTCCGTTATTTTTTCGTAGGCGGATAAAATTTCTTCCCGCTTAAAAACCTGAGGCGTCTGAACGCTTAATAAATTGCGCCTTCCCGTTTCAATTGCGGCTCCGTTATTTATTTTCGCAACCGTTTCCGTAAGAGGCAAGCAAGGGATGCAATTTCCCTCGATTTCCGCCTTATAGAGGCACTTTTTAATCAAATTCGCCGTTAAAAAAGGTCTTGCCCCGTCGTGTATAAGAACGTATTTGCCCGTAGCGACGGAAAGCGCTTTTTTAACGGATTCGGTACGGGTTTTTCCGCCCGATATAACGCGCACGACGGGCGATAACTTAGTCAATAGTTTTTCAAACGTTTTCTTTTCTTCTTCTCTTACGGCGACGATTATTTCCCCGATCGATTTTACGGTCAAAAAAACGGAAACGGTTTTTTCTATAACCGTGCTTCCGTCAAAGAAAAACAAATTTTTGTTTTTGTTGAGGTTGGATCTGATTCCTTCTCCTGCCGAAGGTATGATTGCGGTATTCATGGCGTTTCCCTTTTATAAAAAGTTTGGCAATAAGCCCGTTATCAACGATTTTTGCGGGTTAAAAAATCAACCCTCGATTATTCTGTAAAGCGACGAGGCTTCGTCTTTTTTGACGGTTTCCTTTAAATTCAGAACCACGAATTTAACCGAACCGTTTCCGAAGCGCAACTCGACTTCGTCCCCGACTTTAAGAGAATACGACGGTTTTACTTCTTTTCCGAATACCGTAACTTTACCGCCTTTACAGGCGTCGGAAGCGACGGTTCTGCGTTTTAATATGCGTGAAACTTTCAAAAATTTATCGATTCTCATAAAACCACCTTAAATAATCGTTACGGAATACGCTTCGGACGGGCGTCGTCGCCGTTTGAAGCGTAAAAAGCAGAAAGCGACGCGGTCGCGTGCGTTCTGCGCGCGAAAAAAATAAAAAATTATAAAATATATTAATATACGGGGGCAAAACGCTTGACAGCGAACACGCTCGGGTTTATAATTATTAAATGCTATAATGCCGTATTATGTAGGAAAGCATCTTGCCCGAATTTTTGGTGCTTCAAAATAGCCCGAAATATGCGGTTTTTTGCCGAAAAGCAAGCAAAAGCACAACGTTTTGTGTTTTATTACTTGCAATTATACAACATATTGTGCAAAAAAGCAATAGATAAGTAGCATTTTTTCAAAAAAAGGAGCGAAGCTAATGACACGAAATTTACCGTCAGCGATGTTCGGAAACGTAGAAAGAAAGACTTTCTCACGCATTAAAGGTCCGCAAGAAATGCCGAACCTTGTCGAGGTTCAAAAAGATTCTTATCAATCTTTCATAGACGAGGGTATTGCGGAAGTATTCGAGGATTTTTCCCCGATAACCGACTTCTCTGACCGTTTTGAACTCTATTTTCTCGACCACAAGTTGATAGACAAGCCTAAGTACGACGAAAAAGAATGCCGTGACCGCGACGCGACTTACGCCATTCCTTTGAGGGTAAACGTAAGGCTCGTTAACAAAATCACGGGCGACATCATCAATCAGGACGTCTTTATGGGGGATATCCCCAAGATGACCGATAACGGCTCGTTCATAATCAACGGCGCGGAAAGGGTTATAGTTTCCCAGCTCGTTCGTTCTCCGGGCGTTTATAACGGATTCGAATTCGATAAATCCGGTAAAAAACTCTACAACACAACCGTGATTCCCAACCGCGGTGCCTGGCTCGAACTCGAACAGGATAACCAGAAGGTTTTATGGATAAAGGTTGACAGAACGCGTAAGATACAGGTAACGGTACTTCTTCGCGCGTTAGGCTTCGAGTCCAACAAAGAAATCGCCGAACTTTTCGGCGACGACGAATACATCAGAAGCACTCTCGAAAAAGACAACACGAAAACGGTAAAAGAAGGCTTATACGAACTTTACCGCCGCCTTCGTCCGGGCGAGGTCCCTAACGACGAAGCCGTTAAAATCAATCTGAGAAACGTCTTTTTCGATCCTCGTCGTTACGACCTTGCAAAAGTCGGTCGTTACAAATACAACAAACGTCTTAACCTTGCTTCGCGTATAACGGGGCTTACTCTCGCGGAAGACATTATTTCCGAAGACGGAGAGGTTCTTGCCGACAAAGGCGAAGTCGTTACCCGTGAAAAGGCGATCGCTTTACGCGACGCCGGCATTAACGAAGTCAACGTTCAGACTCCCATGGGTGTTCATAAAGTCATTGCCAACAACACGGTCGGTTTTAAGGCGGTAACGGGTTTGAATCCGAGATTTTTCGGTCTTATAGACACGATACATTATCCTTCCTTAAAGTTTGCGGAAAAGATTAAAAACTCGGCGGAAGAAATCGGCATCGACGAAACGGGCGAAAAATTCATTAACGAAATCAACGCTCTCCATTACACGGAAGAATCTTCCGACGACGGCGCCGAAGAAAAGCCCGAAACCAAAAAGAACGCCGAAAAACGTAAAGAACAAAGAAGAAAATTCGTCGTCGCTTGCGTTGAATTTTTCAAAATCTTAGCCGAAGGCATCAACGAAAAACTCGATGCCGAAAGAAAGAAAACGGTTAAGCCTTTACTGAACGTTTTAAACCATAAGCACATCACGGTTGACGATATCGTCGCTTCCGTTTCGGTCAATATCGACCTTTGCTACGGCATTGGCGAAGTCGATAACATCGACCATTTAGGGAATCGTCGCGTCAGATCGGTAGGCGAACTTTTACAAAATCAATTCAGAATCGGTATCGCAAGGTTGGAGCGTCTTATCAAAGAAAGAATGGCGACTCAGGATCCCAAAGAAGTAACGCCGCAAGGTCTTATCAACATAAGACCGGTAAACTCGGCAATCAAAGAATTCTTCGGTTCCTCGCAACTTTCTCAATTTATGGATCAGACCAACCCGATTGCCGAACTTACCCATAAACGTAAACTTTCCGCTTTAGGTCCGGGCGGTCTGAACAGAGAAAGGGCAACGTTTGAAGTCCGTGACGTTCACTACACCCATTACGGCAGAATGTGTCCTATCGAAACGCCGGAAGGTCAGAACATAGGTCTTATTTCCTCTCTCACCACGTACGCGAAAGTTAACGAGTACGGCTTCATCGAAGCGCCTTATCGCAGAGTTGATAAAGAAACGGGCGTCGTTACCGACGACGTAAGATATCTTACCGCGGACGAAGAAGACGAATTTATCGTCGCTCAGGCAAACGAGCCTCTCGACGACGACGGCAGATTCGTTCACGAACGTGTTTCCTGCAGAAAAAGAGAAGAAATTACCGAAGTCGATAGAAGCATGATCGACTATATGGACGTATCGCCCATGCAACTCGTTTCCGTTGCGACCGCGCTTATTCCTTTCCTTGAAAGCGACGATACGCACAGAACCCTCATGGGATCCAACATGCAACGTCAGGCGGTTCCTCTTTTAAAACCCGAAAACGCCATAGTAGGTACGGGTATCGAAGCGAAAATCGCTTACGACTCGGGCGTTATGGTAATAGCCAAGCAGTCGGGCGTCGTTAAAGCGGCGTGCGGCGATAACATCGTAATTACCGACGACGAAGGAGTCGATCACGTTTACGAACTCAAAAAATTCCAACGTTCCAACCAGGGTACGTGTATCAACCAACGTCCCATCGTTTCTACGGGGGATCGCGTCAAAACGGGCGACATTTTAGCCGACGGTCCCGCGACCGCAAACGGCGAACTCGCGCTCGGCAGAAACATTCTCATCGGCTTTATGACGTGGGAAGGTTATAACTACGAAGACGCTATTTTATTGTCCGAAGAACTCGTTCAGGACGACGTGTTTACCTCTATTCACATCGAAGAACACGAAACAGAAGCGCGCGACACCAAACTCGGCGAAGAAGAAATTACGAGAGAAATCCCCAACGTCGGCGAGGACGCTTTAAAGGATCTCGACTCCGACGGCATTATAAGAATCGGCGCCGAAGTAATGAGCGGCGACATTCTGGTCGGCAAAGTTACGCCTAAGGGCGAAACCGAACTTACTCCGGAGGAAAGACTTCTCCGCGCGATCTTCGGCGAAAAGGCGAGGGAAGTAAGAGATACTTCTTTGCGTGTTCCTCACGGCGAAAGCGGTATAGTGGTTGACGTAAAAATATTTACGAGAGCAAATAAAGACGAACTTGCGCCGGGCGTAAACAAACTCGTCAGGGTTTATATAGCGCAGAAGCGTAAGATTTCGGTCGGCGACAAAATGGCGGGCCGTCACGGAAACAAGGGCGTTATCTCGAGAGTATTGCCGAGATACGACATGCCTTTCCTTGCCGACGGTACTCCTTTACAGATTTTGCTTAACCCGTTGGGCGTTCCTTCCCGTATGAATATCGGACAGGTTCTTGAAGTGCATCTCGGACTTGTCTGCAAGCAACTTGGCTGGAAAATCGCCACCCCCGTATTCGACGGCGCAACGGGCGACGAAATAAAACAATTACTTGCGGAAAATCAGATAGTTAACCCCGACGGCGAAGTTGACGGAAAAATTCAACTTTACGACGGCAGAACGGGCGAGCCTTTTGAAAACCGTTCTACGGTAGGACAGATGTACATGATTAAACTGCACCACCTCGTTGACGATAAGATTCACGCAAGATCTACCGGTCCGTACTCGCTCGTAACACAGCAACCCTTAGGGGGCAAGGCGCAGTTCGGCGGGCAACGTTTCGGCGAAATGGAAGTCTGGGCGCTCGAAGCGTACGGCGCCGCTCATATTTTGCAGGAAATATTGACCGTTAAGTCGGACGATATCGTCGGCAGAAGAAAAACTTACGATTCGATCGTCAATAAGGGCGACGACTGTTCCGAACCGGGAATCCCCGCTTCCTTCAAAGTGTTGTTGAAGGAATTGCAGTCTCTTGCGCTCGATATGAAAGTTCTTACCGAAAACGGCGACGAAATTTCGCTTAAAGAACTCGAGGACGACGAAGTTGACGAAAGAATGATGGTTCCCGAAAGAGAAAAGACCGAAAACGTCGATCTCGGTATCGACGACGAGGTAATCGACCACGAAACCGAAGACACCGATCTTTTCGGCGAAGAATACGGTATCGACGACGACGACCTTGAAAACTTCTCGTCGGACGATCTTTTGGACGACGACTACGGCGATCTCGAAAACCTCGACAATCTCGATCTTCTGGACGACGATTTCGACGACAACAACTAAGGGAGGGAGTAATCCATGTTTGAACTTAACAATTTCGACGCTATACAAATCGGCGTTGCTTCTCCTGAAAAAATCAGAGGATGGTCTTACGGCGAGGTTACCAAACCCGAAACCATCAACTACCGCACTCAAAAACCCGAAAAAGACGGTCTTTTTTGCGAAAGAATTTTCGGGCCTACCAAAGACTGGGAATGTCATTGCGGTAAATATAAAAGAATTCGTTACAAAGGCGTTATCTGCGACAAATGCGGCGTAGAGGTTACTCGTTCCAAGGTAAGACGCGAACGTATGGGGCATATCGAACTTGCCGCGCCCGTTTCGCACATCTGGTATTTCAGAGGCGTTCCTTCGAGAATAGGTTTAGTCCTCGATATGAGTCCCAAACAACTCGAACAGGTTTTATACTTTGCCTGTTTCGTCGTTTTGGATCCGGGTTCCACGGAATTTACCTATAAGCAGGTAATTAACGACAAAGAAAGAGACGAAGCAATCGAGAAATTCGGTTACAATTCTTTCAAAGCGGGAATGGGCGCCGAAGCCATCAAAGAACTTTTAATGGCGGTCGATCTCGATAAAGAGGTCGCGGAAGTAAGGAATATCATCGCTAACAGTCCTTCGGGACAAAAGAGGGTTAAAGCCGTTAAAAGATTAGACATTTTAGAGGCTTTCCGCCGTAGCGGAAACCGTCCCGAATGGATGATTTTAGACGTTATTCCCGTTATTCCTCCCGAACTTCGTCCTATGGTTCCGCTGGAAGGCGGCAGGTTTGCCACAAGCGATTTGAACGACTTATACAGAAGAGTTATAAACCGTAACAACAGACTTCGCAAACTTATGGAGTTGGGCGCGCCCGATATCATCATAAGAAACGAAAAGAGAATGTTGCAGGAAGCCGTTGACGCGCTTATCGACAACGGTCGCCGCGGGAAAGCCGTACTCGGCGCGGGTAACCGCGACCTGAAGTCGCTTTCCGGCATGCTTAAAGGTAAACAAGGTCGGTTCAGACAAAACCTGCTCGGTAAACGTGTCGATTACTCAGGTCGTTCGGTTATCGTCGTAGGTCCGGAACTTAAACTTTATCAATGCGGTTTACCTAAAGAAATGGCGATAGAATTGTTCAAGCCCTTCGTAATGAAGAAACTGGTCGAAAACAATCAATGCCACAATATAAAGAGCGCTAAACGTACGGTAGAAAGAATGAAACCCTGCGTTTGGGAGATTTTGGAAAACGTAATTAAGGATCACCCCGTTTTATTGAACCGCGCTCCCACACTGCACCGTCTTTCGATACAGGCTTTTGAACCCGTATTGATAGAGGGAAGGGCAATTAAACTTCATCCGCTCGTTTGCGGCGCTTTCAACGCAGACTTCGACGGCGACCAGATGTCCGTTCACGTACCTTTGTCTATCGAAGCGCAAGCCGAAGCAAGATTTTTAATGCTTTCTTCCAACAACATACTTAAACTTGCCGACGGCAAGCCCGTTATGTCGCCCACGCAGGATATGGTTTTAGGTTGCTATTACCTTACCATAGTAAGGCGCGAACACGGCAAAAAGTACGACGAAAAGTTCAATGAAACCGAAAACGGCGAACTTTACACTGCTGGTATTTATACTCCCGACGAAGCGATTATAGCGTATCAGACTAAACACCTGAATCTTCAGGACGAAATTTTCGTGCGTCGCGTAGCAACCGACGGTAACGGCGAAACGGTAAGCAAGATTATAAAGACTACCGCGGGAAGAATCATCTTTAACCGCGCGATTCCGCAAAATATAGGATTGACCGTAAGAAACCTTCCTTCCGATTATTGCGACCTCGAAGTCAATTATCTCGTTAAAAAAGGCGACCTTAAAAAGATAGTCAACGCATGTTTCAAAACGGGCGGCGCGCCTTTGGCGGCGGAAGCGCTGGACAGCATTAAAGCGCTCGGATATAAATATTCGACCATAGCGGGGCTTACGACGAGCGTATTCGATATGCATATCCCCGACAACAAAGAAGAAATTCTCGAAACGGCGGAACAAGAAGTTCTCCGCGTGGATAAACTCCACGCAAGAGGTTTGCTTACCGAGAACGAAAGATACAAAAAAGTCGTAGAACTCTGGTCGAACGCTACCGATCAAATTTCCGACGAAATCGCAAACAATACCGAAAAATTCAACCCTATTACCATGATGGTCGATTCCGGCGCGCGTGGTTCCAAAGACCAGATCAAACAACTTGTCGGTATGCGCGGTCTTATGACCAACCCGAACGGTAAAATCATCGAAATCCCCGTTAAGTCCTGCTTCAGGGAAGGTCTTTCCGTTCTGGAATATTTTATTTCTTCCCACGGCGGCAGAAAAGGTTTGGCGGATACGGCGTTAAAGACGGCAGACTCCGGTTATCTTACCCGTCGTCTGGTTGACGTTTCCCACAACGTAATTATCCGTGAAGAAGACTGCTACGAAGGTACCGGAGAAAAACCCAAGGGCGTATGGATTTCCAACATCATGGGTTTTGAAGGCAATAAAGAAAAAGTTATCGAATCTTTGGAGGACAGAATCATCGGTCGGTTTACGATAGACGACGTATGTTATCCCGAAGGTCACGAAAAACAAGGTCAGGTTATCGTTAAAGGCGACACGATGATTTCCGAAGAACAAGCGAAAGAAATCACGAAAGCCGGCATCGATAAAGTTTTGATAAGAAGCACCTTTACCTGTCGTTCGCGTAACGGCGTATGCGCTAAATGCTACGGCAAAAACATGAGTAACAACTTACCCGTTAACATCGGCGAGGCTGTCGGCGTAATAGCGGCGCAAAGTATAGGCGAACCGGGTACTCAACTTACGATGAGAACCTTCCACACCGGCGGTATAGCATCGACGGAAGACATCACTCAAGGTTTACCGAGAATCGAAGAATTATTCGAAGCGCGTCGTCCTAAGGGGCAGGCGGTCGTATGCGAAACGAGCGGTACCGTTACCGTCGAAGAAAGAGACGGTTTACGCCATGTTATAGTCAAGGGAGAAGGAAGCGGTAAAGACAGCGTAAAAGATTACCCCATTCCGTTTACTTCCGATCTCAAAGTAAAAACGGGCGATTACGTAGAACCGGGTAAAATATTGACTTCGGGTTCGGTATATCCTCAGGATATTTTGAGAACTCAAGGCGTAAAGGGCGTGCAGGATTATATCTTGCGCGAAGTTCAGTCGGTTTACCGCGCGCAGGGCGTCGATATCAACGATAAACACGTTGAAATCATCGTTCGTCAGATGCTCAGAAAAGTCCGCGTCGAAAACTGCGGCGATACCGATTTATTACCGGGCGAATCCGTAGATCTTATCCGGTTTGAAGACGAAAACGAAAAGGCTATGGATAAAGGGCTGAGACCTGCTACCGCAAAGAGGACGCTTCTGGGTATTACGAAAGCAGCCCTCGCAACGGAAAGTTTCTTATCGGCGGCGTCCTTCCAGGAAACCGCGAAAGTTTTGACCGAAGCCGCTATCAAGAACAAAATAGATCCGTTGGTCGGCTTGAAGGAAAACGTAATCATCGGTAAACTTATCCCCGCAGGTACGGGCGTTAAAGATTACAAGATATTGAATCCTCAGGTAAACAGCGGGAATTTCAACAACGGCGGAAACTTATAAGTATTTTTTAAAAGTTAATCTTTAAAATCGTTGAATTTATGCCGAAGATATATAAATAGCGATTTGTATATTTGCATAAAACCGATAATTCGTTTGACTAATAAAATAAAAAATGATAAAATTTACGGGCAAGGTGGGCTTAAACGCCCGCCTTGCGGGACAAACGATTAAAATTTGTTTTTTAACCGCGCCTTTTTTGGCAGACGGTCAAAAATATTCCGAATCTTAAAAGGAGGTAAAAAATGCCAACAATCAACCAGATTATCAAGTATTCCAGACGTACGGCAGTGGAAAAGAGCAAAGCGCCTATTTTAGACTCTTGCCCTCAAAGAAGAGGCGTGTGCCTTTCGGTTACCACGACTTCTCCCAAAAAGCCTAACTCTGCAATGCGCAAGATAGCCAGGATAAGATTGACCAACAAGCAGGAAGGTACCGTTTACATTCCCGGCGAAGGTCACAATCTTCAGGAACACAGCTCCGTGTTAATCAGGGGCGGCAGGGTTAGAGATTTACCGGGCGTCAGATATCACATCGTCCGCGGTACTCTCGATACGGCAGGCGTTGCAAAACGTAAACAAGCGCGTTCAAAATACGGCGCTAAAAAGCCTAAATAAGTAAATACCCTCAATTTTAATTTACCTACTGATTCGGAATATCGACCAAGGTATTTGCCCGAAGCCAAGTAGGCAGTATCCCCAAAAGGGAGAAGGTTCGCTGCTTTATTATATAATAATGATAATGCGTGCGATAGCTGTACCGGGCAGATGCCCAAAAATATCAAAAGGAGACAATAATTATGCCAAGAAGAGGCTCAGTCCCCAAGAGGGACGTGCTACCCGATCCTCTGTACGGAAGCAAAGTCGTAACGAAACTCGTTAACCAGGTTATGCTTGACGGCAAGAAAGGTATAGCGCAAAGTATCGTTTACGATGCTTTTACCATGATGAGCGAAAAGACCGGTAAGGAAGCCATGGAAGTGTTCAATACGGCGCTTCAGAACGTTATGCCCCAACTCGAAGTCAAGGCAAGACGCGTAGGCGGTTCCAACTATCAGGTTCCTATCGAAATCAGGGAAGAAAGAAGACAAACGTTAGCAATTCGTTGGATAGTCTTAAATGCAAGAAAGCGTAGCGATCGCGACATGTATGCAAGGCTTGCAAACGAACTTATAGACGCTTCCAACAACACCGGCGGCGCCGTTAAAAAGAAGGAAGACATGCACAGAATGGCGGAAGCAAACAAAGCGTTTGCGCACTTCCGCTGGTAAAAAAGGAGCAGAATGCCAAGACAAGTTGAACTTAAAAATACCAGAAACATCGGTATTATGGCGCATATCGACGCCGGCAAGACTACAACTACGGAACGCATTCTATTCTATACGGGAAAAACCCACAAACTCGGGGAAGTCCACGAAGGCGCAGCCACTATGGACTGGATGGTTCAGGAACAGGAAAGGGGCATTACGATAACTTCAGCCGCTACCACGTGTTTCTGGAAAGGCAATCGTATTAACATAATCGATACGCCGGGCCACGTTGACTTTACCGTTGAAGTTGAAAGGTCGTTGAGAGTTTTGGACGGCGCCGTTGCTACTTTTTGCGCAAAAGGCGGCGTTGAACCTCAAAGTGAAACTGTTTGGCGTCAGGCAGACAAATACCACGTACCCCGTATCGCTTACGTAAACAAGATGGATATTAACGGCGCAAACTTTTTCGGCGCCGTTCAGATGATGCGCGAAAGATTAGGCGCAAACGCCGTTCCCGTTACGTTGCCGATAGGTAAAGAAGATACGTTTAAAGGTATTATCGATTTAGTCAATCAAGACGCCATCATCTATCAGGATGCGCTCGGCAAAACCGAGGAGATCGTTGAAATCCCCGCAGATTATCAGGATATCGCGGCGGAATACAGAGAGAAACTTATCGAAGCGTGCGCCGATATCGACGACGAATTAGGTGAAAAGTATCTTTTAGGTGAAGAAATCACCGCGGACGATCTCAAACGCGTAATAAGAAAAGGCACTATCACGATGCAAATCGTTCCCGTACTTTGCGGTTCGAGTTACCGCAATAAAGGGGTTCAGCATTTGCTCGACGCAATCGTCGATTATCTTCCAAGCCCCGTTGACGTCGATCACGTAGTCGGCATCAATAAAAAAGGTGAAGAAGAAGTCAGAGAAACGTCGGACGACGCTCCGTTTTCAGGGCTTGCATTCAAGATAGTTACCGATCCGTTCGTCGGAAGAATTGCCTTTTTCAGAGTGTATTCGGGACATCTCGCGTCGGGTTCTTACGTGTACAACAGCACGAAAGGAAAGCGTGAAAGAGTAGGAAGGCTCCTTCTTATGCACGCCAATCACCGTGAAGAAATCCCGGAAATCTACGCGGGCGATATTTGCGCGATAGTCGGTTTGAAAGATACGACTACGGGCGATACGCTTTGCAACGAAGGCGCTCCTATCATTTTAGAGAAAATGGAATTTCCGGACCCCGTTATCAGAGTAGCAATCGAACCCAAAACAAAACAAGGGCAGGAAAAGATGACGTTATCTCTTTTAAAACTTGCCGAGGAAGATCCTTCCTTCAAGTTTTATACCGATAACGAAACGGGACAAACCATTATCGCCGGTATGGGCGAATTACACCTCGAGATTATAGTTGACAGGTTGCTTCGAGAATTTAAGGTAGAAGCGACGGTCGGTAAACCTCAGGTTGCTTACAGAGAAACCTTCCGTCAGGCAGTCGATGCGGAAGGACTATACAAACGTCAGTCGGGCGGCAAGGGCCAATACGGTCACTGCAAAGTTACCTTTGAACCGTTACCCCCGGGATCAGGTTTTGTATTCGAAGACAAAACAGTCGGAGGATCTATCCCGAAAGAATACATCGAACCTGTCAGAAAAGGTATCGAAGAAGCCGCAAAGAACGGTATTTTGGCGGGTTACGAAGTCGTTGATTTCAAAGCGACCGTTTACGACGGAAGCTATCACGAAGTCGATTCATCGGAAATCGCTTTCAAAATTGCAGGCTCCATGGCTTTTAAAGACGGCGTTAAACGCGCTAAACCCGTTTTGCTTGAACCTATCATGAAGGTTGAAATAGTTACCCCGGACGATTACTTCGGCGATCTGATGGGCGACGTTTCGTCAAGACGCGGAAATATCGTCGGAACGGACGATCGCAACGGCGCAAAAATTATCGATTGCGAAATTCCTCTTTCCGAAATGTTCGGTTACGCTACCGACTTAAGATCGAGGACGCAGGGCAGAGGACAATATACAATGCAATTTGCCCACTATAACGAAGTTCCTAAATCGGTTGCCGAAAAAATTATCGGCGACAGCGCCGTGAACTGATAAAACGATGCGCCGAAAGCGCTTAAAATAAAAAAAATAAAAAACAAACAAAAAAACAATTTTTAAATTCGGAGGAAACAAAAACATTATGGCAAAGGCAAAATTTGACAGAAGTAAACCGCACGTAAACGTAGGAACCATCGGTCACGTTGACCATGGTAAAACCACTTTGACCGCTGCAATCACCATGGTACTTGCTTGCAGAGGCGAAGCTACCAAAATGAGATACGATGAAATCGATAAGGCTCCTGAAGAAAAAGCAAGAGGTATTACGATCAATACCGCTCACGTTGAATATCAGACCGCTTCCCGTCACTACGCTCACGTTGACTGCCCGGGACACGCCGACTACGTTAAAAACATGATTACCGGCGCCGCTCAGATGGACGGTGCAATCCTCGTCGTAGCCGCTACCGACGGTCCGATGCCCCAGACCAGAGAACACATTCTTCTCGCTCGTCAGGTAGGCGTTCCTTACATCGTAGTATTCTTAAACAAGACCGATCAGGTTGACGATCCCGAACTTTTAGACCTCGTTGAAATGGAAGTAAGAGAACTTCTCAACGAATACGACTTCCCCGGCGACGATACGCCCATCATCAGAGGTTCCGCTTTGAAGGCTTTGGAAAAGGCTACCAGCGGTTGCCCCGATGCGGAAGTTCTGGCGGCTCCCGAATGTCAATGCATTCTTGAACTTATGGACGCTATCGACAAATACATTCCTACCCCTGCAAGAGAAGACACCAAGCCTTTCTTGCTCCCCGTAGAAGACGTATTCACCATTTCCGGTCGTGGCACCGTTGCTACCGGTCGTGTTGAAAGAGGCGTTGCACACGTTGGCGATCCCGCTGAAATCGTAGGTCTTAAAGAAAAATCGACTTCCACCGTTATCACCGGTCTCGAAATGTTCCGTAAACTTCTCGACGAAGCGCAGGCAGGCGACAACGTAGGCGCTTTGCTCCGCGGTATCGACAGAAAGAACGTTGAACGCGGTCAGGTTATCGCTAAACCCGGTTCAATTCATCCTCATACCGAATTTACCGGTCAGGTTTACGTTTTAACCCAGGCTGAAGGCGGAAGACATACTCCTTTCTTCAATAACTATCGTCCTCAATTCTATTTCAGAACGACCGACGTTACCGGCACCATCGCTCTTCCCGAAGGCGTAGAAATGGTTATGCCAGGTGACCACGTAACCATCACCGTTCAACTCATCACCCCGATCGCTATCGAAGAAGGTCTTCGTTTCGCTATTCGTGAAGGTGGCAGAACCGTTGGTTCCGGCGTTGTCGCTTCCATCATTAAATAATAAGTAAATTATTTATAAAAAAGGCGCCATCGCGTTAAAGCGACAGCGCCTTTTGACGTAAAAATTATATGACGAAAATTAAAACTCGCCTTAAAAAGAGAAGGACTTTTTAAAGGCGAGTTTTTTTATTGATTTTAAAACCGATAGCGTTGCAAAAATTTCTTTTTATAGGCATTGAGAAGTCGGCGGTTTATATTTTAGTCAAGTATTTTACCGTCGGTTGAAATAACTACGATTTGCCAAGGAATAAACTTACCGCTTTTTTGCAACGCGGTTTTTACTGCGTTTTCTAATCCTTTGCAACAGGGAACTTCCATTCTGACGACCGTTACGCTTTTTATATCGTTATTGCTTAATATTTCGGATAATTTTTCCGAATAATCCGCGCCGTCGAGTTTGGGACAACCGACGAGGGTGATACGCCCTTTAATGAATCGTTCGTGGAAAGAAGCGTAAGCGTAAGCCGAGCAATCTGCGGCAACCAACAATTTTGCTCCGTCAAAATAGAGCGCGTTTACCGGGACGAGTTTTATCTGAACGGGCCACTGCGACAGTCTGCTGACGGGCGTTTTGCAAGAAATTTCCTCTTCGTCGCGCTCTTCGCGGGTTATCCTTTTCGATTGCGTTCCGGGACACCCGCAAGGTAACGTCATACCTTCTTTTCTCATTTTTTCCTGCATCTTTTTTATTTTGTTTTCCATAACGGCTTTTTCGTCGTAACTTTTGGCTTCGCGCTCGACAAAGGTAATGGCGCCTTCCGGGCAGGCGGGCAAACAATCGCCTAAACCGTCGCAGTAGTCGTCGCGCATAAGTTTTGCTTTGCCGTTTTCCATAATTATCGCGCCTTCGTGGCAGGCGTCGGCGCATGCTCCGCACCCGTTGCATTTATTTTGATCGATTTCGATGATTCTTCTTTTCATTATAGTATCTCCTTGACTTTGTGGTTCTATTATAATACAATAAAATCGATAAGTCTGTTGAATTTTCAACGAAACGGTGGTTTATGAAAAGTTTTTTATCTATTATTCGCTCTTCAAAACTCTTTGAAGGTATTTCCGAAGAAGAACTTACGTCGATGCTTTCTTGTCTGAATGCGAAAAAAGAAAGTTTTTTGAAAGATTCCTTTATCCTTCGCGCGGGCGATGCGACGGAGTCGATAGGGCTTGTTTTATCGGGAAGCGTTTTGATTACGCAAGATGATATTTGGGGGAATCGCAATATTATCTCAAAAGTCGGCGCGGGACAGACTTTTGCCGTTGCGTACGCTTGCTCTTTTAATTCATTGTCGGACGTAAGCGTTTGCGCAGAAACGCCGGTTACGGCAACCTTTCTTAACGTAAGGCGTATTCTCGATATATGCCCGACCGCTTGTGCGCACCATAGTCGTATTATCCGCAATTTAGTAGGCGTCCTTGCCGAAAAAAATCTTGGTTTTGCCGAAAAACTTACGCATATCGGACAACGTACCACGCGTTCCAAAATTATGTCGTATTTATCCGCCGAAGCAAGGCGATTCGGAAAATACGAATTCGATATACCGTTTACAAGGCAACAACTTGCCGATTATCTCACGGTCGAGCGTAGCGGTTTGTCGCTCGAACTAAGCAAAATGAAGAAAGACGGGCTTATAGATTATCATAAAAATCATTTTCTATTAAAGGTGTAACGGCTCGATTATATCTTTTTTAACGATAGATGAAATTCCGGCAGAAAAATTACGCTTTATAACCGTTTTCGTATTGAAAAATAAAGTTATCCTTAAAAAAAGCAACAATTTCTTATATTTATCTTCCGTTCGGCTGTTATCGCTTAGGCGGAAGATTTTTTATAAAAAAACAGCAAATATTAAAAAATTGACAAAGCAAAGAAAATTCACTATGAAAAAGCGAATAACTTTCTCTGATTTACGAAACAAATTGAAAGAGATTTTTCGCAACGCGAAAATTCCGCCTGAAAAGGCAAAAAATCGGGGTTGATATGTTTGCTTAATATATCGCGTTTGTGCTAAAATACCACTATGAAAGGCTTTAACGACAACTTAATACGAAAAGGCGATACCGTTGCCGTTGCGTTGTCGGGCGGAGAAGATTCCGTATGCCTGTTGCATCTGTTAAAAGAAAAATCGGAAAAGTTTGGCTTTAAAGTAGTTGCGGTAAACGTCGAACACGGAATAAGAGGGGATAATTCCGTAAGCGATACTTTGTTTTGCGTCCGTCTGTGCGAAGAATTATCGATACCCTTGAAGCGTTATTCGGTTGACGCCGTGGCTTATTCTTCTGAAAACGGCATGACGATAGAAGAAGGAGCGAGGAAACTTCGTTACGACTGTTTTTTCGACGCCGTAAATTCTGGCTTTTGCAATAAAATAGCGACGGCTCATCACGAGGAGGACGACGTCGAAACTATATTTTTGAACGTATTGAGAGGCGCGACGATATCCGGGCTTAAAGGTATAAACGAGGTATCCCGAGAAGGGCTGATTATTCGCCCGATGCTCGGAGTAAAAAAAGCCGATATCGAAAAATATATAAGCGACAATAAAAAAGAATTCGTTACGGACGAAACGAATTCCGACGTAAAATATACCCGTAATTTTATAAGGCAAAAAGTTTTGTCGATAATAAGAGAAAGATTTCCGAGTGTGGAAAACTCGATTAAAAGACTGTCTTGTTCGGCAAAGAAGGACGACGACTTTTTATATTCCTTGGCAAAAGAGAAAGTTAAATTTTCAGACGGCTCCGCCTATATAAAAACGGGCGAGAAATACCCATTGTTTTCCCGCGCGGCGATACTTGCTTTAAAGGGCATGGGGGTGCAAAAAGACTTCGATAACAGGCATATAGACGCACTTTTTTCTCTTTCCGAAAATATCGGAGGAAAAAAAGCCGATCTTTTGGGCGGGCTTTACGCCGTAAAAGAGGGCGACTTTGTGGTTATAAAAAGAAAAACCGCAAAAACTATCGAAAAAGAAAAACCCTTTAAAATCGGGATAACAAAATGCTTACGAGGAGAGGTGTCGATAGAAAAATGCGCCTTGAAAGAGGCGATAAGTAACGCTAAAAACGGCGAAAGTCATTATATAGATTCCGATAAACTTCCCGACGGCGTCGTTATAAGGAAACGTAAAACGGGGGACGTTTTTAAAAAGTTCGGCGGCGGAGAGGTTTCTTTAAAAAAGTTTTTAACCGATAAAAAAATACCCGCCGACAAAAAAGACGAAACGTACCTTGTCGCAAAAGATTCCGTCGTGTACGTAATTTTAGGCGTCGAGATATCTTCACTTTTAAAAATAGACGAAACGACCGTTTCGCCTTTAAAAATAACTTTTATTAACTTTTAAAAGGAGCAAACTTTATGAAAAACGAAATGCTTAACGATCTCGAAAAAGTGTTGTTCGACGAAGCGCAAATCGCCGAAAGGATTGCCAAGGTAGCCGCCGAAATAGACCGTGACTACGCAGGTAAAAAGCCCATTATGATTGCCGTTTTAAAGGGCAGCGTGATGTTTTACACGGACCTGATGAAGAAAATGAACATAATGGCGGAGATGGATTTTATGGCTATCTCGAGTTACGGCAACGAAACGAAAAGTTCCGGCGAAGTGAAGATGATTAAAGACCTCGACCGCTGTATCGAAGGAAGGCATATCGTTATAGTCGAGGACATAGTAGATACGGGATACACCCTTAATTATCTTAAAGCAACGCTTTCTACGAGAAACCCCGCGTCGATAAAAGTTTGCTCGCTTTTAAACAAAAAGGAAAGAAGAGTAGTAAACGTAGAACCCGATTACGTTTGTTTTGAAGTCGGAAACGAATTCGTGGTAGGTTACGGGCTTGATTACGCTCAGTTTTACCGCAACCTTCCCGTCATAGGCGTCCTTAAAAAAGAAGTATATACGCTTTAAAATTTATTAAAAACCTAAAAAAGCCGTCGAAATTTTGACGGCTTTTTTTATGCGTAAATTTAAAATATGCGTTTAATCGACCTATAGCCACGCTTTTTGGCGGTACATGTGCATAATAAGCGCTTGGTTACAAGCGTAAATAATTATTTTGTCGATACGTTAAGCGCATTTAGAAACGTATTCTTTATCGGCGGAAACGGACTTAATAAATTTTTCTTCCTAAAAGGTAATCCGTAGAAACACCGAAAAAATCAGAAATTAAAATCAGCGTATCAAAATCCGGTTCGCGCCTTCCGGACTCCCAAAAACTAATCGATTGATTGCAAAAACCTAATTTCTCTCCGAATTCCTTTTGAGAAAGTTCTTTTTCCGTGCGTAATTCTTTTAATATTTTTCCAAAGTTATTACTTTTCATAAATAAAAATATATACTTAATTCCTACAATTTGTAAAACTTCCTACATAGTGTAGGAATATTTTTTTCCTGAATAACGTGTTTTTTGTCATATACGTGGTTTTTTTGTCCTACACAGTGTAGGAAGAACAACTATATTATTTCGTAGAGAATATAATAATATGCGCACGCGAGACGAAATTTGTAAAAAATGATTATCGTCACTCGCAAAAAAAGAGAACGTAGGAGACAACATGAAGAAAAAGACTCTTATCATCGTAATCTGCGCGATTATTGCCGTTTTGGGAATAGGCGGCGGCGCGATTGCGATAATGAATTCAAACGACAATAAGCACGAACATAAGTACGTTACGACCGTTCACCCCGCAACCTGCACGGAGGACGGCTATACGGAAAAAGTTTGCGAATGCGGTGACAAGATTAAAGAAATCACGGACGTTGCAAAAGGACACGAAGAATCCGAACCTGTCATAGAAGAGGTCGCTACTTGTTCAAAAGAAGGACACGGATACGTCGAGTGTACCGTTTGTCATAAAAAAATCCGCGAAGTAACCTTACCTAAAACTGCTCACTTACAGACGAAAAAAGTCCGTCGCGCGGAATTAAACGCAGATATCGGCAATAAAATTACCGTTCTGGACGAGACTGTATGCGCCGATTGCGATGCGGTTATAAGTAAAGAAGAATACCCCGTGACGTTTGCTTCCAAGGTCTTTTCTTACGACGGACAAACTCATTGGTCTGAAATGACCGTAGCAGGTTTGCCCGACGGATACGATTATTCTCTTTTCGGAAACGAAGACGACGATAAACCCGGCGAATATACGGTAACGGCAACTATAACGTTTGCGGAAGAGCCTATCTCAAACGGTGTTCTTACAACCACGTACAATATCGTAAAAGACGGCAAGTATCACGACGTTCTTTTCGATTTCGAGGACGGAAGCGGTTATGAAGATTATTCTATAGTCGTCCGCGACGGCGATACTATCCCGAGCGATAAATTACCGCAAGTCGAGGAAAGAAATGGTTACAACGCTTTCGGAGGATTCGATATTCACGCGGCGATAACCAAAGACGAAAGCATCAGTATGTTATACACGCCCATACCGTACGCCATAAATTATTACTTAAGGCTCGACGGCGCGCGTCATACAAGCGCTACTCAATACGACGTAGAAACCGAGGTTACGTTGTTCGACGCGTCCACCGACGATATAGCGTATAGTTTTGACGGTTGGTACACGGACGAATCTTACGCGACCAAAGTTACGAAAATCGAAAGAGGAACTACGGGGGATCAATACTTTTACGCAAAATGGAAACTCGTCGATTTTGCCGTCAATTTCATTTTAAACGGCGGAAACGTCAGCCTCAGCGACTATCCCGCAACTTATAACGTGGAAACGGGAGTGGTGCTTCCTTGCAATCCTCAGAAAGAACATTGCAGTTTCGACGGTTGGTATGAAGACGCTGGGTTTACTAAAAAAGCCGTTCTTACCCCCGGCGGAATGAAAGGCGATAAAAATTTATACGCTAAATGGGTAGTGGCAACCTATACGGTAAGTTACGAACTTAACGGCGGTAATTTTAACGAAAGCGAAACGCCCGTTACCTCTTACGAGTACGGCAGCGCAAGCGTAGAGTTATCGATTCCTTTTAAAAACGGTTATACTTTCGGCGGTTGGTTTACCGAATCGACTTACGTTAATAAAGTAACCGCCATAGACACCCTATCCGACGGCAACAAGACGTATTACGCCAAATGGCAGGCTGTAGTGTATAGGATTACTTATTCTATCGAAGAAGCGGAATTCGATGTCGAATTAAAGACGTCTTATACGATTGAAGAAGAAGTCACGTTTCCCGTTCCTAAGGATAACAGAAAAGGTTATAAGTTTATAGGTTGGCGTAAACCGTTTGACACCGAGTATATAACAACGATTCCAAAGGGAACGACGGGAGACGTTAAATTGGAAGGTGTTTGGAATCTCGTCGAATATATGATAACCTACGATTACGACGGCGGTAGAGTAACGGACAATAACCCGACGTATTTTACCATTTTAATGCAGGTAGAAGTGGTATATAAACCGACGAAACAGTATTACGAGTTTATCGGGTGGAGTGGTACCGGAATAACTGACTTGACGAAAAATATTCTCATTGAAAGAGGTAGCGTAGGTAATCGCGAATATAAGGCAAATTGGAAATTGAAAGAATACAAAATCGAATATAGGACGGAGTATGGTTCTAATAATCCTGCAAACCCGACGATATATACGGTAGAAAGTGACGAAATAATCTTTTTTGAGCCTATTTCTGACGGACACGTTTTCTTGGGGTGGTATTCTAAGATCGACAACAGAGAGGTTAAAGTCGAAAAAATATCCGCACGTTCGTCCGGCGATATCGAAGTTTACGCAAAGTGGGAACATATTCCTTCGGGAGATTGGATTATAGACAGAGAACCTTCTTGCAAGACGGAAGGTGAAAAGCACAAAATATGCTCCGTTTGCAATAAAAACTGCTCGTACACTTCGATACCCGTTGACCTGAGAGTACATAATAACGTTAAACAAAGAAAAGAAAACATTGTATCGCCTAAATGCACGAGTGAGGGTTCGTACGATCTGATAGATTATTGCGAGGATTGCAAAGCAACTTTAAAAGAAACGCACGTTATTCTTGGAAAAACGGCGCATACTTTCGATTCTTCGGGTAATTGTTTATATTGTGACGCAAAACTGTCAAACGAACTTAAATTTGAAAAACGCAATGACTTAGGAGGTTATCAACTCGTCGGCATAGGTGCTTGTACCGATTCTGCGATTGTTATTCCGGATTTTTATGATGGTGAACCTGTATTAAGAATAGCTGCAAAAGCCTTCTATGAGAATAGCAAGATCAAAAGGGTAGATATGCCCGATACTATTAAGGAAATCGACGAAAACGCTTTCTACGGGTGTCGCAACTTAACTAATGTAAAATTATCCGGGCAATTAGAAAAAATAGGAAGAAGAGCCTTTTACGACTGCGCGCTTCTTTCAGAAATTGTTTTCCCAGATACCCTTACGTCGATAGGAATTGAGGCATTTTTAGGTTGCGCGTTTACAAGTATTTCGATTCCTGACAGCGTAATGAGTATCGGCAACCAGGCTTTCCGCGGTTGTGCGAACCTTGCAAACGTAAAATTATCTAATAACTCTGAGTATAAATATATTGCCGATGGGATATTTAAAAACTGCACAAATCTTGAAGAATGCGATATACCTGCCAACGTAATGGGTATAGGATCCGAAGCGTTTTATGCAACCGGGCTGAAAAAAATTATTATCCCCGACGGCGTAACGAGTGTAGAACAAAGCGCTTTTCAAGATTGCAGTTATATAGAAAGCATAGTTATCGGTAAAGGGCTTAAGGAAATACAAAACTACGCCTTTAGAGTAGCAAGCAAGCTAAAAACCGTTACATGGAACGCAGAATTTTGTGAAACCAATACAAACACAAAGACTCCGAGTTTCTTCCCTGCAGGTAAATATGTCTTTACTTTCGGTGACGGAGTAAAGCATATTCCGTCAGGATTGTTGTATTCGTGTGCTTGGCTTGAGAACATAACTATTTCCGACAGCGTAATTTCGATAGGCAACAACGTATTTGAAAATACTCAATGGTATAAGAAGCAATCGGACGGTTTAATTTACGCCGGTAAAGTGCTATATAAATACAAGGGTACGATGCCCGAAAATACTTTGATAACCGTTAAAGAGGGAACGCTCGGCATGGCGAATATGGCATTTACGGGTTGCAAGACTCTAACGGGCATTATTGTGCCCAAAAGTGTAAAATCAATAGGGTCGCAGATTTTTAATAATTGTACCTCTCTTACTGCAATTTATGTATCGGGTGACGACTCGCAGGTACAGATGTTTGAAAGTGCCACGTCGGCTACGGTATATAAGTATAGTCAAACGGAGCCTGTACAGGAAGGTAACTATTGGCATTATACCGAAGACGGCGTAACACCCGTGATTTGGTCTAAAGAAATCGTATAGTCAATCTTGACTTTTGATACAGTCAAGTAATTTAAAAAACTTAAAAGCCGTCGAAATTTTGACGGCTTTTTTTGTTGCGTTTTTAGGTTGCTATATTATTTTGATATGTCGTACAACGTTATTTTATACGACGCGTTTTATTTACGTCGGGTTAATTTTAAACACATAGTAATTTTTGGAATTTTTAAAAAGTCGGGCTATAAGCCCGTTAAACAAGTATTTTTAATAATAAAAGTAAAAATTACCGCAAAATTTGCGGTAATTTTATTTATAAAAAACGAAAAGCGTTAATTTTTTAAACGGCATAAATTGCTCAAAGCGGTTTTATTAAAAAACGCTTTTTCTATTCGTTAAGCAAAAAACGTATTTGTTATTCATTAAAAAAGAAAGCGCCTTTTCGGTTCGTTTTATTGTTTTAGTCTTAATTTTTCCGAAATTTTTACGACCGCAAAGTACAAAAGAGGACCTAAAACGCATATAACGACGGCTTGACCGAGTAAAACCGAAGAGGCGTTATACAGGTAGGTTACGAAAGTATCGCTTACCGCCATAAAAGTAAAGGGTACTATTATTGCGTTTATAAATATAGGGGGAAGGATTCCGAGAATTATTTTCGGGATGGTTTTCGTAATTTTTTTACCGATAAACGCAGTAATAAGCGACGCTATAAAAGTAGCCAACGTTCCCAAAACCAGGTCTATAGGCCCGTTAACGCTAAATATATTTGCGATAAAGCAACCTATCGTAAGTCCTATAGCGGTTTCGGGAAATATAAGCGGTAAGACGGTTAACGCCTCGGATACGCGAAACTGTAAAACCCCGTAAGATATAGGGGCAAGGGCAATGGTCAAAAGGGCGTATAAAGCGCCGGTAACGCCCGCCCTAGCCAAAGATTTTGCGGTGGTCAAAATATCCTCCCGACGCCCGAAAAAAAGGCGGGGCGTCATTCGTCAGTTGATTTTTTTAAACGGATTAAAGGCTATCATAAAATAAATAACCCATAGCGACGCAAGCCCGACAAGAACGTAAATTATTCTCGAAACTATCGACGCAGCACCGAATATAGCGCCTACGAGATTAAACGAAAACAATCCTATCAAAAGCCAGTTCAAAGCGCCGACTATTACTAAAATAAACGATATCAGGGTAGTAATTTTCATTTTCCGCACCTCCTCGAAAAAAGTTTGCGTAAAACAAAAAGTTTTTATACCCCGAAACTTGCGGTTACTGTTTTATTTGTTCGATAACAAGATAATCGTAATCGACGGTTTCGACGAAATCGGACGGAACGAATTTTACGTAATTGAATTTGGCAAAATTAAAGATGCTGTCCTTGATGACTAAAGGCGTAGGGGAATCGAGTTCGTGACAAAGGCGCGAAACGTAATCGAAAAACAACGAATAATCAAGTTTATCCGTGTAAACGTTAAGCGTCGCGTGCTTTAAAATTTTATGCTGTTTGTAAGTTTTTGCCCAAAGTTTAATCATCGTTCGTTTTTGAAAAATCCGTTTCGTCGTTATTTTAATTATTCGCCCTCAGGTCTGTTTTTATAGTAGTCGTAAACCCGAAAAGCGGGCGTATAGGTCGATTATCGCATTGTTTTTATAAAAAGTTTGTAAAAACCGTTGCTACTACGCAGGAAACGTTCGGTCGAGTCTTACGTATGATTATTTTACACGTGAAATTCGATTTTGTCCACGATTTTATATAAGTAAATCAAAAAAACGAATATTACGCCGATAAGTATATCCGCATAATCGCTTTATTGCGAATAGGCGGCGTTGTCGCTTGCGGAAAATCGCGTTTACTTGCGCCCGGTTGACACTTTCCGTCGTTTCCGCGTATAAATCCGTTCCGCCGGTAAAATCGACCGAATTATCGTAACGAATTTATACTCCGCCGACGCAAGGCGGCGTCTTCTTTTACGAAGGGAAACAACGATTTGTAAATCAAACCGTCCGCCTGATCGACAAGCGGCGACGGGGGCTATATTATTTCGTATCGGATATGGTCGCTTCAAATAAGGTTTACGGGCTTATAAGTCTGCCTATACGCCCGTTATCGGCCGATTTGATATAATTTTGCGGGGATTGTCGAAAAAACGTAAGAGCCTCCGAATTATAATTCGGGGGCTGTCGCAAAAAACGCGATGCCCCCGAATTTCGTATATTATTTTCGTGCATTACCTTTTGATAGAAGTACAAGCGAGAGGTTATTCGCTTCTGAGCGCGATAACGGGATCGCGTTTCGCGGCGAATTTTGCGGGGATAAGTCCCGATAAAACGGTTAAAAGAACGCTTATGCCTATCAGTATGAAAGCCCCCGAAACCGGAAGCGCCGCAACGTTCGTAAGCCCCGACAATCCGGTAATTACGAGGTTTATCGGGAAGTTAAGCACTATAGTCAGCAGTATGCCGAAAAGCCCCGCGGCAAGCCCGATGATAAAAGTTTCGGCAATGAACATTCTCGAAATGTCCCGCTTGGAAGCGCCGACCGAGCGCAGTACGCCGATTTCCTTCGTGCGTTCGATTACCGAAATGTAGGTGATAACGCCTATCATGATGGACGAAACCAAAAGAGAAATGGAAACGAAAGCAATCAAAACGTAGGTTACCGCGTTTATGATGGTCGTAATCGATTCCATCATAAGCCCCATATAGTCGGTGTATTTGATGCGGTATTTTTCTTCCGCCCGGGCGTTATACTCGTCGATAATTTTAACGACGGAGTTTTTAGCCTCGAAAGAAGTGGGATAAATAAGAATCCTCGACGGCTTGTTTTCGTCGAAATAACCGACTTTTACGGCGGTTTCGGCGTATTGCTGTCCGTTTACGCCGGGGTTTTGCGGCGTTCCTAAAACGTTAAAATAGAAATTTGTATCGAGTTCGACCTTGTATAGATAATCTTTTACTATCTGTGACGCCAGAATTTGCCCTTTAACGGCAGAACTTAGCGCGGGGGTATAGCAAACCGATCCGGTAAGACAACCCGCCGAAACGCCCCTTTTAAGGCGTAAAACGCCAACTATTTTCAACTCCCGCGTGTTTTCCGAGTTTATGAACGCGTTAAACTCCTCGTTCGTCTTCTCCGTCCAGAAGTTACATTTATCCACAAGTTCGGCTCCGAATTCGGAAGAAGGGAGTTTTGCGTAACTTCCGTCCTCGTTTTCGAGGCGCTTATAATGATCGGGCGTGGTTGCTACTTTATAAGTCGTTCCGATGATTTTTGAAAAATCGACGCCGTTATAATAAACTTCGCTTCTTTTGCAACCTAAAAATTCTTCTATTTCCTCGTCGGTTTTGGTCTGATTGAAGAGGGTAAGCATCATCTTATAGAATATCCAACGGATATCGTTGTCGTTCATAAGCCCCATGTTGTATAAATCGAGGTCGCTTACCTGATTGTAACTGTCAACGACCAGAACGGCTTCGTTTTCTTTCGCGGCGAATTTTCCCGAAAGCAAATCGTACTGTTCGGTGATAAGACTTTGGTTATCGATAAGTTCCGAAAACGTCGTCTGGCTTTTCAGCATTTTTGTGTACATTTCGTAGTACGTATTAAGTTGCGCTTCCTGCTCCGAAGTTAGCGGATAGTTAAGGACTTCGCTCATTTTGGGTACTTGCAGTGGATAAAGCCTGCGAGTTTGTTCGGTCGCCGCGTTGTTGCCGTAAATTTCGAGAGTATAGCCGTAAGTATAAGATATCGCGCTTATTATATCGCTGCAATCGTTCGTTGCGGTGTATTCCTTGAGGTATTTTGAAAATTCCGTCAAATCGTTCGTTTCGTACATGCCCGCAAAATTCGTTACCATATCGGAAATGAGATTTTGCGACGTAACTTTATCGTCGTCGGGGAATTTAGGCACGCCGCGGTCGCCCGTATTAAGCACGCTCGTTATAAGCGACGCTGAACCCGCCGGATTAACCCCTTGAGAAGAAATCGTTACGGGGTAATTTGCCAAAGTATCTCTCTGAATGTCTTGTATGTAAGCGTTGAAACCCGTCGAAAGCGAAAGTATCAGCGCTATACCTATTATGCCGACCGAACCGGCAATCGAGGTAAGAATGGTTCTTGCTTTTTTGCTCAAAAGATTATTAAGACTTAACGAAAAAGCCGTTAACAGGCTCATAGACGCCTTTTTCGACGATCTTTCCTTCTGTTTTTTCGGAAGACTTTCCGAGGCTTCAAACTCTTCTTCCGTGTACGGAAGGGTGTCCCCGATGACCTTTCCGTCGAAAAGGTTTATGATCCTCGAAGAATATTTATAAGCAAGGGCTTCGTTGTGCGTAACCATTATTACGAGCCTTGTTTTGGAAAGTTCGCTTAAAATTTCCATAACCTGAACGCTCGTTTCGCTGTCCAGAGCGCCGGTAGGCTCGTCCGCTAAAATTATTTCGGGATCGTTTACTATAGCCCTTGCGATGGCAACCCTCTGCATCTGCCCGCCCGAAAGTTGATTAGGCATTTTTTTAGCCTGATCTTTAAGCCCGACGGACTCGAGCGCTTTAAGGGCTTTTTCCGCGCGTTTTTCACGCGGGACGCCCGAAAGGGTAAGAGCAAGTTCGACGTTTTTTATTACCGACTGGTGGGGGATAAGATTGTAACTTTGAAAAACAAAGCCTATTGAATGATTTCTGTAGTCGTCCCAATCCCTGTCGGTAAAATCTTTCGTGGATTTCCCTTCGATTTTAAGATCGCCGTCCGTGTATTTGTCAAGCCCGCCGATAATATTGAGCATGGTTGTTTTACCGCAGCCCGACGGACCTAAAACGGAAACGAATTCGCTGTTTCTGAAATTTAAACTTACGCCCTTCAAGGCGTGTACGACGGTATCTCCCTGACCGTAATCTTTAAATATATTTTTCAAAGTTAACATGATAGGCCTCTCTCGCCCGCGCCCGATAAACACGATAAAACGTGCCGACGCCGGACGCTTTAAAAACGTTTTGCGATGTATATATCAGTAAATATATCACTTATTTGTCAAAAACGTGTGATAAAAATTCAAAAAAGTAAAAAAACCTCGGCAGAAAAAACGTTGCCTTGGAGCATAAAAACGCCCCGATTTTTATCTGAAAAACCAAATAACGCGCGAACTTTCGGTAATTTACAATAAAAAACCCGCTATAAGCCCGTTTAAAGCCTTTTTAACGGCATAACGAAAAAACGCATCTGATTTTTCGGACAGTAAAAACGGGCTATGGCGCGAATTTTGATAAAAGTCCGCCGATAAGCCCGTTAATTCGATAGATAAAGTTAGTCTTTACGCTTTATAACCGCAATATCGGCGTCGATGCCGATAGGATTCCCTTTTTCCTTTACGATTTTCAGACTGTCGCCCTGACGAACCACGCGTTTTCCTTTGCCGCCGGTTATTATACCGCATACGTCGAAACTGTAATTTTCTTTGTCGATGAAATACGGAATGAAGTCGGCTGCGTCTTGTTCGTCGATGTATCCTACGTGGTGGCACGCTTTGCCGTCCCAGTCGTAAATATAAACTTTAATTTTCTTTCCGTCGTAAATTACGCCCGTCTTTTTAAATTCCTGATCGGCAAATTCGTAAACGATATCGTCCTCGTATTCCTCTTTGATTTCGGCAGAATTCAAACCGTCGAATTTATCGAGGTAGCCCGCTTTTACGCCTTGCTTGATTTCGGCGTCGATTACGTCTTTTATTTTTTCGCCGACGTCGTTTTTCTTATCGGTTCCCAGAACGGTAAACGTTTTTGTGATTATGGCTTCGTTAGGTCTGTAGATAAGTTTTCTTCCGCGCTTAGCGCACATATTCTGCATGAGTTCTTCGTTGTTTTCGGGAGGAACGAGTTTGAATACGTCCTTTTTGGGCGCTTGTTCGGTGGCTTCGCTTTCGTCATCCGCCTCTAATTTTTCGGGTTCGTCCTGTGTTTCGATTTCTTTTGCAAGACCTTCTTCGGTTAATACTTCAACCGCAGTTACCTCTTCCGCAAGTTTTACTTCTTCGACTTCTTCATCGGAAGGAATTTTCTCGCCGTCTTTGATAGATTCTTCGGTTTCGTAGTCTGCTTCGGGTTGTTCCGTTAAGATTTCTTCCGTCGGTTCAAGTGTTTCGCAAACTTTTTCTTCGGTTTCGCCCTCATCGGTCTTTTTGCTTTCATCCGGGGTTTCGATAACGTCCTCTGGCGAAGCGAGTTTATCCAGACCGAAAACCGAAGAATAAATTGCGTCAACCTGTTCTTTGGTTAAAGGCGTTATTTGTTCTGCCCGATCGGTTAAATCTTCCCGAACAAAAGACGGTTTTTCGTCTTCGACGGGTAAAGGTTCGTCGAAGTCCGCAGTACTTTCGCTCGTTAAAAAGCCGTCGGCTTCTTCCGGTGTTTGTTCCGCCGGTTCTTCAGGATATATTTCCGTTTGTTGCGAGGGTTCTTCAATTTCCGGCGCGATATTTTCCGAAACGGTTTCGGCAATCGTTTCCGTTTGGGTATCGGGTTCTTCCGTCAAATCTTTTTCGGCGGCGGTTATCAGAAGTTTATCCAAGCCGAAAACCGAAGAATAAATTTCTTCGACGCTCTTTTCGCTTAATACGGTTACCTGCGACTCTGTTTTTTCAGACTCTGACGAGGCTTCTTGCTCGGAATGGATATCGCTATCCGAAATCGAAAAATTCTCGGGTTGGCTTTCGATATTTTCATAAACCGCTTCGGTATTTTCTTCGACGGTCTCGGAAGGTTCGTCCGAAACTTCTTCAACGGTTTCGGTTAAGACTTCGGTATCGGGTTCAAAAGATTCTGTGGATTCGGTCGGTTCTTGTATAACATCTTCAACCGCTTCTTCTGAAACTTCTTCATTTGGGTTAATTACTTCGTCTGAAATTTCTTCAACCGCTTCAACCGTTTCGGCAGGTTTTTCAAAAACTTCTTTAACGGTTTCGGTTAATACTTCGGTATCGGGTTCAAAAGTTTCTGTGGATTCGACGGCGGCTTCCGCGGCGTCGGGTATCGGATTATCGCGGGCGATAAGTTCTTCCAAAAACTTTTGTTTTTCATCACCGGATGAGGTTTGGTATTGACATTCGAGATAGACGTCGCACGTATCGCAATCGCCGTGACATTCCAGAATAATATCGTCGTACTTCATAACAGGCACCTTTTTATTATTTATAGTTTGGCTACCCCGACATAGCGAAGTAACGCAACTACGAACATTATACCCGAAACGGGCGCTCGTGTCAACAAAATACGGACTTATATTTAATATTATATATATTATATAATATAGAGGTTGTAAAAGATAATATAGCCACATAATATAGAGGTTGTAAAAGATAATATAGCCACCCTCATCAGTCGGCTTTGCCGACAGCTTCCCCCACAGGGTGAAGCCTTTCCGAAGGGGAAGCCTTTCACGTTGCGTCAGCAACAATTCACGCGCGGTCACGCGCAATTAAACGTATGTTAGAAAATCTGCGTCGCCGAAGGACTTTAAAAGTATGACAGATGCGTTTAACGGTAATTTTATTTTGAATAGTTTCAGGCAATTTAACAAAACAAACTGCGGACGAAAACGCCCGCAGTTTGTTTTTCGGAAAAGTTATTCGTTAAAAGAAGACTCGTAAGATTCGCAACAAGTGCAGTCTTCGCAGTCGCATGATACCTTTACGGTATTAAGCGTACAACTTTTGCCGTTAAAGTTATGTCTGCATTTTTTAACGTCGCAAACTATTCCGCGGTTAAGTTCTTCCATTTTTGCACCTCCGAAAAAAGTATAGACGATTATCGAAAAATCATACGGGCGTACTATAAAAAATAAAAATTCGTTCTGTTTAAATCGATTTTTGCATACAAATATTCACGGGAAAACTGCAAAAAGGAGTTAAAATGTTTAATTTATCAAAAGTAAACGCCGAAGATTACGTAAAAGTCAACTATAAAGACGAAACTTTAATAGAAGCGTCTTTAAATCTTTCGCCCGAAAGAGAAAATAAAATTCTTTCGGTAAGCGGAATGACGGCAGGCGAAAAGGTAACGGTGGAAAACGACGTCGTAAACTATTCGGGCAAAGTGTTTTTCAATATCGTTTTTGAAGGAGAAGAGCTCGAAAGGCTGGAAACGGGCGTTAAATTTGAATTCAAAAAAACCGAAGAAAACGCAAAACACGCCGTGTGCTTGTACGAACTTTCGGATTTCAAAACGAGAAACGAAAACGGCGCGCTATACGTTTCGTGTATTCTTACCAAAAATCTCACGGTGTACAAAGCCGACGACAAAGAAGTAATTACGGGCGCGGATTGTTTCGTAAAAAACGAAGAAATTGCCTTGCCCGACAGAATTTTCGGAAGGCAAGAGTACGATTTAGACGATAAATTCGAAATTCAAAAAATAAAAAAAGTTTTGCAATCAAAAGTCGTGTCGGTTGTCGAAAGAGCGGTTTGCTCCGAAAACGTCGTTACGGCGGAGGGCTTTGTCAATATATCGTTCGTATTCTTGCCTTTTTCCGAGAATAGTGATATATTAAAAGAAACGAGAAGCGTTCCGTTTAAATGCGAAATATCTCTGGACGGCGTAAAAGAAGACTACCGCGCGTCGGTGTTTTCCTGCGTTGAAGATTTTTCGGTAAAGGCTTATCTTAACGACGACGAATCGAGAACGATTGTCGAAACGGCGGTTACGCTTGACTTTACGGTTTTAGCGGAAGGATTTAAAAAATACGTTGCGGTAACCGACGCCGCGGCGGCGGAATGTAATCTCAGAATAGTTAAAGAAGAAACGCTTTTTGAAGAAACGGTTTCGCAACGGACGGTTTCGCAAAGAATTTTCGGTAAGTGCGCGGTAAAAATTCCGGAATATTCCCGTTTTATCAAAGCCGTGGGAGAAAACGCCTACGTGACTCAATACGAAATAACCGACGGCGAAATTACTTTTACGGGCGCGGTCGAAGCGGATTGTATATTTGCGGGAGATAACGGTATAGTTTCTGAAAAATCCGTATTGCCGTTCAATATGACCGAAGCCGTTACTACGGACAAAATCGAAAACGTATCGGTAAACGCAGAAAATCTTCAGGGAAGATTGAGAAGCGGAAATTTAGAACAGGACGTAAACCTGTCCGTAAGGTTTACGGAAGTTAAAGAGAATAAACTTCTGCTCGTTAAAAACTTGGAAGAAGGCGAAGTTATAAACGCGCCCCGCGCGCCGATTACCGTGTATATCGGAAAAAAGGGAGAAACCGAGTGGGACGTTATAAAGGCTTTAAAAGAAGACGCAAGCGCAATTTACGAATTTAACCCCGATCTTACCTTCCCGCTTTCGGGCGACGAGAGGATTGTTATTTTACGCAAAAAAAAGTAAATCATTTTGAGCGCGTCTTTTAAATTTTTAAAATAAGACGCAAAAAAGTCGGGCTATAAGCCCGTTATTAAAGGTTTTATATGAATACTGTAAGAGAAAGAGGATATGCGAAAGTCAATTTGTATCTCGACGTTTTGCAAAAAAACGGAGAGTATCACGATATAGATTCCGTAGTATGCTCGATAAATTTATTCGATGAAGTAACCGTAACGAAACGTAAAGACGATAAAATAGTTTTGCGTTCTTTTTCGTCTTTATACGGATTGCCGAAAGAAGAAAAATTCAATAACGCTTACAGGGCGGCGGAACTGTTTAAGCAAACTTTCAGCACCGACGGCGTAAACGTAACGGTACGAAAAAACATACCCGTAGGAGGCGGACTCGGCGGTTCGGGCGCCGACGTTGCGGCGACTTTAAAAGCCATGAAAAAGTTGTTTTGTATAGATTGCGACTTAAACCCGCTTGCCGACAGTTTAGGAAGCGACGCCCGTTTTTTGCTTCGCGGCGGCTTTGCAAGATTGCGCGGGCGCGGTATAGACGTTACGCCTTTATATATAAACCCGAAACTGCATTTTCTTATAGCGACGCCGAAGAAAGAAATCGCGGCGAAGGATTGCTATTACGAATTTGATAAATTACCCTCACCCCCTTTAAAACAAGCCGAAAAGTTAATTGAAAATTTAACTAAAGGGATAATAAAAAAAGAAGATTTTTATAACGCGCTTTACGCGCCCGCATGCAGACTTAATGCCGAAGTAGAACGCGTTTACGGGCTTATAGCGGGACTTTCGCCCTCGGCTGTATTTATGACGGGTAGCGGTAGTTCGATAGTTTCCGTATTTGAAACGAGGGAACTTTGCGAGTGGGCAAAGGATAAATTGAAACGCGAAAATTTAAGTCTTTTCGTAACGGAATCGCTTACCGAAAAGGAAACGGAAAGTCCGTACGCGCTTAAAAATCCGTTTATTCTATAAAGTATAACTTATAACAATAACAACTTTAAAGCACAACAAAAGTGCTTCGCGCCGAAAATTTTTTCGGCGCGCTTTTTTTGCTTGCGGATACCTTAGGGATTCCAATCATTGCGGTCACGGAAAAGGGCTGAAAAGTCGCCTTTTCGGTAATTAGCAATGACGAATGGAATCCCTATATATAAAAAATCCCTATATATAAAAATATATAAAAAAAGTTAAAAAAATAAAAAATTTTTTTTGCAAAACCCCTTATTTTGGCGCTTTTTTGGCGGAGACTTCTTTATAATAATACTTACAGGACGCGTTTTAGCCGTAAAGGCGGCTGAAAAGCGGAAAAATAAAAGGAGTTTATATATATGAAAAAGAAAGTCCTGATAATACTTATCGCTTCTTTGGCGATAATCGGCGCGGTCGTCGGCGTGATAATCGGCGTGGTCGTCGGCGGCAAAGGAGGAAATCACTCCTCCGGCAGCGAAAGCGGTTCGTCCGGCGGAGGAGTGACGCCGCCTGAAACGACTTTTAACGCGGAAGACATTACTTTATCTATCGACGCCAACGTAGAAAGTCTCAGGTTTAAAAAGGACGAAGAAAGCAGTTATTATTCGGTCGAAAACGCCGGATACTATCCCGAAACGATGGAGGATATCCTAAAACGAGGTTATTTCGAGGCGAAGATAAAACTGGATGTTTCTTTAAAAAACCCCGACGGCGAAACGCAAACGCGATCTTTAACCGTAAATGCAAGTAACGAATTACCGACTGTAAGAGATAACCGAATGAGCGCGATTGTCGATAAAGAAGTAAAATTTACAATGACGGAATTATCCGACGTCAAAGTTCAACTCGAACTTTATTTGATGTACCAAAAACTTGGATGCGACGAAAGGTCCGCCGCGAGGTTTCTCGGTCTGTACGACTTGTATTTCGGATACAAAGATTCTATCGACCGCGGTGAAGATCCCGGAGAGTATTTCCCCGGTAACGGAAAATACGAAAAAGGTAGTTTTAATTTTATAAAATACGTAAACGGTTATAAAGACGGAAAACTGACGCTTACGCCCTCTCAGATAGTCGTCGTTTCGGAAATCGAGGAAGGAGAAACTATAGATTTACCCTGGAATTCATTTTCAGTTACCGCTTACGCAAGGACCGACTACAGCGTGTTTAGCAGACTTCCCG
This sequence comes from uncultured Clostridia bacterium, assembly GCA_934278995.1. Classification (GTDB taxonomy): domain Bacteria; phylum Bacillota; class Clostridia; order Christensenellales; family Borkfalkiaceae; genus UBA4636. Next base: position 116,377 of record CAKQWM010000001.1, read on the forward strand.
ATAACGCCGTATCAAAACTCAAAGACGCAATAATTGGTAACGCATTTACGAGAGACCATTATTATTTAAACCTTACCAAGGAAAATTTCGACGATGATTTCGACGCAACCGACGAGGGCGTTTTAATCGATCGTAACGTAATTAAATTTTCTGCCGTGGTAGGGTATAAAAAGTTTTACTTTACCTTCGACGCGGGGCAACGCATCGTCAATTTTTACGGAAGTTACGGTTGGATAACAGTCGAAGCCGAAAAGGTTAAAACTAAATACGATTTTGAAGGAACGCACGACTCTCAAACGGCAACTACAAAGGTTAAATTTTTAGGACAAGAAGCAACCGTACCGGCAAAACTCGAATCGTACGACGGTCAACAATACACGGTATCTCCCAAAGATTTGCCCGTGTTTTTTGCCGATAAATTTTCCGATTCCGCAAGGATAGAATATTACGTCGTTGACGGCAGTAATAATTCGACTATTCCTGCGGAAGTTATAATGCCCGACTCCGTTACGGTAACCGCAGAAGATTCCAAGGCGGGTGATTTCGGAGTAGAAAAATTTGCGCTTAATTTCATTTATCCCGAATACACCACTTCGACGACGCTTGACTATCTGAAAAGTAAAATGCAAAATATGTACCCAAGCACGTTTATGTACGGCGAGTATAATAAAATTTACAACGCGTTTTTAGATTTAAAATCTTCGTCGCAAACAAAGCTTATTACCTATGAAGATCGTAGGTATTATTTCGATAAAGAAAACGTCGTAAAGACTAAGGACGAACCTTTTACCTATAACGGCTGTACGCTTACTTTTAACGGAAAAACTTACGCTTTCGATTTGTCGTTTAAAATAGAAGCGATATATATGGGCTGGGAGGTTGTCAGCGAGGGAGACAACTATAATAAAGGCTTCCCCCAAAGTTACTACGAAGGCGACGAAATATCCATACCCGACGATTTAAAGATAGTAAAAGAATACGACGACAACGTTTATACATCGAGTCCGGGCAGTTTCAAAGAATACAAAAAAGTCGTATTACCGTTCAAAGCGGAATATATTACCGGCTTTTCTACCGACGCTCCCACGAGCGGGAGAGGTGTCCATTACAAAGTGACTTACGACGGTGAAGAAAAAGAACTTACCTCGGGCTACGTCGTTTACAGCAATCCCGTAGAATCCATAACGCTTTCGGACGGCGCTTTCGGCGGCATATACGTAAAAGGAGAAAGTTTTCATTTAAACGATGAAAAAATTACCGTCAAGAGGCAAAACGGAAACACTAAAACTATGCCCGTAACCCTCGATATGGTTTCGGGTTGCGATATGAGTACCGCCGGAAGTCAAACTATAACCGTTACGTATAAAGAAGTTACCGTTACGGCGTCGATTAAGGTAAAACAAGTAACCAAAATAGAGTTTTACGAAAACCTCCCCGCAACTTACGTTATGGGCGAACTTCCGACCGAAGTTTCAATTAAGGTAATTTTCGACAACGACGCGGAAGATTACGATATTTACGAACTTACGAGAGAACAAATAGCCGCCGCTATGGATACGAGTAAGGTAGGTAAGTCCGTTTTCAGTTACACTTTCGGCGGAGTTAATATTTCACAAAATTTTAACGTCATCGAAAACATTTATTTTACCTATTCGTTAAACGCCGACGGAACGGCAAAAGTGTACGGCATAATGGACACAAAACCGAGCGATAACTATTACTACACGGCAAAAACTTTGACGGAAGCAGAAATCCCTTCGGTTATAACTTACGACGGAACGGATTATACCGTAAACGAGATAGGGGCAGAACTTTTCTACGGGCGCGGAGGAGTCAAAACGATAATATTGCCCGATTCTATCAGTAAAATACCCGACTACGCTTTTGCGGACTGCGTCGATTTACAAAAACTCGTAATAAAAGCAGACGTCGATACGGTGGGTAAAACTATTTTAAAAGGGTGCGGTTCTGTCAAGGAATTGGTTATCCCGTCAACGCTTAAACAAAAATTGTATCTGTTGTTCGCAAACGCTCCTAAAGAAGGTAAAACGGCGAGTATCCCCAAAGATTTAGCAGTAACCTTTACGGAAGGTTCCGTTGTTGTTCCCGACGAATACTTCGGCAGTTTGGACAAGGATATAACCATAGAAAAAGTAAGTTTTCCGTCAACGATGACGACTCTCGGAAAACAGAATAACGGCTTCGATATCGTTAAAAAATTCGAGTCGAAAGAGGGAGGATATATTTCGGTTAAAGAGAACGTTATTTACATCGACAGCGGAAAAACTCTTTATTATTATCCTAAACTGAAAACCGAAAAGTCGCTCGTTATTTCAGACGAAGTTACCAAAATAGGAGCGATAAAAGGCAATACTTATCTGGAATCGGTAATTATAGGCGCGAACGTAACCGAACTTTCGGTCGAAGCGTTTTTGGCCTTTAAGGCGCTTTCAAAGGTAGAGTTTAAAGGCAGTCTGAAAGTTATCCCCGAAGGTGCCTTTAACGGCTGCGAAGCGCTTACTTCGTTTAACTTCCCGCAAGGACTTGAAGAAATAGGAAAATGGGCGTTCTATATGTGCGGGCTGAAAAGTCTGCGTATTCCCGATACGGTCAAAAAAGTCGGAGAAAACGCTTTTAACATGTCTATGTTAGAAAGAATTTATATTCCCGCAAGTTTAGACGACAGTTTCAACATCTCAAAAGGAGCAAGTTTGCTCACGCTTCAAAAATTAACCGAAATAGTTTATTCCGGTAATATTCCGCTCAAGCAACTGTCGTGCTATCAGAAGTATAACGCAATGGGTCTTTTGATAGTCGGCGTCAACAAAATTGTGGTGACCGAAAAAGTATGCGATGATTTCGCAACGGGGCAAAACAAATACGGCGACTATATCAGATATCCTTCTAACGGCGTCTATTGCCTCTCAAAAGTTACCTACGTGGGTTCCAACGCGGCTGATGCTGATCCTAATTATAAAATAAAATTATACTTCGAGGTTACAAAAACCAACGCTCAAATAACCTTTATGACGAATATGACGAATTCAAGAGATTTTGAAATAAAATACGGAGTTAGCCCTTCTAAATGGTGGTGAGCATTTTTAAGCGGATAAACGCTTTCACAACAGGCGCGGCTACGGCGGCGTAAAAGTTTACATAAATAACCGACTTTACCCCGACGGATTTCTTCCGTCGGGGTTTAAAATAAAAATAATTTCGTAAAATTTAAAATTATGGTTGTTTACCTTAAAAAAGTATGTTACAATAGTGCTACGAAAAGAAAACCGCCGACTCAGGCAATTGAAAAAGATGCCAGTTTTAACCGATTACTTCAATAAAAACGCCGAAAGGCTCAAAAATAAAAAACTGTTTTTGCTCGATATGGACGGAACCGTATATAACGGAAACGTAATTTTCCCTTACACGCTCAAGTTTTTGGACGACGTGGTTTCAATCGGCGCTAAATACGTTTTCGTAACCAACAATTCGTCAAAGTCGGTTTTTGATTACGTTAAAAAAGTAACGAAAATGGGCATAAAGGCAGACGAGGGCAATTTTTACACCTCGTCGATGGCAAGTATCGTATTTTTAAAAGAAAAATTCGGCAATTCTCTTATTTACGCGGAAGGAACGCAGTCGTTTACGGAGGAACTTATAAAAGGCGGGCTTAACGTTACCACCGATTACGCCCCCGACGCAAAAGCAATAATTTTAGGCTTCGATACCGAACTTACTTTTGAAAAGTTAAGCACGACAAGCAAAATGCTTTGCACGACTTCCGCCGAGTATTACGCTACCCACCCCGACTACGTATGCCCCGTCGAATACGGCTTCGTGCCGGACTTAGGCTCCGTGTGCTTCGGGCTGTATAAGGCTTCGGGTAAAAAGCCTTGCGTAATAGGTAAGCCCGAACCCGCCATGCTCGAAACCGCCGTTAAAAAATTCGGCGTAAAAAAAGAAGAAGCGGTTGTTATCGGCGACAGATTAAACACCGATATCGCTTCGGGTTTTAACGCGGGGATAGATTCTATATGCGTTTTGTCGGGCGAGGCAACGATAGACGACGTTTTAAAATGCGACAAAAAACCGGATTTCGTGTTTGAAAATCTTTCCGAAATAATTCTTAAATAAGAACAAAAACGGGCGATAATCGGCTTATAGAGCGGTTTTTGATTTAGTAAACTAAAAAATATAAAGGGTATAATATGTTTGACGTAATCGTTATAGGAGGCGGAGTAGTCGGCGCAAGCGTACTTCGGGAACTTTGTAAGTACAAACTTAAAGCCTGCCTTCTCGAAAAAGAAAGCGACGTTTGCCTTGGCGCAAGCAGAGCAAATTCGGGAGTGGTGCACGCGGGCTTCGACGCGCCGATCTGTTCTAAAAAGGCAAAATTCAACGTTTTGGGAAACAAAATGATGGAGGGACTTTGTAAAGATCTCGGCGTAAAATATAAAAAGAACGGCTCGCTGGTCGTCGCTTTTTCTTCGGAAGATTTAAAAACTTTACAAGAACTTAAAGAACGCGGAGAAAAAAACGGAGTTGAAGAACTTGAGATTATTTCAAAAGAAGAACTCAAGACTTTGGAGCCTAACGTTTCCGATGAAGCTCTGGGCGCTTTATATGCAAAAACGGGCGGTATCGTTTGCCCGTACGAACTTACCATAGCGTTAATAGGTAACGCCATGGATAACGGCGCCGAACTTTTTTTGGATTACGAAGTCGTGTCCGCCGAAAAAACGCAAAACGGTTATATCGTCCGCGCAAAAGACGGCAGAGAAACGGAAGGGAAAGTCGTGGTAAACTGCGCGGGGCTGTATAGCGGAAAAATCGCGGAATTTTTCGGCGACTACGATATAAAAATAGGCGCGAGAAAGGGCGAATACATTTTGCTTGACAGAAACTCGGCGGGCTTCGTTACCCGTACGCTTTTCTTTACGCCGACAAAACTCGGTAAAGGCGTGCTTGTTTTGCCGACCGTAGATAACAATATTTTATTAGGTCCCACCGCAAAAGAAATCGACGACGATAATACGGAAACGACGCAAGAGGGCTTAAAATGGATTGTCGAAAAAGCGCAACGTATGTGCAAAAATATTCCTTTTTATAATACGATAACTTCTTTTGCCGGAGTACGCGCTTATTCGTATAAACACGATTTTATTATCGAAAAAAGCAAGGTTTGTTCAAAACTGATAAACGTTGCGGGTATAGAATCCCCCGGTCTTACGAGCGCGCCCGCAATAGGCGAATACGTCGTTAACGGGCTTATAGCCGAACTTTTACCGCTTAATAAAAACGAAAAATTCAATCCTTACCGCACGCCCGATTACTTTTTTAAAAACCTGACCGATAGAGAAAAGAACGATTTGATAAAAAAAGATCCGTCTTTCGGCAGAATCGTTTGCCGTTGCGAAGAAATTACGGAAGGGGAAATCATACGGGCTTTATCGGAAAACCCGAAGGCAACGACCGTTGACGGCGTTAAGCGTCGGACGAGGGCGGGCATGGGCAGATGTCAGGGCGGATTTTGTCAGCCTTACGTTTTGGAAATCATTTCAAAATACGCGGGGATTTCTTACGACAAAATAACCAAATCAAAAAAAGGCTCGACTCTTTTAGAGGGGGTAACTAAATGAAACACGATATAGTCATAATCGGCGGCGGCCCCGCCGGGCTTGCCGCAGCGGTTTCGGCTTATGACAACGGCGTCCGGGACGTCGTTATTTTAGAGCGTGGCGAAGAACTCGGCGGAATACTCAATCAATGTATCCACAACGGGTTCGGGCTTACGAGGTTTAAAGAAAGTTTATCCGGTCCCGAATACGCAGAAAGATTTGTAAACGAAGTAAAAAAGCGTAATATAAAATATTATCTCGAAACCACCGTTCTCGCAATCAACGAAAATAAAACCATAAAAGCGGTCAATCCGACGCTCGGTTTTTTTGAAGTCGAAGCAAAGGCGATAATTCTTGCAATGGGTTGCAGGGAAAGAAGCAGAGGCGCGCTAAATATCGCGGGGACTCGTCCCGCCGGGATTTATTCAGCGGGTACGGCGCAAAAATACGTAAATATAAAAGGCTATCTTCCCGGAAAAGAAGTCGTTATTTTGGGTTCGGGCGACATAGGGCTGATTATGGCAAGGCGTATGACGCTCGAAGGCGCGAAAGTTCACGCCGTATGCGAAATCATGCCCTATTCGAGCGGGCTTAAACGCAATATAGTTCAATGCCTTGACGACTTCGGTATTCCTCTTTATTTAAACCACACCGTAACCCGTATCGAGGGAGATGAAAGGGTTACGGGCGTAACCGTTTCCGAAGTAGATAAAAACAAGATGCCCGTAAAGGGTACCGAGATGCATTTTAACTGCGATACCGTGCTTTTCTCGGTAGGGCTTATTCCCGAAAACGAACTTACGAAATCCTGCGGTATAGCGCTTTCGCCAAAAACCCGCGGGGCGGTCGTTTCGCAAACGAGAGAGACCGAAAAAAACGGTGTTTTCGCTTGCGGGAACGTTTTACAGGTTCACGACCTCGTTGATTTCGTTTCGGAAGAATCGGAAATCGCGGGGAAATTCGCCGCGGGATACGTTATAAACGGCGAAAAAGTCCACGACTACGAATATACCGTTGAAGGCGACAACGTAAGTTACGTTCTGCCTCAAAAAATAGACAAAAACGTTTCGGGAAACGTAAAACTGTTTTTCAGAGTAAAAGATACTTTCAAAAATTGCGTCGTTCGGGTAAAATCCGGCGATGACGTAATTTTGGAAAGAAAGAAAAAAATAGTCGCCCCGGGCGAAATGGAAACCCTTATTCTTACCGAGGACAAAATTAAAAATCTTACCGCGCCCGTTTGCGTGGAATTGACGGTTTAAGGAGATTATACATGGAAATTAAAAATTTAACGTGCGTGGAATGTCCCATGGGGTGCCGGATAGAGGCGGGCGTAGAAAACGGAGTTGCCGTTTACGTTAAGGGTAATTCTTGCCCGCGCGGGAAACTTTACGCCGAAACGGAAGTCGTACGCCCGATGCGCGTTCTGACAACTTCCGTAAGGTGTACGGACGGCACGATGCTTCCCGTTAAAACGGATAAGCCCGTTCCGCGCGACGTGATGCTCACTTTAATGAGAACGATTAACTCCTGCCATCCGTCGCTTCCCGTAGCGTCGGGAGAGACAGTTATAAAAAATCTTTACGAAAACGTCAATCTTATTGCCACAAAAACAATCGGATAATCGGCTTATAGCCCGATATTTGATAAAAATATTTGATAAAAACGGCATAAAAACCCCGTCGCTTTACGATAAAAGCGACGGGGCTATCCGCAATAAACAAATGCGTAAAAATTTACTTTAAACAAACGTTAAAAGACGCGTCAACTTTTATAAAGAAAAGTTTTACTTAACCGTAAAGGAAAGTTTTACTTAACGAGGTAACGTTCGTCATTTACTATAATATTCCTCGAAAAGGTCGTTCGGGGTACATTCCAAAATGTCGCAAAGGGCTTTTAAGTTTTCAAACTTAATGCCTCCTGTCTGATTATTGATGATTTTGTTGAAATTCTGGTAACTTAACCCGAGTTGAATGTAAAGCCAATATTTAGTTTTTCCTTTTTCTTTTAAAATGTCGAGTATTCGTAAACGCATATCTAACCTGCACGATATATATTTTTTACATTATATATTAAAAAATGCTTGACAGAATAGACGTATAAGTTATATAATGTTTACATCAGATAAAAAAGTTTTTCGGGGGTAAAACTTTAACAAATATCTCGCGCAACACCCCAAAAGTAGATCAAAATTGTCCGAGCGGTCGGTTTTCCGACCGCTCGGGCTTTTTTACGCTTTCGTTTAATCCGTACGCGTTGCCGTATTTACTTGAAAATAACAAGGGTAAAGACGCCGTTTTATCGGGATTTCTACCCCGCCCTTGATTAAACGAAAAAAATTTTTAAAATATTTTCGGAAAAAGCAAACGAAACGCCTTTCAGTATGCTATAATATATGAAAAACGGAGGAGGACGCTTCCAACAAGTTTTTCTAACCGTCCGTAACCTTTACGGCGGGAGCAGGTTGTTAGGCGCATTCAATATGTTAATACGTCCGAAAAACAGTTTATGAGCGACAAAATAAAAGGTCGTGAAATAGACCAATATTTAACTGAAATGCGCAACGGCGACACTGATGCCATGGAAAGGCTTTACGACTGCGTCTATAAGCCGTTGTTCGCATTATGCTACGGATATTTCCGGAACACTACCGACAGCGAAGACGTTTTGCAAGAAGCCTTTCTGACTATCAAAAAGGAAATAGGCAAATATAACGGTTCAAGCGGTTTTAACTGGGTTTACACCATAACGAAAAATATTTGCTTAAAAACCCTGCAAAAAGCGTCGAGAACCCAGTCCGTCGATTTTACCGACACGGTTTCCGTCGATAAATATTACGGCAAGGACGCCGACGCGGAAACGACGGCTTTCGACGAGTCGGGTATTATAAAACTTGCAAAGCAGGTTTTAAACGACAACGAATACGAGATACTTATTTTCCACGCCGTTTACGGCATGCCGTTTAAAGAAATAGCGGTGATGACCAAAAAAATCGAAGCCACCGTAAGATGGCAGTATCATAACGCGATAAATAAAGTTCGCAAAGAATACGAAAGGAGGTTCGGCAAATGAAAAAGTCATTTAAAGATTTTGAAAATATGTTTAAAAGCGTAAAGCCGGTTATGCCCTCCGACGGTTTTAAGGAAAAAGTCCTTTCAAGCGCAAGGCGCGTACCGATTATCGAAAATAAACCGATAAACAGATTCGGCGTTATAATGCGCAGATACGCCGCCGCGTTTGCGGTGCTTTGTCTGACGCTTGTTGCGGCGGTTACTCTGCTCGGTTTTTACGGCGAAAACTATTACGAAGTATATATCGACGTAAATCCGTCGATTGAAGTTTCCGTAAATCGTTTCGGCGTTATAAATAAAGTCAACTACATCAACGCAGACGCGAAAAATGTTTTTAAAGACGTAGAATTAAAAGGCAAAAAGCCCGAGGAAGCAATCACCGATATAACTTACGCGCTCGATAAAGGCGGATATCTTAAAAACGATTCCGAACTGTTTATCAGCGGTTATTCGGGCGCGGACGCCGACGTGAATAAGATTGTCGAAGCCCTTTATTACATGGTTTTCGATATTTCCGAAGAAAAAGGTTACGGCGCAACCGTTCTGACGGGTAAGTTTACCGAGGAACAGAGAAAGGAAGCGCTTTCAAAAAACATTTCTCCGTTAAAGTATAGCCTGATAACTTCGCTTCTTGCGCTCGACGACGATTATACGATGGAGAATCTTGCCTATCTTTCGATGGGCGAACTCAACGGTCTTTACAGCGCGCTCAGCAGTATTTTGTCAAAAGATATCATAGAAGCCGCCAGAAAAAACGACGTTTCTCCGATGCACTATAAACTTTTGGAAACACTCTCTAACGCGAAACTTTTGGAAACACTTGACAAAGCGGGAATCGACACGGGCAATTTAACAAACCTTACGACGTCCGAACTTAAAGGGCTTTTAGAAAAGGCAAAACAAGAGAAAGTCAAGAACGAAAACAAAACTATCGAGGAGCAAGCCAAAAATTACGATTGCCCCGAAGAAAAATTCCGCGTAATATACAGTATAACGCAGAGAGATTCCTCTTACGAGATAGAAGAACTTCTCGATAAATCGATGTTTGAACTCAAAGCGCTCGATTACGCGCTTGAAAAATACGATATTTTAACCGGTATTTTCGGCTGAAATTTCTGTTAAGAGGCGAAAAACGCCTCGCTGAATTTAACCATACGCTCTCCTACAAATATAGAAATTCAAAAAAGGTTTTCGATGAGTTTTCGTCGGGAGCCTTTTTTGTCTTTCAGATTTAAGCGCGAAATTAACTTTAATTATTTATAAATGTCCAAATTTAAACAAAAAGCGACAAAATGCCGTATAAAATTATGGTAATTATTGAATGGTTGTGCTATAATGTACTTTGCGAAAGTGTTATAAAAATTGTATTATACGCTTGGCGAAACGATATTTTAAGTAAACGTTATGTAGGAGAGTTATGAATTATTGTTTATTTAATCCTTTGGCAAACAACCATGCCGGAAACAAAGCAAAAGACGAAGTTTTAAAAAAGATAGGCGAAGCGACAGAAATCGACGTAACCACAAAATCACGGGAGGAAATGCGAGCCTTTTTAGAAACTTTAAATAAAACGGAAGATAAAATATACCTTGTCGGAGGGGACGGCACTTTGCAGAAATTTGCAAACTCTATGTACGGGCTTGATCTTCCGCCCGTTATTTTTTGTTCCTCCGGTACCGGTAACGATTTTTGCAACGACCTCGGAAAAGATCTGGTCGTTGACGGAATGGTTGAAATCAACAAATATTTAAAGTGGCTTCCCACGGCTTACGTAAACGGGCAGACTTTCCGCTTTATAAACGGTATCGGTTACGGAATAGACGGCGTTTGTTGCGAAGTGGCGGACGAACAACGCGGTAAGTCCGATAAACCCATAAACTATACCGCCATTGCCATAAAGCAGTGCCTTTATAAATTCAAAAGAAGAAGCGCGACCGTAACCGTTGACGGCGTTACGAAACGTTATAAAAACGTTTGGGTATGCCCCACAATGAACGCTAAATTTTACGGCGGCGGAATGATGGTCGCGCCCGGTCAGAACAGACTTAACGAAAAACACACCGTAACGGTAGTCGTCGCGCATACCGCTTCGAGGTTGAGAATGCTCTTAACCTTTCCGAAGATTTTCACCGGTAAACACGTTACAAGCCCCATAGTCGACGTTATCGAAGGTAAAGAGGTAACGGTAAGTTTTTCCAAACCCTGCGCCCTTCAGGTTGACGGGGAAACGATCAAAAACGTTTCCACCTATACCGTCAAAACGTTAGACTGAATCGATAACGGATTAAAGTTTATTTTGTAAAAATCGGTCTATAAGTCGGTTAATCATTGTTTTTTTAAGGTTTTTATATGTTGATGACGATTATATGCGCTTTGCTTGGCGCAGTCTTAAGCGCGGTCGTAACCGTTGCGAAAAATTTATATAAAGGAATTTCAGACGTGTGGATACCCGTTTGTCTGTTCCTTTTGTTTACGATTGCGTCCGCTACGGTAATTATTCTGACGGTTTTTATCATGACGCTTTTTATCGATGTTAAAAAACCGGTAAAAAAGCCGAATAAAGTTTGGTTTGCAATATATAACTTTATAAATTCTTTTCTCATTACCTGGTCGGGTATCGATTTAAAAATTACTGAAAACGAAAAACTCGGTAAAGGACCGTATCTGTTCGTTATCAATCATCGCTCCAACTTCGATACGATGATAGTTTCCAAACTATATAAAAGATATAAGCCCATAATGATAAGCAAGCCCGGCAATTTTAAAATTCCGATTGCCGGTCCCGCAATACACGAAGCAGGTTTTTTGTGTATGCCGAGAGACGACATAAAAGGCGCGTTGAACGTGGTAAACCAAGCGGTGGAATATCTCGAGGAAGGAGAATATTCCATCGGGCTATGTCCCGAAGGCACGAGAAACAAACACGACAGAGGATTATTGCCCTTTAAAAACGGTTGTTTAAAAATCGCGTTGCGTTCAAAAGTTCCCGTAGTCGTTTTGTGTGTTGACGGGACGGAAAAAGTGCATAAAAACTTCCCGTTTAAACGAACGAGGGTTTATTTCGATCTTATTAAAGTAATAAAACCCGAAGAATACGAAGAAAAAAACACGGTAAAATTAGGCGAAGAAATCGGAGAACTTATGCTTAAAACGATCAATTCGCATCAAAAAATAGAAACCGAAGCCGACGTTTCGGACGACAAAAAAGTTGCCTGAATCGCAATAACGGGCTTATAGGCGAACATTTATAAAAACAAATATGTTAGAATTAAAAAACGTCAGTTATCTTGCATCGGGCGAAACCGAAGAAAAAGAGATTATAAAAAACGTAAGCTTTGCGCTTACCGATAAATTTACCTGTCTGACGGGACCGAACGGCGGCGGTAAGTCAACTTTGGCAAAACTTATTATGGGTATAATAAAGCCGACAAGCGGTAATATTTACTGGAACGGCGAAGATATCACCGAGGTATCCGTTACCGAAAGAGCGAATATGGGGATAAGTTTTGCCTTTCAGCAACCGGTAAAATTCAAAGGCATAACGGTAAGCGACCTTATAAACTTTGCGGGCGGAAGAAAACTCGGTATGTCGGAAGTCTGTAACTATCTTTCCGAAGTCGGTTTGTGCGCGAGAGAATACGTAAACCGCGAAGTCAACGGAAGTTTGTCGGGCGGGGAACTTAAACGTATAGAGATTGCTACCGTAATGGCAAGAAAAGCGAAACTTTCCGTTTTCGACGAACCCGAGGCGGGGATAGATTTATGGAGTTTCAACAATCTCATTAAAGTTTTTGAAAATTTAAGAGACGGCGTCGGCGGTTCTCTTTTGATTATTTCGCATCAGGAAAGAATTCTTAACATCGCGGACAGAATCATCGTTATAGCGGGCGGAGAAATTTCCGAGGACGGCAAGCCCGACGAAGTTATGGATAAACTCTTCGTAACGCGCAGTTGTAAAGGATTCGGAGGTAATTATCATGAATAACCTGAGCGTAATCGAACGAGAACTTTTAAAAAAAGTCGCCGATATCGAAGCCGTTCCCGCAGGCGCGTATAATATAAGAGAAAACGGCGCCTTAAAAGGAAGAAACGTTACCGAAAATATAGATATCGTTACAAAAACCGACAAACCGGGTATTGACATATACATCAAACCGAACACCAGAAACGAAAGGGTGGATATCCCCGTTATTCTTACAAAATCAGGACTTAAAGATCTCGTTTATAACGATTTTTATATCGGAGAAGGAGCGGACGTTCTTATCGTTGCCGGTTGCGGTATTCATAATCCGGGAGAAAAAACCGCCCGTCACGACGGCGTTCATACCTTTCACGTCGGTAAAAACGCGAAGGTAAGGTACGTAGAAAAGCATTACGGCGAGGGCGAAGGAACGGGAGAGAGAGTTCTTAATCCGACGACCAACATAGAAATAGAAAAGGGCGGATATCTCGAAATGGAAACCGTTCAGATAAAAGGCGTGGATTCCGCCGTAAGAACGACCTCCGCCGTTCTTTTTGACGACGCGACCTTGATTATTCACGAAAAAATAATGACGCACGGCAAGCAAACGGCAGAAACCCGTTTTTCTGTCGATTTAAACGGAAACAATTCCGGCGCGCACGTAGTTTCGAGGGCGGTTGCCAAAGACGACAGCCATCAGGTTTATAACTCCGTCGTAAACGGTAACGCAAAATGTAACGGACACACCGAATGCGACGCCATAATTATGGATAACGGCACGGTTTCCGCCGTTCCGAGGATAAACGCTAATTTTGTTGACGCAACGCTTATACACGAAGCGGCGATAGGCAAAATAGCGGGAGAGCAACTCGTCAAACTGATGACTTTAGGATTATCCGAACAAAAAGCCGAAGAGGAAATAGTGAACGGGTTTTTAAAATAGCCCGATAACGGGCTTATAGCCCGACTTTATTTGTGATTTTTATAAAAAATGAAAATATGTATTTACGGATCTGCTTCGGAAAAGATTTCCGATAGTTACAAAAAAGCGGTTTACTCTCTTAGCAAGACGCTTGCAACAAACGGACACGATTTGGTTTTCGGGGGCGGTTGCTTCGGGCTTATGGGCGCGGCGGCAAACGGCTTTTTCGACGGCGGCGGAAAAATTTACGGGGTTGCTCCCGACTTTTTCAAAGAAAGCGAGATAAACGTTTTGTATGATAAGTGCGACAAAACTTATCCGTGCAAAACCATGTACGAAAGAAAACAGATTATGGAAGAACTTTCCGACGCTTTTCTGGTCGTACCGGGAGGCATCGGCACTTACGACGAGTTTTTCGGGGTTTTGGCAACCAGACAACTTAAACGCCACGATAAAAAAATCGCTGTGTTTAATACGGAAGGATTTTTCAACGAATTAAAGTCGCTTATCGTAAGCGGAAAAGAGAAAGGCTTTATAGGCGAATATGAAAACCTGTTTTTTATTTCCGATAAAGAGCGGGAAATCGTCGGATATTTTTCTAAATAACGTTTAAAAGGACGCTTTTCGCGCGTTCTTTTTATGGTGATAAAATGAGTGAAAATTGCAATCACGACTGCGCAAGTTGCGATAAAACCTGTAAACAAAACACAATCCCCAAAGAACCGCAAAACGCTTTTTCAAACGTAAAAAAGGTTTATGCCGTCATAAGCGGAAAGGGCGGGGTAGGCAAATCTCTTGTTTCCTCGCTCCTCGCCGTAAAAGCGCAGAGAGAAGGCTTAAAAACAGCCGTACTCGACGCCGATATTACGGGACCTTCCATTCCGAAAGCCTTCGGTATAACCGAAAAAGCCATGGGCAACGATCAAGGGCTTTTCCCCGCGATAAGCAAAAAAGGAACTAAGATAATGTCCGTAAATATGCTTTTAGAAAACGAAACTGATCCGGTCGTCTGGAGAGGCGGAGTTATTACGGGCGTCGTAAAACAGTTCTGGACGGACGTTATATGGGGCGACATCGACCTTATGGTTATAGACTGTCCACCGGGAACGGGCGACGTGCCGTTAACCGTGTTTCAGTCGATTCCCGTTGACGGTATTATAGTGGTAACTTCCCCGCAGGATCTTGTTTCCATGATAGTCGAAAAGGCTGTAAAAATGGCGGAACTGATGAAAATACCGGTCGTCGGCGTGGTGGAAAACATGTCGTATTTTATCTGCGATAACTGCGGGGCAAAGCATTACGTTTACGGAAAAGGAAACACGAAACAGATTGCCTTAACGCACGGTATAAATAACGTATGCGAGTTGCCCTTCGATAAAAACCTTGCAAATCTTTGCGACAGAGGACTTATCGAACTCAACGAAGTAACCGCATTAGACGAATTTTTCGATAAAATAATATAATTACAATATAATTCCGTTTTCATATACGCGCTATTTGGTTTTAACAACGGTTTTTCGTTACCGAGATATCGCAAAGCAAGTTATAAGCAAAGAAATTTTATAGTATAATTTATCAAAAAGCGGGGCTATAAGCCCGTTATCGTGATTTTTTTGAAAATAAACGCTCGTTTGCATATTCAAACGAGCGTTTATTGCATTAAAAAAAATTGTTAGTCGTCGGACAATTTTGTTTCGCCGTAATGCGAAAAAAATCTTATTGTTTTGCGGTTATTACTTTTACGATGCTTACTCGGAGAAATCCCGACACATTTTTGAAATTCATACGACAAAATTTCGCGCGAACCGAAACCGCATTGTTTTGCAATTTCCGAAACGCCGAGGTTTGTCTGTTCCAGAAGGTGTTTTGCCTGCATAACTCGCTTTTCAGTTATGACTTCGTGAATGGTTTTGCCGTATTGCAGTTTGAAAAGTTTTTGAAGATAAACCGAAGAAATACCCACGGCTTTGGAAATTTCGCCTACGGTAATTTTGCCCAGAAAGTGGGTATTGATATACATCATTGCCGAATCGACGTAAATTATGCCCGTTTTTTTGTGAGTTTCGGGAGAAACGCAACGGGACATATCCAAAAAAAGTTTATTCGTAAGAAGCGCCGTGTACAAATTTTTTTCTTCGGCTGATTTATCTTCCGACATCTGGCGTATAAACTCTTTCATGGCGGAAAGCACGTTATGGTCGTCAACGAAAACGTAATAATCTCTGTCTTTCTTGACTATTCGTTTTAATTCCGAGCAGGAAGCGAAAAGTTTTTCAAGCGGTAAAGAAAACAGTTTTGCCGACGGCGGAAGAGAATTTCCGTTTCTCGTCGAATTGCTCAAAGGAATAAACTCGAGATTAAGTATTTTCGTCGTTTGCGCAAGATTTGCTATTTTATGATAATATCCGTTATTTACGAGAATAAAGCAGTTTTGATTGATCGTTACGAAATAATTTTTGTCGTCCTTTTCGTCGTATTTATATACGAAGTCGAATTGCCCGTGTACGCAATACATTATCTCTATCTGCGGATGAGTATGGTATTCCATAGTAAAATCGGACGAAAAAGTTTCCTCGTACCAGTTTTCGAGGGAAAGAGGCTCTCTCACCGCATCGATAAGCCTCGGAAATTGTTTTTTTACAGGAATTTGCATGTTTGTCCTATTAGGGCGTACGGTAAATAACCGCATTTAACGCCCGTTTTTTTTAAAAAATCGCGCTGTTTGAAAATGTTGAAAAAGAGAAATGCGATTTTTCGTTATCATTTTAGCATACTTGCGACGTAAGGTCAAGTATTGTCATATTTGTTTCTTTTTTTTTACGTTAAAGCGGAAAAACGAAACAAGATTTAAAAAAAGTATTGAAATCGTATTTTTCGTATTGTTACAATTAAAGCAGACGGAGCGCAGATTAAAAGACTGAAAAATTCTGTATTTCGCGCAAAATCACAAAATAATAAAACCGAAAGCCGATTTTTCGGAAGAACAAGATATCCTTGTTTGCGTTTGCGCAAACAAACGCAAATTACCTTTAAATATAAACAGAGGAAAGTGGAAAATGAAAAAACGAATAACCGCGTCGGTGATTGCCTTCGTTTTACTGTTCGTCGTTTTTGCGGGTTGCCGTAAAACGCCTGAGGAAGACAATAAAAAAGAATTTCCCGCAGCAAAAAACAATAATTATATAAATCCCGTTTTTCCGCTCGTGAACGGAGAAAAGAAAAACACATATACGGCAGACCCGTACGTGGTGAGAGACGACGACGGCGCGTATTACATGTATTGTACTCAAAGCGACGTATATACGCCGACCATAGCTTTTAAAAGAGGTCCTGTTTTCAAATCCTACGACATGCACGGCTGGGAATACGTTTCCGACGTATTTGCAAATTATTCGCCGTCATGGGGAACGCAGGGCGCGGGTGTATGGGCTCCGACCGTTGTTAAGGTCGGTGACAAGTGGAATTTTTACTATTCGCTTTCGACCGGCGGCGACGATAACCCCGGTATAGGGGTAGCAACCTCTCCTACTCCTTACGGACCGTGGACGCATTACGGAAAACTGTTTTTAAGTAAAGAAATCGGAGTTATAAACTCGATCGATCCGCACGTTTTTTACGACGACGGCAAATTGTATATGGTTTTCGGCAGTTTTGGCGGACTGATAACGTTGATAGAACTTACCTCCGACGGATTGGGACTGCAAAACGGTCTTGAATATCAAAAGGAAAATAAAATCGCGCTCGGCGGTTACGAAGTATATGAACTTAATAATTACGAAGCGAGTCTTATAATCAAAAAAGACGGCTGGTATTACTTACTTCTTTCCACAGGCTCCTGTTTAAGCGGTAAAAATTCCACGTACCACGTCGTATGCGCAAAATCCCGAAATTTAGCAGGACCATATCTTGATTCCAAAGGCAGAGATATGTTCGGTCCTAACCGAGGCGATACGGTCGTTGCTCCGTCGATGAGCGGTGTTATGGGACCCGGACATTGCGCGGCGGCAATGGACGACAACGGCGAGTACTGGCTTATATATCACGGTTACGATACTACCTCGCCTAAAGACGCAAGGGTGTTATACCTCGACAAACTTTTATGGGACGAAGAAACGGGAATGCCTTACGTGGAAAACAGAAAGGCGAGTAACGGCGTGGAAAAACCCGGGCCGTATATAAATTCTCTCGAAAAAGGTGTATGATATGAAAAAGAGAATTCTCGTTATATTTGTAACGATAGTCCTTATTTTCTCGTGGGCGTGTTCGCCCGGGGCGGGTAATTTTTCTACCGGCGGCGGAAAAATAGACGACGAACCGCCCGTGGAAAGAGAATATACTAAGGTAACTTACAAAAATCCGCTCAGATTTTACAAACAAGACGGCTCAGAGTATTTCGTGACGGTAGCGGATCCCGATATTTTAAGAGACGACGACAGCGGTTACTTTTATATGTACTGCACTAATACGCAGTGCGAGATGGGAGATAAAGGAATGATGTATGACAGAGGGCCCGTTTTTCGCAGTGAAAACCTCGTTGACTGGACTTGGGCAGGAAGCGTTTTCGACGGGCATCCCGACGCTCTTAAGTGGCACGATAAAAACGCCGGAGTCTGGGCGCCGTCGGTTATAAAAGTCGGAAACAATTACAATTATTATTATTCATTATCGCTTTGGGGAGACTCTAATCCCGGCATAGGGGTTGCAACCTCTCCCACTCCTTACGGACCGTGGACGCATTACGGAAAACTTTTGGATCAACAAATGACGGGAGTAAGAAACGGTATAGATCCGCAACCGTTTTACGAAGGAGATAGTCTCTATCTTATATGGGGAAGTTTTTTCGGTATTGCCTGCACTCTTCTGACGGACGACGGTACGGAACTGTTTTACGCCGATCGAGTAAAAGAGCATATAACCTATCTGGTAGAAGATAACACGACGGACGGAATGAACGTCGATATAAACTACGAAGGAAGTTACGTTATCAAACGTAACGGAAAATATTATTACTTCGGTTCGCAAGGGACGTGCCTTGCTTCGACCAAATCAACTTATCGGGTAAGAGTCGGCGTTGCGGATAAATTTCCCGATAAATTCGCCACTATAGACGGAATAACGCTTGATAACGAACCTTACGGACACGAAGTGGTTTCCCCGAGCGATAAAGTAGTTGGAGTGGGACACAATACCGTAGTACGGGATTTTGCCGGTGATTACTGGCTGTTTTATCACGGTTACGATATAAACGGCGTTAACCCGAGCGAACGTATTGCCTTTATGGATAAATTATTGTGGGACAAAAACGATCTGCCTTACGTTGAGGGGCGTGTCGCGTCTGTCGGAGAGGAAAAAACAGGTCCCACCGTTGTAAAATTCAAATAAAAAAACGATACGGAGGTATTTTTGATGAAAAAGTTGTTGGTTACGTTATTGTCGTTCACGATGATTTTTACAGCCATGGCGTTCGGCGCCTGCGCGAAAACGCCCGATGACGACAATCTTTTAGAGGGTGACGGCGATATTGTCCGCGACGAAAGCGGAAACATAATTTACGACAACGTAAAACTTAAAATGTGGAGCGTTACGACGGGCGACGATGCAAACACTCAGGACGGGATAATCGCGCGGTTTAACGAAATGTATAAGGGCATGATCAACGTGGAGGTTACTCACACTTCGCGTTACGATCTGGAAACGCTGTTATCAAATACCATGCAATTCGATCAGGAAAACGCGCCCGACGTGCTGTTCAATCACGGTTCGCGTACCACCGAATACAACGACAACGGTTGGCTTAACGAAGTGGACTTCTTTTTTGAAAAAAGCGGAGCGCTTTACGACAAAGCCGATTTCGTTCCGTCCTTGTTAGAATCTGTAACGGTAAAAGGTAAAGCGTACGGCGTTCCCATCGACTGCCATTCGGCAATCGTGTGCGTAAGAAAAGACATTCTGGAAAAAAACAATCTTAAAATACCTGCAAATTATCACGAACTCGTAGAAGTTTGTGAAAAAGCAACTCAACTTGCCGAGAAAAACAATCTGTGGATTCGCGGCGAAAATTCCTCGGGATTTTCTTCTCATGAATGGCGTAAAGCCTCAACGGCGGAAGCCTATACGGCGTTCCCGATTTCCTTCGGAGATATGTGGGTGCATGAATTTGTCGATTATACCGCCGCAGTACAAAACGGAGGTTCGATAGTTGACTCTGATGGTATGCCTGCCTGGAATACCGAAGAAACGGCAAACGGTATTCGTGTTTTGCGCGACTGGATTTTCCCGTCCGCAACTTCAACCAACAAAGCGGCGTTATCCAAAGATTACGGTTCATCTTACGACGTAGGCGACGCTCCTTTCAACAAAGGCGATTGTATCTTTAAACTTCAGGGACCTTGGGCGTGGCAGAAGGAAATTCAGACTTTTGACGCCTTACTTAACAAAGACGGCGGTTCTTCTAATATTACGACCATATCGTTATCCAACCTTTTTGCAAAAGATCACACTAAGGAATACGCAAGCAAAATCAAGGGAGAGGGACACGCGATAACATTGCTTAAAACGGTAAAAAGTTACACGAAAGCGTGCGCCGCTACTTTGTTTATGGAATACATGTCTTTAAACGGCGGTATCGAATGGGCAAAACGCGGGCATTTACCGGCGGTCCGCTCGGTATCGGTTGCTACTGAATATAAAAAAGATCCCGCTTACGATGCTTACGTAAAAAATTGGGGAACGCCCGAAGATTACGTAGTAGTTCCTCCGACGAAATATTATTCCTATGTGGATAGTTATTTTAAAGGCAGCGTACAAAAAGCCATATCTTCCGCGCATAAGGACGAGGATATAAAAGGCATTTTAAACAAGGAATACAGTGACTGTATCGATTACATTCAACTTTATAAATAATCCGTTACGACCCGATATAGGGCAGTGGAAACAATGAAAACAGAAAAACTCGTAGATATCAGAGAATACGCCGAGCAGAAAGAAAGGCGAAAAAGTAAAATAAGAAAAGTTGTGTCGGTAGGCGGATTTTTAGGGCCATACACGATAAGTTTTCTTATGTTTTTCGTCTTTCCTCTCGTTTTCGGTATAGTAATGTCGTTTTCAAAGTTTTCGTCGAAGTCTTTTTTACCCGAAAGTTTCGGGACTTTGGAAAATTATAAAGTTTTATTCGGAAATACCGCTATTTCGCGTGATTTCCGGAACTCTGTCAAAACGACGATAAAATTTTGCCTGTGTATAGTACCACTTTCCATTCTGATACCGTTGGGGCTTGCTTTACTTATAAACCTTAAACCGCCGGGATACAAATTTTTCCGCGCGGCGATATACGTTCCGGGAATTTTCCCGCTTACGGCGACGGGGCTTATACTTATGAGGCTTTTCGACTCTCATTACGGCTGGATAAATTCGGTGTTTAATTTAACGACCGATTGGTTCGGCGAAGTGGGAAGTTGTTGGTTTATGATAGGGTTTTTCTGTATCTGGTGCGGTATAGGAGGAAACTTCATAATTTTCTGCGCAGGACTTGAAAACGTAGATAAATCTCTTTACGAAGCGGCTGACGTTGACGGTTGTTCGCCATGGAAAAAGTTCTTGCACGTAACTCTTCCCGGTATTCGTCCGCAAATCTTTCTTACCCTTTTTACGACGCTTATAGGTTATATGAACGTTTACGGGCAGATTTACATTTTGGGAAGCAACAATCCGGATCTTAACAAAATGAAGTCGGCGGTATATAGGATACAGGATCTTTTGGCAGGATCCAACCCGCGCGCTTTCGGTTACGCGGCGGCAATGGGTATATGCCTCGGTATAATCATCATAGCGATTTCCGCCGTGCAACTTATTACAGATAAAGAAAAAAGAGGAGGCAACAAACGTGTCACGCAGTTTGCAAAGTGGAAAGAAAGCAAGTAAAGCAGTTGCCTTCGCAATACTTTTTGTCGTTGCCGTTCTTATGCTTTTGCCTCTTGTCTGGGGCGTAGCGGGATCTTTCAGAAAAAGCAGCGATATTTATTCGAATCCCGAAAAGTTTTTTCCGTCCGGATGGGACGCCTTTACTTTTGACGGTTATAAAGAGTTGTTTTCCAAAACCAAACTCGAACCGAGCCATGCGAACGAGTGGTATCCTATATGGAACTGGCTTGTTAATTCTTTGATAGTTGCCATAGGAGGAACTTTATGTTACCTCGTTATTGCGTCGCTTGCGGCATACGCCTTTGTTTTTCTCGATTTTAAATACGCAAACAAAATATTCTATTTTTTGATTTGCACAATGACTATTCCCGGGATAGTTTCCACAACGCCTCAACTTATAAACATGAATATTTTAGGCGTTTATAAATCGCTCCTCGGTTTGATAATTCCGGGCTTCGGCGGAGTTTACGGCGTGTTTTTGATAAGACAGTTCTTTTTGGGCATTCCCAAAGACCTTGTCGAAAACGCTCGTATGGACGGAGCAAGTAATTTTGAAATTTTCATAAAAGTCGTGCTTCCTCTCGGTAAATCCGCTTTATTCGTTCAAGGACTTTTCGGATTTATGGGTGCGTGGAACGACGTGCAGTGGGCGCAACTTATTATAGGAAACGCGCCGAGAAGCACCTGGACGCTTGCATACGGTTTAAAAGTAATTTCCGATCAATGCGAAGCCTACGAATCCATAACGCTTTCGCTTGCAAGCGCGGTTATCGCAATGATTCCGATATTCGTCGTTTATCTGATTGCACAGAACAAAATTATCGAAGGCGTTGCCTCTACGGGCATTAAACGTTAAGGATGAAAACATGAATCTCGTTACAGAAAAAGAAGCAGAAAAAATTTTAAAAGATAACGATAACAGGCTTATAGACGACTCTTTGACGTCTTTCCTGTCTTTAAAAAACGTCAACAAGATTTATCCCAACGGCGTTCATGCGGTATATGATTTTAATCTCGACGTACAAAAACACGATTTCGTGGCGTTAGTAGGTCCGTCCGGTTGCGGTAAGTCCACGACGCTCAGAATGATTGCCGGTCTGGAAGAAATTTCAAGCGGCGCTTTGTATATCGACAAAGCGTACAGTAATTACCTTCAAAGTAAAGATCGTGACATAGCTATGGTTTTCCAAAGTTATGCGCTATATCCGCAAATGAGCGTTTACGACAACATAGCGTTCGGTTTAAAAATAAGAAAACTTCCCGAAGCGGAAATAAAAGAAAGAGTGTTTCGGGCGGCGGAAATTTTGGACCTCGGCGATTATCTCGACCGCAAACCGAAAGAACTTTCCGGTGGACAGATGCAAAGGGTTGCCTTAGGGAGGGCAATCGTCCGTCAGGCAAACTTGTTTTTGATGGACGAGCCTTTATCCAACCTCGATGCCAAGTTAAGGGTGCAGATGCGCTCCGAAATCATACGTATTCATAAAGAAGTCGGAGCAACCACCGTTTACGTCACGCACGACCAGACCGAAGCCATGACCATGGCAAACTTAATAGTCGTTATGAACAAGGGCTTTATTCAGCAGGTAGGAAAAGCAATCGACGTATATAATCATCCGAACAATCTTTTCGTCGCAACCTTTATAGGAAGCCCGGCAATGAATATACTCGACGCCGACTATAACGGAGGAGTGTTGACTTTTAAGGGCGGGTTTGAAATAAATCTCGGCGAAAATTTCGACGCACGATATAACTCATTTATCGAGGCTAAAATCAAAGAGATAAAAGAAAGTCTCAATAACCTCGACGAACTCAGCGACGAAACGCTTGCGCGAATGAACTCCTCGCAAATTTACAAAAAAGAGGAAAAGAAAAACGCGCAGCAGCAATCTTTTTTCAAAAGGTTGTTCTCTAAAAAAGCAAGCGAAAAAGAAGAAAAAGAAAGGCATCGCAATCAACTTAAAGAAACTTTGGAATCGCTTTTACGCCACTACGAAAACATCGGAGATAAAAAAACGGTAAAGGTAGGTATCCGTCCCGAACATGCGTATCTTACCACCGATAAACGCGACGTAAAAACAAGATCCGACGTAATTACCGCAAACTTGACGCTCGTAGAACTTTTAGGCAGCGAAAACATCTTGCATCTGGATCTTTTCGATACCGATTTTCAGGTAAAAACGTCACAGTCAGAGTATGATACTGAACAAATAAACCTCGTGTTCGACGTCGAAAAATTACACGTATTCGACGTTAAAAGCGGGCTTAAAATAAATTAAAAACAGGAGGAAAATATGTTCAAAAAAAGCAAAATCGTTTTACTCATAGCGCTTATTTTATCTTGCGTTATGCTGGTTGCCTGCGGAGGAAACGACGATTCTTCGACGGGATCCGGCGGCGACGCTCCTTACGACGGACCTTGCGCAATAAAACTTACGGCGATAGGACAGACCACGATAAACGCAGGTAAAACCGTACAACTTCGCGCGTCGGTTACAGGTACGACGAATAAAGACGTAACCTTTACGTCAAGCGACGATACCGTAGCCACCGTATCAGATAAAGGTCTGGTTACAGGTATCAAAAAAGGCGAAGCGGTAATTACCTGCTCGTTAAACGAAGATCCTCGTTGCAAAAAAACGATTAAAGTTACGATAGAAGAGGCTGTCAAACCCACATCGATTACTATCGAAGGAAACGACAGCGCCGTGCAATGGACGAAGGAAACGCTTCAACTTAAAGTGATAGTAACGCCCGACAACGCTTCGGCGCTCGTTACGTGGGAAAGTTCGGACAACAAAATAGCAACCGTGTCCGAGACGGGGCTTGTAACATTCATCGCTAACGGAGAAGTTACTCTGACTGCCACGTCGAATGAAGATTCTTCCGTAAAAGACAGCGTAACATACACGGTAAAAACCGGCTTTTTCCGTAGCGATATGGGTTCACCGTATTGGGATATAACGAATCAGTGCGCCGACGAAAATCCACAAGTCAAACTAACTTTAAAATCGGATCAGGCAGGGTATCATTCATGTTATCTTGCAAACGTTCTCGCTACAAGGTACTACG
Source organism: uncultured Clostridia bacterium (assembly GCA_934278995.1). GTDB lineage: Bacteria > Bacillota > Clostridia > Christensenellales > Borkfalkiaceae > UBA4636. The sequence goes on from CAKQWM010000001.1 coordinate 140,938, forward strand.
TCGAAGGATACTTTAAACTCGACGAACAAATCAGCGCGTGGGTTTGGCAGGGCTTCGGCTTCGGCAGCGGTTTAAGCGAAACTTCCACACGGTATTTCATTTTCAGCCCCCGCGTTGACGGGCAAGGTAATACTTTCAATAAATTTATCGTCAAGGATCTTCCCAACGAAACATGGGGACCTATTACCACGCGTTCTCAGACATGGGGTGAAAACGGACTCGATCAGATTAATTATCTTACGGCTCCCGTAAAAGTCGCGCTTCTTCGGGACAATAACGTTTACTACTATCTGATCAACGATAAACTTATGTACGTGGACAAGACTACGTTATACGACGGGATTCCCACCATGCCCATAATGGTCGCCATCGACGAATCGGTTACCGTTACAGATTATGTTTGTATAACAGACGCCGCCGCCATCGACGCCAAACTTAATTCGGAAGAATACAAAAAAACTTTCTACGCTTCGAACGCCGATATAGTCGAATACGAAAGCAACGAAAAGTTCGTGTTTAAATCCAACAACGTTTTAAGTAAGGATAACAAGGTTAAGTCGTTGGGCGACGCGGCAATGCTTATGGGAGATTTCGAAGTGGAATTCGACGTTTCAGATATCTCCGTAAACAAAGGAAAAACGGACTGCATAACCGGTATTACGGTTAACCTGTCCCGCTACGAAAGCGCGGATACTGTCGAAACGTTTATTCTCGGTAAATCGATACAGTCGCCAGATATTAACGGCTTTGTCGGCGGGTTATACAGCTGGGCTTATCCGAAGTCTATGGAAGATTCCACCGGATGGTATTCGTGGATAGAAAGTTCGGCGAAAGTCGCGGACGATAACGCCGCCAAACATCACGTTAAAGTAACGCGTACGATAGTTGATAACGTTTCTTACTTCAAAATGTACGTTGACGGAGTCGAAGTAAAATTCGAGAAAGCAAACAACAAGTGGACCGACAATACCAACAAATATACGGGCGCGTACATTTTGTGGGTTGGCGGAGAATACGCTTCAGCCGAAGTAACTAACTTCGTTATAAGATCAAATATTGATAAATAATTCGGATAATCCGAAAAATATAAAGGAGAGGAAAATGAAAAAAATCACTCTGTTGTTAGGTTTTGTCATGGCTATATGCATCATGGCTTTCGTGGGCTGTCAAGGCTTCTGTAGCAACCACGTTGACTCGGACAAAGACGGCAAATGCGACAACTGCGGTAAAGCGATAATAACCTATTCGGTTGAAATCTCTACCGAAGATTTAGTCGTTTACGAAGGCGGAACATTGAAACTTTCGGCAAATAAAACGCCCGCCGAAGCGGTTATTACATGGGCGAGCGGGAACGAAAAAATCGCTACCGTAGCGCAAGACGGCACGGTTACGGGCATCAAAGCAGGCGAGGCCACGATAACCGCTACCGTAAAAAAAGGAGTCTCCTCCGAAGTTACGGTTACGGTAAAAGCCCCCGAGGTTTCAATCGAAGCGCTCGAAACAAACTATCTTTACGTAACGCAAACGATGCAACTTAAAGCAAAAGTTCTACCCCAAGGCGCTCACTACACGTGGGAAAGCAGTAACGAAGAAATTGCCACCGTGTCCGAAACGGGACTTCTTACCGCTATAAAAGCGGGCGAAGTTACTTTAACCGTCGCGTTGAACGAAACTTTAAAGGAAAGCGTTACCGTTACCGTAAGGGATACAGTAATAAACGCCGCCGTTAATGCGGAAAACTTTGATTTCAGCGGTATTTATAGGGAAGACGCGATAGTTAAATCCAACGGTGCGCAAAATTCTTACGCTGTATTCAACGGCGTCGCGGGCAAATATTACGTTGCGACCGCAACCGCAAAAGTCACCGCTCCCGACGCAGGCGACACGTGGTCGAGGGTTGGCATATCTCACTTCAACGGCGCGAGTTCTTATTACGGCTTGCAACTTTCACCGGGGCCTGACTATGGAGCGCGTAAGACGGTTACGATGATAATAACCGACGGTAACGTTCAATGGGGCGCGATAACCGACCGTTCTCAGGTATGGCATCAGCATCAGTTGGGCGCGATTAATTTTGACAGTGTTAAACTTACGGCGGTAAGACAGGGCAATAAGTATTACGCTTACGTTAACGACAAACTTTATTATTATGACGAAGGCATGGACGGATTCGACGATATCGACACTCTTCCCGTGTTGAACCTCGGAAGTTGCGTTGCCGAATATACCGCTATTTCCGCTACATACGGAGAAGACGCGGTAAACGCTTTCCTTGCCACAGCCGATAAATCGGCATTCTACGCTTCTTTCGATAACCAGATCATCGAACAAGACGGTACGATTAAATTTATCAACGCAAACAACACGAATCCTAAGGATCACGCGGTGAAAGCCATCGGCGCCATGGCTATGCTTGACGCAGGTGTCGAAGGAAAAGTGGAATTCGATCTTACAATCGACGGATTCGGTTCGAGCGCAATGCCCGCTTTGGCGGTTACCATCAACCGTTACGATCAAGCGCCTGCGGAAGCACGCTCGCTGATTATTGCGCAAAACAAAGCCGGTTGGACGGGTTGGAATTCCAACGGGAACCTTAACGAAGGCATCGGTGACGGCGGCAGAACGTATTCTTTGAACGGCGAAGAAACAAGGCTTGAAGAAGGTAAAACCTATCACGTAGTCTTTACTCGTTTAATGTTCGCCGACGGACAGGATACGAAACTTCAAATCAAAGATGCGGAAGGTAACGTATTACTCGAATACGCTCACGGCTGGCACGACGGATACAGCGGTCGCGTGGTAGTGAATTTCTTGAATCGTGACTTAAACTGCACTATTACAAATTTGTCGATTTCAAGTCAACAAGCGTAAAAATTTAACCTGAAAGGGTAAACTTCGGGGAGGTTTTACGCCTCCCCGAATAATCCTTTCGTACAAGGAATTATATGTCAATTGTATTTTTCAAAGACGATAAACTTTTTCATTTATCGAACGGCAACTTTTCGCTCTATTTAAAAATCCACGAAAAAGGCGTAATCACGAGTCCTTATTTCGGCAGATATTTGTCGGAAATCGATTGCGAAGAAACGGAAAAAATCAAACCCGACTGGTACTGCGCTTATTACGATCGCTCTTTAGACAAAGAGGCGAGGGACGAAACCTTACATTTTAATTCTTCTTGTTTTTTGATGCCTACGGATAAGCGCGCGGACGCTCGGCAGAGTGTTTTGTCCATAGAAGGTTTTTCGGACGATAAAGTAGATTTTCGCTATCAAAGCCACAGAATATACGACGGAAAGCCGACTTTTGAAAACATGCCCTACGTTCGGGATGACGGCACGGCGAAAACGTTGGAATTTACCATGAAGGATAGTTGTAAACAACTATACCTTACCTTATCGCTTACCGTTTTTGAAAAATACGATTGCGTTTTAAGAAACACCGTTTTACACAATAAAAGCGACCGCCCTTTGTTTATAAAAAGGGCGATGAGTCTGAGCGTCGATTTTCCGAGGGCGGATTTTGATTTTATTCACTTTCCCGGAGAATGGCTGTTTGAAAGGCAGTTCCGACGCGAAAATCTGACGGAAGGGACAAAGTCTGTCCGTTCGTCGTCGGGAAGAAGTTCGCATGAAGAAAATCCTTTTGTGATGCTGTGCGATAAAACCGCAACGGAAACGTACGGAGAAGTTTTCGCGTTTACTCACGTATATTCGGGTTCGTTTATGGCGGAAGCATCGGTTGCAAAGGCGGGGACCACCCGTCTGACGATGGGTATCGACGACAGATACTTTAAATTTGAAGTAAAACCGAACGAAAGTTTTACTTTTCCCGAAGGGCTGACGGCTTATTCGAGCGGCGGTTTTGAAAAAATAAGCATAGGAATGCATGACTTAATCAGAAACTGCGTCGTGCGCGAGCAAAACAAAAAAGCCCACAGGTCGATTCTTCTCAATTCATGGGAAGGATGCTATATGGACTTCGATACTCGAAAAATCACGCAACTGATACGTCGAGCCAAAAAGGTTGGGACGGAACTTCTCGTCCTTGACGACGGTTGGTTCGGACACCGTAACGACGATACGAAATCACTCGGCGACTGGTACGTCAACAAAAACAAAATAGATTTGAAAGCCGTTATCGACGAATGTCACGATTGCGGAATGCTTTTCGGGCTTTGGATAGAGCCGGAAATGGGCAACGACGATTCGGAATTTTTGCAAAGGCACCCCGATTACGCCGCCGTAAACAGAAAAACCGACTATTGGCTTTCACGCCATCAGTTAGTTCTGAATTTCGCCGACGACAAAATCGTTGACATCGTTTATGAAATGATATATAATATTTTATCGGAATACGACGTCGATTACGTAAAATGGGACAACAACCGATCGTATGAAGATTGCTTTTCGCCAACCCTTGACGCGCGTTGTCAGGACGAATTTCAACATCGTAGCGTCTTAGGGTATTACCGTCTTGCAAAAATGCTGACGGAAGCGTTTCCGAACGTTCATTTTCACGGTTGCGCTTCGGGCGGCGGAAGGTTTGATTTAGGTACTTTATTCTATTTTTCGGATATATGGACGAGCGACGAAAACAATCCCGTACAAAGGTTGTTTATACAGTACGGTACGTCGTTTTTATATCCGCTGTCCGTTATGGGCGCGCACGTAAACGATTGCGCGGTCGCAAGTTATAAAACCAAGGCGGAAATAGCCCTTTTCGGTTCTTACGGTTTTGAGTTCGATCCCGAAAAACTTACCGAAAAAGACGTTCGGGAAATTCTCGCCGTCAATGAGATATATAAAAAATACCACGACGACGTTATATTGGAAGGTGATTTTTACAGACTCATATCGCCGTTCGATAAAGTCGCGTTTGCCGTAAACGCCGTTTCAAAAGACAAAAAGAAAGCGCTTTTTCTGCACGTGAACCTTTTAAAACGTTTAAGGGCGGCAAGATTTATAAAACTGAAAGGCTTAAACCCGAATTTGTGTTATTTAAACGATTTTGACAATAAATCGCACAAAGGCGAATATTACATGAACGTGGGAATCAATTTGTCAACCGATCTGAACGAATTCGATTCCATCCTTATTACGCTGGAAGCGCAAAATGAAACTTTCTGATATCAACATAAGAGATCCGTTTATTTTTGCCGATAAAAAGAATAAAACCTATTATATGTACGCGTCGTCGTCCGCTCCTCTGAAAAAGGGCTTTTGCGTTTATACTTCGAAAGATCTAATTTTGTGGCAAGGTCCCGAAGCCGTTTTTGAGGCTCCCGACGATTTTTGGGCAACCGACGATTTTTGGGCGCCAGAGGTACACGAGTATAACGGAAGATACTATCTTTTCGGGACTTTTTCGGCAAAAGACAAAACCCGTAATTCGCAAATACTTGTTTCCGACTCTCTTAAAGGTCCGTTTAAGCTACACAGCGGGTATATCGCTCCCGAAAACTGGTTTGCGCTCGACGCAACCTTGTACGTGGACGAAAACAAAACGCCGTACGCGATTTTTTCGCACGAATGGGTGCAATGCGCCGACGGCGAAGTTTGCGCCGTAAAACTCAGCGACGACCTGAAAAAACCTGCGGGCAAAATTAAAAAGTTGTTTTCCGCAAGTCAGACGGGCTGGGCGAAATCTCCCGAATGGAATCCTAAAACCACACCGATTTACGTAGTTGACGCCCCGTTCGTTTTTAAAAGCGGCGGCAGGGAAGTCCTGCTCTGGTCAACCTGGGCGGACAAAAAAGAAGACGGTTACGCCGTCGGAGCGGCTTATCCTCAAAGCGGAGACGTTTTATGCGGAAACTACGCGCATAAACAATTAAAGTTACCTAATACCGACAGCGGACATCCTATGGTTTTTGAAGATTTTTCAGGTAAAACGAGAATTTGTTTTCACGAAAAAAATTCCGAATGTAAAAAGGAACGCTGCGCGATTTATTATTTAAAAATCGATAAAGGAGAATTGTTTGTTTATGAAAACGATTAAAAAGTTTTTAAGCATTTTTATTTGCCTTGCGCTTATGCTCGGTTTTGTTTTTTCGGGCTGCGCGCCCAAAGAAGATAGTTCTTCGGGTGGCGGTGACAACGGCAAAGAATATTCAAACGAAGTCCAGGTCGTGGTTCTTTTAGGACAAAGCAACGCCGAAGGGCATACGTTTTCGGAATATCTTGAAAAAACCGTAGGCGAGGCTAAAACCGCCGAATATCGGGAAGGATACGAAAATGTAAAAATATCCTATAATTGTTCTTTCACAAACAACAACGAAGGTACTTACGACCGGGTAATGCTCGGGCAAGGCGGAAACGAAAGCAAATTCGGACCGGAAATCGGTATTGCCGAAAAAATAAGCGCGCTTGATCCCGTAAAACCCGTTTACATCATAAAGTTTGCCTACGGCGGTACCACGCTTGCCGGCAGATGGCGTTCTCCGTCGAGTAAAAATACGGGGAATCTTTACACGTCGGGGCTTGAGTTTATATTATATCAATGTAGAATACTCGAAGAGAGGGATCTTTATCCCGTTATAAAAGCCATTTGCTGGATGCAGGGAGAAAGCGACGCTTCGGGTAACTCCTATAACTCGTATAAAAAACTTGAAGAAAACTTCGTCAACGACCTGAGAAAAGATCTTGCGTTTTATAAAGATCCTTCTTCTGAAATAGGTTTTATAGACGCCGGTATATCCGATTGCCATGCGTGGACTAATTATAAAATCGTAAACCAGGCGAAAAAAGAACTTGCAGAAAGCAGCAACTCGCACGTTTATATCGATACCATAGCGGAAAATCTTAAATATAACGGAGAGCCTGCAGGCTCGCCCGATAGTTATCATTACGATTCGGATTCCATGATAAAATTAGGGCATTTATTCGGGGACTTATTAATCGCAAACTTTTTGGAAGTATAGTTTTTCGTAATTTCCTCCTTTTAAACCGCCCTTGCGTAAAGCAAGGGCGGTTTCGTATAAAACGGGCGTTAATCGGCTTATAGCCTTATTTTTATATAAAATTACCCCTTTCGGCTTTTGCCGAAAGGGGTAATTTTAAAACTGGTCGTTATAATGTTTTTTAAGATATCTGTTGTTAGTTACGACCATTTGTTTACATACCGCAAGCGTAGGCTTGATCTGATTTTTCAAAAAGTCGTACAAAGCGGCGGAAAGTTCTTCAGCCGACGTTTCTTTATACTTAACGTCGTTAAGCGCGTCAATCGCGACGGTGAGTTTTTCTACGGCAAGATTCGTGTTTACGCCGACGTTCGACTCCAAAGCGTAAGATTTAAGCATGTTTGCCGTGCCGTTAACGTCAAGCCTTGTCGTTTTATAAAGAAGTCTTAACTGACTTAGTTTTTTCTTTTCCGACAGTTTTGCGTTGTTTAAAATATTGTCTATGGCGGAGGCTATGTTTAAAACGTTTGAAAGCCTTTCTATGGTAACGTCAAGACCGCCCGTGTAATTTTGTTTTCTGAAATAAATGAAATACACTATTAAAAGAACCGCCGCGATAACAGGCAGATAAATCAGTCTTAAAACCCCTCTGCCGTCGGGTTGTTCGGGTTCGACGTCGATATGGTTTTGCAAAACTTTGCCGTCTTTATAATATTTTACGGGGAGGGTAACGCTCGATACGACCTCGTTTGTATCTACGTTTTTAACGTACGCGGTGACCGTGAGCGAATGTGATTTTTCGGGATCGAGGCCGGCAGTCATTTCAAACGTTTCGTCTTCCGTAAACATATCTCCGTCAAAGGTCCAGTCAACCTGAAGTTTGTATTTCGGACTTATAGCCACGTCTTTTAAAAGCAACGTGAAGTAGTATCTTCCCGTCGATTGTGAGGTTACTTCGTATTCTACGGCTATTGAAACGTTTTGTTCGGAAAGGACGGGGACTTTATCGTCGGTCGCCGGTTCGGGATAGTACCTTTCGCCGTTTTTGTAATATTGTTCGGAAAGCGTCGCCGAAGATAAAGGGACTTTTTCGACTTCGGCGTTATCCGAAAACACACCGACGGTAAGTAAGAGCGTATGTATTTCTTTTTCGCTTGCGCTCGTTCGCGCCGAAAAACTGTGTCTTTCCGAAAAATCCGTAAGTTCGCCGTTAAACGACCATTGATACTCGAGATGGGTACCGGCATCGAGAGGTGTGTCGGCGATTTGGTTTGCAAAAAAATAATACTCGTGATATTTTTCACCGCTACCTTCGTCGGTTTGCTTAAATTCAAAAGATATTTCAAAGTTGTCCGCATTGACGAACGGTTCGGCGTTAGCGTGAAAAGTTGAAACCGAAAGAAATAAAAAGGCAATAAAAACCGCCGTTACTATTATGCGCTTAGTGATTTTCATGTTTGTTTCCTCCGTTTGTTTCGGAAGCATCTAAAATGGGATTACCGGTGTTTTCGGGCTTATAGGCCGACTTTTCCTCGTTTAAATACTCTATATCGAGCCTCGAATGAGGTTTTAAGTAAACGTCGAGTTGGTTGTAGGGGACGACTATGCCGTTTTTGATAAACGCATCGTAAACCTTTCTCGGCATGCCGTTATATACGTCCCAGTAGTCCTCCGTGTCCGTCCAGCATCTCACCGTAAAAGTAAGCGACGACGTGCCGTGCGCGCTCAGAAAAACATATACTTTCGGATTTTTATTGACGAGGTGATTTTTTTCAAACGCCTCTCTTAAAACTTTTTCCACGAGGTTGGGGTTGGAGTCGTAACTTACCGCAAAGTTGAAAGTAATTCTTCTCGTCGGCATTGCGGTGTTGTTGATAATCGTTCCGCCGACCACTTTACTGTTAGGCAAAACTATCCGCCTGTTATCGTAAGTTAAAAGTTCGGTCGTTAAAAGTTTTATGTTTTTTATAACGCCGTCAATCCCGTCGATTTCTATATAATCGCCGCGTCTGAACGGTTTGTTGTAAATAATAAGTATGCCGTTTGCCAGGTTCGCAAGCGAATCTTTCAACGCTAAGGCTATGGCTAAAGCGACGCTCGATAAGCCTACGACCAAAGAAGACGTAGGAATAGACAGAACGCTTGCCACGGCGAAAACCGTCAGTATCCAAAGTATCACTTTAAGCACCGCAACGTAAAACGCTATTGCGGAACCGTCAACTTTGGAACGATATAAAATTTTCGTAAGTATCGACGCTATGATTTTTATCCCCACGAAGGCTATGACGATTATACTCAGCACGAGTACGATATTCCAGCCTTCGTTTGTCAGAAAATCAAGAACGGCGTCCCAAAAATTGCCTACCAGAATCATAGATTTATCCTCAACTGTTCTTTTTTTATCGAATTTAGTGGTTTTTGCGCCCGAAATTCCCGCAATCGGGATATTTTTAAAAAAGCCTCGGTTTTACGGCTTTCTACTCGCAAAACTTTAAAAAATCAAGAGTTTTGCGAGTGGGAAAAATAAAAACGGCAAATTTTTGCGGTTTTAGCCTGTTTTAAGGCTAAATTTTTGTAAAAATTGCAAAATTACAACTGCCAGTTAATAGGCTCGTACCCGTTTTTGATTAAAAAATCGTTCGTTTTTGAAAAATGACGGCAACCGAAAAAGCCGTTGTAAGCGGAAAGGGGAGATGGATGCGCGCTTTCAAGAACGAGGTGTTTTTTCGTATCGATAAGCGTTTTTTTGTTTCTTGCGTTTCTGCCCCAAAGCATAAAAACCATGGGGGTTTTTCGTGCGCCGAGTTTTTTTATTACCTCGTCGGTAAATTCCGTCCAGCCCAGGGCTTGATGAGAATTCGCCTGTCCGCGCCTTACGGTAAGGGTGGTGTTCAATAAAAGCACGCCTTGCTCAGCCCAGGGCGTAAGGTCGGTTTTGTCGCCGTTATCCACGCCTAAGTCGTTCTTTAATTCCTTATATATGTTTGCAAGCGACGGGGGCATTTTTACCCCTTGCTTTACGGAGAAACTAAGCCCGTGCGCCTCGCCCGGCTCGTGGTACGGATCCTGACCTAAAATTACCGCTTTAACCGAGTGGTAAGGAGTTAGTTTGAAGGCGTTGAAAATTTCGTTCATGGGCGGATAGACTTCCCGCGTAAAGTACTCTTGTTTTAAAAATTCTCTTATCTTCTTGTAATTTTCGCCTTCGATAAGATCTTTTAAAACCTCGTTCCAGTCGTTTTGAAAATCAACCATAGCGCGCTTCCTTTTATTCTTTATTACATTATACACCGATTTTTACGATATGTCAAAGCAATCCGTAAATTTTCGATTCCAAAAACCCGACGTAAAAACACCTAAACTATTGCAAATCGGAAACTATTATGCTAAAATTAAACTTATGAGATTGAACGATTTGCTTAAAAAAGCGGAAAAACCCGCAAGATATATCGGGGGAGAGTACGGCTCCGGAGGAAAAGAATTTAAAGAATACAATTACTGTCTTTGCTTTCCCGACGTTTACGAAGTCGCAATGTCGAACCTTGGTATAAGAATCGTCGAAAAGGTAATGAGCGACGTTGACGGCGTTTTCGTAGATCGTTGTTTTGCCCCGTGGGATGATTTCGGAAAACTTTTAAAAGAAAACAATATGCCTTTATACGGGCTGAATTCAAAAAGACCGCTTAAAGATTTCGACGCGATAGGGTTTTCGATGGGTTTTGAACTTTGTTATACGAGCGTTCTTTATATGCTCGATTTAGCGGGAATCCCTTTGTTAAGAAAGGACAGGGACGACGGTTATCCCGTAATAGAAGCGGGCGGACCTTGTACTTGTAACCCGGAACCTATGTCCGATTTTATCGATCTTTTTATCCTCGGCGACGGCGAAGCCGTAAACGGTAAACTTGCAAAACTAAGGTTAAAACACAAAAACAAAACCGACTATTTAAAGGAAGCAAGTAAACTTTGCGGGGTTTACGTACCTTCGATGATGGACGTAAAATATGCCGATAACGGGCTTATAGAGGGGTTTTCGGGTATAACTGAAGCAAAAAAGGCGGTTGTGGCGGATTTAGATAAGGCTGTTTTTCCGAAAACTCAGCCCGTGGGAAATATAGAAGTGGTTTTCGACAGGGCGGTTGTGGAAGTCATGCGCGGATGTCCCCGCGGTTGCAGATTTTGTCAGGCGGGCTATATTTATCGCCCGATAAGGATGAGAAGCGTCGATACGATTATAAGTCAGGCGAAAAGCATAGTGGAATCCACGGGCTTCGACGAACTCAGTTTAAACAGTTTATCGACGGGCGATTATCCTTGTCTTATCGAACTTTTGTCGGGGCTTAAAGAGGCTCTTCCCGACACGAAAATTGCGTTGCCGTCTTTAAGAATCGACAGTTTCGACAGCGAATTTGTTTCGGAGTCCAAGAAAAACAGTCTGACTTTCGCCCCCGAAGCGGGAACGCAGAGGCTTCGGGACGTCATCAATAAAGACGTAACCGAAGAACAGATAGAGCGTTGCGTTATGGCGGCGTTTTCGCAGGGTTATACCTCGATAAAACTGTATTTCATGATAGGTTTGCCGACCGAAACAGACGATGACCTTAACGGCATTTGCGACATAGTATATAAAATAAGGGAAATCTATTCCCGAAACAAGCGCGCGTCGAGAGAATTAAGGGTAAGCGTAAGCGCTTCGACCTTTATACCCAAGCCGTTTACTCCTTTCCAGTGGGAAAGACAGATAACCGAAGACGAATTTAAACAAAAAGTGGATTTATTGAAGCAAAGACTTTTCGTTAAAGGCGTGTCTTTAAGCTGGAACGATTTTGCCGTTTCAAAACTCGAAGCGGTACTCGCAAGAGGCGACAGAAAACTCGGAAAGGTTATACTTTCCGCCTACTATAACGGCGCGCATCTTGACAGTTGGTCCGAATATTTCAATAAAGATATCTGGCAAGAGGCGTTTTCCGAAAACGGCGTAGATCCGGATTTTTACACGAGAAAACACGAGTTTTCCGAAGTGTTGCCGTGGGATTTTATAAACGTTTACGTACATAAAAGTTATTTGAAAAAAGAAGCAGAAAAGGCGTACGAAGAAAAAGTAACCGGAAGTTGCTTCAAAGGATGCAAAGGTTGCGGAATTCAAAAAGAATTCAGGTGTGAATTATGTTAGTAATAAGATACTCCAAAACGGACGGAGCCGAATTTATTTCTCACCTCGATACGCTTCGTCATTTGCAAAAAATACTTATAAGAGCGAAAGTCCCCGTCGGGTATTCAAAAGGGTATAATCCGCATATATCGATGTATATGTCCGCCCCGTTAGGCGTCGGCATAACGAGCAGAGCGGAGTATTGCGCAATAGAAACTGAGTTTCCCGCGGAAAAATTTATCGAACTTTTTAACCGATACGCCCCGTCGGGTTTTAAATGTCTTTTCGCCGTAAACACTCGGAAAAAAGTAAACCTTCAAGCCGATATGAACAGCGCCGAGTATCTGATAGAGGGCGTAAACGATTTCGACTTCGATGAAGTTTTAAACGAAAAAGAGTTTTTCGTCCCCGATAAAAAGGGCGGACAAAAAAACGTGCGCGACAGAATTTTGAATTTAAAAAAATGCGATAACGGGCTTATAGCCCTGCTTTCTTTCGGCAATAGCACTTTAAGACCGGATGTTTTCGGTAACAAACTTATAGAACTTTACGGAGGAAGCGATCTTACCGTCGTTAAACTTAACGCGTTTATAAACGGAGTAAAACCGGAGGAAGCCGTTATATGAAGCGTATTTTTATAGACAGTTACGCGGGCAATATAGTGTCCGCGCTTGCGGAAGACAAAAAACTTTTAGAATACCAGACTGAAAAACGAAACGGCAGGGTAATAGTAGGAAGCGTTTTTAAAGGAAGGGTGGAAAACGTTCTTGCCGGCATGCAAGTTGCTTTCGTAAATATCGGTCTTGAAAAAAACGGATATTTATATACGGGAGAGTCGCTCGTAAACAAGGCTCAACTCGAAAACGCCGTAAACTTTCCCACTAAACTCGACGTAAAAGAGGGCGACGAAATTCTGGTTCAGGTCGTAAAAGACGTTTCGGGAACGAAAGGAGTAAGGCTTACCACGCATATTTCGTTTGCGTCAAGAAACCTCGTTTACATGCCCGAATACGATTTTATCGTCGTTTCCAGGCGAATCGAAGACGAAAAACTAAGAGAAGATCTTCTAAAAATAGGCGCGGAAATAAAACCCGAAAAGGGCGGTTTGATAATGCGCACGGTTTCCGGCGAAGCGAACAAAGAGTATTTCGTCGAAGAAAAAAATTACCTCGAAAACGTTTACCGCGACATTTTAAAAAGTGCCTGCGCGGTCAAAGCGCCCTCTCTTTTATACGAAGACGGAAATCTTGCCAAAAGGATGCTACGCGACGTATATACCCCCGACGTTGACGAAATAATAGTGTCCGATTACGCGCTGTATCTCGACGTAATGGACGTAGCGGTAAAACGCGGCGGCAAAATTCAGGAAAAGGTAAAATATTACGATAAAAAGCGCGATATGTTTACCGATTACGGCTTAGCGGCGGAAATCGACGGCATGCTCAGAAAAAAAGTTAACCTCGAAAGCGGCGCGTATCTTATAATAGACAAAACGGAAGCGCTTACGGCAATCGACGTAAACACGGGCAAGTATATCGGTGAAGACAGCCTCGAAAAAACCGTTTTTGAAACGAATCTTCTGGCGTGCGACGAAATCGCCCGACAGTTAAGGCTCAGAAACATCGGCGGTATGGTTATTATCGATTTTATCGATATGGAAGAAGAAGATCACCGCAACGCCGTCGTCGAAAGGTTGAAACTTTCCTTAAAAGATGACAGAACCCGCTGTAACGTCGTCGGCATGACGGGCTTGGGGTTAGTCGAACTTACCCGTAAAAAAACGAGAAAGGAAAGCGTAGCGGGGTTAATCAAGCCTTGCCCGTACTGCAAAGGCGAGGGAGTGATTTTCAGCAACGAACATATAGTAACAAAAATACGTTGCGCGCTTCTGGACGTGTTTTCCGAAGATTATTCCTGCGCGCTTATAGACCTTAACGGAGATATTTGCGAGTATATTTTCAAAACGGGCGCTTTGAGTAAAGACGTAACGAAAATCTGGCGCGACAAACGAATATACCTTATACCGCATAAAACCTATCATCAGGAATTTTTTACCGTAAAGGGCGATAACCGCAAGGTTCTGGATCTTCCCGATAAAGCAAGGCTTTTATATTAGAAAACCATTAAATCTGTTACAAAAAAGTTTTTATATCCGTTATTAAAGACTTTTATATCCGACGTAAAAGTTTTTTATATCGGACGGCGAAACAAAAGAAAAACATACGATATCATTAAGTAATTTTTTTTACGGGCGGAAGCGTCCGTTTATCAAAGGAGTAAAAATGAAAGTAATTATTACCGAAAATTACGAAGAAATAAGTAAAAAAGCGGCGGAAATCGTCGTCGATTTATTAAAAACCAAGCCCGAATGCGTACTCGGTCTGGCTACAGGCACCACGCCTATAGGGCTATATCAAAACCTTATAAAGGCGTACAAAGAAGGCGAAGTTTCTTTTTCCGAAGTTACCACGGCAAACCTCGACGAATACGTCGGTTTAACAAAAGATCACGAACAAAGTTACGCTTACTTTATGCGTAAAAACCTTTTCGATTACGTCGATATCAAAAAAGAAAACTTAAATATTCCGAACGGTTCCGAAATAAATTCGGACGCAGAATGTTCAAGATACGACGAATTTTTAAAAAATCACCCGCAGGACTTGCAGGTTTTGGGTATCGGCAGTAACGGACATATCGGTTTTAACGAACCCGGTACGAGTTTTGACAGCAAAACCCACGTCGTAAATTTAACCGAAAGCACCATAAAAGACAATTCGCGCTTATTTAAAAGTATCGACGAAGTCCCCACGAAAGCGATTACCATGGGCATCGGCGAAATTATGCAATCCAAAACCGTTTTGATTTTAGCAAGCGGTAAAAACAAAGCAAAAGCGGTTTATAACATGGTTAAAGTCGCGCCGAGCGTATCTACCCCCGCAAGCGTTTTACAAAATCATCCGAATTGTATTTTAATTGCGGATAAAGACGCCGCTTCGCTTCTTTGATTAAACTTTAAAACGATTGATTCAGCCGATAAACAGGGGTATAAGCCCGTTATCGGCTGTTTTTTATTACGTCCGCTTTGCAAAAAAGCCTAAAACGGTTTATCGCCGAAACCTGAAAGGCAAAAAATATTTGAGACGGAAATATAATAAATATATAAAACGAATACAAAGTAAACGGCAAGGACAGGTAGTTAAACAATCAAAACAACCCGCTTTTTTAAAAGGCAACGTTCTGTTTTTGAAAGGGTGAAAATACGCCTTTGTTAAAACGGAAAAGCGGACGAAAAAAGCCCTCGCAAAGAGGGCATTTTCGTCCGATAACGGGCTTATAGAGGCGTTTTTATTGTGTTTGAACGAACTTTTTCGGCTATTTTAAAAGTTAATTCCGTCATCGTTATCATAAGGGCGAAAAACGCAAGCAGGTAAATCGGCAAAATGTTATATCCGAGCGCGCTTGCCAAAAAACCAAAAAGCGGCGGAACAAAAGTGGTTCCTATATATGCCGACGCCATCTGAATACCTATAATCGCGCCGGAATTTTCCGCGCCGAAGTTTGCGGGCGTCGAGTGGATAATGCAGGGATATACGGGCGCGCAACCGAAACCTATCGTAACGAAAGCGCAAATTGCCAGGGCTTCAGAATCTACGGGAAGCATAAGGGCAGTTACGCCGACGGCAAGCACAACCGTTCCCGCTATAATCATTTTTCTGTCGCCGATTTTGTCGGTTATAAAACCCGAAACGAATCTTCCCGCCGTGATGCCTATGTAAAACAAAGATGCCAACGTTGCCGATTTTTCTGCGGAAACGCCTTTTACTTCGACGAAATAGGTGCTTGCCCACTGCATGGCGGTCGCTTCCGCAGCGCAATAAGCAAAAAAGCCTATAAGAATAAGCGGTACGCCTTTAATTTTAAGCGCGTCTTTAATGCCTGCGGATTTTTGTTCAACGACCTTCGCGTTCTTGTTTATTTTCCATACGGGTAGCGTCGCTAAAAGCAAAACGGCGATTGCAAGCTGAATAAACCCGACTATCCTGTAACCGTCGTTCCACTTAAGGTTTGTAAGAGCGTAGCCCATAATAAACGGACTTATTATGGTTCCGACTCCCCAAAAACAGTGAAGCCAACTCATGTGCTTTGCTTTGTAGTGAAGAGCCACGTAATTGTTAAGCGCGGCGTCTATGGCGCCCGCGCCGAGTCCGTAAGGAACGGCGAAAAAAACGAGCATCCAAAACTTATTTGAAAAAGAAAAACCGAAAAGCGCGATTACCGTCAAAAAAACGCTCGCAACGGTGACGATTTTTGTTCCAAATTTTTTGGTCAGTTTGTCGGAAGCAAGACTTGAAACGACCGTTCCGCCGGAAATTACCATGGCAACTATCCCCATATAATGAGTGGGGACGTTTAATTCGGTTCGCATTACGGGCCAGCCGGAGCCGAGAAGGGAATCCGGAAGCCCTAAACTTATAAAAGCAAGATAAATAAGCGCAAGTAAAAAACCGTACATTGTAAGCCCGTATAATAAAGATATTTCGACTAATTATAGCATACGGAGTCGGTTTTAGCAACGCTTTAAGTTGTCCGAAAAAGCGTTTTTCGCAAAGATTTACCCTTATAGCAAATATTGTTGATTTGTATTGTATCGTTTTTCGCCCGAGTTTAAATTAGAGGTTAACGTTTTCAGAGGCGTTTCGGGTTAATAGTCGCAAATCCTAAAAAATACGTCAAAAATCAAAGACACGTTAAAAAAGAACGTAGATTTTATAATATATAATTTCTTCAAAATAATATATCATTAAAATAATATATCATTCGATAAAATAAACGTAACCGAATAAAATTTTGCGTAAAGGCGAAAAAAAGCGTTGACAATCATAAAGTAATATGGTATTCTAATCGTGATAACGTGGGTGTGTAGCCGTTAATTTTTCGGCGATAAAGCGCGTTACAAGTTAATACGGATCTTTGGGCAAAACCGTTGTGAGGCGGTGACGCAAAGCCATGGGGCTTGGAATTATTCAAAGTCAGCCAGGTTGCAATCTCGTACCGAATAGGTACGATTGCAACCTTTTTTTGTTTCTCTTTTTCGGAGGTTCGCGGGAATATGGGTAATTTATCCGCAACGGATAAAACTTTATATGGGTACGTAAGTCGCACCTTAAACAGCGGAGTCAAGCCCTTCGACCTTTTGCTTACGCCCGTTTACGATCTTTATTACGGAGAAGTTGTTTCTTATCGTGGGTACTTAAAAATAAACAGCATAGTGTCGGGAACGCTGATGCCGAAAGATTATCTCGATTCCGACGCAAGCGACGAAACCCTTGTCGCCCTCGGCTATCGCGCGATTGAAAAGATTTTAAATTTCGGTCGCTTACTAAAATTCGGCGACTTTTCAATCAAGTGGTTATCCGTTAAGGTTCCGCCCGCTCTTTTATACGACGACGACCTTTACGAAAATTTGAAAAAGATTATAAAAAAAGCCGATGGCAGAGATTTGACAATATGCCTCGAATTTCTTCCTTCCGTCATGAAAATGCCGGAAAACAGGCTTATAGGGGCGTTTTCTGACATTAAAGCGAACGGGCTAAAGGTTGCGGTGGAAGGTTACGGCGGTAAAGCGTTTTCTATGGAAAAACTTTTGACTGCTTGTCCGGACGTGTTGTTTTTAGATCCCGTCGTTGCAAAACTTGCTACCGACAGAGAAAAGAAACAGGCGCTTGCGCCCGTCGTAAACTTACCGAAAACACTCGGCGCCCTCGTTGTCGCCGACGGAATAAAAAACGACGACGAATTAAGAGAGTTTCGCGCGCGCGACGTATTTGGGTTTATTCCCGATAATAAGTATAAAGGCGCGCTCGACATAAAAACGGGAGACCTGAACGCAATAGAGTTTTATATAAAGAACGTTTCCGATAACGAAATTCTGCCCGAAGTTTCTGATATAGAACAAAATTCGGCTGTCGGAATTTCGCAAAACGAAACGGAAGCGGTTTTTGAAAACGAGAAATCTTCCGCGGACGACTTTAAGGAAGATTCTGCTAAAACGGAATCCGACGAAGATATAAGTAAAGCCGCAGCGTTATATAAAGAAACAAACGAAACGATAAATACGGGCGAAAGCGGCGCTGAAAAGCCAAACGTGGTTATCGCTAAAAACGAGCCTATAAGCCCGTTATCGCAAGAAAATAGAGAAGAACCCGAAAACGACAAAGAGAAAAATGCGGAAAATAGTCCGGAAATAGCCGTTTCGCTTTATCAAACCGCGATTAAAAAAATTCCCGATGGGCAAGAAACTTGTTTACCGGAAGAAGCCGATAAAATTTTAAAGGAAGCAGACGAAAAAATCGATTCCGAAGAAACTATACCGACTTTTAAAGAAGAACGCGAAAACGCTTCCGAGCATGATTTATTTATCGATACCGCAAAATTTTCAAAAACCGGCAGGGGAGGACGTTTCGGCAGACGTCGCAAATAAAATTCAATAGGCGTCGCAAATAAAAACAGACGACGCGTGAAATGCTCCCTTCGGTCGCGTGAATTGCGTCTGACGACGCATGAATTGCTCCCGTTGGTCGCGTGAATTGCGTCTGACGACGCATGAATTGCTCCCGTTGGTCGCGTGAATTGCGCCTGACGACGCATGAATTGCTCCCGTTGGTCGCGTGAATTGCGCCTGACGACGCGTGCAAGGCTTCACCTTGAGGGGTGCGCAGGCGTAAAACAAACAGCACAGTGCGCTGTTTGTAGCCGTAGCTCGAAGGTCGTAAGACCGAGGCGGACAGCTGTCGGCGGTGCCGACTGATGAGGTGTAGCCGACGGCAGTCGGCGTGAAAAATTATATAACACCTCCTCCGTCGCTACGCGACACCTCCCTCCTCCGAGGGGAAGGCGAATAAGGACGGCAAATTATATAACAATCCCTCCGTCGCGCTGACGCGCGCCACCTCTCTTAACACAAAGAAGGCTCATCAAAACGAGCGTAAATTAAACGAGCGTAAATTAAACGAGCGTAAAATATCAGAAACAGGAGAACGTAATGTTTGAAGCAAGAAAAACGTTTTCGCGGATAAAACTTACCGCAGACGACGTCAAAAAAACGCGAAGATATCAGAGAGCCATACCGCCGTTTATCGGCGCGATATTGGTTTTGCTGGTACTCGTGTACATATTGTCGCTTTTGTTCAGCCGTTACGGAAGTTTCACGATAGCCGTCAAAGATTACGGCGACAGGAATTACGCTCTGGCTCTTTGCGAAAACGACGAATTCAAGACTACGTCTTCAAGACTTGTAGCGCAGGAAATACGCGACGCTGACAACATAACTTATACGGAACTTCCTTCCGACCTTAACGACGTAAACGGCTCCCACAACGGAAAAAACTATCTTGCTTACACCTTTTACGTTAAGAATATAGGAAAAAACGATTGCAACTATAAATACAGTCTTTTGATAACCCGCGCTACCGTCGGTATAGACGCAGCGGTAAGGGTAAGGGTATATTACAACGCAAACTATTATAAAAAGGCTACCGACACTTATGATTATTCTTCGGCGTACGTCGATTACGCGAAGCCCAAAACGGGCGGAAACGGACTTCCCGAGGTGGATCCCGGTAACCGCACCATGACTAATTTTTTGACTAACGACGTAATAGTGGAAAAACAAATCAACGACTTTCATTCGGGCGATATCGCAAAAGTTACAGTCGTTATCTGGCTTGAGGGAGAAGATCCCGATTGTACGGACGACGTTTTGGGCGGACAGTTTAAAACCGATATGGTTTTGGAAATCGTCGGCGCGAACGAAACCGCGTGAATTGCGCCTTGCGACGCGTGAATTGCTCCCGTTGGTCGCATGAATTGCGCCTTGCGACGCGTGAATTGCTCCCTTCGGTCGCGTGAATTGCGTCTTGCGACGCGTGCAAGGCTTCACCCTGTGGGAGAAGCTGGCTCGTAGAGCCTGATGAGGGTGGCTATATAATCTTTCCAACCTCATCCGTCGCTACGCGACACCTTCCCCTACCAGGTGAAGGCAAACAAGGACGAGGGAATTATATAGAACACCTCATCCGTCGCTACGCGACACCTTACCCCTACCAGGGGAAGGCGAATAAGGACGGCAAATTATATAACAATCCCTCTGTCGCGCTGACGCGCGCCACCTCCCTTTGCACAAAGAAGGCTAAAAAGGAAAAACGAATTGCTTCGCAATTCAATTCATGGAGCGAAGCGAGAATTCACGGCGTAGCCACTTCACGACGAGTTTACTCGTCAATTCATCAGTTAATAGTGAATTGCGCGTAAACGCGCGTGAATTGACCTTACGGTCATGAATTGCGTCTGACGACGCGTGAATTGCAAACTTACGTTTGCGTGACAACCTCATCCACCGCAAGCGGTCCCCCTTTGCACAAAGAAGGCTAAAAAGGATAGGCAAAATATATAAGATGATTTAATCCGCAAAGACGCATTTGCGGTTAAAAATAGAAACAAAAATTTTTCAAGGAGAGAAAAATGAAAAAGTTCAAAAAACTTATTCCCGCAATCTGCATGCTTTTAGTAAGCGCGATTATCCTCGGCGGGTCAACCTTCGCGTGGTTTTCGATGAACGATAAGGTTACCGCAACGGGTATGTCCGTTACCGCTAAAACCAACACGAAATTTTTGGTTATAGCGCAATCCGCGGCGACAGGAGATTTGGGTACCGAAATTACTCAGACTTTAAGTATCGTAAACGGCTACGGAATTACCCTCGGCGAGGCTCCCAATCAAACGAAAAACAACGTTTATCCCGTTGCCTACACGACCGAGAACAATACCAATGTTTACGTTACCAACGACCGCAAAACCATCGCTGAAACTAAAACTTTGCAAAAAGATAAGTGGTACACTGCTCACAGCCCGAAATACAACAGCGTTTACGGCGATAAGATAGAAGGCAAAGACGTTGTTACAAACTTTCTTTTGCTTGACGAAACTATCAATCCCGCACAGGCAGGCTTGACGGAAGTTCAGCAAAAAACAAATCTCGGCAAGTACGCCCTTAAATACACGGTAAAAATCGGTCTTGCAAAAGATTCCGAAACCGTTACGGGCAAATTTACCGTAACCGCCAAAATAAACGAAAAAGGCAAAGCTACGCTTGCAAACGATTCCGTTAAAGTGTTGGTTATCGTGAATGGTAAGGATAATTCCGAGGTCCCCGCTCCCGTTGAGGAACAAAGATTGCTTCTTTATAACAACGACACCGCGGGCGGCGAGAGCAATACCGCAAACGTAAAAACTACCAAGAAAGATATCACCTTGAAAGCGGCAAAAACGCAGGCGGGTGGCACGGTAGATTATAGCGTTCAACAGGTAGCCGAAATTACCGTATATATCTTCATAGACGGCAATTCCGCCAGCGTTAAAGATTTAAACGATTCAAATAAATTAACCGAAATCAGTGGGGATATAGAACTTTCCTTCCATATGAGCGGAATCGCCGGCTAAAAAGGACGGCGAATTGCTCCCTTCGGTCGGCGTGAAAGGCTTCCCCTCGGAGGAGGAAGCTGTCAACTTTGTTGACTGATGAGGTGTAGCCGACGGCAGTCGGCATGAAAGGCTTCACCCTGTGGGAGAAGCTGGCTCGTAGAGCCTGATGAGGGTGGCTATATATAATTTTTACGACCTTATACGCTTTCCAACCTCATCCGTCGCTACGCGACACCTTACCCCTACCAGGGGAAGGCTGAAGCGGACGGCAAATTATAAAACAATCCCTCCGTCACGGCAAGCCGCGACACCTCCCTTTACACAAAGGAGGCTAAAAAGAAAGGCTTTGCCCTACCGGGGGAAGGCTGATAAGACTTTAAAATCAAAACGATAAGGCTTTAAAAAGCCGAATTATAAAAATGAAAATTAAAAAATTTAAAACAGGAGAACACAAAAAATGAAAAAGTTCAAAAAACTTATTCCCGCGCTGTGTATGCTTTTAGTAAGCGCGATATTGCTCGGCGGTTCTACTTACGCATGGTTTTCGATGAACGATACCGTAAGCGCAAACGGCATGACCGTTGAAGCCGTTGCAAACACGAAGTTCTTGGTTATCAGCGCTGATTCTGCCAACTTAGGTACTTCGGCTTCCGTAGGTTTAACAAAAGAGTCCGGTTACGGTATTAAAGCCGCTACGGGCGATACATATACCGATACGGTACATCCCTCTGCCTTTAATAACAGTGATACTGAAATAAAAGTTAAGCAAGGTACCGGGGAAGTTGGTGTCGCCGCTTACAATTGGTACACCGCTTTTAGTTCTGCTTATAATTCTTCTAACGGTCAAATTACGGATGCGCATAGTAAGGTAGTCAGCCTCGGCGCAAGCAGTTCCGAAACTCTTAAACCTTACGTTTTAAAGTACGTTATGTATATAGGTCTTGCCGAAGGTTCCGGTACGGTTACCGGTAAAATTACCGCTAAACCCACGTTTACGCTTAAAGCCGGCGCAACGGGAACAATCAGCGCAGCGGTTAAAGCGCTGGTTGAAATTTCCACCGGAGAAACTACGGATCCTCAAAGAGCGGTTCTCACAACCACCGACCAGACAAGCGGACATCAATTTACTAACAATATAACGTTGACTGCAAAAGAGGGGGCTACCGCTGCCAAATACGCAACGGTTACCGTTTATATGTTCGTTGACGGTACGCATGAGGACGTTAAAGATCTTACTACCGCAAATTTAGCCGGCAATCTTCAAATCGATTTTACGATGAGCAATATTGCAAACTAAAAACCGCAAAATAAAATCAATAAATATTATCTCGATTAAATAAATTATTTCAGGAGAAAAAACAATGAAAAAGTTTAAAAAACTTATTCCGGCGCTTTGCATGCTTTTAGTAAGCGCGATACTGCTCGGCGGTTCTACTTACGCATGGTTTTCAATGAACGATACCGTAAGCGCAAACGGCATGAAAGTCGAAGCTAAAACAAATACTCAGTTTTTACTCATTTCAAATAGTGCCACCGATATTACAAGCGATGCGGGTACTTACGACACAACGAGCGTAAATATAGCCCAAACCGCCGGCGGCATAGGTAGTACATCGACGGATAAAAAACAAATTGTTTATCCTGCGGCGCGTGCGACCGTAGAGAATAAGCCTGTTAACGGCTTAAACGTCGGTGATTGGTACACGGGTAACAGTACCTCTATGGATAATGCAGGTAACGTTAATGACACCGCTTCTACCTTTACTAACGGCAGAAAAATCGATACTGATAAATTAGGCGACTACGTTCTTACTTACACTTGCTATATCGGTTTAGCAAAAGGTTCTTCACCGTACACCGGCAAATTGACCGTAAAGGGTACCGGCACAGGGTTTGACAAAGGCGTAACCGCTATAATCAAAGTTGGCGATAAAAAAGAAATCGTTTGCACCGGCAACACCTTAAACGATGATACAAGTATTACAAACCTTAGCCTTGTTGCAAATAAGGCTGTTACCGTTACCGTACAAATTTATATCGACGGAAACAACTCTCACGTTAAAACTAAAGATTTTCAGGAAATTAAAGGAAGTCTTAATCTTACGTTTGCAATCGACTACAAGGTAGCGTAAACACAAAACTACGTATAGCTTATCGGCAAGGGCGGAAAACGCTCTTGCCGACGGGTTTATAAATCGGAACAATAAAACCCAAAAATATTTTCGGTTGCGACGCGTAAAAATCAAAACAAGAAACGTCACGTAAAAACACTTATACCAAATTCTTTATAAGAGGATACAGTGAATGGAATCTACTAAAAAAGTCAACGTAAAAAAGACGATAGACGTAATCGTTAACGTTATATTATGGCTATTCGTTATTTTTGCCGTTGCGGTTACGATAATAGCGGTTTCCGCGGGCGGGAACAAAAAGAATATCCCGACCATAGGCGGAACGTGCTATTTAAGCGTTCAGTCGGACTCTATGAACGCAAAAAAGCCCGACTGGGTTAAAGAAGATAAGCCCTACGGGTTTAAAAAAGGGGACCTTATCTTCGGTAAGTATATCGCAGACGACGCCGACGCTTTGGCAAAGGTGGAAGAAGGCGATATTATTACTTACGAATACGATATGAACAAAGACGGCGTTATTTCGCCCGGCGAATATAATACGCACCGCGTTAAGTCCGTACGTAAAACGGACGGCAAAGTCGATTATTTTGAAACGATAGGCGACAACGAAGAATTTAGCCACGGTAAAACCGAGGAAGTCGCCGTTTCCAAAGTCATAGCCGTTTATACGGGTAAAAAGGCGGCGGGGCTTGGCTCGGCGCTCGGCTTTTTATCATCGCAATTAGGCTTCGGGCTGTGCATTTTATTGCCTCTCGCGCTTTTCTTCGGTTACGAACTTTTCGTGTTTATTAAGACTTTACTTAAAGTCAAAAACGAAGGTAAAAAGATGATTACCGCCGAGGACGAGGAAGCAATCAAACAGCGCGCCGTCGAAGAATATTTAAGAAGAAAACAAGAGGAAGAAAAGGCTTTCGTTCAAGCCGCCGAAGAAAAAACTTCGGAAGATCAGGGCGTAGCCGAACAAACGGAAAAATCCGAATAGCGTTTTTTGCAGAGTTTTTTTGAATTTTTCATAGCGATAAAGACCTTTCTTTGATAAGAAAGCGTCAAAGAAACGAGCCTTTCTTTGATAAGAAAGCGTCAAAGAAACGAACGCGTTATCGCTTATAGAAAAAACTTCCTTGACAATATATTTCTGCCAAGAAAAACAAGGCGGAATATCCTTTTTTGTACCTTTGTTTCAGCGTTGAACAAACAGCGCCGCGAGGGAATTGCGTCTTACGCCGCGTGAATTGCTCCCGTTGGTCGCATGAATTGCGTCTTGCGACGCGTGAATTGCTCCCGTTGGTCGCATGAATTGCGTCTTACGACGCGTGAATTGACCTTGCGGTCATGAATTGTTGCTGACGCAACGTGAAAGGCTTCACCCTGTGGGGGTGCGGAGGCGTTAAACAAACAGCACAGTGCGCTGTTTGTAGCCGTAGCCCGAGGCTATTTCAGCCGAGGCGGACAGCTGGCTCGTAGAGCCTGATGAGGGTGGCTATATAATCTTTCCAACCTCATCCACCGCAAGCGGTCCCCCTTTGCTAAGCCGCAGACGGCAATCCTCTCGTCAACTACGTTGACACTCCCCTTAGTAAGGGGAATTGCCCTACCAGGTGAAGGCAAACAAGGACGAGGGAATTATATAGAACACCTCCTCCGTCGCTACGCGCCACCTCCCTCCTCCGAGGGGAAGGCGAATAAGGACGGCGACATTATATATAACAATCCCTTCGTCACGGCGAGCCGCGTCACCTCCCTTTGCACAAAGGAGGCTAAAAGGAAAGGGCGAAAATAATAAAACGAGAGAAAAATTTAAAGTCATACAGACAAAACTTAAAGTCATACGGACAAAACCTAAGATACATATAGACAAAACTTAAGGTCATACAGATAAAACACAAGATGCGCATATTATAAGGTACATATATTATGGGATTTTTATACGGATTTTTAACCTGGTTCAAAGCGTTTTTCGGAAACATGCTTGAAGGCGTCCTTAATATTTTTAAGGGGCTGTTTTTCGGCATTATACAAATATTCGATTTTCCGTACTATTTTAAACTATGGACGTACGAGGGAGCGAATTTCGGCGTTCTCGACTGGATTCTTTCCGTTATCGCTTTTATTTTAACGATGGCTGTATGGATAGCCGTTGTATTTTTCGTTGCGCTCGGAATCCGTAAACTTATACTTTACAAAAGAAGCATTGCCGAACACGAGGATTTGTTGGAAGAAATCTCAGACCTCACGCGGAGCGTAAACAAACTTACGACCGAAAAAGATAAACTTATGCAGTTAAAAGTTACTCAGGCGGGACTTAGTTACGAACAATTCAAAAAGATGTTCGAAGCCCAGATGAAGGAAGCAGCCGAAGCGGCGTCCTCCGAAAAGGCGGAAGACAAAAAAGAACTTGCGGGAAGATTCCAGCGTCTTAACGCGGTTGACGAAAAATACGTTTACTTTCAGGCGCCGACTTATGCTAAAATCGAGTCTTTAAAAGAACTTTGCGACGATTTAAGAAACTTTGCCTGCTCGAATAACGGGTTGTATTACGATATTAAAACGATAAGGCTTATGCTTGCGGGGCTTGCTTCTACAAAACTTATCGTTTTGCAAGGTATATCGGGTACGGGTAAAACTTCGCTTCCGTACGTTATGGGTAAGTATTTTGAAAACGACGCGACCATCGCTTCCGTTCAACCTTCCTGGCGTGACAGAAACGAACTTTTCGGGTACTTCAACGAATTTACCAAAAAGTTCAACGAAACAGAAGTTTTACGTCGTATTTACGAAGCCGGTTACAACGACGATCTTAATATTATCATTCTCGACGAAATGAACATCGCAAGGGTAGAGTATTATTTTGCCGAAATGCTTTCGATTTTGGAAATGCCCAACCCCGAAGAATGGAAAATCGAACTCGTTCCTTCCGTTATGGAAGGGGATCCCAACAGGCTTGAAAACGGCAACCTCGTTATTCCTCAAAACGTGTGGTACGTGGGGACGATAAACAACGACGACTCGACGTTTTCGGTTTCCGACAAAGTTTACGACCGCGCTTTCGTGATAAATCTCGACGCTAAAGGCGTGCCTTTCGAGGCGCCTGAAACAAAGGCTAAAAGAATTTCTTATTCCGAAGTCGAAGAACTTTACGCAAACGCTATCGAAAAACGCCCCGTCGGTAAAGACGTTCTGGAAAAAATCGCAAAACTCGATTCCTACGTTATAGAAAAATTCCGCATCGCTTTCGGTAACCGTATCATGAAACAGTTGAACTTCTTCGTTCCCGTTTACGTCGAATGCGGAGGAAGCGAACTCGAAGGCGTCGATTATATGCTTGCCACAAAAGTTTTCAGAAAGTTTGAAAGCCTTAACCTGTCTTTGATAAGGGACGAAATCCGCCCGCTTATATCTTATCTTGACGCTACTTTCGGTAAAGGCGCTATGAAGGAAAGTATTTCTTATCTTCAGATGCTCCAGAAAATGTATTAAAAATATATAACGATACGTATTAAAAATATAGAACAATCACTTAAAATATAGAAAATCCTCGAAATATAAAACAATCCCTCCGTCACGGCAAGCCGCGCCACCTCCCTTTACACAAGGGAGGCTAAAGGGGAAAAACGAATTGCTTTTGCAATTCAAATCACGGAGCGAAGCGAGAATTCACGGCGTAGCCGTTTCACGACGAGTTTACTCGTCAATTCATCAGTTAATAGTGAATTGCGCGTAACCGCGCATGAATTGCTCCCGCCGGTCGCGTGCAAGGCCCCTTTGTGTAAAGGGTGCGTAGGCGTAAAACAAACAGCACAGTGCGCTGTTTGTAGCCGTAGCCCGAAGGTCGTAAGACCGAGGCGGAGTCTGTCGATGAAATCGACTGGGGGATTGAAAGGTGAATTGACCTTACGGTCATGAATTGCGCGTAACCGCGCGTGAATTGACCTTACGGTCATGAATTGCGTCTTACGACGCGTGAAAGGCTTCACCCTGTGGGAGAAGCTGGCTCGTAGAGCCTGATGAGGGTGGCTATATAATCTTTCCAACCTCATCCACCGCAAGCGGTCCCCCTTCCCCTACCAGGTGAAGGCAAATAAGGACAGAGAATTATATAGAACAATCCCTCCGTCACGGCAAGCCGTGCCACCTCCCTTTACACAAGGGAGGCTAAAGGGGAAAAACGAATTGCTTTGCAATTCAATTCATGGAGCGAAGCGAGAATTCACGGCGTAGCCATTTCACGACGAGTTTACTCGTCAATTCATCAGTTAATAGTGAATTGCTCCCGTTGGTCGCGTGAATTGAGCGAATTATTATGGAAAATATCGAAAACGTTGACAACAGAATAGAAACGGAAACCGTTAATTCCTCCGAGCATAGCGAAACGGAAAACACTTCGTCAAGTTCTTCCGACTTTAAAGAAAAAAACGCTTCGGGCAATTTTTCGGATTTTACGGAAACGAAAAACACTTCTACGAGTTCTTCCGACTGGACGAAAAAGTTGTTTTTCGACCGTTCTTTTTCGGCAAAACTTATTTTAGCGGACGATAAAACGAAAGAATACTACGCTTCGATTGCGTCTGAACTTTTAAAATACGATAAAGTCAAGTCGAAAACAAGTTGGAACGGCGTTTCATTCGTTGCGGGAAGATCCCGCATCGCGTACCTTTCAATAACGGGCAAAACGCTGTGTTTATATTTGTCGGTGGATCCGGAATTGTATTCGGACGGAAAATACAAAGTCAAAAACGTCGGCGACGTAAAAAACAAAGCCAAAACGCCGTCGATGCTGAAAATAAAAAGCGACGGAGCAAAACGTCGCGCGCTGTCGCTAATTACGGCGGTTGCGGATAACTACGGGCTTACTTTTTCCGGCGGCGATAAAGATTACGTCGATCCGTCGAATTTTAAAAGCGATTCTTTCAATAATTTAATAACGCGCGGACTTGTAAGAATTTTGCGCAAGAAAACCGTTACGTCGTCGCCCGCCGTAGAGGATTTGGCAGACAAAAACTTTGACGAAGAAACCGAAGAAGTCGCCGTTACGTCGGAAAAACCCGGTGTTTACGAGGATACTGTTAAGACGATTGACGCGCTTGTTTCCCGACACGGCGTTTATAACGAAATTCTGGAAAGTTTTGCCGAAGGACTCGGCAAAATAGGTCTTACGAGAAAAAAGATACTTCGCTCGGTGGACGAAATCTGGGTTAAAGCGGTGGAGGACTGTATTCCGTCGTTGGACGAACTTATAAGAAACCCGAATCATTTTATAGCGGAAACGGAAGAAGTTTTGCCTATAGAACTTACGAAAAAAATATCGGGCCGTTCGATAACCCATCTCGGAAGGCATACGGATTATCTCACGCGTGACGACGACGGAGATATTACCCCGATGAAAATGCTCAACGTTTTCAGGGACGATTCCGTTCTGACTTACGAAAATAAATTTTTGAACACGCTTATAGCAAGGCTGTATTCGTTCGTTTCAAAACGCTGTAAAACAGCGAGAGAATACGGAGCGGACGAGGTTATAGACTGTTTTGATTTTGAAAATTCCTTTAACTTCGGTCCCGGCAAGGGGAGAATCAGAATTTCGGTCGAGTATTCGGAAAGAAACCTCGATAAAGACGTAAAAAACGTTCTTTCAGGCACGGGGCTTTGGGCAAGGGTGGAAAGGCTCAACGATATAGTAACGGGTTATTTAAACTCGCCGTTTGTTAAGTCGATGGACAAAAACTACGTACATCCGCCCATTTTAAGAACGAACGCGATAATTAAAAACAAATACTTCAGAGAATGTCTTGCCTTGTGGGAGTTTATAGAAAGTTACGACGACGCAGGGTACGGCATAGTGGCTTCGGAAACGGTAAAAATCGTTTCAGACGAGTACGTCCGTCAAACGTATGCCGACGCCGCAGCGTTATATCTTGAATTCAGATACAACGCGCGTAAAGAGGAGTTTGAAGAAACGACTCAAAAAGAGTATAAACCCGTCTATAAGCCTGAAAACGCGGATTTTGACGACTACGAAGAAGTTTTTACAGAGGACGGAATCGAAAAAGTTTCGTCGGACGACACGGACTTTGCGTTACGGGTTGCTTTACTTGCGGACGACGTGAAAACGGAAATCGAACCAAAACCATCTACTACTTTAAGGAAAACTTTCCACGCAAAAATTCGTCTTGCAGACGAGTCGCTTAAAGAGAACTTTGCCGAGATTTCAAACGAATTTTTAAAATATAAAAAAGTTAAAATGCGTCAGTCGAAGCGGTTTGCTTCTTATACCTTCGGAAGGAGCGTTTTAGCAAGGGCGATAGCGGGAGAAAAATCGATAAAATTATATTTTGCCCTTCCTTTTACGAACGCCGAAAATAAGTACAATCTGAAACAAGCGGACAAAGCGGGCTTTGAAGATACGCCCTCTATGCTCACGGTAAGAAGCCGTCGCAGTTTAAAATACGCTAAAGAACTTATCTCGGTTATGGCGGAAAAATTCTCGCTTGTTCTTTCCAAAAAGGAAACGACTTTAATACGGGCGTCCGATTACGCTTATATGCCGTTAGCGGACATGATAGAAAAAGGTTGGGTTAAAGTGAGGGCTAATCCGAGATTTATTTCGGAAGACGTCGTTTCTTTCGGTCCTACTCGAAAAGAAATCACGGCGATCAATGCGGAACGCGTCGAAAAACAAGCCGTTCCCGAAACGAGAGCGCCTCTCGAAAAAGTTTCCGTTGACGATTTGCACGTTTATAACGTCGGATCAAAACGTTCCTTAACGGAGCGTCTGTCGAAAATGGTCGTTCCCGACGCAAATTATTCAAAACCTACCGAGTACGGAATAGACGACGCTTCGGGCTTTTTGAAAGACGAACAAATCGATGAAAAGAGCGACGAATCATGAAAAAGTCCTTTAAAAAAATAATCGGCGGCGTTTTTGTTGCGATTTTAATTTTGCTTCTGGCGGTTTCATTCGGCGTAAGCGTTATTAACAAAAAACAAAACCGACCGACGTTTATATTCGGCTACGCACTTTTGTGGGTTAAAACGGGAAGCATGGAACCTGCTATCCCCGAAAGAAGTTATATTCTGGTTAAAAAATACGACGGACAAGGAGTCGTAACCGACGACGTCATTACCTTTGTATGTAAAGATTCTTCGTCTCCCGTTTATAACGGCACGGTTACGCACAGGGTAACGGCGGTGACGGCGGACGGGTACAAAACGAAAGGGGATAATTCCGCCCCCGATAAGTGGACCGTAAAAGAGGAAGACGTGGTATCGAAATACGTCGGAAACTTACCCGTTCTTACCTTTTTCGGAAGAGTTTTTTCTTCCTCCGCTGGGCTTATCCTTATTGCGGTCGTGTTTTTAGGCTCGGTTTGTTTTATTTACGTCCCCGACATTATAAAAGCCCTTAATGACGAGGACAAGCAAAAAGAAATCAAAGAAAAAGAGATTCAAAAAAGAATCGAAGAAGAAATAGAAAAATTGCGTCAAAACGACCTTAACGACCATAAAGACGACGATCTTTAAAGTTAAAAGGCGCGGTTTTACGAAGAAAGGCTTGCATGAAAAAATTTTTTAAAAATCATACGGGAGAACTCGTTTTTTCGATAGCGGTTATAATCTGCATCTATTTTTTCGTGCATATTCTTTCGCTCGGAGCCGAATACGCCTCCGGCGTTAACAGACAGGCGGCTGAACGCGCCGAGTTTTACACGAAGGAGCAGGCTTTCAACGTAAGAAGCGAATGTAATTATTTAAAAACCGACGTTTTGTTCAACGCTTCAAAATTATCCGATTGTCAAACACAGAAAGGCTTTAACGAAACTTTCCGAAGAATTTATCTCGATTCGCTCGAAGATAAATCAATTCTCGACATCTTGTACGTAAAAAACAATACCGCTTTCGACCATGAAGGCAACGTTGTTTCCGGACACGGCGAAATAGACGCGCTTTATTCAAAAAAAGACAAGGCGTTATCCGGCGTTTTTCAGTACAAGGGGCGGAATATGGCGATAGCCGCGTACGCAAAACTAAGCGGTGAATTTGCCGACGGTATCGTAATGGTCCGTTACGCTTATACCGTAACTTTCGACGACTTCGCTTACGAAAACGGCAAGATGGTCGAATGTATGGCGAAAGCCGAATTTGCAACTATTTTAAAACAAGACGGTAACGTTATTTCGAGAATAAACAATTCCAACGTATTCAATATCGGCAACGGCACCGTGCAGGACGGCTTGCTGAGAAACCTTCTTAAAGAGGGAAAAACTTATAAGTCGGCGTGCGACGCGTTTTTCCTTAATTCTGTTTCGTCGTTCGTTTTCCGTTACGGCACGGAGGAATATATCCTGACCGTTTATCCGCTCGGCGAAGACAACGGGAATCTGTCCGTACTGAGCGTTTTTAAAGTTTCAAACGTTTACGGCGACGGTTACGCAATAAATCAAAGCATCTGGGCTTCTCTTTTAGGGCTTGCGGTTATAATGATTATAATGGTCGCAACCATAGTCGTCGAACGCGCCGCCGCGAGTCGTAAATTATATCGCCTCGAAATGATAGACGCGACGCTTAACTGCGCCACGCCCAAAAAGTTTGAAAAAACCGCAGCCGAGTTATTGAAAAAACATTCCGACAGCAAATTCGCGCTCGTATCGTTGCAAATAAATAATTTTACTTATATTGCCAAAAAATTCGGTGATGGCGCTTTAAATAAACTTACTTTGTTTGCCACCGAAAAAATCAGAAACTTTATGCAACTCGGCGAAACTTTCGCTTACGCCGGCGAAGGCGAGTTTTTAATGCTTATAAATTACGCCGACAGACAATCTTTTACGGAAAGATTAAACGGACTGTATTTAAGGCTTTCGTCTTTCTTCGATACAAACGAAACCGATTATAAAATAAGCGTGAATTTTGCCGTTTACGAAATTTTGTCGGACGAAAAATCGGTAAAAGAAATGTTTGAACGTCTTAAAATGGTCAAAGAGGACGCCGTCATGCAAATAGGTTCGTTTACGATAGCGTTTTACGAGGACACTTTAAGGGAAAATTACATAAAACGCGCTGAAAAACAACGAATTTCACCTTTTTTATCAGCCGAAGTATAATTTGCGCCGAAAAACCATGGACGGAAGCGAAATTCTTATTCGTTGGTATGATCCGAAGATTGAAAAATACAGGGTGCCGAGCGAGTTTCTTCCCGTTTTCGAGGATAACGGCTTTATTGTAAAAATCGACCACTTCGTAATGTACAAAGCGTGCGAAAACATTAAAAAACGTATTTCGGAAAGGAAAATGTGTTTCCCCGTTTCCGTCAACGTGTCGAGGGTTACCGCCATTCAACCCGATTTCGTCGATTATTACATACGTATAAAAAACAAATTTGAAATAAAAGACGATTTTATAACGCTTGAATTTACCGAAAGTTTTGCGTATGAAAATTACGCGTTTTTATCCGACGTAGTGCAGAAACTCCACGAAAACGGTTTCTTATGCTCGATAGACGACTTCGGAACGGGTTATTCGTCTTATAATATTCTGAAAACGATAAGTATGGACGAAATCAAACTCGACAGATTCTTCCTCAGCAAAGGGCTTTCCGAGGAACGCGACCAGACGCTTTTAAAAAGCGTTATAGATATGGTTAAAAAACTCGGAATGAAGGTTACGCAGGAAGGCGTCGAAACCGACGAGGACCTTTACAGGCTCGACGCGTTAGGTTGCGACGTGATTCAGGGCTACCGGTTCAGCAAACCTTTAAAATACGTCGATTATTGCGAGTTTATAGAAAAGAATTTTAAATAGAACGATTTATTGAAAGAAAACGATTTATCAAAAAAGAACGATTTTTAAAAAAGAACGATTCTTTTATACGAAAAAAGGCAAGACCGAAGTCTTGCTTTTTTTGTATAAGTCGGGCAATAAGCCCGTTATCTACAAAAATCTTTCAAAAAAACGCAAATTATCATAAATATAAAGAGCGTCTTAATCCGAAAGTTTAAGTGGTTTTAGGAGAAATTATTCTGCCAGATTATCCTCGATAAATTCATATACGGCGCGGGCGGCGATTACTTTACAGAATAAGCAAAGGCGGCTAAAAAAACAACAAATAAAAAGAAGGAGGAAAATTTACGTGAAAAAAGATTTTTATTATCAATTGCCGGAAGGCTACTTCGCCGACAAAACGATAGACGCAAAAGAAATAAAGTTCGGCGTTTTATTGAATATTGCGGCGGCGGCTATCATGATAGCGTCGTATATTATCGTCGATTTAATCGTTGAGGGAAGGATTACTTTTTCGGAAGCGATTTTTCCCGTTTTTGAACCGGAGAAAGAAATGGTTGCGGAATTTATTTTCAGAGCGTTTTTACCGATTATAATTATTTTGCCGTCGATGGTTATTTACGTGATACTGCACGAACTTCTGCATGGCGCGGCGTATAAAATTTTAACGCGCGCGAAACTGTCTTTCGGCATAACCTGGAGCGCCGCGTATTGCGGTGTTCCTAATATATACGTAGGCAAAAAAACGGCGTTTATCGCCCTATTGACGCCTTTTTCGGTTTTCAACGTAATATTTATCGTCTTGATTGTATTGACGAAAACCGCGCCGTTGGGGATTTTGCCGAGAATAATGTTTGCAATGCATTTAGGCGGTTGTGCAGGCGATTTATACGTAACCGCGCTTTTAATCTTCAAGTATCGCGGAGACGTTCTGACGCAGGACGAGGGAACGAAGCAAACTTTTTACGCGCGTAAATAAAAGATAAAATTACCGAGCAAAACGTTGACTTTTCCGCGTAAAAGAGATAAAATCGTTCATAGTTTTACGGTTCAACCTATTTTTTTGTCGCAAAGGGCAATCCTTGCTTTAAAAAGAGGTTTAGCCGTTCAATTTACGGACAAATAGTTTTACTTGTTACAAAAGAGGGTAGATATGAAGAATAAACGGATATACGTATTATTGACGTTCGTTTTGATTTTTTTCGTCGCTTGCGTCGGATGCAATAAGCAGACGGGTAATTACGAAAAGAAATCCGCAAGCGCGGATATTACTAAACTCATCGATTATAAAATGAATAAAACAGGAGATGAATTTACGTTAACGGTCAAAGACGACGAAGATTTCGTAATACTCAACCTTACCGATATTCAACTCGATTTGGATTCCTGGTTGAAAAAAGACGATAAATACGACGTAGCAAAACGGATAATGACGTATTTGGTCGAAACCGCACAGCCCGATCTTATTACGTTTACGGGCGATATGTGTTACGGTCAGCCCATGGCGTATCAAAAAGCTGTTGAACTTTTTGATTCTTTCGGTATTTACTGGGCGCCCGTGTTCGGGAATCACGACCATAATCAAAATAGCGAAAAAAGTATAGCAGAAATCTATAATTCTGCGAAACACTGTTTGTTTGAAGCGGGGGATCCCGAATTGGGAACGGGAAATTATATTATAAAACTCGTCGATTTAAACGATAGGTTGCGCGAGATGTTGATTTTCATGGATACACACGACATGGTTGACGGCAACTGGGCGTATCTTACCGAAAAGCAACTTGCTTGGTACGAAGGGAAGATAAAAAAATACTGCACGGAAACGATTAAAGTGGATTCTACGGTATTTATTCACATTCCCGTTTACGCTTATAATTACGCATTGAAAGAAGCGTTAAATTGCAATGAACCTTACCGTTCGGATGCTTTCTACGCCTTTTGTGAGAATATGCCCGTCAATAACTTCGGTAACAAAACTTATTGGAAGGACGGCTTTACCGAGTCTTTCGGCGTATGTTGGGAAGGTGTTTGCAGCCCTGTAAGCGACGAAGGCGCGTTCGATCTGTTTAAAGAACTCGGAAGTACTCATAACGTCGTTTCGGGACACGATCACAATAACAATTTTTCCATTCTTTACGAAGGAATAAGATTGACTTATGGTACAAAGTCGAGTTACGGTTGTTATTACAAGGAACCGCTTCTCGGCGGAACGGTGCTTACGGTCGATGAAACGGGAATAAACAACTTATTTCACGTTTATTGGAAAAAATAACTATGGATTTCAATCATTATCACTAACTATTTTTGCATGAATAAATCGGTTTTTGCCGCGTTAAACTCCCGTAGGCGTACGACGAGTGCGATTTCGGGCGTTTGCCTTGCAAAAACTTTAACCTAAAAGAGGCAACCGTAAAATCGCGATCGCCTCTTTTGGTATAAACGAGCCTATAAGCCCGTTATTAAAAACGGTTCGTTAATACGGAACGAAAAAACGCGATTTATCAATTTAAAAATCGCAATCGGCGCTAAAATAACTTGACAAAAGGTTTTTTGGGGCATATAATAGGAAACACGTGTTTTCTATCAATCTTTATCGGAGAATTTATGAACATAATAGAAATTTCACATTTATATAAATCTTTCGGCGAAGTAAAAGCCGTCAACGATTTAAGTTTTTGCGTCAAAAAGGGCGAACTTTTCGCTTTTTTGGGCGTTAACGGGGCGGGAAAGTCCACCACGATATCTATGATCTGCGGACAACTTAAAGCGGATTCGGGCGAAATAGTCGTTTGCGGAAAAAACGTAAAAGACGGAATAGACGAAGTAAAAGCGCGCCTCGGCGTCGTTTTTCAGAACTCCGTGCTTGACAAGTCGCTTACGGTAAAAGACAATCTCGAATCCCGCGCGGCGCTTTACGGCATACGTGGGGAGGAGTTTAAAACGCGCCTTATAGAGTTAGCCGAACTTCTCGACTTTAAAGATATTTTAAACAGAGCGGTCGGAAATCTTTCGGGCGGGCAAAGAAGACGCATAGATATAGCGAGGGCGCTTATAAACAAGCCCGAAATTCTTATTTTGGACGAACCGACGACGGGGCTTGATCCGCAAACGAGGAAACTTCTCTGGAACGTAGTTACTTCCTTACGTAAAGAGGAAAATATGACGGTTTTTTTAACTACGCACTATATGGAAGAAGCGACCGACGCCGACTACGTAATAATTCTCGACGCGGGAAAAATTTCGGCGGAAGGCACGCCTTTAAGTCTTAAAAACGCTTACACGGGCGACTATATTACCATATATAACGCGGACGAAGAAAAAATAAAGACGTTTAATCTTCCTTACGAAAAAATACGCGACGCAATAAGGGTGTCGGTGGCGGATACGAAAGTCGCAACCGATTTAATAGTCGAAAACCCCGAACTTTTTACCGATTACGAAATAACGAAGGGTAAAATGGACGACGTTTTTTTAGCGGTAACGGGTAAAAAATTAGTAGGGGGAAACTGAAATGAAAGTACTCTCGTTGATAAAAAGAAATTGCAAATTGTTTTTTAAAGATAAGGGAATGTTTTTTACTTCCCTTATAACGCCCGTTATTCTTCTCGTTTTATACGCTACTTTTCTGGCTAACGTTTTCAGAGAAAGTTTTGTGTCTAATCTGAACGGCGCTATAGAGGTTCCGGATAAACTCGTCAACGCGACGGTGGGCGGAGAACTCGTTTCGTCGCTTTTGGCGGTATCCTGTATAACGGTTGCGTTCTGCTCGAATATGCTGATGGTTCAGGACAAGGTTTCGGGCTCGTTTAAAGACCTTACGATGGCGCCCGTAAAACGTTCGACGCTTGCGGTTTCTTATTACGTCGCAACATTTATTTCCACCTTTATCGTAAACTTCGTCGCAATGGCGCTTAGTCTTACTTATCTTGCGGTAAACGGTTGGTATCTTTCTGCGGCGGACGTTTTTCTGATGTTGCTCGACGTGGTTATCCTCGTAATGTTCGGGACGGCTTTATCGTCTATAATCAACCTGTTTTTGTCGTCGCAAGGACAGATTTCCGCCGTCGGAACAATCGTTTCGGCGGGGTACGGCTTCGTCTGCGGCGCTTATATGCCGATTTCGAGTTTTTCAAAAGGGCTTCAATACGTTATTTCCTGTTTGCCGGGTACGTACGGCACTTCGCTTATAAGAAATCACGCGCTTGCGGGCGTTTTCAGAGAAATGTCCGATACGGGGTTTCCCGAGACCGTAATCGAATCGATAAAAGATTCCATCGATTGCAATATTTACTTTTTCGCAAATAAAGTAAGCGTTTCCGGAATGTATTTCGTAATGCTCGCAACGGTTTTCCTTCTTTTGGGCGTTTACGTGCTTTTAAGCGTTTTGCTAAGCAAACGGCGCGGTTAAATTTATCGAAAAATATAAAACAAGCGGTCGATTCGTGACCGCTTGTTTTATATAAAAAGTAATATAATCGGCTTATAGCCCGACTTTTTTGTAAAAAATTATAATTACGAGCCGTAAATCAGAGAAAAAACCTTGAGTGATTCCAGCGCTTTTCCGTTAAAATCGAACATAGCCTGATTATCGACTGCGGAACCGCCGTGATATTTAGCGTCGGCGTCGTATTCTTTTGCGTAAGAGGTTGCCCAGCCGGAGCCGAAAGATTCCCAAAGCCTTAAATTTTGGTCGTAACTTTTACCTCCGACGGGTATCCAGGCGCCTTCCCAATAGCAAACGCCTATTCCGTTTTCCGTGTCGGACACGGCTTTTATAACGTCCCTGACGGACGTTGCCTGCCCGTGAACGGTAAAAGGATAGGGACTATATACGCTTTTATCGTCGCTTACGGTGTTAGCGAAAAAATCGCCGTCTTTATTCGTATAGCAATAAGAAGTTTCGGCAACCATTACTTTTTTGGAGTATTTGGTCGATAGGTCGGATAAAACCGCGCCGAGGTTATCCGTCGTTCCGTGCCAATAGGGGTAGTAAGAAGTCGCAAAAACGTCGTATTGTACGCCGTTTTTATTTAATTCTTCGGCGTAAAAGTTTAAAAGCCCTTGTTTTTGGGGATCGGTAAAGTGTAAAACCGCGCTTGCGTCGGGATAAATTTCTTTTACCGCTTTTATTCCGCTTTTAAAAAGAGAGCAAACTTTTTTAAAATCCGTTTCGCCCGATAAAGAGCCGTTCGTTTCGTTTCCTATCTGTATAAGGCTTATTCTTATTCCCTCTTTATTGAATTTCAGCAGGCAATTTTTAGTGTAATCGTACAATGCGTTAAGTTTAGCGTCGAAATTTAAGGATTCCCACTCTTTCGGCGCGCGTTGCTTTTTCGGATCCGCCCAAAAGTCGGAATAATGAAAATCGACCATTAAATTCATACCGTAAGCGTTAGCCCGCCGTCCGATTTCCAAAGCCGAATTTATATCGCAGTTGCCTCCGCCGTAGCCGTTGCCTTCCGAGTCGTAAGGATTGTTCCATACCCGTACGCGTATCGTGTTTATTCCGCTTTCCGAAAGTATTTTAAAAAGATCGGCTTGCTTGTTGTCGTAATCGTAAAACTTTACCCCGCTTTTTTCAAGGGATAATACGCTCGATACGTCCATACCGAAAATAAAATCGTCGCGTAAAGAATCGATTTTTTCGACGGTGATTTCGCTTGACACAATTCCTTTTTTTGCCGTTACCGTAAACGGCTTTATAAAAGAAAATCCGTCTTTTTTGCAAGCCGAAAACGTTGACGATACGGTAACGGAAAACAATATTAAAATTAAACCGAATTTTTTTAACGACTTCATAAAAATAGCCTAACCATATAAAATATTTCAAATTTACGGTTATATTTTATCACATAACCGCTTTTCGGTCAAAGATTTTTCGGAAAAGTCGGATAAAAGGTTTCTTTCGTTGACCGCCGAAGCGTAATCGGGTATAATAATATAGTCGATATATCGTCGATCGAATTATCTTAGCCGAAGTTTTCGGCAAAAGGAGAATATATGAATCGTTACCTCGATGTTTCAACCGAAGTCAAAAACGCACTCGAAAAAGGGCTTCCCGTCGTAGCGCTCGAATCAACTATAATTTCACACGGAATGCCTTATCCCGACAACGTAAAAACCGCCCTTGCCGTAGAGGAAGAAGTAATCAAACAGGGCGCCGTCCCCGCCACGATAGCAATAATAAAAGGCAGGCTTAAAGTAGGCTTATCGAAAGAAGAAATCGAATATTTCGGCAAGAGGGGAACGGCTATAACAAAAGCGTCACGGCGAGATTTAGCGCCGATAATCGCTAAAAAACTCGACGGCGCGACGACCGTCGCCACCACTATGATAATAGCAAATATGGCGGGTATCAAAATTTTTGCGACGGGAGGAATCGGCGGCGTTCACAGAGGCGCTGAAACCACTATGGATATTTCGGCAGATCTTGAAGAACTCGCTAATACGCCCGTAACAGTCGTTTGCGCGGGCGCGAAGTCCATACTCGATCTCGGTTTGACTTTGGAGTATCTTGAAACGAAGGGCGTACCCGTTATCGGTTACAAAACGGAGTATTTACCTGCGTTTTATACCGAAAAAAGCAAGTTTAAAACGGATTATTCGGTAAACGACGAAGAAGAACTCGCTTCGGTTATTTCGGCGCACGACGCGCTCGGTTTAAAAGGCGGTATGCTCGTTGCAAATCCCATCCCGCATGAATTTTCTATGGACGAGGGATATATAGATTCGGCAATAACCAAAGCCCTTGAAAAAGCCGCTGCGCTCGGCGTTAAGGGTAAGGAAACGACGCCGTTTTTACTTAAAGAAGTCAAAGAGATTACCGGCGGAAACAGCCTGAAAGCCAACGTGCAACTTGTTTTAAACAACGCGCGCCTTGCCGCAAGGGTTGCGGTTTTGCGTTGCGAAAAACCTTGATTTCGGGAAATAAAAAAATGGAATATATTCAAATAACCCAAGACAATATAGATAAAGAGCATATTTGTTGCGCCATGTCGGGAAAGCAAAGCCTTGCAAAAAAAGAATGGCTGAAAAAACGCTTTTTAGAAGGGCTGGTTTTTTTTAGAAGCGTAGAAAGAGGAAAGTGTTTTATTGAGTATATCCCCGCCGAATACGCCTGGGCGCCGATTGACGCCGACGGATATACGTACATAAATTGTTTGT
Organism: uncultured Clostridia bacterium; assembly: GCA_934278995.1. GTDB lineage: Bacteria > Bacillota > Clostridia > Christensenellales > Borkfalkiaceae > UBA4636. Next base: position 181,541 of record CAKQWM010000001.1, read on the forward strand.
GGATAGCGGGCGCTTTAAAGGGACACGGGTATTCCGATGATTTACTGAATAAATGTATTTCGGACTCGAAAAAGCAGGGGAAACTCGGTATTTGTATCCTTTCGTCCGAGGGAAGAAAACGAGAATTTTTATCCGATCCGAAATACTTGCTGTATAAAGGGTTTAAAGTGGCGGACGTTTCTTCATGCGGGATAAATCTTATGTATTTACCGTTTTCGGACGAAGTAAAAGCGCCCGTCTTTAAACCGAGCGCAAAAAACCCTCGCACCGACGGAAGCGGTTTCACGCTTTATTATACCGATCAATGTCCTTTTACTTCTTACTGGGTTTCAAGGACAGTAAAAGTCGCCGAAGAAAACGGAATACCTTTAAAAACCGTTCACGTTACCGATAGAGAGACGGCGCAAAATCTGTCTTCGCCGGTTACTACTTACGCGCTTTTTAAAGACGGAAAATTCTTAACGCAAGCGGTGCAGTCGGATAAGAAGTTTTTGCTTCTTGCGGGCGTAAAATAAAAGTAAAACCGCTTATAACGCCCGTTAACGGGCTTATAGCCCTATATTTAAATAAAAAAGACATAAAAAATCGACGCCTTTTCAAGCGTCGATTTTTGTTTAGCGGTTACTGTTTTGAACGTTATTTTTTACAAGCGTTTAAAAACGCGACGAAAATATCGTTTTGCTTTTTGTCGTCGTCGCAAAGAAGTTCGGGGTGATATTTTATGCCCATAAAAAACTTTTTATCGGGTGCTTCTATTACTTCCGCGTGGTTGTCGCTCGACAACGCGACTACTTTTAAACAATCGGGAATTTTATCGCCGACGTAAAGGTGTATGCTGTTTACCATAAATTCTTTTTCTTTTACGATGGAAAAAAATTTTGAGTTTTCGTCTATAACTTTCAAGCCGTGAACGTATTTTTCAAAAGGCTTTTCGTGGCTGTCGTCGTTCAGCCTTCTGGTAGTACCGCCGAGCGCTCTTATTATCGTATTGTATCCGGCGCAAATACCCAAAAGGGGAATATCGTTGTCGAAACAATATTTTGCGGTAAATTCTTCGTAGTAGCACGAATATAATCCGCCTTGCAAAACTACGCCGTCGCACATTTTAAGAAATTTTATAAAGCGAGACCGTTCTTCGTCGCTCATTTTAGTGTCGTCGTGTTCGTCTTTTGCCTGAAAACAAATCGTGTCCGATTGCGGTAAAACACCTAATACGTCGGCGCCGTTTTTAATCAGGCAGTATCTTAAATTATTACTTATTCTCATCCAACTCCAACCGTAAATTTTATCGAGGTTGAAGTATTTCGTTACAATTCCGATGGTAGGTCTCATTTGTCCTCACTGTTGTAAATCGATTGATATCGGGCTTATAGCCCGACTTTTTTGAAATTATCCTAAGATTTTATTTGCGATTATGATTAGAATCTTTGTTTAAATAAACCATTAAAACGGCGATATCCGCGGGGTTAACCCCGGAAATTCTTCCCGCCTGACCGAGATTAAGCGGTCTGATTTTAGAAAGTTTTTCTCTTGCCTCAAGTCGTAAGCCGTCTAATTTTTCGTAGTCGATATCGGGCGGAAGGCGTTTTTCTTCGAGTCGTTTCGCGCGTTCGATTTCGTTTAATCCGCGTTCAAGGTATCCTTCGTATCTGGCGTCGGTTTCCATTCTTTCTTTTAAGTCGAAAGGAAGATCTTTAAACGCACCGAATTTTTCGGTGACGTCGTTTAACGGAATACCTCGTTTTACCATTCCTTCGTAAGAAATACCGCCGTTTAATTCTCCGCCGTAACTTTCGACGAATTCTTTGACGTCTTTAGGGGAACGGGTAAGCGCGAATTCTTTTTTCGCCTCTTCGAGCGCTTTGGTTTTTTCCAGAAAAACTTTGTACCGAAAGTCATCTACAAGACCTACTCGTCTGCCGATTTCGGTAAGGCGAGCGTCTGCGTTGTCTTGCCGTAAAAAGATGCGGTATTCCGCGCGCGACGTCATCATTCTGTAAGGCTCGTCGGTTCCTTTCGTTACAAGATCGTCTATCAGAACGCCTATATACGCCTGATCCCTCCGTAAAATCAGAGGTTCTTTTCCTTCCAGATAAAGCGCCGCGTTAATGCCCGCCATAAGCCCCTGCGCGGCGGCTTCTTCGTAACCGCTCGTGCCGTTTATCTGCCCCGCGGTAAACAAGCCTTTTATTTTCTTGAACATAAGGGCGGGCGTTAAGTCAAGACTGTCTATGCAGTCGTATTCTATGGCGTAGGCGTAACGTACTATTTCGCAATGCTCTAAGCCTTTAATCGACCTATACATGGCTTTTTGCACGTCATGCGGAAGCGAGGACGACATGCCCTGAACGTAAACTTCGTTGGTATCGGCGCCTTCGGGTTCGATAAAAATCTGATGACGCGTTTTGTCCTTGAAACGATAAACTTTGGTTTCTATGGAGGGGCAATATCTCGGCCCCGCGGATTTTATCATTCCGTTAAAAAGGGGCGAACGGTCTAAATTATCCCGTATGATTTTATGAGTTTCTTCGTTGGTGTAAGTAAGATAACACGGGGTTTGTTTTTCCGGTACGCGGGGAGAGAGAAACGAAAACGGATAAACGTTCGTTTCGCCGTCTTGGCGTTCGAGAAGGGAATAATCTATCGTTCTTCCGTCAACCCTTGCGGGGGTTCCCGTTTTATAGCGGCGCACGGTAAAGCCCGATTTTATAAGACTGTCGGTTAAGCCGTTGCTTGCTTCGAAGCCCGACGGCCCCGAATATTTAAACCATTCTCCCGCAACGACGCGTGATTTTAAATAGACGCCCGTACAAAGAACGATTGTTTTAGCGTACAGCACGCTTCCGTAAGCGGTTTTTACCCCGCAAACCTCTCCGTTTTCCGTTAATATATCTACCGCTTCGCAAGCAAGAATACGGAGATTGTCTGTGTTTTCAAGAACGTTTTTAACGTATCTGTGGTAATAGTTTTTATCCGACTGAGCGCGTAAACTCTGCACGGCGGCGCCTTTTCCGCGATTGAGCATTTTTATCTGCAACATTGTTTTATCCGCGGCAATACCCATAAGCCCGCCGAGCGCGTCTATTTCTCTGACGAGATGACCTTTAGCCGTACCGCCGATGGAGGGATTGCAAGCCATAAAAGCGATATTATCGGGATTCAAAGTCAAAAGAGCCGTTTTATGACCTTTTTTCGCAAGGGCAAGCGAGGCTTCCACGCCCGCATGACCGGCGCCGACGACAATGGCGTCAAAGGTGTCTTCAATAAATAAAGTATTCATTCCGATTAAATTTAAGCATGTAAATTCGCCGCTGTTAACGGCGAACGAAATTATTGTTTCAGTATTAAATTTTTAAGGTCGCTGACTTCGGTTGCGATTCTCGTATTCGTTTTTATAAGCCCCGCAATTTTATCGCGCGTATAAATTACAGTGGTGTGATCTTTTCCGCCCATTGCCTGACCGACCGACACGAGAGGAATATCCAGAAGTTCGGTTATAAGGTAAGTGCATATCTGCCTCGGTTCGACGAGTTCTTTGTTTTTCTTTTTTCCGAGCAAATCCTGTTTTGAAATTTTATAAAAATTACAAACCGTGTTTATTACCGCCGTCGGCGTCAGACTATCTTCGTGGCTGTCCGTGTTTTTGGAAAGCGACAAGGCTTCCATCGCAAGATTGATGTTGATATCCGTCTCCATCAAACTTGCCGCAAAAATTACTTTGTTTAAAAGCCCCTCTAAAGATCTCACGTCGTCGTCGCCGTTTTCGGCGATAAAGGTTGCCACGTCCGTTTGGATCATGCACTTTTTCTCGGCGGCTTTTTGTTGAATGATTGCTATTTTCGTTTCGAGATCGGGCGGAAGAACCTGTGCGAGCAGTCCGCATTGAAAACGCGTAACGAGCCTTTCTTCCAGAAGTTCGATTTCTTTAGGTTCGCAATCGGCGGACAAAATAATTTGTTTGTTTCTGCCGTAAAGGTCGTTAAAGGTGTGGAAAAATTCTTCCTGCGTCGATTGCTTTTTGGCAAGAAACTGCACGTCGTCTATGATTAAAACGTCAACGTTTCTGTATTTGGAGCGAAATTCTTCGCCGCCCGTACCGGAGTACGCCTTGCCCTGACGAATGGTGTTTATAAGATCGTTCGTAAATTTTTCGCAAGTGCAATACAGTACGTGAAGATCCGGCCTTTCTTTTGCGAGTTTGTTTGCAATGGCGTGCATTATATGGGTTTTTCCCAAACCGGTATTCCCGTAAATGAACAGGGGGTTGTAACTTTTGCCGGGATCGTCCGCAACGGCTTTAGCCGCGGCGTACAGATATCGGTTGGAACTTCCCACCACGAAAGAATCGAAAGTATATTTCGGATCGATCGGCGACGATATGGCGTCAGGCTCTTTCGACGAAGAAAACATAGGATCCGCGTCGTTACCGACGTAAATCTGAAAGTCGGTAAGTCCCGTTCCCGCCGTTTTCATCGCTTCGATTATTTTGTCGGACAATCTCGACGCCTGCTTGGCGTAAAGTTGGGTATCGGTGTGCAAAATCAAAGTGCTACCCAAAAGATCGACGGGTTTTAAACTGTTTATAAACGTCGTGAAAGATATTCTCGAAACGGTTTTTTCAAGTTCTTCGGTTGTTTTTTTCCAAAGGATTTCAAAATTTTCCATAAGATCTTCCTTGTAAACGGTTCAGCCCCGTCTTATATTATACGTCACTCGGTTTTTGTCGTCACAAGTCGTTTTTGTGTTGACATAAACGAAGAATACTTATATAATTTAATCGGCGAGCGGTTAGGGCTTAAAGCGTGATATCTGTTGAGTACTAACTATTGTATTATAAACGACGAAAAAAAGCAAGGTTTTTTACCTTATAGCGGTATGAAATGTTCGTAAAAAAATTAATGCTTAAAAGTTTTCGGAATTACGAGAACGAAACGTTTGAATTTTCCGACGGGTTAAATTTAATAGCGGGACGTAACGCCCAGGGTAAGACCAACGCCGTCGAAGCCGTGTTTTTGCTTGCCACGGGGTATTCCCCCAAAGTTAAAAGGGATAAGCAGGTTATACGTTACGGCGATAAATCGGGCAAGATTTCGGCGGTGGCGCACACAAGACTCGGCGAAATCAGTTCTCAGATAGAATATTTTTCCGATTCCAATAAAAAAATCACGGTAAACGGACAGGATACAAAAAAGGTTTCCGACCTTCTCGGAAATATTTTCGCCGTCTTTTTTAACCCCGGCGAACTCAAACTTATACAGGAAGCGCCGGAAGATCGCAGAAGATTTCTCGATATATCGATTTCGCAGATAAACAAGCAATATTTTTCGGATTTATCGATTTATAAAAAAATACTCAACCAGCGCAACAATCTGTTGAAGGAACCCGATAAAGAGATAATTTACGATACTTTACCCGTCTGGGACGAGCAGTTTTCCGCTTACGCCGCAGACATAATCACGGCGAGAAAAAACTACGTCGAAAAAATTGCTCCGTTTGCAAAAGAGGCTCATTCTTTTATAACCGACGGCAAGGAGGTTTTGGAGGTTTCTCTTTTCGGAAACTACCCCGAAAGCAAAGAAGAAATCCGTGAAAATATTTCCGAGGCGCTGAAACTTAACCTTGAAAAGGATATCGTTCTCGGTTGTACTTCCGTAGGTCCGCACCGTGACGACCTTAAAATTACCGTCAATAAAGAGGACGTGAAAAATTATGGTTCGCAAGGTCAGCAAAGAACAGCCGCGCTCTCTTTGAAAATCGCGGAACTAAACGTTTATAAAGAAAGATTCGGCGAATACCCCGTGCTTATTTTAGACGACGCCATGAGCGAACTCGATACGTCAAGACAACAAAGACTGCTTGCGGTTACCGAAGGCGTGCAGACCATAATAACCTGCACCGACGCAACGGAAAAGTGCTTTGAAGGAAAGAATTTCAAAATTTTCAGAATAGAAGGTGGAAAAATTGTCTGACCAAAGATTTTCGAGAGAAGACAGACTTATAGGAAAAGATAACAGAGTAAAACTCGCTTCAAAAACGGTCGCCGTTTTCGGACTTGGCGGAGTAGGTTCTTACTGCGTGGAGGCGCTTGCGAGGGCGGGGGTTGGCAATCTCGTTATATGCGACGGCGACAACGTCGATATAACGAATATAAACCGACAACTTTACGCTCTTTCGTCCACCGTCGGCATGCCGAAAACCGAAGTCGCTTATTCAAGGATTAAAGACATCAATCCCGATGCGAAAATCGAAAGAAAACAGATTTTTTTCAACGCGGAAACCTTATCTTCGTTTGATTTTTCAAGTTATGATTATATTGTCGATTGTATAGATACGGTTACGTCGAAACTGCTTCTGATAGAATGCGCTAAATCCGCCTATAAGCCCGTTATCTCGTGTTTAGGAGCGGGAAACAAGATGGATCCCACGGCTTTTAAAGTAGCGGATATTTACGATACGAGTATTTGTCCGCTTGCAAAAGTTATGAGGCGCGAACTCAAAAAAAGGAATATAGAAGGCTTAAAGGTCGTTTATACCGAAGAGCCTCCCATAACGCCGGAAGGCGAGGACAAAAGAACGCCCGCAAGTATATCGTTCGTTCCGCCCGTCGCGGGATTCGTAATTGCCGGCGTTGTGATAAAAGATTTGATAAAGAGGAACGGAACATGAAAGATTTTAAACCCGAACAGACTTTCCGGACGAAAAAGCAAGTCGAAAACGAAAAAGAGATTTTTTTAGCGGAAGAAAATCCTCGTCTTGACGAAGATTTACCCATAGCCGCTATTTTTCCGCCGAGCGAACTTATAGCCATCGTTAAACCTAAAAAGACTAAGAGTCCGTATATCGAAACCTTTCTGCTGTTTTTGTGCGCGGTTATTACCGTCGGCGCCGACGCTTTTATTTTCAGTTCGTCGCTGTTTGGCAGTATGATTGCAAAACTTGATAACACCTTCGTAACGATAACGGCGGTCTTTTGTATGATAGCGCAAATAGTACCTTGCGTTTTCTGGGGGCTTTGTATTTACAAAAAGGCGATAAGGCTCGGCAATTTTTCCGTTATACTGACGAATGATAAAATTATCGCTTGCGGGAAAGCAAACGACGCCTTATGCAAAACGATAAGGCTCGAGGACGTAGTTGACGTAACGAAGAAGGGTTCTTCGGTCAAAGTCGTCGGCATCAACGATAAAATAGTCGTGAATTTAAACGAACCCGACGAATTTATCGAACTTATCAAACGTCTTTACGAAGAATTATAATTTACGAAGAATTGTAAGGAGATAAAAAATGGTTTTGTTCGTTAAGTTGGCGCTCGTCTTTTTTATCGGCGCAATCTGTGGCTGGGTTATGGAATTGTTTTTCAGAAGATTTGCTCATAAAAAATGGGTAAACCCCGGTTTTTTGGCAGGTCCGTGGCTTCCACTGTACGGGTTCGGGCTTTTGGGGCTTTACGGAATGTCGAGCATTGATTTGTCTTTTATAGGCAATCCCGTATGGGAAAAAGTCGTTCTTATCGCGGGGATAACCCTGACGATGACTTTACTCGAATATATTACAGGTCTTATCTTCATCAAAGGGCTTAAAGTAAAACTTTGGGATTATTCCGACAGACGCGGTAATATTCAGGGAATAATCTGTCCGCTTTTTACCCTTATCTGGGGCGTTATAGGCGCCGCTTATAATCTTTTTTTACACGAACATATTTGCGCGGCGGTCGATTATCTTTCGATGCATATAGAGTATTCGTATATTCTCGGCATCTTGTCGGGTATCTTCATAATGGATAACGTTTATTCGTTTAAAGTCGTCGCAAGAATCAAAAAATGGGCAACCGAACACGATATCGTCGTCAGATACGAACAACTTCGTCTTAACATAAAGCAACGCGCCGAAAAAGCCAAGGAAAAAACCGATTTTATTTTCTCGCTTAAAGGCCCTAAAGGCGTTATAGAAGAATTAAACAAGTATCTTTCGGAACAGGGTAAAAAATTCGTGGAAGAAAGAAATCGCAAAGCGGAAGAAAGTAAACACGCCGCCGCCGATAATGATTAACGAATAAAAACGATAAAATTAAATAGCGGTTAAAAGCGACAAAAATCCCCGGAATTTTTTCGGGGATTTTTTTAAAGAATTTACGTTGCTTATTCGTAGTTTGCTTACGCTATCGGTTTATAGAAGATAACGTTTTACCCTTATCGGCTTTTTCGCCTGTTTAATGTTGACTTTTTCTATATTTTAGGATATACTATTATCGGAAACAGGTTTTATCCTCGGTAACGTTCAGGACGTGCTGCTCAGGGCTTCGGTATTTGAGCGACCGAGAAGTAGCCTGTTTTGATTTTGTTATCAAGCACTCTTAAGCGTAAGGGTGCTTTTTTCTTGCCCGAAACAACGGTAACGGCTGATATTACGAAACCAAGAATCAGCAAAAATGAAAAATAAAAGAAAATTTCAAATTTAGCGTTGACATAAGCCACGCAATAAGTTACAATATATTAGTATTGCATCGCGCTTGAGGAAAACCGTTGTTATTTTGCGGCCAAAACAGCGCGGCAAAGGAGTTTTATATTTTTATGGCAACAGTAACCCTTAACCACGTTTACAAGGTTTACCAAAACCAGAACAAGAAGGCCGAGGCGTCCAAACCCGCCGTTTCCGATTTCTGCATGGAGATCGAAGACAAAGAGTTTATAGTTTTCGTAGGTCCTTCCGGTTGCGGTAAGTCCACGACGCTTCGTATGATTGCGGGGCTTGAAGAAATCACCGACGGTGAAATCTATATTGACGACAGACTCGTCAATAACGTCGAACCCAAAGACAGAGACATCGCGATGGTTTTCCAGAATTACGCTTTGTATCCGCACATGTCCGTTTACGACAATATGGCTTTCGGGCTTAAACTTCGTCGTATCGACGATATCAAGCGCGATAAAGACGGCAACCCCGTCTTAGATGCGGAAGGTAAAGAAATCCCCGTCAAACGCAAATATACCAAAGCCGAAATTGACGAAAAAGTACAGGAAGCCGCCAAAATATTAGATATCGCAGAGTATCTTGACCGCAAACCCAAAGCGCTTTCGGGCGGACAGCGTCAACGTGTCGCGCTTGGCAGAACGATTGTCAGAAAACCTAAAGTATTCCTTCTCGACGAGCCTTTATCGAACCTTGACGCAAAGTTAAGGGCGACCATGCGCGCGGAAATCATCAAACTGCACGAAAATTTAGGAGCAACGTTTATTTACGTTACACACGATCAGGTGGAAGCCATGACGATGGGTACCCGTATAGTCGTTATGAAGGACGGGTTTATTCAGCAAATAGGAGCGCCTCAACATCTTTACGACGATCCTGTTAACGTTTTCGTGGCGGGCTTTATAGGAACGCCTCAGATGAACTTTTTCGACGGCAGGGTAACGCCCGACGGCAAAGTCGTTTTCGCAAACGATCAGCACATAGTTTTGCCGAAGGATATTTTCGCTAAGTTCGACGCGGAAAAAATAGGCGACGGCGTTGACGTGGTTTTAGGCATAAGACCGGGCGATATAAGACTATCGGATACTTATAAAGAGGGCGAAAGCGTTTCCTGCAAGATAGAGGTTATAGAAGCGTTAGGCAACGAAACCATCATTTACGCCGATTGCGACGAAAACGTAAACGCTACGATGGAACATTCTCCTACCGCCATAACCGCAAGCGTCAAACTCAAACAAAACCCGACGAGAGGGCAGAAGGTTTACTTCGATTTCGACCTCGATAAAGTTCACCTTTTCGAAAAAGAAACGGAAACCACTTTAAGAAAACAAAACTAAACGCAGTATAATTTCAAGGACGGCTTTCGCCGTCCTTTTTCGTTGCCGTTTTCGGAAGCAAAATAAAGCAAAAGACTAAAACCGATCAAAAATTACAAGTATAAATTTATTATAATTTGTCAAAAACAATAATGTAAAAATCATCGGGAGAAAGTTAAAATGAAAAAAACGTGCATAAGTTTCGGGCTTATTCTCATAATAGTTTTGTCGGCGCTCCTTTTAATAAAAAGCGCTGATGAAACCGAGTATTTGCGCATTCATATACGAGCAAATTCCAACAGTCAGATTGACCAGAATATCAAATATAAGGTCAAAGACTTAGTAGTAACTTACCTTACGCCGATTATTAAAAACGCGCAGTCGAAAGACGAGGCGATAAGTATAATCGAAAGTCAAAAAAATACCGTTAACGGGCTTATAGACCGCTTTTTATGCGAAAACGGCTTTGCTTACAAAGCAAAAACAGACGTAAGAAAAGAAAAATTCCCGACGCGCGTTTACAAAGAATTGACTTTAAAAGAGGGTATATACGACGCGGTTATAATAGAACTCGGAAAAGCCGAAGGCGACAACTGGTGGTGCGTAGTGTTTCCGCCGCTATGCTTTACGGGCGAAAAGGTGACCTATTACTCGGTAATAGCCGAATTTTTCAAAAGGTTAAAACAAGGAGGATAAATGAAAAAAAGGTTAACGATAATTATCGTCGCGCTTGTCATGCTGTTCGGAATCATAGGAACGATTCAGAGCGTAACGATAAACAAAAACATTCATAACGATTGCGTTCTTACCGCCGTTTTAAAGCAGGGCAGTCAGGGCGAATTAGTCAAAGCCGTACAAACGAAACTCAAAAGATGGGGTTACTATAACGGTCCCGTTGACGGAATTTACGGCGCGAAAACAAAAGCCGCCGTTATTTACTTTCAGAAAAAGAACGGCTTATCGGCAGACGGCGTAGCGGGTAAAAAAACGCTTGCGGCTCTCGGTATTAACGAAAAGAAATATTCAGGAGGAGCCTCCGGATCGTCTTCAACGTCGGTCGGTAAATATTCCGGTCAGGACGTTGCTCTTTTGGCACGGCTTATACACGGAGAAGCACGGGGCGAAAGTTACACGGGGAAAGTCGCTGTCGCCGCGGTAGTTTTAAACAGAATTAAAAGTTCGTCGTTTCCGAACACTATATCAGGCGTTATTTATCAGCCGTACGCGTTTACCGCCGTCAGCGACGGACAAATAAATTGCACGCCCGATTCTACCGCTTATAGCGCCGCAAAAGACGCGATAAACGGATGGGATCCTACCGGCGGCGCCATTTATTACTATAACCCGTCAACCGCTACCAGCGCCTGGATTTATTCGCGCAAGGTAACCACTACCATAGGTAACCACGTATTTGCCGTATAAGGAGGAAATTATGAAAAACGACGCTACCGAAAAGGTCGAAAAACTGACCGAAAAAAACAAAAAGGAAAACAAAACCGAACCTAAGACTTATAAAAAGGCTTATAAAACGGAAAAAGTCGATAAAACCGACGACCGGAACGAGCCTATACTCGATAAAAAAGCCGAAAAAGAAAAGAATATGAGTCTCAAGCGCATCGAGGAGGCTAAATTAAGACAAATCAGGCGCGAAAAACGCAACGCCGAAAAGGCGAAACTCAAAGAAAAGCGTATGAAAGCGAAAAAGGCTAAAAAAGAAGTCTTGAAAAAAAGAAAAGAAGAATATAAACAAGAAAAATTAAGAAGAAAAGAAGAACGGCTTGCCCGCCGCGATATTTTAAAACACGAAAGCCGCGAAGAAAGAGAAAAGCGCGTTGCCGCGGAAAAGCAGGCAAGGCGCCGGGAAAAGAATTTAAAGCGTCAGGAAATAATGAAAGCGCGACTGAAAAAAGCGGAAATTCGTCGTCAGAAGCGCGCCGACAAACGCGCGATAAAGGAACAAAAAATCAAAACGCGCAACGAAAACAGAAGAGAAAAACGCAATCGCGGGCTGGGCGGCTGGCTTGCCGCCGTTATAGCGCTCGGTTCTACGACGCTTGTTCTTGCAACGCTGTTTACGCTGAGCATGCTTAACGTTTTACCGGGCAGCGAAACTTATAACGCCGATGCGGTTGCCGAAAGTTATTATAGTTTAGTCGATTACGTCGATAACATTGACGTAAATTTGTCTAAACTCATCGTGTCCAACGACAACGGCGAAAGACAACGCATTCTGGTAAATCTTATCGAAGAGGCAAGTTTAGCCGCCGAAGATATTACGCGTATCCCTTTAAAAGACGAAAGCAAGTTTTATACCACAAAGTATATAAATCAGGTTGCGGATTATTCAAAATACCTCAATAACAGGCTTATAGACGGAGATTCTTTAACCGAAACCGATAAAGAAAATCTTAATTCTTTATATAAAATCAACACCGCCTTGCGTGAGGAGTTGTTTAAACTCAACCAAAAGATGGGGGATGGTTACGATTTTAAAACCATAATGAATGAAAACGACGACAACCTTATGCTTGAAAAATTCAACGAACTCGAAAAGCGCGCCGTCGATTACCCCAAACTTATATACGACGGACCGTTTTCGGACAGTGAGGATAAAAAAGAACGAAAAACTTCCGAATCAATTCCGATAATGCAGGCGGAAGAAAAATTTAAAAATTATTTCGGCGATTACGAAGTTAAAAACGTCGAAACTTTAGGCGAACAGTACGGAAAAATAGAATGTTACAGCATAAAAGCCGACGGTAAAGACGGAGAAATCCACGCGTTTTTATCCAAAGAAAAGGGCGAACTCATTATGTTTAACTACCACGCCGATTGTTCTCAAAACAATTTCGGTCTTGAAGAATGTATCAAAATAGCGGATAAGTATATCCGAAATTCAGGTTACGATAACATGGCTTCGGTTTGGGCGACGGAAAGCGGTAATACCGCGTATATCAATTACTGTTATTCGCAAAACGGAGTAATAATTTACCCCGATATGATAAAAGTTACGGTGTGTAAGGAAAGAGGACTCGTTTCCGCTTTCGACTCGACGGCGTATAGTTTAAACCATAAAACGCGCGATATTAAAGAGCCTGAAATTTCCTTAAAAACGGCGGAAACGGGCTTATCGACCGACTTATACGTTTTAGCGACAAGACTTTGTATAATACCCAAAGGCGAAACAAAAGAAGTCCTCGCGTATGAATTTTTCGGTAAATACAACGGCTCGGAATACTATATTTACGTTGACGCCTTAACGGGAAAAGAAACGCAAATCTTTAAAGTAGTAGAAACCGCCGAAGGTAATTTGATGATGTAACTAAAAAACGTTTATTTTTAAAGGCATATATCCGTTTGTAAACGACGCATAAAAAGCCTTAGTAAACGAAGTAATCTATAAAAAATTCACGATAAGTGGTTTTTACGTTTTATAAACAAATAACCTCTCTTGTTTCTTGCAAAATAAGAGGGGTTGTTTTTATAAACAGTCGATAACGGGCTTATAGACGGGCTTTTATATTAAATCGACTAAGAAAACGAAAGAAAAAGCGAAAAAAAAGTAAAAGGCGGAGTCTTTATTTCGTAGCAACAAAAACGAACGTTTAAGCGCACGCGGACTTTTTATTTTATCCCGAAAGGCGGAGTATAAAAGAAAAAACAAAAAACACACCTGAAATATCGCGGTGTGTTTTTTACGTGGTGGAGACGGATGGGCTCGAACCATTGACCTCCACGATGTCAACGTGGCGCTCTAACCAACTGGGCTACGCCTCCATAAAAGATACTTTAAAGCATCTTTTTTGAAAACGCTTTTTAACCTTATTATCAAGAACAAAAAGCGTCGGTATAAATTGCAACCTTTTATTAAAATAATAAAAACGTTGCTAATTTTTTGAAAAAGAAAATAAGCGATTTTTAAAATTTACCAGTCTTCGCGATCGCTTATTTTAACGTCATCGTAAAATTGACGATACGCTTTTTTAAAATCCTCGGTCGCCTTTAAACCCTTTGAATTTTTAACGGGTTTTTTAACGGGCTTTTTTTTGTCCGAAGAAATAGCGGGTTTGTCTTCTTTTACGCCGTCTTTCATAGATTATTTGTTTTCGCTGTCAACAACTTTTACCTGAGTGCCGTTATAGTAACCGCATTTGGGGCAAACCTGATGGGAAGCCTTGAGTTCGTGGCATTGAGGGCATTCGACGAGGTTTGCGGAATGGGCCTTATAGTTAGAAGCGAATCTCTTGTTTCCTCTTTGTTTGGAAATTTTGCTTTTTGGTGTTGCCATAGTATATTACCTCTCAATCAAAATTATATGTGGTGACCGCAGTCTTTATTATATGTGGTGACCGCAGTCTTTTTCGTTCAGGTCCTGCCCGCAAACGGGGCATAAGCCTTTGCAATCTTCTTTGCACAGTAAGGTCAGCGGCATATCCGTTAAAATAAGTTCGTTGACGTAATTTTTAAGGTCTATACGGTCGTGAGAATATATAAGAGCGGGATCTTCTTCCTCGTCCGATCTGTTCTCCGGTAAAAATCTGTCGTCGAAGGTAATCGCGCGCGATACCGTTGCTTCTTTTAAGCAACGCGAGCAAGGCGCCGTGATTTCGTAACAAAGAGTACCCGATATATACACTTCGTCGGGATACACCTCTACGAGCGCGTTCATTTTTGCGGGCGAAGAAAACCGCGCCCACGGAATGGATAAAAGCGACTCGTCCAAATCAAAAGAAAAGGTAAAAGTTTCTTCCTCTTTGCCCTTTGACTTTAACTTAAAAACGTCAATAATCATAAATTAGCCTTGATATTATATTATATTTTGGTGCGCTTGTCAAACGTTTTTTAACAAATTAGCGTCAAATATTTGCGTCTTAACCGATTTTAAACGGTTTTTATCCGCCAAATACCTTAGTTTCGGTATTTACGACGCTTCGGCGGATACTTTTAGCGGATACTTTTAAGTGATTACAGATTTTTAACGATATTTTCGGTGTCTCTTGCGATAACGAGTTCTTCGTTGGTAGGAATAACCAAAATTTTAACCTTTCCGCCGTCTTTGGTTATATCGGTAATTTCACCGCCGACGTTTTTATTTTTTTCTTCATCGATAAAAATACCCATAAATTCAAGATTTTTAGCGATTTCATATCTGACGAAAGCGTCGTGTTCGCCGATGCCCGCCGTAAAAACAAGGCAGTCGATACCGCCCATCGCCGCCGCGTACGCGCCCACGTATTTACGGCAAGAGTAGTTGAAAACGTCAAGCGCAAGTTCGGCGCGGTGATTGCCTTCACGTTTTGCGGAGGATAAGTCTCTGAAATCGCTCGAAACGCCCGAAAGCCCCGATACGCCCGATTTTTTGTTAAGATAGTTTACGCATTCAGTAACGTCGAAGCCGTGTTTTTTGCACAAAAACTCCACGATCGCCGGATCGAGATCGCCCGACCTCGTTCCCATAGGCACGCCGCCGAGAGGGGTAAAACTCATGCTCGTGTCAACGGATTCTCCTCCGTCGATTGCGGAAATCGAAGAACCGTTTCCTAAGTGGCAGGTAACTATTTTAAGATCTTTGGCGTCTTTTTTCAGATATTTTGCTGCTTCTTCCGATACGAAGCGGTGACTCGAACCGTGAAACCCGTAACGGCGGATTTTATAGTTTTTGTAATCTTCGTAAGGCATACCGAAAATATACGCTTTTTCTGGCATCGTCGAATGGAAAGCAGTGTCGAAAACGCCAACCATCGGAGTTCCTTTCGGCATAACAGCCTTGCACGCCGCGATACCCGTAAGATTCGCCGGCTGGTGAAGGGGAGCAAGTTCGGTGTTGTTACGGCAGGTTTTTATAACCTCGTCGGTTAAAAGCACCGACTTATCGAAGTCCTCTCCGCTGTGGACTATCCTGTGTCCTACCGCGTCTATTTCCTTCATGTCGGAAATTACGCCGTGATCGGGGTTTATCAAAGCGTCCAGAACGAGTTTGATTGCTTGCTCATGCGTGGGCATGGGGGAGGTAACGGTAACCTTCTTTTTTCCTTCGTGCTTTAAAAACGAGCCGTCGAGACCGATTCTTTCGCAACCGCCTTTTGCGATTGCTTTTTCGGTTTCCATATCTATAAGTTGATACTTAAGTGAAGAACTGCCGGCGTTGATAACTAAAATTTTCATAAATAAATCCGTCCTTATTTGTTGTATCGAAAAATCGGCTGAACGGCTCAAAAAGCCGTCTATAAGCCCGTTATTACTTAATTTGAGTCTGAAGCGCGGTTATGGCGACCGCAACGACGATGTCTTTGTATCCGCAACCTCTCGATAAGTCGTTGATGGGCTTTGCAAAGCCTTGGCATAAAGGACCTATCGCTTGGAAACCGCCTAACCTTTCGGTGTTTTTATAGTTGGAGTTACCCGCGTCGAGGTCGGGGAAAATAAGAACGTTTGCGTGTCCTGCAACGGGGGATCCGGGCGCTTTGGTTTTTGCAACGTCCGGAACTATCGCCGCATCGAATTGAAGTTCGCCGTCCGCTTTATATCCGGGCGCGATTTCTTTAAACGTTTTGACTGCTTCAACCACTTTATCGACGTCGGCGTGTTTAGCCGAGCCTTTCGTCGAATGGGAAATAAAAGCGATTCTCGGTTCTATACCGGCAATCTGTTCAGCGGATTTTGCCGACGAAAGGGCGATATATGCAAGTTCCTCCGCCGTGGGGTTTTGGTTAAGACCGCTGTCGGCGTAAATGTAACAACCGTCTTCGCAATATTTGTTGCCGGACTCAGGCGCAATCATCAGAAAGTACGCCGATACGATTTTTTCGCCCGGCGCGGTTTTAATTACCTGAAGCCCCGGACGGAGAGTGTTCGCGGTGGAATGGCAAGCGCCCGAAACCATACCGTCAACGTCGCCGTTTTTCAGCATTAAAGCGCCGTACATAGTATAGTCTTTAAGTATCGCGGTCTTGGCTTCTTCTACCGTTGAAAATTCGGGGTTACCGGTTTTCTTATTGATTTTACCCTTTCTCGTTTCAAACAAAATATTGGCGTATAGGTCGGTTTTCGGGTAATTTTGAGGATTGATGACGGTGAAACCGTCGAAGTTTATTTCGGGATTGTTTTTCTGAATCTCCTTATCGTCGCCCAAAACGGTAACTTGCGCAAAGCCTTGTTTTGCGATTTCTTCGGCTGCTTTAACAACGCGTTTGTCTTCGCCTTCGGGAAGCACTACGTGCTTGTTGAGTTTTGCCGCTCTTTCAATGATGCTGTCAACAACTTTAGTCATAAAATCTCCTTCGCGGCGTTGCGCTTGAATTCGTCGCGCGGTAAATAATCGGCGACAACGGAGCGTAATGCCTATAAAAATCCTTGTAATTTTCGGCAAAATGGTTTACACTTTATGTGTCGGCATATCGCTTTCGCTTTTGTTCGCATATACATAATGAGTAAGCGCTTGCTTTATAAACTTAATTATACTATACCCGAAAAATAATGTAAAGGAAAACCCGAATAAAAATCCCGGTTTTAAAAAACAATTATGAAATCTCTTAAAATTTCCGCCGCCGTGTGCGAATATAATCCGTTCCATAACGGACATAAACTGCATTTAAACAAGATGAGAGAGTCTTCTCCCGACGCCGTTGCCGTAATTATGAGCGGTAATTTTTGTCAGAGAGGGGAAGCCGCCTGTATGGATAAGTACACGCGCGCCGTCCACGCGATAAAGTGCGGCGCAGACGTAGTTTTTGAACTGCCCGCGGTGTTTTCGACGGCGCCCGCCGAAATTTTCGCAAAAGGAGCAATCAAACTTATAGAATCGCTTCCGGGGCAAAAGACTTTGTATTTCGGCGCCGAAAAAGGAAGTAAAGAAGATTTTATCGATATTGCCGGCGTTACGGCGGTTGAAACCAAGGAAGTTAAAGAAGCGCTTAAAAAAAATCTTGCCGAAGGACTTCCGCACGCGCTTGCAAGGGTAAACGCTTATAAAAGCGTATATCCAGACTATGATTTTTCGCTTCTCGACACGCCGAATTCCGTTTTAGGAATAGAATATACGAAAGCCCTTTTAAAGGTCGGCTCGAAAACGGAAATTTGCCCGATAAAAAGAGAGGGCGATTATAACGATTTATCCCTTTCGGGCGATTTCGCTTCGGCAAGCGCAATTCGGTATGCGATTTCCGACGGAAAAAAGAAAAAAGTAAAAAAACATCTTCCCGAATGTGTTTATGAAGATTTACCCGACAAGTTGCCCGATTTCGGCAATTTATTATTGTTTAAAGCGCTTGAATCGAGTAAAAACGAATTGAAAAATATCGTAGATTGCACGGAGGGTTTGGAAAATCGCATAAAAGCGTTTGCATCTTCCGTAACGGACGTCGATAACTTTATAAACAAACTCGAAACAAAGCGTTACACGAAGGCTCGGCTCAGGCGAATTATCACGGCAAATATGCTCGGTATCACAAAAGAATTTACCGAAAAATGTCTTAAAAGCAATTTGTATCTGAAAGTTCTGGCTGTCGCAAACGATAAAACCGATTTGCTTTCCGCGTTTTCGGGCGGAAAAAACAAACTTATAACGAGAAAATCGGATGCGGATAGTTTGTCGGGTACGCAAAAGGCGTGTTTTTTGAAAGACGTTTTTGCAAACAACGTTTACAACGTCGTAAATAATTTAATTACGAACGAATACGAAACGAAGTTCGTTAAAAGATAAAAAACGCCTCTATAAGCCGATTATCGCTTATTTTTAAAAATATCGGAGAGAATAAAAATGAAAGGTTTTAAAAATTCAAAAGTTTACGTTTACAAAAAAGGAATAATCAAAACAGACGTCGCCGTCGCTTGCGGAATAATCGAAAATATAGGAAATGGGTGCGTCAACGAAGGAATAACGTTGCCGGAAGGCGCCGTTCTCGTTCCCGCTTTTATCGACGAACATATTCACGGGGCTATGGGGGCGGATACTATGGACGGAAGCGTTGAAGCGCTCAGAGTAATGGCGGACGCTCTCGTAAAAGAAGGTACCGCAACCTTTTTGGCAACCACAATGACGCAGAGCAAAGAAAATATCACCCGCGCGCTGAAAAGCGTAAAAGAATATAAAGCGCTTGAAAGAGAAGAAGGCGCTTACCTTTTGGGGGTTCACCTCGAAGGTCCGTATATTTCGTCCGGATTTGCGGGCGCGCAACCTCTCGAATACGTAGTTGCGCCCGATATAAAAGAATTCGACGAATACAACGAAGCAAGCGGAAACTCTATAAAGATAGTAACCGTCGCGCCGGAAACGCACGGCGCCGTGGCTTTCATAAAACATTTGAAAAGCAAAGGAGTTATCGCTTCGATAGGGCATACTTCGGCAAAACACGAAGATATAAAAAAGGCTGTGGAAAGCGGAGCGTCAAACGTTACGCATACGTATAACGCGCAGTCGCCCCTTCATCACCGCGATATCGGTACCGTAGGCTCGGCTTTATATTACGACGATTTAAATTGCGAAATAATATGCGATACCGTTCACGTATCCGTTCCGGCAATTAAACTTTTAATAAAAAACAAACCGCACGACAAAGTAACGCTTATAACCGACGCCATGAGGGCAAAGCAAATGCCCGACGGCGTTTCGGAACTCGGCGGGCAGACAGTCATAGTTAAAAACGGCGAAGCAAGGCTTGAAAACGGAACGCTCGCAGGGAGCGTGTTGAAAATGAACGTGGCAATTAAAAATCTCGTCGATAACGGAATCGATTTTTGCGACGCCATAGATTTTGCAACCGTAAACCCCGCTGAAAATCTTGGGATTTTCGACGAATACGGCTCGATTTCAGTCGGAAAACGCGCGAACTTTACGGTTTTAAACGAAAATTTTGAAGTACTTATGACGATACGCGGCGGAAAAATAGTTTACGATAATTTAAAAAACGCCGATTAAACGATTGATAAAAAGAACAAATAGATTTATCATATTAGTGATATTCGGGTATCGACTGAAAGCGCAAAACCGCTATTATCCAAACCGTCGGATTAACCGTGGTTCGACGCGCCGAAATCAAGTTTTATAAGCGAACGTTCGTTATATTTACCTGAAACGTTTAATCGGCATCGACGAAAAAAATCCGAATAATAAAAATTTTTGAGAGTATTTTATGGACACCGCTACCGACACTAAATTTAAAATCCAGATATTTATCGATATTTTAGTCGTAATAGTCGCTTCCGTTCTTTCCGCAATCGGGTTATACGTCTTCGTATATCCCGCAAACTTTGCGCCGAGCGGAGTTGACGGCGTTGCTACGATGCTTCAAAAAATTACGAAGGTTTCCGCCGCCGTTTACACCGTTTTGATCAATTTACCTCTGCTTTTGTGGGCTTTTTTCAAACTCAATAAAAAGTACGTAATATATACGATAATTTTTACGGTGTTGTCGTCAGGGCTTATTTATTTGTTGCAAGAAGTTAATTTCCCCGCGTACGACGTATCTACCGATAAAATATTGCCGGCGATATTTGCCGGTATCATTCTTGGCGTAAGAACGGGCATAATGATGAAGATAGGAAGTTCTACGGGCGGTATAGATATAATCGCATGCATGATTCAGCAAAAGAAACCGCATATAAATATCGAAAAATATATATCGCTTATTTGCTATTTTATAATTTTTCTTTCCTATTTCGTTTATAAAGACGAGTACAAAGAAAGCGGAGAAAACGCTTTATCATGTATTTTGCTGTCGATAATACAAACTTTCGTGTTGGAAAAAACCATCTCTTATACGCTTAAAGACAACCGCAACGCCATCGAAGTTAAAATTATTACCAAAGCCCCGGATATTTTAAAGGAAAAAATACTTTTTACTTTAAAGCACGGCGCTACAATCGTCGAATGTACCGGTATGTACACGGGGGAAGATCGTTATATGGTGGTTACTATCATAAACGTAAGGCAACTCGGCGAACTCACGAATATTATAAAAGAACTCCCCGATACCTTTATTTATTATAGCGACGTAACGGGCATAAGGGGAAATTTCAGGTGGAAAAAGTCGGATATCCCGCATTAGTCGAAAACTAAAAAAACGCTTTCATATAAAGGAAGCGTTTTTTTGCTGTTTTTTTGACTGTATTTTATAGCGGCATACCTTCGCTTTTAGCATAAAAGTAAGGCTATAAGTCGGTTTTTTCACTGTTTTTAAAAAAGCCGACGACAAGCTAAAAATGTGACCGAGCGCGTTTTTTCGGTTAGCGCGGTTTTTAAACGTCCCATTCCTTTAAAAATTCCGCCACGAAAACTTTCATAAATTCGGTTCTTTCTTCGGCAATTTCTTTGCCCGTTTTCGTGTTCATTAAGTCTTTTAAAAGAAACAACTTTTCGTAAAAATGATTTATCGACGAAGAATTGTTTTTAAAGTATTCTTCTGCGTTTAAATTTGTTTCGGGTGGCGTTTCGGGATCGTATAACGGGCGATTTCGGCTTCCTCCGTACGCAAAAACGCGAGCAATACCTATCGCGCCCAAAGCGTCGAGTCTATCGGCGTCCTGCACGCATTTTCCTTCTATCGACGACGGTGTGACCGAATCGGTTCCGCGAAAAGAAATTTCGTCTATTATTTTTATTATACCGTTTATTTTTTCGGCAGAAAACTTTTTACTTTTCAGGTAGTTTACCGCGCGGTCTTTGTTTTCAGCCGTCTTGGGTGAAAGTTTTTTATCGTCAACATCGTGTAAAAGCGCCGCAAAAGCGACCGTTTCTTTGTCGGCTCCTTCTTGTTCGGCAAGTTTCAAAGCCAATTTTAAAACCCTCAAAGTATGATAAAGGTCGTGTCCGCTAAAGTCGTCCTTAAAAATCCGTTTAATAAATTCGATAGTTTCGTTTATAAGTTCGTTCATAATATTTTACCTTTCGATTCGTTGAATGGATTCCGATATGCGCTATTTTACGCTATACGTCATCATACGGTTATACGGCGCCAAGTAGAAAGTAACGGCAATTAAACCGTCAATCGCTCTCAAAATCAGGAATAAACGGCGCTTAGAAAAAGTCTTACGTAAACCGCCATAAAACACAAAGCAATACGCTTTTTTTAACGCTTTATAAAATTGCGCCGGCTAAGTTTAAAAAAAACAAACGACGACAAAAAACGTCGTCGCTTATTTGGCGGAGAAGGCGGGATTTGGACCCGCGCTACCTTTAACAGTACTACTCCCTTAGCAGGGGAGCCCCTTCAGCCACTTGGGTACTTCTCCGTAACTGAATTAAAACGATTGTTATTAAAGCCTTTAAATCATAACACAAAAACAATGTCTTGTCAAAAAAAATAAAAGGATTTCCGAATTTTTTTATTTTTGCGCGCTATTTGATAGAAAATATTTGACAAAACGTCCGTTTAAGTTTATAATCATATAGCAAATTGAAACGGCAAACCGTTTATTTGCCCGTTTTCGGCGCCGTAGAGCCGAAAACCCGTATTTTTATTTTATTTGCGCCATTAGCTCAATTGGATAGAGCGTTGGTCTACGGAACCAAAGGCGAAAACAACTAAATAATCGATATGCGCCATTAGCTCAATTGGATAGAGCGTTGGTCTACGGAACCAAAGGTTAGGGATTCGAGCTCCTTATGGCGCGCCAAAAACAGCCCAAAATCAAGCGTTTTGGGCTGTTTTTTACTCATTTTTGGTCTTTTTGTGCTTACCTTAGCGTTTGTTCTAATAAAAATCGCAAAAATTTATTAGAACAAAATGCAATTCTATCTCTGCTCGCGAAAATGCTCGAAAATGCCGAAAATGGCTCTGTTCTAATAAAAGTTCTAATAAAATTGAAAATTTTTGTGCAGGAGCGGCGGTTATTCTTATTGTTGTTGACTATTGTTTTATATTCGCCACAACTATTTATTTATGAAAAAAGGACGCCGATCGGCGTCCTTTATCCTACATTTCGATAGGGTTCTTTTTTAATCCTTTAAGAGATTGCTCGTCCTTGTAAGCAAGATATTCTTCAAGGGAATTGAAACCGAGTTTTTTCATTTCATCGATTGCCTGCATAAGTATTTCTACATTTTTTCTGTCTTGTGCGGGCGGCTTTTCTTCTGTCGGTTCTTCATACGCTTGCGTAAGAGTTTGTGCTGCTTTTACCTTTGCACTGAAATCCAAGTGAGAATAAACATCTGCCGTCGTTCCGAAATTTGAGTGCCCAAGCCATTCCTGTATTTCTTTCAATTGCACCCCGTTTGCCAAAAGGTTGCTTGCACAACTGTGCCGTAAATCGTGCAGACGGATATGTCGCAGATTTTTCTCTTTCAGCAAATCGGCAAACTTTTTCGTCATGTGGTCGGGGTAGATTATTTTGCCGTTTTCCTCTACGCAGACGTAATCAAGATAGCGTGTATCGTAAGTATTCCCGTAAAACCGTTTATTCTCTTCTATCTGTGCCTTATGCTTTAACAGAGCGGATTCTACGGCGGGGATAAGCGGTAACGTGCGATGGCTCTTTTCGGTTTTCAAATCGTCGGTTAAAATGACTTCTTTGTCCACGACGAGCAGTTTGTGATTTACGGTTATCAGTTTATGCTCAAAATCAATTGCGCTCCAACGAAGTCCCAAAACCTCGCTCCGACGAAATCCATAATAAGCCGCAAGCATAAACGGTATTTCGAGTTTATGTCCTTTTATTGCCACAAAAAATGCTTTCATCTCGTTTTTATCGTAGAAGGACATGGTTGCTTTTTCTTTCTTAATAGAATCTATAAAATCAAACGGATTATCTGGAATAAGTTTGTTTCTGTATGCCTGTCTTAAGGCAGGACGAAGCACACAATTATAATGTTTAAGGGTTATTCTTTTTACTCCGTGTTTTAGTCTATCCTCGTAAAAATCGGTAATTTCTTTTTCGGTAATATCTATAAGCCGTAATTTTTTCGGGTCGAAATAAGCCTTAAAAAGTTTTATGTAGTGTTTTAAGTATAAACTATATACGGACGGAGACAATTCCGATTTTTTGCTTTCTACGTATTTCAGACAATAATCCGAAAACAGCATAGTCGCTTCCGCTTTATCCACGTTTTTAGGCTTTGTACGGTTTTCGAGTTTATTGAACAGATTTGTCTGTTCTTCTTCAAATTCCTGTAACTTTTGCGCGAGAATTTCTTTTGCTTCTTTTTTGTTCCCACGTTCCTTCAAGCCCGTGGCATACCACTTATATTTTTGTTTTCCCGCTTCGTCTTTATAGCCGATTACCGCGTATAAATAGCCTTTTTTAGATTGTAGCGTTCCTTTTAATTCCATTACGAACAACCTCTCGAAACATACTCTATAACGGTTGATTTAAGTATTTTGTATTCGCGACCCACCTTGCGTGATTTTATTTCTCCCTCCTTTACGAGTTTATAAGCGAGAACTTGCCCGATTTGCAGCATTTCTTTTAACTGCTCGACGCTCACAACATCGGGGTAGTCCTTAAACATTTCATTCATAAGCAAAAGCCCTCCTGTAAGGGTATGTATATTTGTTCCTGTAAATTTTCGATAAGATCGTCTATAATGTATTCAAAATCACTTTTATCGACGTTGGCAAGATTTCCGTATACATCCAAACGATAAATATCCGCATCGTACGTGTCGCCTATAAAAAACCTTAACCGACTGAGATCCGTCGCATTTTCTTTAACGATATACTCCAAAATATCTTCGGTAACGAAATCGTAGTCGGTTATTGTGTCCGTTAGGCTGGTTCCGTGCTTATTATCAAATTCGGCACATTTGTTCCAAAGTTTGCAATACGTGTCATTGTGGTCGTAACCCAAACCGTACTTAAACTCACTTAAATCGTCCATAAAAGACAGTTTCTCAAAATCTTCTTCATTTGAAACATAAAACTCGCCATAATGAAATACGGCAACGGCGTCGGTATCGATTCGAATATTCCGTCCTTTTTTGTCAATAAAAACTACGGGGCTTTCGGACAGATTTTTTATGTAAACATAATCGGAAAACCACTTGTCGAAGTAATCGTGTTTCATATCTAAAAAACTTTTCGGGGGATTGTAAAACAATTCTTCTTTGTATCCGAAATATCTATCGTTGAATTGCTCCACTATCGAAATATAATCTTCGACGGTATCGGCAAGGGCAAGGTCTCCGAGCACTTCTTCACCGTATCCGCCGTTGCTTAAATACATATCGCCGTTAAATTCTCTCGAACTTAAAATATTTCCTTCCGGCGTTATTATGGCAATTTGTCCTCTTGTCAAAATAACCCTCCTTTACATTTGACTTTGTTCTTCGCGGAATCTGCGGTAAAGTCCGCCGTCTTCATTTCGTACGTTTTCTGCAAAAAAAGATAGTGCGTGACTGTAATCACTGTCCTCGTCATATAGCAAACAGTAGCACCATTCGTCGCGTTCTACGGTAATACCGAAAGACGTAAGAATTCCTTTCAGATAAAAAGCGTAGGTTTCTATCCGTCCGTCTCTGCTTTCATAGTGTTCTTTCGGTACAACTTCCGAATAGTTACAAAGCGTACCGTCCCTAAGAGATGATTGCAGGTAATCAGCGGTTTCCTTTGCGTCGTATTGAGTAAGAATATCGCGTAAAATGCGCGCGGCTTCATCCGTCGTTTCCGTTGACAGCCGTTCGGCAACGGTACGCAAATCAGGGGATAAGTCATCGTATAAGTCGATTATTCGCTTATCTATATACTGTTCCTGTTTCCTGTCCGGCGCGACGAAAATCTTGACGGTATCGAAATCGAAAACGTTGGCGGCGTGCGGCACGGCTCTTGGGTGTCGGGTATAGTAGAGCGGAATGTCGTTTTCGAGCAAAGAACCGAAAAAATCCCGTATTGTTTTGTTCGGCACTTCTTCTATGATTAAATTTTTAGGTTTCGTCATTTTTACAATCCTCCCGCAGGACGGCGAACATGGGTAGTTCACAAAGCAGTTCAAACGGCGTTTTATAACGCTTTCCAAATACCTTATGTTCCCATTCCACGCCGTAAAGCTGCCCGAACACAGCCATAAGCACTGTTACGACGATACTGTTTCCCGCCTGACTGTAAATATCCGTTTCGGAAACGTAAACAATACGTTCTTTCTTGCCTGTGCTTTCATTTTTACGATAATAATACCTGCTTTTATAATAGTCTTTATCTTCAAAGCCCATAAAACGCAAGGCTTCGAGCGGCGTAAGGTGCCGTATGTTTTTTTCACGCGAAGAATGTTCGTCCAAAATATAATTGCCTTGTTTTGTGGTAAGGCAATCGAATATTCCTTCGATACATAAAACTTCGTTGCATTGCTTAAATATCGCCCCTTTAATTTTTCCGAGCGGCATAATTCTGAACGTGTCCAAAAAATAGCGATTATATGGTTCTACGTCGTCGAGCGTTTTTGTGTAATATTTGTCATTTACCTTGTGTTCGAGTAAATCTTTAATGCGGACGCCCGAATCGTAACCATGCGGGTATTCGAAATCGATTTTCAAATCCTTGCGAATGGCAACGAGAATAAGCCTTGTACGGTTTTGCGGAACGTTAAAATATTTTGCGTTGAGAATATCCGCGTTCAGTCTGTAACCGAGTCCCGAAAGCGTGTGACAAAACTTCCTGTAAGTATGGATGTGTTTTATCGAAATAACGGCGGCAACGTTTTCCCAAACGACGATTTTCGGCTTTGAAAGTGCTATGAGTTTTATGTAATACCACATCAGGCTGGAACGCGTGCCGGAACCTTCTTCGCCTCCCTTGCCGAGTCCTGCGTTGGAAAAATCCTGACACGGCGTTCCGCCTACAAGCAAATCAAGATCTTGCGGAATAGGTTTTTGGTTTATGTTTTCGAGATTGCCGAAATTTTTATTCGTCGATTCTTTATGTATTGCGCAATAGGCTTTTATAGCCGGAATATCTATCTCGCTGAAAAAAGACAACTCGTATGGTATTCCGAGCATTTTAAGAGCCTTTTCGGGCGCTCCTATGCCGGAACATACCGTGGCGACTTTCAACACTTGTTTTATCCTCCTTTACATTTCCGTTCCCGTAGTTAGTCGAACCACCCTTTGACGTGACGTATAAGCCGATTTAAGGGCGTTTAGGGCGTTTTCTATCGTTATTTGTCCGTAAGTGGACGAACCGCGTTTCGTGTCCCATTTGGAACGATACAGTCCCGAAGAACGAAATATGCGGTCTATCTGCGAAGCGTCCTGTGTCCACCATGCAAGAATGGAACAAAGGGCAAAATCCGCCGAACTATGACTTACTGAGCCGTCAAAGTTTCCGTTATACAGTTTGTTAAACCGTTCGGCAATTCGGCTGTCACGTATTTTTTCCAACAACTCGGAATCCGTGTGCGTGCAATCGGAACGAACGATAATCGCTTCTGCCTTTTTTCCGACGTATTCTTCGTTGACCTTCAAGAGAACGTCCGAGTAATCCTTAATTTTTGTCGTGTCTGACAATAGATTTCCCGTCATACACATAAAACGGTATCTCGAATACATTTCAACTCCGCGCTTATCGTTTTTCTTCATTGCGTCGGCTGGCAGAGTGCCGCGAACGAGAATATGGATACCCGTGCCGCTTAATGACGTTTCGGCATAGGTGTCAGAGAAAATTTGCAACAATTCCTGCGCGTCGGTAGTCAGAACAGCGCCCGTGTCTTTATCAACGGCGTGGTCAAGGTCGATAAACGTTATGCCTTCGCCGAGAGCAAAAACAAGACCGCCGTAACGGTTTCTTTCGCAGTATCTTTTTGCCGTTTCAAAGTCTGTCCACGTGTCCGGCTCGTTGCTTTTGGCAAACTTGCTCGTTACGGGACTGATGATTATTTTTTGATACTTATTTTTGTTTTTATCGTAATAACTTCGGTAAACGCACCATTGTTTAAGCGTTTTCAGTTCTTGCGGTATGTTTGAATAAATCATAGTCCTCCTAAAAACCCATAAAACCGAAAGCAACGGTAACAGCGACAACGTAAAATCTTTTGTCTTTGAAATAATCAAGGTCGGCGTCTGCCGTCCGTTCCCGTTCAACTCCGAAAGCATACGCAACGTTATGCGCCGCCCATTCTCCCGACATATCGGACAATGAAATCTTTATTCCTTGCATTGACAGGCGACGGCGGATAAAACAAAGAATTTCAATTCTTTCTTTTTTTGTAAAGCGGTAAGATTTTTCTATTTTTACCGCGCTTTTGCCGAACGTGATTTTTGCCGTGTTGCCGTTGCTTGTTGTATAGACGACAGTATTGCCTATGTGCTCGCACTCCGTAAACGTTCCGACTTTTACGGAGTTGATAGCGGACAGGGTTATAAGGTTGCAGATAAGCGCCGTTACCGATAAAATAAGACAGATAACGGCAATGATTAAACAAGTCTTTCGTATTGTAAACACCTCGCTTTACATTTCAAGTTGGTATCTGTGCGACGTGTCGTATAGCACGACGTATTCGTTGATAATGCCGAGTGCCTCTTTATAATTGTCGCAGGCTTTAACGCGTTCGTAGAGTTCTTCGTAGTCGGAAAGTCTGTCTTTCTTTTGCAATTCTTTTTTTACAACGCCGAGAACATAGAAAACGTTCCCGTTTTCACCGCTCAAATCGATAAAAATAAGCGATTGTTCGCGGATTCGTTCTTTTTCCTGTTGTTTGCGTAAGATTTCGAGTTCTTTTTCGGATACGTCGTCTTCGACGTCGAAAACGGGACCGCAATCACAGGACAAAAGTTGTCCGCCGCAAGCAGGGCAACGCTCTACGTCGCATTGCGGTAAATGCTGTTGTCCGTAACGAAGTCCGCAATCACCGCAACAGGCGTCTTTATCGTTTTCATACCAGTCGCCGTGATCGCCGATTTTGATAGGATTGTATAATTTGCCTTTTATAAGCAGTTTCGACATGTTTCAGTTCTCCTTATAAACGGAAGCAAGCCGCTTGCGACTTGCTTCCCAGTAAGTTTTATTGATTTCAAAGCCTATAAATTTTCTGTCTGTTTCGACGCACGCCGCAGCCGTCGTTCCGCTGCCCATAAAGGGATCAAGTACGAGATCTCCCGATTTGGAACTGTTTTCCACGAGATTGCGGATAATAGGCAGCGGTTTTACCGTAGGATGACCGTATAACCGTTTATCTTTTGCGTTTATGGGCAATTCGTAAACGGTAGTTGCGCTGTGATACGTTTTCGGCTGACAATATGCACCCCGTCTGAAATACAGACAATACTCTTTATCCGAGAGATATTTATTGCAAAACAGCGGCGTAGCGTTGGTTTTATGCCATACGATAATATCCATTTTACATTTTCGTTGATTTACGAAAAAATCTATGTATTGTGGAATTTGCGCACCGTTACACCAGATATAAATATTCGGAATCCGCATAACATCCCACATTGCCTTTAAGTGTACTTCCTCAATGCCTTTCGTAAGATTGCCGTCTTCGAGTTCGTCGTTCATCGGCTGTATGCTGCGTGCAAGGTCGCTTTTTCCGCCCGCTTTCGTTGAACGGATAAGATATGGCGGGTCCGTTACGATTAAGTCCGCTTGCAAGCCTTGTTTTAGCATTTCTTCTATGCCGATAAGACAATCGATATTGTAAATTTCGTTTGTTTTAAGCACGTTTACCTCGCGTATAAAAGTTCTCCGTAATTACATTTCCGACTGTGATTTATGCATTTGCGACTGTTGTTTTTTTATCTCTGCAATCCGTTCCGGCGGAAAAAAACCATAAATGCCCTCCGGACGTTCGATACCCATTTGCCTGTATTCCGAAGCAAGGTCTTCTTCAACGTCGCGCAATTCGGGTTCGTCGTCGCGCAGGTCGTAATATCGCCATTTACCGTCCTTACCGAATATATACATATATTCGCACCAAGTTCCGAGAGCGGTTTCAAGCGTGATTACTTTTGCGTCTATGTTTTTTTCGCCACGGTCTCTGCCGTAGGCAACGACAACGTCGTCCTGCCTTTTATCGTAATCGAAAGAGTGAGGGAGACTTGGATCGGGGGAAATTATCGGACCGAGCGAAGAAATATCTCCGAGCGCAAGCAGCGCGTCAACTCTTTTAGGCGTGGAATAGTGGTCTAACAGCATTGCGCCGTTATATGTGAGATAGCCGTCCGAATGGCAATAAATGCCGTAATACGTACCGTCCTGTTGTTCTTTACAAATTAAACTTCTTGTGCTCAATTACATTTCCTCCTGTTCTTCTATACTTTCGTAAGTTCCCGTTTCTTCATTAAAGCGAAATTCGTCGTCGCAGCCCCAAAGCCCGAAAAAGGTTTCATACGCTTCTTTGCTCCCGTCGGCAAAATGTTCTCCCTTTACGGGCGCGCCGTTTTCAAAAATGATATAGCCTGCATTGATACCGGGCTGTTCTTCGGCATATTCATATTCAAATTTGCAATCGGGATGTTTGGCTGCGAGCATAGCCATAAGTTTCGGAACGGACGACCATGCCGTGTCGAAATAAATATCCGCTTTTCCCATATCGTTTATCTGCGAATGACAAGCGTTCCATTTCGTTCCCCAGTTGTCGCAACACCAGTCATACCAGTCCGTTGCTTTGTATTTCGCGTAATTATCCAAAGCCCGTTTGCCGTAAGCATTAACGTCCGCTTTTGTTTTGAAAAACAATTCTTTACTTTGAAAGTCGCGAAATTTCAGCATTCCGTTCATTTCTTTTGTTATTTCGTCTTCCGTCATAACCAAATCTTTCCCGTATGCCTTTAAGAAAAGTTTTGCGTATTTGGCATAGGCGGGCGAATCTTCGAGCATATTGTTGATAAAAAGTTTTGCGCAGGTCTTGTTTACGCCTTGACTGAAAATATCCAGTTCTTTCGGCATAGGTAAAATTTTATTGAAATCGAACGCGTATCCGTATTCCGAGTCTTCGTCGTCTATAAGCATAGACTTCATGATTTCAACGGAATTTTCTCCTTTGATTGTTAAATGATTACATACCCAGTTGGGCATTATGTCGTTCCTCCTTTTTTACGGCGATTACATACACGCCGAATTGTTTGCCACAAGTTTATCGAATAGAGCGGAATACTTGTCCGAAACGTAAGATTTCATTTCGCTTGCGAGTTTTTTCATACTTCCGTTGTAGCGAAATCCTCCGCAGGAATCTTCCACTTCGCCGTCAAGACCTTCGATAAGAAAGCCATACCACGCTCCGTTCAGATAATCGTTGTATTCTTCAACTTCTGAGGTCAGTTCTTTTTTTATCTCGTCTTCGGTAACGTCGGGTTTGTTAAACCATTTTTGCGCGTCTTGTTTCGTGCAGTAAATAAAACCGAGTTGTCCGCTGTCCCAAGAGTCGTTAAAATCGTTGACAGACACGTATAGCCCCGAATGATCGAGCAAATATACGGGCAGACAAACAAACATATCTTTTGCCGCCGCACTTTCTGCAAAATCCTGCGGGGTATCATACGGGTGGCTGTCTCCGAGCGAATATCGTCTGTGCCAGCAAAGCATTATTCCGAGATGGTCGCAGTCTGTGCGCGGATTCAACGGATTTTCGTCCGGAATGATTTTTAACGTGTATCCGTTCAGTTTGGTTTCCATAGGCATTTCACATCACGCTCTCGTTTTTCTTGTAGTGTTTGAAACCGGTCTGTATGTGCGTGTACATTTCTCCGAAACTGTTGACGCTATGTTTTTGAAAATATTCCATAAGTCGATTTATCTGTTCTTCTTTCAAACTGACCGATTCGCCTTCGTCGCCCGCGCCGACAAAAACAAGCGGTCCGAACAATGCGTCTTTCCACTGCGGACGATAGACGTTGGGTTCGAGTCCTATCAACAACCCCTCGTCATTACAAAAACCGTAAATATCTTCCATATTCGGCAAGTCTCCCGCAGCAATACAGCCGCCGACGATTTTCTGTAAAGTTTTAAGGTCGTCGTCGATATTTACGACCTGTGCCTTTTTATACGGCTCTTTTACTACTGCGACTATTTTTTTCATTCTCTGCCTCCGTGTCGTTATTTCTTTTGCTTACGTAACGCTTATAGCGCAAAAGTTCTTTTTCTGTGGTATAGTAAGCCTGTTGAATACCTACGCCGATGATTTCTTTTACTGCGCTGCGTCCCTGCGGCGCGAGTTTTACCGTGCTTTCCCGCAATTTGCGGAGATTTTCCAAAAGTTCGTTTTTAGAAGAAAAATCTATCGTTTCGATAAGCGCTTTCAGTTCTCCGCCCATTACATCGTTACCTCCGTTTTCTTTTTTCCTTTGGAAGCGGGGGATTTAATGATTTCCGTTTTTACGGGCTTCACTTCGGTAACTTTCGGCTCGGCTGCGGCGGTTTTCTGTTTGTGCAGTTCGTAAGACAGTTTGTTTTCCACCGCCATAATAATTTTTTGCGAAACGGAACGTATAACGCCGATATTCCCCGCGAAGCGCGCAAAATCTTTCTCGCCGAATTTTGAAAAGTCCGGTTCGGTAAGTTTATCCGTTTTCAGTCCGAGCCTATTCGCGACGATGTACGTAATCGCGCTCATTTCCACGCCGTTCATTTCGGACGAACGAATACCGGTAAAATTCCGTCTGTCGCGGGTAAGCACGTTCGCAGCGGCGATTTGATTGATAAGCGTTTTCAGTTTCGCTTCTTTGTCGAGCGTTTTACTTATTTCGATTGTTCGGCTTTCGGTATCGAGCCGCGACGTTACTTCTTTTCCGAGCGATTCGCTTTCGCCGAACTCGAAGCCTTTGATAGTGCCTTTCAGAACGTCGGTTATAAAATCGTAATTTTCGTCCAGTATTTCGGGCGTGATTTTCAAATCTCTTACGTCTTCGCCTTTCGTCTGACTTTCGTCGAAAACGTAATTTATACGATAGCCCGTTACTTTGTTAACCACGTTTTCGGTCGGTTGTCCGTTTTTATCGAAAACGACTTCCTTCGCAAACACGGGCGCAAGGATTTTAATTGATTTTTCGCCGGGTTTTATCGAACGCTTGCGGTAATTCCATGCGTTCATTCCTTCCACACGCGTGGCGTCCGGTTTCGCCGCAAGAATAAGCATCTGATTGCGAAGAGAGTAGTCGCCGAGTAAAATCATGGCGTCTATCAATTCGCGGTATTTTCCTTCTTTCAAATATTTTTCAAACGTTTCGTCCGCCTGTCTGATAAGGTCGTCCGTTACGTTCGTTGCAGTATTTTCGCTCATAAATTAGTTCTCCTGTTGATTATTATTTTCATCGAAAAGACTTTCGACGTATGGCGTGGCTACGATTCGTATATTTGTCCGTTTTTCGGGCGAAGAAATCAGAAACGCAGAGCCGCGCGGATTGTGCACGATATTCTCTCTTTCGGCGGCGTTTATCTGTCCCGCTTTCTCATAAAGTTTGCAAAGTTCCGTCATATCATTAGGCGGTAAGGCGAATATAAGCGAATATTGCGATACGTTGATAATCGCCATAGATTTACGCGCCGTTTCGGGCGTTCCCGCAAAGTCTTTGAGCGATTGCGTGATTACGATTTGCATTCCGCCGTATTTTCGGATACGCTTTGCAAGTTGAAACATAAAATCGAGCGCGACGGGATACCGCTCGTCCACAAATAAATGCGCCTCGTCAATTACTACCGCTATCTTGCGATTTGCTCCGTATTTAAGGTTGTAATCGCGGTTTTTTATGACTTCGTTTTCCAGCCATTTCAGAATAAGCAGCATTTGTGAGTTGGCGACCGTACCGTTTCGGTTGGCTATCAGTTTCTGAAAGTTGAAGCACACGAAATCAGCGTCAGCGTTAAGGCTCGTAGGTCCGTTCCAAAGGTTGGAATATCTTCCGCCGCTACGGAATTTCGACAGATAGTTGGAAAGAATTTTATAACAGGAACGATTGTATTCGTCCGGTTCCGTCGATACCCGTTCGTCGGTGAGTTCCGCAAGGTCGTCGAACGTCGGATAATTCTCCGGTTTAAGACGCTCAAAACGGCTGTCTTCGTCTATGCCTTTTTTCGCGTAAACTTCGGTAGTCAGGCGATTCAAAAGTTCCAGACAATCGGGAGAAAGTCCGGGAATAGACGTTTTATAAAACTCTTCCAAAAATTGCAGGTGGGCGAAATAACTGTTCCGACTTCCGTCCTCGTTTTCGTCGCCGAGCGACACTATTACGTGAAAAGGATTTACTTTTCCGAATTTTGCCGAAGCGACGTCAAGCATTTTCCCGTTCAGATTTTCGGTCAGTTTCGTATATTCGTTTTCGGGATCGAGAATATAGATTTTCGTTCCGCAAGAGGCGAGATGCGTAAGCAGCGTTTTCGTGGCGTAACTCTTACCGCTACCGGACTTGCCGATAACTACAATATTGCTGTTAACGAATTCCGAATCGCGTTTGAAAAAATCCACGAATACGGGCAACCTGTTCTCTCCGAGAAGTAGTCCGTTTTCGTCTATAACCGCATTGCTTACAAACGGAAAACAAGCGGATACGGAAGTTGCCTGTATCCCGCGTGAAATCTTTACTTTGTCGTATTCGGTTACGGTAGATGTCAGATAAACGTCGGTTTGTCTCCCAAACATTTCGTTTGCGGAAAATCCGTTTTCACGTAGTTTAGCCCGAACCCGTTTTTTTACGTCGGCTTTGCCGTTTTCGTCGTATGCCGTAATGATAAAAGTTACGTCAAACAAAGTTTCGTTATCGTTTTGCAATCTTACGAGCAACGCGGACAACGTTTCTACGTGCGTTGTGTTGTCTATAACCTTGCTGGCTTTGCCTTTTTTGCGTGTGGAAAGTTCTATAATCGCATTATCGATACGACGAATTGCTTTGCTTTTCTCTACGGGTTTGAGTTTCATAACGACCTTTGTGCTGGGAATATCAAACAAGTCCTCACCCCAAGCGTTACCTACTTTGAGCGGGTAGCCGCATACGACAAAATGCGAAAGTTTCTTTTCGTCCTGCAACGTACCGTTTAGTCTGAATTTTACGTGTACAACTTCTTCGTTCTCCGCCTGAATTCCATAGGAAAGACGAATAAATTCTTCGAGTTCGTCGTTACCGAGAATATTCGTTTCGATACTGCCTGATTGCAGGATTTGTTTCATATACGCAAGCGTATCTTTCAACGCGGTAGGCGATTTATCGTGAACGGCTATGTAGTATGCGCTGTATGTAACGCGACTTTCGCTGTTGAGTGTGTCGATAAGCGTTATTCTGTCTTCGATTACGTTCAATCGCGATATGTATTCATCGTGCGTAATCAAACCGTTTTCTTCGGCGGTAATCAGGTCTTCGATACGGTCGAGTTCGGCTTGCAGTTGTTTGTTCAGATTGAGTTCTTTATCGAGTTTGACGATTTCCGCTTCCTGTGTTAGATTGACGGTACCGAGTGCGTTTGCCAAAATTCCGTCGATAAGATAATCCTGTCTGCCGCCGGCGAGCAATCTGAATTCGATAGGCTTGATTTCCACCACGCCCGTATAAGAGCCGTCTTTATTTTTGATAAGTCCGTTTTCAACCTTTTCGTAAGGCGTGATACTATCAATCGTCGCGCCGTCCTTACCGTTTTTCGTGTAACGTTTTCGTCCGAACAAATGACGGAACATATAGACGACCGACATATAAATTCTTTCGTTACCTATCGATACGAAAAGCGGGGCAAACACGCATACGATACCGAGCGCAAGCAGATATTTGAAAGAAAAATTGCTTGCAAGAGTTATTGCGACGAGCGCAAGCCCCGTTAAGCCGAGAAATATATCCGGTAGGGTAATGCCTTTATAGAATTGTAATTTTACTTTTGTGTTGCGCGGTATAAGCCTCATTCCGCTTTATCCTCCTTTGCTTTGTCGGTTTCTTTCGTTTCGTGTTCCGCGTCCGTTTTATCGTCCTTCACGTTTTCGGTCGCCTTGTCTTCCGCTTTTTTCACAAAATCCGCGCGGTTAACGAAAGTTGTTCCGGCAATTACGTTTCTTACACGGGGAATAAAGTTTTTACCCGCCGTAATGGCGCCGCCTTGCAAAAGGTCTTTCATTACTCCGACGGGTAGCGTAGCAAGTCGCAACGCACCTTTCGCTGCATTTCCGATTGCTTGCGCCTTTGTCGGTTTTGCCGCCGTATCACTTGTAGCCGTCGCTTGTCGGACGTTGTGTCTGTTCCTTTGCGTGTTAATTGCAGAAGAAACGTTATCGAAAAAGCCCGCTCCGCGTTTTTTGTTGGCAAGAAAATCCGTCCCGCCGATAAGCATACCTGCGGCAACACCCGCCGTTCCCGTAACCGCTTTTGCCATATACGCACCCGTCTGAATGTTGGCAAGCAACTGTTGCGCTTCTTGTCCGCCGGCGTTGTTTCCGGTAAGCTGAGCGATTACCATATTCGCTTTCGTAACGGCAAACGCGCCGCCGATTACGAACAATAACTGCACGATTCCGTTTTTGAAATTGCTGTCAAAGAACGCAATCCCAGAAATTTTGGGTATGATAAGAAAAAACAGATTCATTGCAAGCACGATACCGTAACAACCGAGAACTTTTGAAATCATCATTTCCCGCCAAAGTTTGAAACGCTGTCCGTCGTCAAGCGGAATCGTAGATACCGAAACGGGTGAAACGATATACAAAAGAACGATATCGAATATCCTTTGAATAAATGAAATCGTACTGAGAACAAACATAACGAGTATCACGAGAGCACTTGCAAGCCCTACAAAAAAGTTCATATCCGCAAGTTTGTAATACTGCGTGACTGCCGAAAGATTATTGTAGTCGAGTTGTCCCGTTATAAACATCTGTTCTATCGAAGCGCGCGAACCTGCGGGACCTATGTAAGCGTCGTATCCGCTCGTTACGAGTATTTGCCCGCCGAGCGAAACGTGCGTGCTTCCGGAAACGGCTGCGCCCGACATGCTCGCGTTGATTCCGCGCATTACCACGTTCGTGAGAGTGATTCCCGCAAGCAGAACAAACGGCACGATTAAGAACGTAATAAAACTTTGCAGAGATTTCGCTACGATTTGTCCTTTCGTTTTTTTATGCTGCGGATCGGCGGCTTCACTTTTAACGATAGCGACGCCGACGAATATAAACAACAGAATTACGCCAACGAGAAATACGCCCAAAAATGCGTTTCTAACGCCTTCCGTTGTCAGGAAATACGTCAGCAAATCGCTTTGCTCTCCGTCGATTTTCACCGTTTCTATTCCTACGAGTTTCAAGAAGATTTCACGAATAAAATCTATAATGTAACAGATGCTCTTTTGAAGAACGTATAACAGTTCGTAAAACCATCCGAAAAACCAGTCCATACTTTGCCTCCGTTACACTTGTTTTTGTACCCAACTTTGCAAAATAGGCATTGCTATTTTCAAAGCGACAATCAGAACGAATATAATCAGAAACCCTATAATCGCCCCGATTAAATCTTTTTTTGCTTTCTCTCTGGAATTCTGTTCGTCGCTTTTTGCGATTTTCAGTCCGAGAAAGATACAATAAATCGTTCCAACCGCGCCGACAATGGCTATACATGGCCATAGAAGCGCGTTTATAACTTCGAGTATGGGCGCTATCACGGGTGAAAAATCCACGCCCGCTGCCAACAAATTTTTGTTGAATCTCATATTACCTCCTGTGTTTGTAATGTAAAACCCGTGGTTTTTGAAAAAGAAAGCGGGTATCCCGCTTGTCTTAAAGAGCGTGTTTCGGTCGGGCAAAACGTCCGACTGAATCACGCCTTATCCTGCTTGGAAAAATAGGTCTGTTTTACCCGTTTTTGAGTCAGTTTTATCATTAAATTCAAGTTTACCTTTTGTTTCAAAAAGTGTTTCGCCACCTGCCGCCCAACCATTTTCCCGAAATCGGGAAAATGATCTTTTCATAAGCAGCATAGACAAATTTACAAGGCAAAACGCCTTTCATATTTTTAAGCCTTCTTCTTGCCGAATTTACCTTTTTTTCTCATTAAAACAATGAGAATTGCCATACCCGCAATAAACATAATACCTATAATAATTAGCGAAACAGCGCCGGAATTCATAGAGTGCAGAATTTCAAAGGTATATTCCGTAACGTTTCCGCATTCGTCTGTAAGAATTACTTTGTAAACGCCTTCTTCGGTGATAACGTCTCCGAGCGTGTAAGAGATTTCGGCATTGTTTTTATACACTTTCATTTCTGCTTTTTCGCTTAAATCCGAAAGAGCGACCGAACCTTTCGTCGAACCGCCGTTTTCTACGCCCGTAAGCGTAAGAGTCGGAGCCGTGCCGTCAACCGTTACGGTAAAGTTATATACTTTGCCGTTTACCACAACGCCGACCTCGTAAATGCCGTCGTCGAGCAGTTCCAAAGTTCCGTAGTTAAGACGTCTTTCTTCTCCGTTAACGAGAACCTTTTCAAAGCCCGGAGTATCGTCGAAATTGTGAGAGAAACTCTTTGCGAGCGGTCTCACGATTTCAAAAGAGATTTCTTCTACGTTACCAAGTTTGTCCGTTAAAACGAGCGTATATTTTGCCGGCACGGTAATCGCTTCGCCGAGAATATATTCTATCGCTTCGCCGTCTCTCGTAAGAAAAACGGATACGCTTTCGTTTGCCGTCACCGTTACAGAGTTTGCAAGTCCGTTAGAGTTAACGTCGATAGCAAAATCGACAAACTTGTCTATACCGAAAGTTACTTCTGTTTTGTTCCCTGCAAGGTCGCGAACGACAAGAGCATACGAACCGCTTTCGGTGATTGCGGTATCAGAAAGATAAACGCCGAGCGAGCTTCCGTCTTTGAAAAGTTCTGCGGTGAGAGCGTCTTCGGTAAAGATAACTTTTACGTCCTTATTTACCGTTTCGCCGTTATTCGCACCTTCAATCTTTACAACGGGATTTACCGTGTCGATTGTAAAGGAATAAGTCGCTTTGTATCCGTCAAAATTCTCAAAGGTAATGGTATAAATGCCGTCATCGCTTAAAGCGTCGCCGCTTGCATATTCGATAACTTCTCCGTTTTTGCGAACCACTACCGTCGCTTCGTCCGTCCATACAAAGGATACCGTTCCGTTGGTATAGCCGCCGTTTTCAACGCCGTTCAAAGCGCAGGACGGTTCGGGCTGGACATAGGAAATCTGCTCGGTTACGGAATCGATTCCCGTGCGGAATTCATCGGTAACGATTACTCGGTAAATACCGCTCGTTCGGAAAGCGTAAAAAAGCCTGTCGGTAGAAACGGCGTTGCCGTAATCGTCTTCGTTTATAATTCTCCACGTTTCACCATTGTCGGTTGATTTCAAAATTTCAAGCGTCTGAATATTTGATTCCTTGTCCGCACTTTCGGTTACGGTAATTTCGAGTTTTTTACCATCCGTGTTTTCAGTAAAAACTATTTTCGACGCATTGCGCGAAATAACAAGGGTAAAGGATTCCGAAAACCCGAAATGGTTGACGGCTTCTACCATATACGATCCGCTTGCGGAAAGGGTAAATGTGTCGTAAAGATTGAGATTGCTGAGCAGAACGCCGTTCTCGTCATAAACGTTGAACATAGCCATTTCGTCGAAATCGTCGCTGATCGAAAGAATAATTTCATCTTTGAAATAGTATGTTCTGTCGAACGTTACAAGGTTAGGCGAACCGTCTTCGACCGCATAATGAATGTTCGGCGCTCTGCGAATAACGATAATTTCGTAATCACAGGAATTTCCCCACGAATCCGATACTGTGGCGACGTGTTTTCCTTCTCCTTCGTAAACCGAACCTACAAAAGTTTCGC
Source organism: uncultured Clostridia bacterium (assembly GCA_934278995.1). Lineage (GTDB taxonomy): Bacteria > Bacillota > Clostridia > Christensenellales > Borkfalkiaceae > UBA4636. The sequence goes on from CAKQWM010000001.1 coordinate 220,987, forward strand.
CGTCTATCAAGACGCCGATATTGCCGCCGAATTCTATATGTTTTGAGAGAATAACTTTCGCATCTGAATATTCAAACAAATTTTCGCTGTCGGCGATGGTTGCTGGTTCTTTTTCCCAGAAGAAATAATCTTTAATGCCTATCGCGGCATATTCGGCAATGACTTCGTTTAAGCGTGCTTCGGTAAAGTAAGCGACTTCCTCGTCGGGACTGCCTGACTTTTTGTAGATAAAGTAGGATCCGTTTTCGGCGTTAACGGCGTCGATTGCGTCCATAGCGATACCCGTATCCCACGTTTCGTTATTCCATACACCTGTGCGAACAAATCCTCTTTCACGAAGTTTTGCAAAGGCAAACGCCGCATCGTAAGAAGAAAAAGCGTAATTATTTCCTTTTTCGTCAGGGGCTTCAAAATATTCTTTTTGGAGCGTTTCGGTTAAAACGTTGCGTTTTTCGGATACGAATTCCGTTTCCCATACGTTACCTGCGGCGTCGGTGCAGACAACTTTATATACGCCTGTGTCGATGGTATAAATCGTCGAACCTTTTATGTAAGGTTTGCCGTTTACGGTTACGCTTCTTATGGGCGCGTAAACATCGGGACTGCCATCCGTCCAAGTGATAACGACGTCTCCGGTTGTGACATTTTCCGCAAGGTTTGAAATAGTAAGCGGTTTTTTAGTGCGGTCGATAACGACGGAATAAAATCCCGTACTGTTGCCTGCACGATCAACACCGTAAAACACGTATTTACCCGACTTGTAAAATTCCGCTCCCGATGCGTAGGACACGAAAGAATTTCCGTCCGGAGTTTTTACGTAACAGGTTTCGCTGCATACGAATTTGATATGTCCGCCGTTTGTGTAGCCATTGTTATCAATAGGCTTATCGTCAACGTAAAGCATAGCGGACGGAATTTGTCTGTTCAAGGTAATTGTATAAGTCACAGACTGATTTCCTGCTTTATCCATCGAATAGAACGAATAAACGCCTTCTTCCGTAAATTGAGTTCCCGACGTATAGGAAACATAAGACGTTGATGACGGCTTCTTTACGTATGTAGCCGAAAGACCTATAACGTCATAAGGCACGAATTTAATGTAACTTGCGTTCGTTGCTCCGCCGTTCTGTATTACAGAAGAACCGCCGTAAAGAATGCCCGTCGGTTTTGTTTTGTCGAGAGTAATAGACACGGTAGCCGACTGATTGCCCGATTTATCAACGGAATAAAAAGAGTAAGAGCCTTCGGTTGCAAGTTGCGTGCCTGACGAATATGCCGCATAGTAACTTGCGCCGGGCATTTTTACGTAGCAATTCGCTATTCCCGAATGAGAGTCCGTAGCCACGTACTTGACGTAGCTTGCGTTTGTATAGGAACCGCTGCTCATTGCCGTCGTTCCTCCGTAAAGAGTGCCAACAGGCAGTATCGCGTCGTAATACACCTTGTATTCTTCGGAATAGTTGCCGGCTTTGTCAACGCAACGGAAAGCGTACCAGCCGTAGAAGCCCGAGAGCGTAGTGCCGGACGAATAAGACATCCAAGACGAAGAGCCGGGCTTTTTTACCTGATAATACGAAACACCGCCCGTATCGGTAGCAGTATATCTGACAGGCTTATTCGTGTACTCGCCGTTCTGGACGGTATAGCCGGCAGAATTTACAACCTTGCCTACGGGAGCAATCGTGTCGAGATAAATGCTAACGGTTTCGTTATAGTTGTCGTAATAATCCTCCGCGTAGAAATACCACCAGCCGTTATTGTAAGAGGTTGCGCCGACGGTATAGGTAGTGTTGTATGACGACGTGTAACTCGAAGCAGCGGGAGATTTATAGAGAATACGCCACGGTTTGTAGTCTGTAACGGAATAAGTGATTTGTTTATTCGTATATGTGCCGCTACTTACTGATGTCGTTCCTGCTTTCAAAGTGTAAGACGGTCCGGTTTTATCGATTACAAACCTATACGTATAGGTGTACTCGGCGGTTGCCCAAAGAAACGTGTTGTGTTTGCCTTTATAGGTCAAAACGTATTCGCCGTCGGGCAATGAACCGGAATAGAGCGTCATATCTTCTTTGCCGGAAAGCGAACGACTTGAATAGGTGGAACCGTTTCTTGTCAATCTGAAAGAAATGTGCGAATTGATGTCCGTTACGTCGATTTTTATATAGACGTAATTCCAGTTTAGTACCCTGTCGTTATACGCCGTTCCCGTACTGCCGTTGACAGACGAAGCGTGCATATAGATTCGGTATTTATCCATATATCCGCTGACGGAACCGTTGCCCACGTCATAGGAACCGCTGGTCGTGAGAGTCGGCGAAGTGTATGTAGCCGCCGATGCGGTGGTAGCGGTTGACGCGAAAAGCGCGCAAAACAATGCCGATAGCGTCAGAACAAAGAACAAAAGTCCTTTCAATGTGTTGCGTCTTGTTTTTGTTTTCAAGGTTTATCCTCCTGTTTATTGATTTCGTGCAGCCCCACCCGAAAAATTGAGTTGGAGCCAGTTGAGTTTTTTGTATAGGTTTTCAAACGTGTCGATAAGGTGATCCTGATTGAGCGCGGTCGCGCGCTTTGCAGCCTCTTCGAGTATGGATTTCGCTCGTAAAAAGGCTTGCTTATCGATAAGGTTCAGCAGTTCGATTTTTTCTTCATCGGATACGATTTCAGAATTGAAAGAACGTTCTATTTGCTCCTTAACGTATTCTTTCACCCCGTCCATTTGCCGAACGATATTCATACCGCCGTTTCCCGCAGGTCTTCTCGGCGGGCGTTTCGGGATGACGATTTCGTTACGCCGTTTCATATTGTAAAAAACTTTGCCTTCGTCGAAATATCTGCCGACGTTCAGTCTTTGCGTTGTTTTTTCAAGAGTATAAACCGAACAAGAGTAACTCGGAGTATATTTACTCATTACGGGCATATATCCGAATACGGTAACGACGGCGTTCCCCATATTTCCGGGACGATTGAGTTGTGCGAGTTCAGACGGATAAATAAGCGGACGCTCTTTTATGGAAGCGTTGCTGTTTATATCGTCCGCTTTCACCGTGTTGTATCCGACGTTACGAGTTATAACGGTATAGTTTCCGCAGCGTTTCGAGTATTCTTCGATGGTTTTGGGATCAGACGTGCCTATGAAAATCTGAATATTGCAGTTACTTCGGATAATGTCGGCAGACTTCTCGTCGTAAACTTTTGCAAGTTGTGCGTAAGACTGAATTACAAGGCACAGCCAGATATTACGGCTTCGTCCTACCGTTACCATTTGTTCGAGTTTATGAACGGCGGGTAAATTTCCGAATTCGTCCATAAGAAAATACACGCTTCGCGGTAGAGAAAGATTGTCATATTCGCTTGCTTTTGCTACGAGTTCTTTATACGCCTGTAACATTACCATTGCCGCAAGCGTATGTCTCGTTTCCTTTTCGTCGGGAATTTGCAAAAACAACGCAATCGGTTTTTCAGCCATGTCCGCAAAGGTTATTTCGTTTGCCGACGTCAAAGAGCATAGCGAAAGGTCCGCAAACATATTGAGTTTATCGAACATAGTTGACAGATACGAACCGCGTGTTTTTTCCGCCGAATCGAGTACCTGTTTGGAAAGAGATAACGCTTTCGATAAATCGCCGCGACCTTGAAAGTAACGTATCAGTTCCTCGCAATCGTTTTCGGTATTCGTGGCTATTTTCGTAAGATTGTAAAAATTGAATTTATCTACCGTCATACCGAGTTCGAGATTAGCCGAATCTTCAAGCATTGCTATGGCGATTGCCAGAATAAAATTCTTTGCGCCGCTTTCCCAGATAGGTTCGTTTTTATTCGTTATAGGACATAGAACGGTAATCATATCGTGCAAATCCTCGTAAACCTGATCATAAATTTGCTGTTTTTTGACTTGCACGGCAGAATCGAGTTCGTCGGGTTCGTTGTAAGCGTGTCCGTCGAAAATATACGTTCCGTGTTCCTCGTCAACCGTAATTTCATCCTCTAAATGCAACATTCTTTGATACATTAAAAACGGGCGTTCGAGCGGATTCCACTTTATACTGTTGAACGGATTCCTTAAATCGAGCACTTTGACTTCATAGCCTTTATCTCGTAAGGATTTTGCATGCAGAGCGTACAATTCTCCCTTCGGATCCGACAACAGCATGGACGGTTTGGATTTGCTCCGGGACAGCACCTGCACCGTGGGATTGATAAAGGTTGTGGTCTTACCGGAACCGGTTGTTCCGATGATGAGTGTATGGGCGTTTGGGGCAAAATTGACATATAATTTTTCTTTCTCCTGTTGAATTTTTATGGGAATACCGACGATTTCTTTTTCGGACAATTCGCCGTATTCCATTCTCGTAAAATTTTCGTTTATCTCTTTTTCCGTCTGGAATCTCGCTTGTTCGAGATTGACGTCGATTCGTTTATCTCCTTTGTTTCCGCGCATAACGTTTTTACTGTTAAACAGCCAAAAATGCTTATAGTAGTAGAACAAAACAATAAGTAATGCTACAAGGCACAAAAGCCCCGTATAAAGAAACGTCCTGCCGTTAAACAGCAGTCTTATATCGAATCGGAACACAAAACCGTGTGAGATAAAACAATTAAGCACAAAGCCGAATAGATAACACAACAGAACGATTATTCCGCATATAACGAGAATTTTCTTATTCGATTTCGTATAGCATTTCCTCCTTTATGATTTCGTTTTCGGTGTCACGTTCGCGAATTTTCTCGTAATACTCTTCAAACGCTTCTTGCGCTTCGTGTTCGATTATGACGTTAAGTTTAGCGCAATAGGCGATAAGCCCCGTGCGGACGCCTCGACGGATACGCTTGTTTGCAAGACGGGATTTCGCTGGTTTTAACTTGCCTTTATACACACGAAGAGAGTTGAGAACCTGATTGCCGAGCCTACGGTATAAATCGTCCATATATTTGTCCGATATGAGAAACCTGTCCCATTGTTCGGGTTTGATTTTTAGATTCGAGAGTATGCGCATCGTATCTTTGTCTTTGTCGGATATAACACGGCAAAAATTTACGTAGGATTCGTAAGTATTCCTGTCCGAACGGATTACACAGTTGATTATCTCTTGTATCTGCGGTCTGAACGGCTCGATATTTTTGCTGTCGTATGATAATCTTCCCGTAGCGGGTAACGTTTCAAGCAGTCGAAGCATAAGCGTCTGTATTTCGCGGTTGTAGCGTAGCGGGCTTTGCGCCGAAAACAACACGTTCTTCGTCGATTCCGTAAGTTGCTTTCGGGCAAGTTTCAGTTGCGCCGTCGAATCCGTAAGTTTTTGTTCCGCTCGCAATTTGAATTGCTCTATGCTGTAATAAGGCAATTTCCCGTTAGAAAAATGTCGATTATTACTTCGAGCACGGTATTTCATAGGCTCTTTTTCAAAAAACGAAAAGTGTATGTGTCTGTTATCCGTATTTTCGTGTAGTCCCGCATACCAAATTACGTTTTTCGGATCAAGCTCTGCAGATTTCAAAAACCGCGGGAATTCCGTTTTCATCATTCGGTAGGCGGATTCGTAATCGTTGCAATACAGATTTCCGAATTCTTCGGTAAACGATATAAACCCGTGCCAAATTACGCTTTTTGTTTCGCTTAAAGCCTTTTTTATGCTTTTCCGCTGTTCTTTCGTAAGTAGTCCGTCAGCATTAAACACTCCCGTGCTTTTTTCGGAATTACCCGAATAGTCCACGTAATCGAGCGGTTTTTTCGAGCCGTCCTGAACGTAGTCCACGTAATTATATTTAGAGTTCTTGCACGAATAAAATCGCCGTTTCGCGCCGTATTTTTCTTCGCGGAGCGGATTCTTCGCAAGGGCTTGTTCGTTGTCTAAAAAATAAATCTGACAGACTACGTTCGGCGAACTCATTTAAGCCCGTAGGTGTTTTTTAGATTAACGATTATCTTCTCAAATCGTTCGGGTAAATCGTCGTAAAAGCCCGCGTCGGCGTTACGGATGGTTGCCATTTCTTCTCGGTGCATTTCTTGCAGTTGCTTGTAAACGGACGACATAAGACGTTCCACCACGCGCTGATTGACGTAAAGCGATTTGAATTGCGTGTATATGTATTTTGAAACGGCGTCCAGAATTTCGTAAATTTCCCGCAAGGTATCGGCACATTCGGGCTTCGCCCCGTTGTCAACCATAGGGGAGTGTCCGACAGGTTTTACGTTTTCCTGCTTTTGCATTTCTAACAAACCGAGTTTAACGAGTTCTGTGAGAAATTCGTTTTTATTGCGGAATCGTTTGCTGTGTTTTTCGTGCATTTTACCGATTGCAGACACGAGTTCGGTGTCGTAAAGGCGCAGCGTGTGCTGTACTTCAAAATTTTTCATTTTTTATCCTCCAACGGGTTTTCTATGTTCATTGCTTTCCAGTCGATATAATGTTGCGCAACTTCGGCTTTGAAAAAGCGAATAAATCTGCGCGACGTATGTAAACCGACGGGTTCGCCGTTCAACATTTTATCTACTTCGGTAGTCTCGACGTCGAGAATGGCGGCGAATTTCTCTTTGGATAGGTTTTTTGTTTCCAAAAAGCGTTTGAGTTTTTCTTTTCTGACTAACATTTGTTTTGTCCTCCTGTTCGATTGAAAATTTTATCCCTACACCTATCGGGGAATAAGCGGGGGTAAAAAGTAAACCACTTTTATTGTTTTTCTCAAAAATTCTTCAAAATTTTTTTGACGGCGTTCTCCAGATGGTGCTGAACAGCAACTTTTGTAATGTTCAGAACTTTTGCGATTTCCGTTTTAGACATTCCCACATCGTAGTAAAGTCGCATGATTTGTTTTTGCCTGTCCGTAAGGAAATCCGATAGGGAAATAAGGCTGTATTGCTCGTTTTCCTGTTCTATGAGCTGCTCCAACGGATTCGGGCAGGTTTTATCTTCAAATTCATAACCGTTATCCGCCAAACCCTCGTAAGACAGCCTGCGCTTACGGCGTTTCTTTTCCCGTTCTTCCTGCCGTTTTCGCTCGTCCTCCAACAGTTCGTATTGTAGTGCAAATTCGTCCGTTACTTCGATTTCTTCCGTATGTCCGTCTGCAAAGGTGTAGTTGATTTTTGTCATTTCCTTAATACCTCCTAAAAGCGTCAAGGTTTATGCCTTGCGCTTTTAAGGAGCGGGAAACGATTATCACAACCCCCTTAATCCAAAAAAGTTTTAAGTTTTTTCAAAATCTTCGCCATTCGGTTTTGTATCGCCTGATAACTCACGCCTTCTTGCTTTGCGATTTCCGTCAAAGAATGACCGTTAAAATAAACGTTGAATACAAGTTTTTGCTGATTTTCAGGGATCAGGGAAAGGGCATTATGTAAGCGGTGAGATTCGTCGCGGTGTATAGCGAGTTCTTCGGGCGTAGGTTCGTTTGACATAAACTGCACACCGAAATCGGTCATCTCTTCGAGCGAATTTAGTTTCTTTCTCTTCCGCCACCGCGTGCGTTCTTCTTCTCTGCGGGTTTTTTTTTCAATTTGCGCGTAGGAAAGCGCGGTGTGTTCGTCAACTTCAAACGTTTTGATTTTGCCGTTAGGAAGCGTGTATTCGATTTTTGCCATATTGACCTCCGATAAGATTTGAAATAAAATCGTAATCGGACGGAAAAAGGCACAAAAAAGCCCGATTACGCAGTAAAATTCGCGCAATCGGGTAAAATCGGCATCAAAAAAGAGCCTGACAATAGATAATCCCTATGCTTAAAGGATTTTACTATCTGTCAGGCTCCTCACGGTTCGTTGCCGAGTCCAGCCTCATAACAAGATGTCGGTAAAGGACAGCAACGGCTTTCCTTTACCCGCTGATATTAAGTTTTAGAAAAAAAGTTAAGCGTTTTGCTTTATTTTCAACGGTTTGTCCGTCGTGAAGATAGGTTTTTTACTGATATGCACGTCGTCATCTTCTATAACGACGGAAGCAAACGTTCCGCATTTCGGACATTCCATTTCGACCTTCGTTCCGTTTTCGCCTTTGCAAAGGCGACGACCGCAATGGGTACACATTGCATATTTCATATTGGTTGCAACCTCCTTTCTCCCAAGTTTTACAACCGGTTGGAATTTGTAAAACTGTTAAAGCGCGGTCGGGATAAATCCTGCGCAACAGTGATACACCGATTGTAAAGATATATCGTTGCGTTTCGGGGCAAAACGCCTTAATATCTTATTCGTACATTTTAATGCAACTGATAAGCACTCCTTGTATGTCGCAATGCTTTACCACAATATCTTTCATTTCCTTGTTTTCGGGGTGGAGAACGACTTTGCCGTTTCGTTTATACAAACGCTTCAACGTTGTTTCGCCGTTTATCATCGCAACGACGATTTCTCCATTTTCTGCCGTGTTTTGTTGTCTGATAACGATAAGATCGTCATCCTTAATGCCGGCGTCAATCATACTATCGCCCTTTGCGCGCAACATAAACAGATTTCCGTTGCCGAAAATGGCTTTCGGCAGGGCAAAGGTTCCTTCGATATTCTCTACGGCGTCAACAGGTTGTCCGCAGGCAATAGAGCCGACGAGTGGAGCAAGTGTAAACCCGCTCGGTTTGAGTTTGGGCATAACTGATATACTGCCAAGCCGCGTTCTTTCAATTTTTCCTGCCTTTTCGAGAGCAAGAACATACCTTTGCACAAGGTTTAACGAACTCATACTCAAAGCGTGCATTATCTCGCGATAACTCGGAGATTTGCCTTGTTCCTTTTGATAGGTAATAATATACTTTTCCATTGCGTCCAAAGTGACGCTGTTGAGCGTTCTCATCGCTTGGACCTCCTTTTGGGATAAATTAAACACAGTGTTCAATTTAGATTGTAGCCGCATTATATCATAAAAAAACGGGGTTTGCAAATTTTCGATGTAAAATAAATTACATTGAACAAAATTTTCGAGTTTTTTATGCAAAAAATTGCCTTTCCCGAAAGAGCAGACTTATTAAAACTATATATTTTAGACTTTTACTTTCAAATGACAACAAAAGGCTCACGGCAAATTCCGCAAACCTTTTAGTCGAGTAGTGTTTGGTTATTAAACGAGCCGTCCGCATTTGACTACGAACGGCTCGTTGTTATTATTTCATCTTATTTCTTTTTGGTGAACAATTTGCCTCCTTACACCTGCTCGCCTGCGTACTCTACGAATATATCGTTAAGGGAAGGCTCAAACACTTTTACCTCGTCAATTTCATAAGTTTCTACAAGCCGTTTCATCATAGACTGCTTTTCATCGGGGCTTGCAAGTTGAATAATCAGCGAGCCGTCTTCGCGTTCGATTGTTATAACGTTTTCGCTTACGGTTATTTTAGCGGTTTTTTCTCGTAAAAATTTATATATATTCCTCATTCGCTCATTGCTGTCCCCGTTTTTTAAACACTGTCTTGCTTTTACGGGTATGGTATGGCTATTCCTTAACGGCTCCCGATGATAAGCCGCTTACAAGGAATTTTGCCAGCGCGAAGTATAATATTATAATCGGAACGCCTATAAACATCGAGCCTGCCGCAAATCGTGAAAACTCCGTTTCACCGAGCGACATAAGCCCCACGGCAACCGTATAAAGGTCTTTTTCTTTAAGTAACAATTTGGGCAATATAAAGTCGCTCCACGGCCACACGAATTGAGAAAGCAAGGTGTAAACGATCATGGGTTTTGCGAGTGGTAAGGTAATTCTGCCGAATATCTGCGCGTTTGTCGCGCCATCTATGCGAGCGGCGTCGTAAATAGAATTAGGTATGGTGTCGAAAAAGCCTTTCTGTGTCATATAACCCATCGGCGCGCCTGCCGAATATATCAGAATCAAACCCCAATGCCGATTTATCAGATTAAACTGCGTCATCAATATGTAAACGGCGGTCATCGTCATAAACGAAGGGAACATACCCAAAACGAGAGTCGTCATCATCAGTTTTTTTCTGCTTTTAAAACGAAATCTCGACATACAATACGCCGTAAGAATAGTCAGTAGCGAACCGATTAACGACGCCATTGACGCTATAAACAACGTGTTAGAAAACCATTTGGGATAATTATACGTTCCCGTATCGTTAAATAACTTATCAAAACTCGCCCAACTGTATTCCTTCGGAAAAAATCCGTCGAACGAATACATAGAACCCGATTTGCTGAAACTTGCCAGCAATAGCCACAATATCGGGAAAGCGTAAATAGCGGATACGGCGAGTATAGCCACGTAAGTTAAAGTCGCGGATATAGCATTTTTTCCCTTAATCGTTTTTCTCATCTGAACGTATCCTCCTGTTTGTAACTTGACGATCTGGCGTATACTATCAAAGAAATTACGGAAGTTATGATAAATATGATTATACTTATGGTTGCGCCGATGGAATAATAATTATTGGAAATGGAAAGATTAAACAGCCAATTGATAAGTAAATCGGTATCGCTTGCAAGGAAATATCCTTCCGTATAAAGTCCGCCGCGTAAGAAGTAGAAAATGCCGAAATTATTGAAGTTGGCGATAAATTGACTTATTATAATAGGCGTCGTTGCAAACACGACGAACGGCAGAGTAATGTGAGTGAATTGTTTAAGTTCGCTTGCTCCGTCTATGCGCGCCGCCTCGTAAAGGTCGGTATTCATATTCGATAAAATCCCCGTAGCGAGGAGCATAGAGGAAGGAACGTTAAGCCAGCAATTCACGAACAACCCTATAAATCTGCTCGACCATTTCGCGTCTATATCCAAAAATCCGATTGCCTTGCCGCCGTTATTTACAATCATCTGATTTATAGGTCCGCCGTAAGACAACATAAACTTGAAAGCAAGCAGCGTTATAAATCCCGGGACGGCGTAAGCGAGGACGGGAAACAACCGCCAGAAAGCCTTGCCTTTAACGCACTTTTTATTGTATAAAAGAGCGATTCCCAACCCCGCAAAGTAATTGAGAGCGGTGGAAAGTATAGCCCATAAAAAATTCCAGACCAATATCTTGAAAAACGTGGGAGCAAATTGAGTAAGCGTTACTATTCTGCCGAAATTATCGAAGCCTACCCAATCGACCAAGGCGGGAGGGATTACGTTTCCTCCGTAGTTGGTAAACGCTATCAATATCATAAAAATAATGGGTAACACGCAGAACACGCAAACGCCCAGCACGGGCAGAAACAGTGCGGTTACGTAAAAACGCTCGTCGAACAACGCTTTCATTTCTTCCTTAAAAGAAAGAGGTTTTCTGTTGTTTTCCACGCGTAATTGAGTTTTTCTCGCGTCTTTAACGTTTCCCCAATATATAACCAGATATAAAATCAGAATTATAAACGCAAAAATTCCCATTATGAGCATAGTTACGGAGTTATCTCCGTCTATGCCGAACCACGGATTGGCTTCGACCGTTCCGAGAGTAAAAAACCCCGCTATAGCTTTTGCTCCGTAAAGCGCAAAAAACGCTATAAAGGCGACTTGTAAAAACAGAAATAAAAAGCCTTTTATCCACTGTTTATACATAAATTGACCGAGTCCCATAACGCAAGCGGAGGCGGCGACGTTACGATTGCCGTTTTTACAAACATCTACCAAAACAACGAACGGTTTTTTAAGGTTTAAGTTTAGTTTTTTCATTTTCCACCTCACTGTAAAGTAAATATAGCGTCGTATATTTGCTGATCCACCTTTTGAAGCGCGACTTTGATTTTTTCCAAGGTGTCGTACTTATATTCTTTTGTTCTGAACGGGTCCTTCGCAATATCGACGAATAACGTTTTAAGAGGCGTCCATATTTGCCCTACTTCTTTTATCGAAGGCATAACGACGATATTTCCCGCTTCCATATTGGAATTTATCACCGAAGACAATCCTCCCACCGCTTGCGCAACGTCCGACCTTGCGGGAGCAATGCCTAATAATTCATTGCGCAATTCTATCATTTTGTAACTCGTCGCAAAATCCACGAAAGCAAGGCAGGCGTTAGGGTATTTCGTATAACTCGATATTGCGTATCCGTTTATACCGCCCATCATTTTACTCGGTATCAGTTCACCGCTTTCATCTGTAAGATCGCCGGAAGCGGGAAGCTTAGGAATATACGTCGCAACGAGGTTTTCCGCTACATATTCGGGAGAATATCCTGCGCCCAGCATTTCGGTTACGAACAAAGTATACACGTCGGGCGTCGTCATCGTGGCAAAGTACGTTCCTTTGGCAAGGTTGGAATATGCGTTTACGGTAATCGTGTCGTCTATACACCACTCGTTCATACTGCTCGCAAGCTGTCTGATTACGCTTGCGCCTTTGTAACTTTCGCCTTTACTATATCCTATGTCGGAAGGGTCGGTGTTATCGTTGCCGAAAGAATACGCGCCGTAGCTATATAAATACCCGATGGAAAAATAAGGCTCGAAAAACGATCGCATATATCCGTATTTACTCGGATTATTTCTTTTTATTTCGTTGGAATACCTGTACATAACGCTCCAACTTTCCAGCATATCGGGAACGCCGTTCCTATCTGAGTCCCATTCGGTTTTCCAATTTTCGGGCAATAAATCTTTGCGATAATAGAGAACGGGACCTTGTATATTGACGGGAACGCCGAAATGATAAGACAGACTTCCACCTGAGCCGCTTATTTCGCTCGAATAAGCGTTCCACCCGCGTTCGCTTATTTTATCGTAACATTCGAGTTGTTTTATCGGAAGTGGCATAACGTGTTTGCCAGAAACGTACCGCATAATTACGTCGTTCGCCTGATACACGACGTCCGGACCGTAACCGAAAGGTCCGTCCTTTTCAAGGTCGCTGTATTCGTCCATATTCGCGTCTACGGCGGTGATTCCGTATTCGGAATATTCCGCATTGAAAGCGTCAAGCAGTCGTTTCAGATATCCTTGCTTTACCGCCGTATCGTTTTCGAGAATACGAATAGTTACGTTACGCTCCAATTCGCCCGTAAATTTTTCCGTGCCTTCGCTGCGTTTCGTCCCCGAAAAACTTCCGATTGTTACTATCAACGCTATAAGACACGCAATATGTAAGGATAAAGCGGTTATTATTTTTTTCACGATTTTACCCCCTCTATTATAAATCCCGCGCCGTACAAAATACTGCCGTCGTAATTATGCGAAAGCAATACGTTTTCAGCTTTGATTTCAGCGCTTCCTTCGTTTAAGACTGTTAATTTTAATACTTTATCGTTGTAAACTCTTTTCAGAATAAAAACGTTTTCGGCATATTCGTAATATATTTCCCCGTATTTTATCACGGGCGTTTTCTTGAGTTCGGCAAGACTTTTTATAACGCGCCCCGTCGCGCCGAAATCGTTTTCTTTTGTCCAATCCATCGTTCTGCGGCAGTCGGGATCGTATCCTCTCGCCAACGGGATTTCCGTGCCGTAATATATACAGGCGGAGCCGCAAAGACAAAAGATGACGGAAAGAGCCGCAATCAAAGCGTTTTCGTCCTCGTTTACCATTGTATAAAACCGATGCGTGTCGTGGCTGTCAAGCAAATTAAGCATCATATTATTTACAGGACGCGAGTTGCGAACGTATAATGCCGATAAACGTTCCGAAAGACCTTTTGCATTTATATTCTTTTTCGCAAAATAATCCGTCATAGCCTTGGTAACCGAATAATTCATTATTCCGTCGAATTGATCGCCGTTCAGGTATGGGTGTGCGTCATGCCAATTTTCGCCTATAATAACGGCGTCGCGTTTGGCGTTTTTTACCGCGACGCGGAATTTTCGCCAGAAATCGTGAGAAACTTCGTCGGCAACGTCGAGTCGCCACCCGTCAATATTATACTTCTTTATCCAATACAGTGCAATATCTATCAGATATTTTTGTGCTTCTTGATTTGAAGTGTTGAATTTCGGCATATATTTACAGACGCCGAAATATTCGTAATTACCCGTCGCCGTATCCGCTTTATCGCCGCGAATGATAAACCAATCGTAAAACTTCGACTTTTTACCTTTTTTAATCACGTCCTGAAATTTTTTCAGACTTTGGTCGCAATGGTTGAAAACCGCATCGAAAATTATACGCATACCCTTTGAATGAACGGCTTCGACGAGTTTTTTTAAAGCGTTGTTTCCGCCAAATTGCTCGTCTATTTTATAATAGTCGGTGATATTATATTTATGATTCGTTTTCGATTTGAAAACGGGGGTAAGGTATAGGGTATCACAACCGAGATTTTGTATATAATCGAGTTTTTTTATAATCCCGTCTATGTCCCCGCCGAAAAAACTGTTCGGAGTCGGTTTATCTCCCCACGCAGCATTGACGTAAGACATATTTTTTTTCCGATTTCCACAGTAAAAGCGATCCACAAAAATCTGATAAAATATACCGTTTCGTAGCCAATCTACCGGTTGCGTAACGTCCGCTTCGTTAATATAGGGTAGTTGAAAAGAATTGAAATACGCCAGCGAAAAGTCGTATTTTTCCGTAACTCCGTCTTCCGAAAAATAATAAACGGAGTCGCCCGTATTCAACTCAAAAACATACACAAAACGCACGTCATCGAGTTTTAATCGGATGAAATAATAATCGAATAGAGTATCCGAAAAGCGTAACGAAAGCGACATCCTTTTTTGATTTACATAATAATCGTATTTGTTTCCGTAAATAATGTTTATTTCGTCAAACTTATCGTTTTTATCCGTGCGGAGCAGTATTTCTACCGTATTCGTATCTACGGCATAGCAGTAATTACTGTCCGGAATATGCAGAAGTGCTTGTTGATTCATATTGCGCTCCGTTGACAAATCGTTAAAAAAGTATTATACTTAAGATGTTATGACAAATGTTAAACCGAAGAAACCGACAAACAAAGACGTCGCTCGTCTTGCGGGTGTTTCCGTAGCGACCGTTTCCTACGTCATTAACGGAAGAAAAGATCAGAAAATTTCGGAAGAAACGAAAAACAAGGTTTTGCACGCCGTTAATTTTCTCGGATACGTTCCCAATCTTCACGCCGTCGCAATGAAAGCGAGCGTGAAAAGCATTGTGATCCGCACGTCGAAACACAACGGATTTTTGCAGGACGCGGAGGCGTTATTGTTTGCAAAAGAATTAACCGAACTTTGCAAAGACGGCGAATATACCGTTACTCTGTCCGCCGAAACTGAGCCTTCGCGCGTTTCCGCGACCGCTTGCGTTTGTATTGGTATGACGGACGAAGAATTTCACGACTGCGCCAAAGAAAACTTTATACCTTTTATTTCCGTGGATACGATATTAAACGATCCGTTTTTTTATCAGATAACCACCGATTACGAAAAGATAAAGGTTGACGCAGAAACAAAATTCGGTCAAGATTATGCGTTCGTTGCGCTCAAGCCCAACGATACATCGCTTGAACGCGAAATACTCTCCGCTTTCCCGAAGGTCGTTTTCATAGATAAACTCGACGATTTGAAAAACCTTGAAGACACGCGCGTCGTGTTCGGCAATCTTATATTTTCCGAATTGTCGGTTGACGAACGCTTTCGGACGGTCGAAAAGTTCAAATCCAAATTAAAAACGATACTCGAATGCGTGAATAAAGCCGTTTCCCGCGAAAATGTTTCCGACGAAAGTCATTACATCAAAGTTTAATTTAAAATAATCGGGGCCCTCCGCCATAAGATATGGCGGAGGGTTTTATCCCGAAAATTATTATGCCGTTTTGGCAACGATTGTTATTTTTGAAACTGTCGGATCGAAAGTCAGTATGTAAGTACCGGCCGTAACGCATTTAATGTTATTGCCCGTAAGGTCAAAACTTGCATATGCGCCGCTTTGTTCAACATGCGTGGAATTAAAAGCCGCACCCCATTCGCTGCTTTCGCCGACGGCAAAATACTGTATCATTATCTGATCGTCAACCGACATGGTGAGTTCGATGGTAAACTTGCCGTCGCTGCCGAGCGTCATTTTTCCGCTTTCGGGTTTATTTCCCCAAGATTCTATCGCATTTCCTTTTACGTATGCCGATGCCTGCGCTTCGGCGGTGACTATTTTTATTATCTTCGTGTAAGCATCGAATGAAATGTCATACGTCCCCGCAGTTTTGGCTTTTATATTCGCATTCGTTGCGCTTGCGGCGGAAAAGTCGTCCGTTGCCGTAAGTTTGGGGAGAAGGTTAGGAGAGTTGTATATCCCTTTCGCGTTATTATATGCGGGAGTTGCGGTGCCTTTTTCGTAATAACGGATTATTATTTCGTCGCCCACTGCAAGTTGAACGTTTTTAATTTCAAAAACGTTGCTGCCGCTTGCAGTTTCGGTCAATTTGTTGTTCGGTAAATCCTCGGCTTTCCAATTAAGACCTCCCGTAGTTTTTCCGTCAAGATAATAATCGTAAACAGGCATCGTCGCCGATTCGTCCACGGTTACCGAGAGAACGTTCGTCGTATTATCGTAAACGAAAGTATGCAGTCCCGTCTTTTTGGTCGTCATATTGCCGCCCGCCTCGCTATATCCGTCTATCAATGTTTTCGATTCTTCGGAAAGCGCGTTGGACTTAATATATTGAGAACCTGCGGTTATCCCGTCGGCAGAAGAATTATACGATGCGAACATAAATTGATCGCCCGCTTTCATATAAGTAACCAAGGTATAGGTGTTACCGACTTTACTCATCGTCGTATCGGAATTATACATATCCGCCCAACCGGTAATGGGAGAGCCTTTTATATAATAATTCGTCGTAACGACGGTCGCAACCAACGGATCCCCGTTACGAACGAACTCGATCGTGTCGAATGTTCCTATGTTATACACTTCCTTTCCTTCTTCGGTATAGGAAGCGTCGCTCGTATTATAGGTGTCCTCGTTAGGATAAGTTTTAAGCGTTAAAGTATAATTTCCTTCTTTTACGACCTTGATATTGCGTCCTTTGGAAGTAACCTCTCCGAGTCCGCCGCCTTGCCCTTCAAAAACAACCGTGCCGTCGGAAAGTCTATCGGTAACGAGATATCCGAATCCGCGTTTGTTTTCCCATTTGGAACTTATGGCGAACTGAAATTCGTCGCCTACAAGCAAATCCATAGTGATTTTATACTCGTTTTTGTCGACGGTTTTAGTCATTTTATGACTGTCGTTAAGGTTTTTGCCCCAATCCTGACCGAGCAATAACTCGCTCGTTCCGCTACCGACAACATAAAAACTACGGGCATCTTCCTTATAAAGAGTAAAACCTGCGAATACGCTTACGTTCTCGGTTACGGCTTTGGTGAAATCGAATTTGTGATTAAAACTCGGCGTGGAAAACCAATTGACAAATTCGTAACCACCGGATTTTTCGGGCGTATATGCCTCTACCGTTTTACCGTTCTCTACTTCGACCTCTTTCAGTACGGTTGTGCCGTCGTAGAACGTTACCTTGTGTTTTACGGTGTTGTCCGCAGGCTTGCAAGCAACGATAAATAACGCGGAACAAACCATAAGAACCGTAACCAAAATTGCTACCAGTGACTTTTTCATATTTTTTCCTCCAATATGATATATTTTAACAAAGAAAAGTGCATTTTTGAATTTACACTTTCATAAGTTACTCTGAATTGCGTTAACGCCAATAAGCAAATACTTCTTGAGTGTTTGACGTTGTAGTAATAGATCGATTTGCCCCGCTCTCCCATACCACGTTACCCGCATCGTCAACTTTAATGAATTTGTATTCAAAAGTGGTATTTGCAGGAACGCTTATATCAAAAAACCACACGGGATATTTTCCTATGGTTTCGGTATTGTTGTAAAATGGACCTATTGCCAATAATGTAGACCAATTATTAAGTTCGCTCACTCCTCCGACTATATAGACATTCTGTCCGTAAACGGTTGAAACGTTAATTTTAAATCTCACGGCAGTTTGACTTCCTGTCAAAACTTTGAATCTCGGGAACGGACTGCTACTAAGCCCATTGGCTCGTGAAACGGTAATGCTATACTCCCCTGCAACAACAGAGGGAATCGTAACCGTAATACGATTATCCGACCAGTTTACTACATTTGCAGAAGTTGTTCCGAATTTTACTGTTCCCGCAACACTACCGAAACCACGTCCTGTGATAGTTATCGTATTGCCAACCTTTCCCATTAAAGGATCCACATTGCCTATTATAGGGGAAGATTCGCTTTCCGATTTATACTCCCATACTGCGCAAACACCGGCTCCGAGATAATATTGAGGAACTATACCACCGGATTGAACAGTGATGGATGAGCCGCTTTTTAAGCCTGCTAATACGTCTTGATATGTTCCTTGCGGTAAGTTGGTAAAAAGATTTGTGATGTTATAACCTGATGATGTGTTGCGATTTATTGCAACCAATACGACGCTGTTGCCAAACTGTCGTTCGTAAATATACACGTCATTGTTTATCCAACGCTGATTGTAGGTTCCGTAAGCAAGGGCAGGGTTGCTTTTTCTTAAAGGAGCCAGTGTGGAAATAATCTTATACGCCGTTGAGTTCCGATTAAACGACACCATATCTTTTCTATTGTCGGGATCTGCCGCTCCCGCAAGATATTGTTCAGTGCCGTAATAAATAGCGGGAACGCCGCGTTGCGTTAATTGTAGAACGTATGCGGTGTCAACGCTACTATGTGTGTTATTTGCCAGCGTTGTGAAACGTGACATATCGTGATTATCTATAAAAGTAACTTGATTGTTAACTTGTTTGAAATTATTGGCTGTTCCCTCGATACATGAATGTATGTCATACATTGTACCGCTCAAATCTCCTATAGCACTTCTCGTAGCATTAGCAAAACTAAAATCAAGTAAACTCATACCACTTTCATTTGCAAAATAAGACATAGACGCATCGGGAATATTCCCACCCGAAAACCATTCGCCAAAAATGAAAACAGGATGTTCTTCATATATGTTACTTACCCAGTTTTTTTGCCAGCCCAAAGACATATGTTTAACGGCGTCAACTCTTATTCCGTCAACGCCCATATCTAACCATAAGTCTATCGCGTCTTTCATATAGTTGTCTATTGTGGGATTCATTTGATTCAAGTCAGCTAATCCAAGCATTGATTGATATTGTACACTCTCTAACGAGTTCCAATCTTGAATCCAACCTTCGTGATGAAAATAGTTGTTTGTTCCGTCGTTTCTCATGTTTCCGAGAAACGTTCCGTTTCTGTATAAAGCCCCATCCAAAGGATATCTGTTTTGATTCCAAGTGTCTCCGAAATTACTCGTTGTGGACGTATGATTTGGAGCAAAATCAATCACGACTTTTATATTATTATTGTGAGCAGTGTCAATTAAGTTCTGGAACTCGTTCATTGTTCCGAAAAACGGGTTAGTCTTAAAAAAATCTTTTGCCCAATACCCGTGATACGAGGTGCTGGTCCATGTTTCGCTATTGTCGGCAGGATCCAATAATGCCATATTTTCAACGGGTGAAGAAATCCATAAAGCGGTTACACCCATATTAGTTAAGTATCCATCGTTAATTTTATTAATTATTCCAGCCCAATCACCACCGTGATATAAACGGTTGTTGCGATTTAGGCTTCCCCAAGGGTTATTGTCATAAATGTTGCCTGTTGGATTGTTAGAGGGGTTGCCATCGTGAAACCTGTCAGTTACGATTTGATAAATTACATCGGTTGAAAAACTTGCCGAGTTATCTACACTCGTGTCTGTCATCGCATAACTGTAATGTGGAACAGACGCGTTTGTGACGATTAACAGCGCAAACATCACTACTATTGACATTATAATTGCCAATGTTTTTTTAACTTTCATAACTCCTCCTAATCAATAATTGTATTTCAATCAAGCCAAACGACTTAATTGATTAAGTAAAGTATAACACAGGTTTTTAATATTGTCAATACCTTTTTGTAAAAATTTTCAAGGGCACTGTGTAGGTTTGTCAAACATATGAGACAGGAAAAGAAAAAAGATTTTAGTTATGTATGGTCTTTTGATTCGTCTTAACTTCTTCCGCGAAAATATCGTCCGATAGTGAATAAAGTCGCTTGTTTTAAATTTTTTAGTCCGTAACGATAGTCCACCGGGCTACACTTTGCTCATAAGTCGTCTGTTTTGCTTCGTATTTGCTTCCAAAGTTTTTCTCTATGTTATGCACTGAAAAACACTCTTGAAACGATATTTTTTAATTCAAGTATCATATTTCCTTTTCTCGTTGATTGTAAATTTTTTTCTTACGGACTAAATTAGTATTCTTCCTTGATTTTCGCTACGAACTCGGCAAAACCGTTTTTGACCTTACAAGGGGACAGTATTTTCACTTTGCCTTGCGTTCCGACAATCCACGCAAAAAGCGTTTTAGATATTTGAACGGTTACGGAAGCGGAAAACTTTTCGTCCGTCCCTTTGTGAATGTGCAAATCGTCACCGAATCTATCGAACATTTCGGAAATCATATCTTTTGTAAATTCAAGCGTAACCTTTTGCGGTTCTCCGCCGAACATTGAAAAGACTTGTTTGCGGTATTCTTCCGTGTTGAACATTTCATATTCGGGGTGCGGCTCACGCTCGGTTTCGTCCACCTTTACGTCATCCATTTTATCCAAACGATACGTAACGATTTCGTCGTGTCCGTTAGAAAAACAAAGAAGGTAATAGTTGTCTTTGCTCCAAACCATAAAAGCGGGGTTGGCTACATAGCGTTTTTTGTCTTTACGATAGACCTTTTTATGCTTTTCGTCGTAATCGAAATACAGAAAAGATATTTTTTTGTTGTCGCCGATGGCGCGCTCGATTGCGTCCACGTTGTAAATAAGAGAACAACTCCCTTTGTGGCTTTTTTCGAGAGAGATAACGTGTTTGGAAATGCTTGCCGCTTGATGAGCGCAGAGAGTATCCGACAGTTTTTCCACTAACGCTTTTTTCTGCAAAGAAGAAAGTTTGCTTGCCTGTATCACGTCGGCGAGCAAAACGACTTCCGCCGTTTCAAGCAGACGGGAGACAACGTAATAGTAAGTATATTTCTTCTTGTATGACAGGACTTCGTAACCGAACTCGTTAAGTGTGGCAATATCGTGGGCAATAACTCGGCGAATTACGGTTATGCCGCGTTTTTCAAGTTCTGCGCGGATTTCGTCCGCGTTCATTGCGTGATTTTCGTCGGTGTTCTTACGCAGAATATCCCACAACACAAGTAATTTGATTTTATTGTTTTCGTTTGCCATTTTGTGTTCCTTTTTATGGTTTGAGTGCTCTTTTGTAATTGCAATTCATTTTCTTGTCTTTACTTTCGTCGGGAAACAACAAAAAAAGCGCAAGGAAAAAGTTTTTTCTCTGCGCTTGTAATCTAAACGTAATTCATAGGCGGTTATCTCCCGTCGAGAGTTTTTTGTTTTTTAGAATGTGTTAGTTTTTTTCTTGTACTGCCTCTTTCTAATCGTGTTTTTTACTGTTTCGATGTTGTTATTTAAAAACTATCATATATATTATAGCACAAAATTTTTGTTTTTTCAAGTTTTAATGCTCGGTTGTATAAAAT
Source organism: uncultured Clostridia bacterium (assembly GCA_934278995.1). Classification (GTDB taxonomy): domain Bacteria; phylum Bacillota; class Clostridia; order Christensenellales; family Borkfalkiaceae; genus UBA4636. Next base: position 242,439 of record CAKQWM010000001.1, read on the forward strand.
CTCTTAAAGTTATCACTTACCTTAAAAAACCAAAGGTCTTTTTCATCATTTTGGACAGGTCCGTTCTTCCGAGCATTCACTTTTTGTTTTCATTTGAATAGTTTAATAATGGAAACAAAATTAGAAAAGACAAAACTATTTTTTGACATTTTTATTTTGAAAGAGTACAAAGCGATCGATAATATGTTTTTGTTGGACACTTTTATGAAAAATGAGTAACATATAAACATTCAACGTCGTTTTTTATACGTTACTAACGATAAATAAAGATGAAAGCGACCGTTTTTTTCTAATAAAAATTCTAATAAAAGTGCAGAGTTTCTGAATTTTTGGTCTTTGGTCTTCATTGTTGATTTTTGTTTATCGTTAAGCCTTAAAACTTCAAAAACAAGCAAAAAAACCGTTCTAATAGGTTAATTTTTGGGCAAAAACAAGCATAATTATATGTAAATTTTTAATTCTAAACGGTCCTAAAAAACAGCGATTTTGAGAGCCTACGGAACCAAAGGTTGGGGATTCGAGCTCCTCATGGCGCGCCAAAAAAGGACGAAGCAAAAGGCTTTGTCCTTTTTTGGTGGAAAACAACCGATTGAGGAGCGAGAATTAGGGAGAAAATTGCCGGGAGGCAATTTGTTTGTCTTGAAAAGGCAAAAAACGTTGAAAGAATAAAGACAAACCAAACGCAACGGTGTTGCGTTTGTCGGGTGTCCGCCGACGGCGAGCGAGCTCCTCATGGCGCGCCAAAAAAGGACGAAGCAAAAGGCTTTGTCCTTTTTTGGTGGAAAACAACCGATTGAGGAGCGAGAATTAGGGAGAAAATTGCCGGGAGGCAATTTGTTTGTCTTGGGAAGGCAAAAAACGTTGAAAGAATAAAGACAAACCGAACGCAACGGTGTTGCGTTTGTCGGGTGTCCGCCGACGGCGAGCGAGCTCCTCATGGCGCGCCAAAAAAGGACGAAAAAGCTACAAAGCACAAAAAGCACAAGATTTAGTAGGGATTCCAATCTTTTTTTAAACTCAAGTTCTTCCGTTTCGTGTCCGATAGTTGTCACCTCAAACATCCGCTTAATAATTCAACAACAATATAGCAAAATAAGAGACAAATGTCAAGATTGAATATCTCTTATTTTGTCCTTGTTTTGATGCATGCTGAAATTATTACCGAGTTAGTAATATAAACTTTAGTAATACGGGCTTCTTTCAGAAAGAATCATTGTTAATCCAAATATCAAAAACGCCCAAAATACATCTCGGCGACGGTTTTTTATATGCGAAAAAACGCGCGCGTTCAAAGGTTGCGTCCAATAAAACGATATCAAAGAAATACAGACATCACTTGATTTTTATGTGCTTAAAAGATATTGTGGACGGTTTATACATTATTCGGCGTAAAAAATGTAATTATTCTCTAAAAATCGTTGTATTTTTTGTGTTTCCGTGATATAATATCCTTGCATTATAATAAAGGAGGTGAGTGTATGTACCGAATTGCAATTGAAAAATTGTTAAAATGGAAGCAAAGCAAACGCCGTAAGCCTTTAATCATCGAAGGCGCTCGTCAAGTCGGCAAGACCTGGCTGATGAAAGAATTTGGCAGACAGGCGTATGCAGATACGGTATATATCAATTTTGACTCCAATTCCAGAATGGCTGAGTTGTTTGCATCCGATTTAGATACTGACCGCTTGATCATGGGGTTGGAACTGTATGTAGGTCATAAAATTGATCCGAACCGCTCTTTACTGATTTTCGATGAAGTGCAGGAAGTTCCGAGAGCGCTGGCATCTCTTAAATATTTCTATGAAAATGCGCCACAGTATCACATTGTATGCGCCGGTTCGTTGCTTGGCATTGCCTTACATCAAGGTACGTCTTTCCCTGTTGGCAAGGTGGATTTCTTAAAACTGTATCCTCTTTCCTTCAAGGAGTTTTTGATTGCAACCGATAAGGCTCGATTTGCCGAACTTCTTGATAAGCAAGACTTCGATATGGTTACAAATTTTAAGCAAATGTATATCGATGCCATGAAACATTACTATTACGTCGGTGGCATGCCCGAAGCCGTGCAGAGCTTTGCGGAGGATAAAGACTTTAACGAGGTCCGTGAAATTCAAAAACGCATCCTTGTTGCCTATGAACAGGATTTCTCCAAGCATGCTCCAAACGAAATTGTACCAAGACTTCGTATGTTGTGGAACAGCATTCCCTCCCAGCTTGCCAAAGAAAACAAAAAATTTATCTATGGTCTTGTTCGTGAGGGCGCTCGCGCAAAGGAGTACGAAACTGCGATTATGTGGCTCAGTGATTGCGGTCTGGTTCATAAAGTCAGCCGAGTGAATGCGGCCAGAGTCCCTTTACGCGCGTACGAGGACCTGAAGGCATTTAAACTGTTTGTGGTGGACGTTGGACTCCTTGGCTGTATGACAGGACTTCGACAGCGCACTTTGCTTGACGGTAACGATCTCTTTGTTGAGTTCAAAGGCGCTCTCACAGAGCAGTATGTTTGTCAACAGTTAAAAACCATCGAAGGCTTAGACGTTTACTATTATACCAACGACAGAGGTTCTTGCGAGGTTGATTTTGTCGTTGATACGGGTGATCGGATTGTTCCCGTTGAAGTAAAGGCAGAGGTAAATCTCAAAGCTAAGAGCTTAAAAACTTACAAGGAAAAATTCTCACCCAAAGTTTCCGTCCGTACGTCTATGTCGGACTATAAAAAAGAAGAATGGCTCGTCAATCTGCCGCTATATGCGATAGATCAGATTGACAAGATATAACGGAGGCAACGATTATGAGCATAAAACAATTATCTTCCGACGGCAAAGTCGCTTATTTGATTAAGCCGATATTGAAAGTTTTACAAGAGGCAGGCGGTCAGTTAGAGCGTTCCGAAATAAAAGCCCGTATTTCTGATTTAGATGACAAAATTGCGGAATTTGCCGAAATTGAAAAGAAATCCAAGAAAACCGGAAACACCTATAAGGAATTTAATTTCAAGTTCAATTTTGCGATTAAAGATTTGTTCTTTATAGGCTTGTTGACATATACGGATAATTCTCCGATTACATTAACCGAAAAAGGTCTGTATCTTGATGTAGAAAACCTCGATGTTGAAAAAGACGTTATTGAAGCATCTAAAAAATACTGGGAACAACTGAGCCAAAGCAATAAGAAAAACAAGGTTGCGGACATTGCCGACAACGAAGAAGAAATGCAGGAAGAAGAAAAAATTAAAGATGATTTTAAGGAAAAACTCCTTGCTTCCATCGCCAAAATGACACCCAAAAAGTTTGAGGCTTTTTCACGAGCTTTGTTAAATCGTATGGGGGTTGAATTCACTGAAAAAGGTGTACAAATCAGTAATGACGGAGGAATTGATGGCTATGGTTATCACACCGATGTCAATGATTTTCGCACAACCAGAGTGGTTATTCAATGCAAGCGGTATAATGTCGCTCCTGTAAGAGAACCGGAAATCAATCAATTTCTTGGCGCTATGAATAAATACCAAGCGGATTATGGCGTGTTCATTACAAATGGAAGATTTACCAATTCTGCAAGGCAAGCAGCAAGAGCGGGATCTCCTATTACTTTGATCGACGGAAATGACCTTGTTAAGTTGGTTATTAAATATGAGTTGTATATAACGCCGGTAAAGACTTATGTTTTAGAAGAGTTTTATAACATAGAGGCATAGGATTGCGGTTTTGCTTTTGATTAAAGCCGTTCGGAAATAATCAACGACAGTTTGGAAAGTATAATGGACGCTTGTGCTTATAACAGAGGATTATATAGCAAAGATAATTAACGATTTTTCCGTGGAAAAAAATTTGGTCGGTTGTTAAGGATGAATTGCTCGGATGTTACTTTATGACGTATGTTCCCAAAATTATTCATACCTACAGACCTCTTACGTATATAGATTGTTTTGCGAAAAAACGCGCGCATTCAAGGGTAGTCTTTTTCTGCGCGGTGTCTTTTATCTGCATTTCTACATGGGGGTATTTTTAATAGACCGCTCGTTTTATAAGCAGGATATTCTTCAAGATAATTAAACCCGAGTTTTTTTATTTCGCGCTTCTTTGAAATATAAAAGCGCGCCTATAAGCCCGTTATTTTAAGTTTTGTATGATAAAAGCCGTCCCGAAGGACGGCTTTTTATTTTTTAAAAAGCATTTTTACGCGTAAAGGGAAATCATTCCTTTTATAAAAATTTCGATGCCGATGGCGATTAAAATAATACCGCCTGTTAAAGTCGCTTTTTTGTTTACGGCGTCGCCGAATTTTGTACCGACGTAAAAGCCGAGAACGGAAAGCGCGTACGTAGTTACGCCTATAATCAAAACGGACGCGAACGCGACTATAAAATCGTATTCGGCTATGGTGAAGCCTACCGACAAAGCGTCTATAGACGTCGCTACGCCTTGTACGAATATAGCGCCGAGGGTGAGGGCGGGTTTTTCGTCAGAGTCTTTGTTTTTTATTCCGTCGTAAAGCATTTTTCCGCCGATATACCCGAGCAAAGTGAGGGCTATCCAAGGAATAAAATGTTCGAATATTTTAAAGTAATTTATAATCGTATGTACGAAAATCCAACCCAAAAGCGGCATTATGGCCTGAAAAGCGCCGAAAACGGCTGCCGGTACGGTTACTCTGCCGAATTTGGCGGTAGGCTCGTTCATGCCGTTTGCGACGCATACGCAAAAAGCGTCAACGCTTAGCCCTACGCCCAACAAAAGACTGCTTAAAAAGAATTCCAAAGTCCACATAAAAACACCCGTATAAATTTATATTGAAAATCCGTATAAAAAAGTCGGATACGTTGCTATATCCGACCAAAAATATATATTTTTTGACGCACGTATAGCTTAAAATATTAAAGCATACGTGAGTCTCGCATATTAAAACAAGCCAGCCCGACAGGCAATATGTTGACTTGTTACGATAGGTAAAAGCCTATACGTTTGCTACTCCCCCACGGGATAAAATTATTAAAACATTTTTACAACAATTTGTCAAGAAAAAATACGCGGTTTGTAAATAACGATAGGTTATAAAAAACTTTACGTTTACACTCGAGGTCGCTGTAAAAAAAGTAAGGCTATAAGCCCGTTATTGGCTGTTTTTTATAACAAAAACTATTTATTTTATTAAAAAATGCCGTTAACGGGCTTATAGGGGTGGTTTTTAAAGAATAACGGTTCGTTTTTTATACAAAAACGAAAATGCAACTAATAGTAGAATCGTTTTTAAGCATTTTTTTACGTTTCGTATTGACAAAATTACCCTTTATCTATATAATAAAATAGAAGCGCAAATATAAAAGAGTAGCGCACAAGCAACCAAACAATTTTTATGGAGGTAAAAAATGAAAAAACTATTGGCAGTCATATTGGTTTTAACAACGTTACTTATTCCGTTATTAACGGGATGTTTGCGTAAGGAATATAGTAACGAAGATTTCACTTATTATATTTACGGTAGTAAAAAAAACGATCGTTGGATTGAGATAACGGGGCTTACTGAAGCAGGTAATCAAAAAGAAGTTCTGGTTGTGCCTGAAACGATAGACGGCATACCCGTTACCGCAATTATAAAATCAATGATTTTTACAATGACGGATCACAGTGCTGAAGGGTATTGGCATTCAAAAAAACTGAAAAAATTGTATTTTTATACTAATAAGAATTTACCAAAAATGACTTTACGGGATTGTAAGGCATTGGAGGCGACATATGTACTTAAAATTAATGAGGTTTCTAATCTATTTAGATCCGGTGGTCTTACCTCAGCTGTAGAAAAAATATTTATACCATCAAAAGCATATTTTGATTTAGGTAGAAGGTTGAGAAAAATATTCCCGGCTAATACGACATATTATTTAAATTATTTGAATGCCGACAACGATGGTGTATTCTGGATAGATAACATCGAAGCGGGAGAGAAGATAGAGTATCAACCGCCGAAAGAACCGACAAGAGAGGGTTATGAGTTCGGGGGATGGTATAAAGAACCCGAATGTTTAAATAAATGGAACTTTTCCATAGATACCATGCCGGAAACCCCGCAGGGCGCGGAAAACGGTTTTTATGAATTAAAATTATACGCTAAATGGATAAAAAAATAAAATGAAGTGAGGATAAAAAATGAAAAAACTATTTGCGATTTTTATTGCGTTCGTTACGCTGTTTTGCGTTACGGGTTGCGGACTTTTCAACAAAGACAACGAAAAAGACAAAAAATACGACGTGACTATAAAAGTTACGTCTAATTACGGCGGAGAATGGATATTTACGCCGGATATTAAAGAACTGCATGTCGAAATTCCTTACGACGGTTTGGAAAGGCGTTTTTACGTTTCGCAGTATCAGCTTAAAGACCAACCTATGTGGGGTGAAAAATGGTTTGATATATCGGGCGATAATGGGTTTTACATTCATATGCAAAAGAAAGTATCTGGATTAGGGTATGAACCTGTAAAGTCTGTTGTAGAGAAAGGTGATTACTGTTGTACAATAACAACCAATATGACGTCAAGGCTATTCAATTTCAGATCAGTTTACTTATATATCACGATAACTTAATTTTTACGGAGATAGAATGATGAAATTATTAAATAAATTAACTGTTTTTGTTTTCGGTATAGCGATAGTTGTTTCGTGCTCGATAATAGTGAAAAGCAACGTAAATATAAAAGCATATGCGTTAACAGCTAATTATCCTACTGTGGAACAATATACTAACGAAGATACTTTGTTAAAAAGTGATGGCACTAAAAGTACAAAAGATATACAAACATTTGCTTCAGAAGTAAAAGCCGCTTCGAATGGTACGCGATTTGACGAGTTAGCGGAAGTAATGCCCGCACAGTACTTAAATTCGACAGACACGGATAACGCAGTATATAAGTATAACGGGAAAGAATACGGCTTTTACGTTGTTAAAGAAACGGTTGCATAATAAGAACAATATGACAAAACAGACCGAACTAAGTTGTAAAAGTTTAACGGCAAATAAAGTTTTCAATCGAAATAAAACTCAAAAATACCTCTTTAAAATATAGCAACGCCGAGGGCGGGGTAACGGTTACCGCCTCGGCGTTGTAGTTTTTTCGGTAACGGCGTTGTTTTACCGACTCGGCGTTGATTTGCCGCCACGGCGTTATTTAAAGCAAGAAAACCCCGCTTATCGAGAAAGCGGGGTTTTCTTCCATAATAAGGCATCGTAAATTTAGTCGGCGATATCCGACACGGCGATTATCGACGGTTTTATAAGCCGTTTTATACCTGAAAAGTAAGGCTATAAGCCTGTTATCGCGCAGTTTAAGGGTTAAAACAAAATAAAAATAAGGGTAAGACCAAAAGACGATAGTAATCCAAAAATAACGGGTTGATTAAAACGGGACGATTGGTTTAAAAACGGTGTTAGTCTTAAAAGTCAAAGAGTGAAACTAAAATACAATGGTTGATCGGAAAAGTGAAAGGTACAATCTAACGGCTAATATAACCTCGTTTTTGCTTACCGGATTTTTAAAAATAGAGGGCTGACAAAGAAGGCACCGGTTAAATAAAAAGAAAGAATTAACCTAAAAGGTAATACAAAAGTAATTTAATGCAATTATATACTCCGTCGATATGGCTTCTTTCGTAGCCGTGGCTTGCGTAAACGCCGGCGCCGACGAGTCCGTGCTTTACGTCCGCGCCCGCCGAAAGCGTCGTTTCGACGTCGGATCCGTAATGAGGATATACGTCAACGGCATAATCGGCTCCGGATTTTTTACCTGCTTCGATAAGTCTTCCGACGAGTTCGTAAGAATAAGGTCCGTGCGAATCTTTCGCGCAGACGGAAACTTGTTTTTCACTGCAATTTAAACCTTCACCCACGCAACCCATATCAACGCTTACGGCTTCTTTAACGCCTTGCGGGACCGAGCCTGCGCCGCCATGCCCGACTTCTTCGTAAACGGTTACGTGAATATAAGTTTTACGCGGTAACGAAACTTTTTCGTCCTTAAGATATTTTGCAAGACCGAGTAAAATACCCACCGAAAGTTTATCGTCCAGAAAACGACTTTTAATATAACCGTTTTCGGTAACGCGGGTTCTCGGTTCGAAGCAAACCACGTCGCCGACTTCGATGCCGAGAGCGGTCGCGTCGGCTTTATTTTTAACGTCTTCGTCAAGAACGACTTCGGTAGTATCGAATGACCGCTTGACGTCGTTATAGTTTCCGTTTACGTGTACGGACGGGTTTATAAGTTGGAGCGTGCCTTCGATTATTTTACCGCTTCTCGTATAAACCCGAACGTTTTCGGCTTCGCCGTTATTGGCGTTCATTCCGCCGAGGTTGGTTAAACGCAGTCTTCCGTTTGTTTTTACTTCGGCAACCATTGCGCCCAAAGTGTCGGTATGGGCCTCGAGCAGAACGGCGTTATTTTCGTCTTTACCGCCGAGATCGATCATAACCCCGCCTTTAACGGTGTAATTTGCCGTATAGCCAAGGCTTTCAAAAGCGTTTTTCACCCATTCGGCGGCTTTTTTGGTAAAGCCCGTCGGGCTGTCTATGTTAAGCAACGACACGGTTTTTTCTGTCGCGTATTTTGCGTATTCGTAGTTTATCATATTTTCTCCTTTTTACGTCGGTTTTTTTATTACATTATATATCCGCGCGGAAAAAAAGAAAAGTAAAACGTCCGCTTTTTGCGTAAAAATCGATTTTTTAAAGGCTTTATATGCGGAAATTGAAATAAATTTCGGGTTTTTCCCGAAAAATGTGTTGCCAAAGACGAAAAGTGTGATACAATATTATTAACGATAAATACGGTAACGGCAACAGCCGTTCGGACGGGTGATATTATGAATAAAAAAGAACTTGAAAAAACGAAAAAAGACTTGCTTTACAAACGCGCAAGTCTGTCCGCCAAAGAACGCACGGACGAGATAAACGCTTACGCGGAAGGTTATAAAAACTTTCTCGACAACTCCAAGACCGAACGCGAAGCGGTAAAGCAGGCGATTAAACTCCTGGAAGATAAAGGCTATAAGGCGTTTAATTTCGGTAACGAACTTGAAAAAGGCGGAAAGTATTATCTTAACAACAGGTTTAAATCGCTTTGCGCTTTCAGAATAGGCGAAAACGTCGAGAACGGCGTAAAACTCGTCGGCGCGCATATCGATTCGCCGAGGCTCGATATAAAACAAAACCCGCTTTATCAGAAAGACGATATGGCGTATCTTAAAACTCACTATTACGGCGGGATAAGAAAGTATCAGTGGACTACAATACCGCTGGCGCTTCACGGCGTCGTAGTGAAAGCGGACGGCACGAGCGTTGAAGTTAAAATAGGCGACGAAGAAACCGATCCCGTATTTTGCATTACCGATTTACTTCCTCATCTTGCGCAGGATCAGTCTCAAAAACCGCTTGCAACGGCGTTTACGGGCGAAGGTCTTAACGTTTTAACGGGCGCGGACAGTTTATCCGAAGACGCCGACAACGGTATAAAATTAAACGTAATTAAACTTTTGAACGAAAAATACGGCATTACGGAAACGGACTTTTTCTCAGCCGAACTGTGCGCCGTTCCCGCGCAAAAGGCGAGAGATTTAGGTCTTGACAGATCGATGATTTCGGGCTACGGCCACGACGACAGAGTTTGCGCTTATCCCGCGCTTACCGCCTTTTTGGAAACCGAAAAATCTACCGATACGTGTATGTGCCTTTTAGCAGATAAAGAGGAAACAGGCAGCGATGGCGTAACGGGTTCTCAATGCTCGATTTTATACGATCTTATAGACGAAATTTCCGAATACTTTAAAGCCAACAAAAATAAAGTAAGAATGAACTCAACGTGTCTTTCCGCAGACGTTACGGCGGCTTTCGATCCGCTTTATCCCGACGTTTTTGAAAAGAATAACGCAACCTTTATAAACGGCGGCGTTGCGCTTTGTAAATTTACGGGTTCGCGCGGGAAGGGAGGTACGAGCGACGCCTCTTGTGAACTCGTCGGTAAAGTAAGAAAACTTTTCGACGAAAATAAAGTTACGTGGCAACTCGGCGAACTCGGAAAAGTAGATCAGGGCGGCGGCGGAACCATTGCAAAATACGTGGCAAATCATAACATCGATACCATCGATATAGGCGTCCCCGTGCTTTCAATGCATTCGCCCATGGAGGTTATTTCCAAAAAAGACCTTTACGAAACTTACAGGGCGTTTAAGTGCTTTTATTCAAATAAATAAAATATGTGACCTATAGCGCTGTTAATCGGCCTATAGGTCAACTTTTACAAGATTTAATCGATTAAAGGGGAAATAATATGAAGGATAATTTCGGCTTTAAACATAAAGCGGGCGTTTTTGCGTCGGTATCCATGTTACCGTCAGACTACGGCATAGGGGATTTCGGGCAAGAAAGTTTCAAGTTTATAGATTTTTTGGCGGAAACGGGGCAAAAGGTCTGGCAGATTTTACCGCTGAATCCTACCGCGTACGGAGATTCTCCTTATCAAAGTCCGTCGTCTTTCGCGGGTAATCCTTATTTTATAAGCCCGCACATATTATATAAAAAGGGGCTACTTAGCCGCGAAGAACTTATAAATGCGCGGCGAAAAGCAGGAAGAATCGATTACGGAGATCTGTTTCAAAAAAGAACCGATCTACTCTTCAAGGCGTATAAAAAATTTAAAAAAGTCGGGCTATATGTCGATTATTGCGCAAAAAATGCCGACTGGCTCGATGATTACGCTTTGTTTTCGGCAATAAAGGAAAAGTTTAATTACGCGCCTTGGAGCGAGTGGAGCGACGAGTATAAGTTTTACGTCAAAGCAAAAGCGCGCGCCGACGAGTTTAAAGAAAAAACGGATTTTTATAAGTTCGTGCAGTTTGAATTTGAAAGCGAATGGAAAGAAGTTCTTGCTTACGCGCACGAAAAGGGGATAGTCGTTTTAGGCGACATGCCTATTTACGTATCTTTCGACAGCGTTGACGTATGGGCGCGCCCAGACGAGTTTTTACTCGATGAAAATCTGAGCCCCGTTCTGGTTGCGGGATGCCCGCCCGACGGGTTTTCGGAAGACGGTCAACTTTGGGGAAACCCGATTTACAATTACGATAAGATGGCGAAAAACGGGTTTTCCTGGTGGATAAAACGCGCGAACAGGCTTAAAGATTTATACGACATCGTAAGAATAGACCATTTCAGAGGTTTTGCCGGCTATTACGCCGTGCCTTACGGAGATAAAACCGCAAGAAACGGAAAATGGTATAAAGGCGTCGGTTATCCTCTTTTTGAAGCGATTTCAAAAGCCGTTCCTTCGCTAAAGGTAATAGCGGAAGATCTCGGCTTCATTACTCCGGACGTGAAAGACTTGCTGAAAAAGACAGGGTATCCGGGCATGAAAATGTTGCAGTTTGCGTTTTACGATGCCGATACGCATTTTTTGCCCGAAAATTACACGAGCGATAATTGCGTTGTTTACGTCGGAACCCATGACAGCGACGCCACGAAAGACTGGATAAAAAACATGGAAAGAAAAACCCGCGAAAAGTTCTGCCGAAAAGTACCGATAAAAAAAGGGCAAAACAAGGTGGACGCCCTGATATTATTCGCGCATAAAAGCATCGCAAACCTTTCGATGGTTCCTATTATTGATTATATGCATCTTGGCAACGAAGCGAGAATGAACCTTCCCGCAACGACGGGAGATAACTGGAGGTTCAGGCTCAACAAAAATTATCGCACGAAAGCCCTTAAAAACCGCATGCTTGCTCTTACGAAAGAAGGAAACAGGCTGTAAACCGCAGATTTTTCGGTAAACAAACTTAGCGCTTGACAAAAACTTTCCAAAGTGATAACATATTTACGTAAACGGCTTTCGCCGAATATAATAAATATTTATAATTTGAAGTTTTCAAGGAGACAAAATGACACAAGAATTAGTAGAAATGTATTTAATGACGCACGGAGAGTATTTCCCTGCCGATAAAATCCCCTTTTTAAGGGAAAGACTTTTAGAACTCGATGAGGAAAAAGCAAAATATTTGCAGTGCGTAGAACTTCAGAAGCCCACTACGAATTTGTTGTTTTCGATATTTTTAGGACAATTAGGCGTGGACAGATTTATAATCGGTGACGTCGGACTCGGCGTATTAAAACTTTTGACGGGCGGATGCTGCGGTATAATGTGGTTTGTCGATATGTTCCTTATTACCGGCAGGACCAAAGAAAAGAACTTCGATAAGATCTGGAAAACCATTGCGTAGTAAAACGAAGCGCGTTTTGCTGATAAATCTTACGTTTGTCGCTGTTTTGGCGTTCTACTATTTCGTTTTATCGCTTTTACGAATAAGTTGTCCCATTAAGGCGATTTTCAATATTCCATGTCCCACGTGCGGGGTAACCCGCGCGCTTATTTGCTTAGTCAAAGGTGATATCGGCGGATATTTTAAGTATAACGCTTTTGCGTTACCATTAGTTTTCGCCGTAATATTAGAATTAAACCGCTTTGTCTTTAAAAAACCGATTTACGCGGACGTTTACGCAATAGCGGTTGCCGCGCTGAACTTCGTTTATTATGCGGTAGTTAATTTTATACGCTGAAACCGTTACGGCAGCGGTCTTAGTAAAAACGTGATAGCATTTAATAACGTAAAACCCCCGAGTGTTTTAACGCCCGAGGGCTTTTTATTGACTGCTCGGCACGTTCTGAAACGAGCCGATAACGGGCTTATAGACGTGTTTTTACAGATGACAGTTAAACTGAGAATAAAGCGACGTTATTTACAAAAGAGCCCGATAAAAGAACCGTAAGCGCTTTGTTTTTATATAAAAACCCTTTATATTTCTGTATTAAAAGCCCTTAAAAAACGAAATAATTAAAAACTTTTTGTAAAAAAACGACTTTTTTGCCTTTTGGTATTCCATTTAAAACGAATATATGATACAATAATTATCGTAGTCAACAAAGGTCGGTTAAAAAAATTACCGATAGGGATTCCAATCATTATCACTAATTATTTTTGCGGGAATAAATCGGTTTTTGCTGTGTTAAACTCCCGTCACCGTACGTACAGTACGCTTTCGGTCGTTTGCCTTGCAAAAACTTTGACCTAAAGAGGCGATTTCTTCGCCGCAAAAATGCTTCGCACCGAAAAGAGCGCATTTTCAGATGATTTTTCGTGAGCGTAAGGGATGCCGTACTATCCGTACTGCGACCGAGCGGTCACGGAAAAGGGCTGAAAAGACGCCTTTTAGGTAAGAAGTAGATGACGAATGGAATCCCTAAGGCAAACAAAAATGAAAAACGCGCAACCTGAAACTAAAGATAAAACTTTTAAAACCCTGACGTGTATAGCGTTATACTTTTTCTTTGCCGTTTTTGTAATCGGGCTTTTCGTTTTTAATTCCCGTTATCAAAAAATATACCACAGTCCCGAAATAGTAAACGCGACAGCCGACTTTTCGGGCGTATCGTTAACGGAAAGAAACGTTGCCTGTAACCTTGCGGGGGAGTGGGAATTTTATTATAACAAATGGATCGTTACCGACGGTTACGCAGGTGAAAAAGACGGATTGATAAAGTTGCCTTCGCTTTGGACTTATAAAGATTACGGAGGAAAAAGACTTCCGAAAACCGGTTACGCTTCGTACAAAATCACCCTTTATAACGTAGAAGCAAACGAAAGCGTAATAGTATTCAGAAACAACGAAAACTTCGCCTATAGGTCGTTTATTAACGGAAAATTGTGCGTCAGACGCGGTGAAACTTCAAAAGAACCGTCTTTTGTCAAGGTGAGTAATTACAGCGAGGAGGTTTACCCTTATATCACGGACGGGGGCCCGTTAGAGATAGTTATAGAACTTTCGGCAACCGATACGGCGGGGCTTAATCTAACGCCTTGGATAGAACATTCAAAAGCAAGTCTCGGTTACGGCACGAGGCTAAGGGCGTTTTCTTACTTTGCCTTCGGGCTGTCGCTTTGCGCCGTGATAGTCGGCGTTTTGTCTTTCGTGTTCTTTTCGGTAAAAAGAGATTGGACGTCGCCCGCTTTCCTGATTTTTTTGTTTTTACATCTCGTCGCAAGTAAAGATATGATGTACGTTTTTCCGATTAACTACACGGTATCGGGGACGATACGATTCGTTTCGGCGATTCTTTCTCTTGCCGTCTTTTTGTTACACCTTGTAAAAAACAATACCGCAATCGGAAAGAAAAAGCTTATAATTACTTTTTCGCTGACCGCCGTATTGAGCGTTCTGACAGCGATTTTTTACGGAACGCCGCTATGCGCCGTTTTTGCGATAATTTTGTTTACGATTTTTATCGGGTATATTTTCTATATAACGCTGAGGTCGGAATTTTCCCGTTTGCAAACGGTTGTTTACGGCGTTTTATACAGTTTACTGCTCGGCGTTTTCTGGTTTGAACTTTGCGACTTTTTAGGTTTTTTAGTCTTTGGTACCGAATTTATATTCTGTCTGTTACTGATGATAATGCTGGTGTGCTTTTCGGCGCTGTGGCTTTATAAAATTGCCGTAACGGCGCGCGAAATAATGCGCGTAAACGCTCTTGAAAAACAACTTGCCGTAGAAAAAAATCAAGCGCTTAAAGCCCAAATCAAACCTCATTTTATTTACAATTCGCTTACCGCCATACAGGCGTGTTACCAAAAAAACGCAGAAGAAGGCGACAAAGCGATCGAAAGGTTCGCAAGGTATTTGCGACTCGTTACCGACAGCGACAAAACGGAACTCGTACCGTTCGAGGACGAAATCAATAACGTTTTAAATTATTTTGAACTCGAATCTTTACGGCACGGCGACAAAATAAATCTCTTGCTGGACCTTGATTTTACCGATTTTAAAGTCCCCGTGCTTTCTCTCCAACCGCTCGTGGAAAACGCCGTCAGACACGGTATTTCGGAAAACGAGGGCTTTGTCGAAATCGCTTCGTACAAAAGCGAAGATTGCGCGATAGTTATCGTCAAAGATAACGGAAAAGGTTTTGACGTAAACAATACTCCGGAAGGCGTCGGGCTTAAAAACACAAAAAAACGATTCGATCAATTCGGTTGCGCGGTTCAAATCGATAGTTCTCCTGACGGCACGGTTATCGAAATAAAGATTCCTTTGCGCGAATTTTTATCGTAAAAACAAGCCTATAGGTCGATTATCGCCCTAAAAACGACTTTTTGAACTTTCGCTTGTATTTTCGGATTTTCGTTTATATCAGGATACGCTCGGAAACGACTAAATGTCATAACAAATTTTCTTTCAACAGATTTAAGGACGTATTTATCGATGAGAATAATTATTTTAGACGACGAATTGTCAGCCCTTAACACTTTTTTGCCCCATATACTCGACGACACGAAAATAGAGTGTCAGATGTTCATGAACGAACCCGTGCGCGCGGTGGAATACGTAAAAAACAACCCCGTGGAGGTTGCTTTTCTCGATATAAAAATGCCGTCGGCAAACGGAATAGAAGTGGCTAAAAAAATGCTCTTTCATAAGCCCGATATAAAAATAGTTTTTATAAGCGCGTACGCCGAAAACGAGGAGCGGATAATTAAGGAATTAGACGGAAAAGTGGCGGGCTTTTGCCATAAACCGTACAGGAAAGAAACTCTTTTAAAAATGCTTGCCGATTTTAAAAACCGACAAGCGCGTCCGGAAATATTCATAAAAACTTTCGATAGATTCGATTTGTTCGTAAACGGCGTCGCCGTGGATTTTTCATCGAGCAAAGCAAAAGAACTTCTCGCTCTCTTAGTAGATGCAAGAGGTTCTTACGTAGGGTTGGATGCCGCAATAGAAACCCTTTGGCCGAATAAAAACGTTGATTTAAGCAAGCGACTTTACCGCGACGCCGTATCGCGGTTAAGGCTGACTTTAAAGGCCGCCGGCGCCGAAGATCTGGTATCTTTCGAACGCGCGCGCGCCGTCATAAACGTTAAGGCGGCAACTTGCGACATGTGGAATTGTCTGGAAAGCGGAAGAAAATATTCGGGAAGATATCTTCCGCAATACGGCTGGTCCGTTCTTACCGAAACGATTCTCGAAAAAGGCAGTCCGTATTTAACGTGAATGGTTTGACTTTTTTATCGGAATGAAGGATAGGGATTCCGTTCGGCATTGCTAATTACCGAAAAGGCGCCACGTGAAAGTCGAATCGAACCGCGCGCGGTTTATCCTAAATTTTGAAGCATTTCTGAAGGGCTTTGAATTCGCCGAGTACGTAAAGCGTCATACCGGTCGTAAGCACTATTTCGGGCGTAACCGACGGATTCATTTTTCCGTTTACCTTTACAGATAAAATGCTGATTTTAAATTTACGTCTGATATCGATTTGCCCGATGCTTTTGCCTATCCAGTTATTCGGAACGGGGACTTCGAAAATCGAAAGATCGGCGTCGAGTTTGATATAGTCAAGAACGTGGTTGGAACTATATTTAATCGCCGCCCAGTTGGCAACCTGTTCTTCGGGATAAATAACCTCGTCCGCGCCGTTGCGTAAAAGAAGGCTTTTCTGAACGTCCCTTTCCGCCCGTGCCACAACGAGTTTTGCGCCGAGTTCCTTCAAGTAGGTGGTGGTAATAAGCGAACCCTGAAAGTCGTTCGATATGGTTACGAAGCAGACGTCGTAGTTATCGACGCCTAAAGTTTCTAAAAAGTTACGGTTGGTGCCGTCGCCTATTTGAGCGCTCGTTACAAATTCCAGAACGTCGTTGATTCGTTCCTCGTCGCGGTCAACAGCCATAATCTGATGACCTAATTCGTTTAGTTTTTCGGCAAGATGTTTGCCGAATCTTCCAAGCCCTATTACTAAAATCGATTTCATTTCAAGTTTCACCCCACGGTAATTTTTTCAATGGGAAGTCTTCCTTCCGTCGAATGTTTGTTTGCGACCGCCGCGACAATCAGCGTCATTCCTCCGATACGCCCGATATACATAAGCGCTATAAGAATAATTTTAGAAGCCGTCTGTAACCCCGGAGTAATGCCGAGCGACAAGCCTACGGTCGCTATTGCCGAAGCCGTTTCATACAGGCAGGTAACGAACGGCAGATTTTCTATTCTGCTTATTACAAGCGCGCCGCCGACCGAACCTACGAGGTAGATAAGAAGTATTGCAACCGAGGTAAAAACCACCTCTAAACTTACTCTGCGTCCTAAAATCTGCGCGTCGCTGCGTCGCTTTATAACTGCGACCATACACATTAAAAGGACGACGAAAGTGGTGATTTTCATTCCTCCCGCAGTACCGCCGGGCGCGCCGCCGATAATCATAAGTATCGACGTGGTAACAAGCCCCGCTTCGGAAAATTCCGACAAATCGGTAGTGTTAAAACCTGCCGTTCTCGGCGTTACCGCCTGGAAAAGCGACGCTAAAATCCTGTCGCTTAGCGGAAGAGAGGAATATTCCAGAAAGAAAAATAACGTTGCGGGTATGGTTATCAGAAAAAACGTCGCAATAATGATTATTTTGCTTTGAAGGCTGTATTTTCTGAACCTTAGTTTGTTGTTTTTCACGTCTTCCCACGTCAGAAAACCGATACCGCCGATAATTATCAGAAGCATTATAACGACGTTGACGAGCCAGTTGTTTGCGTAAGTGGTGAGGGATGAGAAGGGCTTTCTTACGCCCAAAAGGTCTATCCCCGCGTTGCAAAACGCCGAAACGGACGTGAATATCGACATCCATAAGCCTTTAAAAAAACCGAAATCTTTTATAAAGACGGGGGAGAGAAGTAGCGCGCCTGCGCCTTCAAACATAAAAGTTCCTTTTAAAATCAAGCCGGTAAGCCTTACGATACCGCTTATTTTAGGGGCGGAAACAGCGTCCTGCAGAGTGCTTCTTTGATGAAGCCCTATTTTTTTACCCGCTATAAGCATAAATGCGCCCGCAACGGTAATTACCCCCAAACCGCCTATCTGTATCAACAGCAATATTATAAATTGCCCGAAAAGCGACCAATAAGTCCCGGTGTCTCTGACGACAAGCCCCGTAACGCATACGGCGGTTGTCGCCGAAAAAGCCGCGTCGATAAATGGCGTAACCTCTCGCGTCTGAGAGGAAATCGGTAACATCAAAAGCAAAGCGCCTACTAAAATTACCACCAAAAAGCCGAGCGCGATTATCTGGAACGAGTTAAGTCGTATTTTAGGTTTACGTTTCTTTTTAAATGTATAAGTCATAATCCATAACCATAAAAAATACGATTGCTGTCGTGATTATACTACTATTTTTATAAAAAGTAAAGCATATTGACGATGAAAACGAACAAGGTAAAAGGCGTTTTCATTTCTTTTTCATCGTTTGGCTGTCAGGTCAAAACCATTTGTCTTGACAAAATTTACGGGATATAGTATTATTAACCCGACATAATCTTAGTAAGAGGCAAAAATTGCGTCCGAAAATACGCAGACATCGCTGAAAAATGAGAAAGTACGATATCTCAAAAGAGTTCGGGTTTTATTCCCGATTTACGCCGCCGATTAACGATCTGACGGTAAAAACGTGGAAAAACATAATTAAAAATTCTTATAAAACGCTGAGTCGTTACGACGGCATAAGTTACGAAAAAATAGATACGGACGGGTTTTATACGGTTTTTATCAGCCCCGAAACAGAGGAAAAAACCGCTCTGCCGTGCATAATATGTTTTCACGGCGGCGCTTTCGTTTTTTTCTCCCATAAAAGCCACTACAAAACAGCTGTAAATTACGTTAAAAATTTAGGCGTCAAAGTTGCTCTCGTCAATTACCGTACCGCGCCGGAAAATCCGTATCCGACGAGCGAAAACGATTGCAAAACGGCGCTTAAATATATCGTAAGCAATGCAAAAAAACTCTGTATAGACGCCGATAAAATCGCCATTGCGGGTGACAGCGCGGGCGGAAATCTTACGGCAAAGGTCGGTCGTTATGCGCGGGCAAACGGAATAAAAATTAAATGTCAGGCGTATTTTTATCCCGTAACCGATCCGGATGTACAAACGGAATCCAAACGGCTTTTTACCGATACGCCAATGTGGAACAGTGTTTTGAACGAAAAGATGTGGCGTTATTATTTTAACGGGAAATCCGCCGATGACGCAGGATACGACAAAATATTTTCTGAAAATTTCAATCTGTCCGATGCGCCCGCATTTATAGAGGCGTGCGAGTTCGATTGTTTACGCGACGAGGGCAAAGCGCTTTGCAATTATTTCGTATCAAACGACGTAAACGTGGAATTTAACCTCGTCAAAAACGCGATGCACGGGTATGAGATCAAAGATACCGAGATAACCCGCAAAGCCTTTTTAAAACGAGTCGATTTTTTCAAAAAACACCTGTTAACGGACTTATAGACGACTTTTTATCAAATTAAAAGGGGATAAATCAATATGACTAAAAACGAAATAGAAGCGATTGTAAACGCTCAAAGAGAATATTTTTTTTCTTACGACACGCTCGACGTAAAGAAAAGAAAATTTTATCTTGAAAAATTGAAAAACGAAATAATATCGCGCAAAGAAGAAATTTGCGGGGCTATAAAAAAAGACCTCGGAAAATCCTACCGCGAAAGTTATGTGTGCGAGGTAGCCTTAACCCTTTCCGAGATAAATTTTTTACTTAAAAATCTTGATAAACTTACTAAAAAACAGCGCGTTAAAACGCCTATAGCCCAGTTTTCGGCAAAAAGTTATCGTTTAGCGTCGCCCTACGGCGTCGTTTTGATAATGAGTCCGTGGAACTATCCGTTTTTGCTTTCTTTCGATCCTTTGGTTGAGGCTTTGGCGGCGGGCAACACGGTCGTTTTAAAACCGAGTAATTACAGCCCCTATACCGACGAAGTTATGATTGATATCATCTCGAAAGTGTTTCCGAAGAAGCTCGTTGCGGTCGTAACGGGAGGAAGGAATGAAAACGAAGCCCTTTTGGATATCAGATTCGATTATATCTTCTTTACCGGAAGCAAAACGGTAGGAAAACTCGTTTATCTGAAGGCGTCCGAATATTTAACCCCCGTAACGCTGGAACTCGGAGGAAAATCACCCTGTATAGTAGATAGCGACGCCGAAATAGCGCTTGCGGCAAAAAGAATAGTCTTCGGCAAGTTTTTAAATTGCGGGCAGACATGCGTCGCACCGGATTACGTAATTGTAAACGAAAAGGTGAAGGACATACTTTTAAGCGAAATAAAAAAACAGATAGTTTTGCAGTTTTCGAATAATCCCATAGATAACGAAGATTACGGAAAAATCATTACCGAAAGACACTACGAAAGACTGAAAGGTTTAATAAATAAAGAAAAATTGTATCACGGCGGGAAATTCGACGATAACAAATTAAAAATAGAACCCACCGTTATAGCGGACGCAAGTTACTCGGACGAGTGTATGAAAGACGAGATTTTCGGACCGATTCTTCCCGTCATGACTTTTAAAACGATAGACGAGGTTATAAAAAGAATAAACGTAAGCGCGTCGCCGCTTGCTTTGTATATATTTACCGAGAACGCAAAAACCGCCGATAAGGTTATGAAAACCTGCCGTTTCGGCGGCGGCTGCGTAAACGACGTCGTCATTCACCTTGCTACAAGTTATATGCCTTTCGGCGGATTCGGCGAAAGCGGTATTGGTAGTTATCACGGCGTAAAGGGCTTTGAAACTTTCAGCCATTATAAATCGATAGTGAATAAAAGCACGAAAATAGATTTAAAATTGCGCTATCAACCGTACAAAAAATCCGACGATAAAATAATAGAAACCTTCATGAAATAACGATATAATTTTAGCGCCGAGGCGGTTTGATTTTCCGCCTCGGCGCATCGTTTTTATTTTGTTAAAGTATAGATAATCGGCTTATAGGCTGACTTTTGTCGGCTAAATCACGAATTTAACGTAAGTGGAAAAAGATTTTTAAATAAAAGATACGGGTGAAAAAGTACAAAAAAACCGCTCGGCTTTGAAAAATCCGTTTAGTCGAGTTCGTCGAGAGATTTCGTAAAAGAGGGAAGAACGTTGTCGATGAAATATTTTACTTCCGGCTCGTTTATGGATTTAACGTCTTTACCGATAGAAGCGTGGGCTTTTTTAAATTCTTTGTTTCCCGCGTTTACTTCGTCGATGCATTTTACGTAAGCGGATATTCTGTCCGCCCATTTCATTATTTTATATTCGTCGCTGTCTTTATCGGGTATAAGCGCTTTTTCGTATTCCGCCCTTAAATCTTCGTCAAGGGTATCCAATAATTTTTTGCAGGCGATAAGTTCCAGGTCCTTATACGCAACGTTGATATCCCGGTTGAAGTATTTTACGGGAGTGGGCAGATCCCCCGTTATTACCTCGCTACATTCGTGATACAAAGCGTAATTCAAAACTTTTTCGAGATTATAGTTTTTTTCAAATTTTTTATTGCCTATAAGCGCCAGAGCGTGCGCGATAACCGTAACGTCCATGGTGTGTTCCATGTCGTTTTCTTCTAACGTAGAGTGCATAAGCGACCAACGCCTTATGTACTTCATTCTTTTTAAATATCCGTAAAAATCGTTCATAAAAGTTCCCGTAAAATTAAACAAGTGAGGCTATAAGTCGATTAACGCCGTATTTGTTATAAATTATCGGTTAATACGAGTTTTAAAACGCTTGCCAGAACGTAAGCCTTATTTGCGTATGCGTCGGTGGAAAGGTATCTTTTGTCGTTAATAACCGCTTTATCCGCATCGGTGGAAGATTCTATAAAACCCGCGTGCAGAATAACCGCGTCCGACGGAAGAACAAGAAGGTCTTCTTCGGACAATTTATAATCTTCGCCGAAGTCGTTATCGACGTACAAGACGTCGCAATTTTTAATAACCGAAGATAAATCGGAAGTATAACCGACGCTTTCTTCGCCGTATTTTTCTTTCAAAGCGTAAAGCCCCGTTTCGTAAGGAGAACAAACGGTTACTTTCATTCCGCAAATTAAAAACGCGTTAAGCGCGGAGGATTCCGCGCTTGCCTTGCTCAGGCAAACGACGTTAAGTCCGTCGAGTTTTCTTTTTGCTTCGTAAACGGTAAGTACGTCGGAAAGCGCTATAATCGGACTGCTCAAATAGTTGGCGTTTATTACGGGGGAAAGTTGCTTGCTGAGTTTTGCCGCATCTTCCGATATCGAAGTATCCACGACGAAAGCGTCTATGCCGAGTTTGGATAAAACCGCCACCGATTCTTTGCCCGATAAAAACTCGTCTATATTACTGCCGCCGATAGGAATCGTCATCGGGTGTCCGCTCACTTTGTCTATTGCGATTCTGAAAGTGAGTTGAGAAAGACCGAGTCTTTGGTTGGTAATAAGCGCAACGTGAGTTTTTGCGAGCGAACTATCGATTTCGCCAACCGATTCGGATATCTTTAACTGTAAAGAAGCATGAAGAATTTCAAAAAGGTCGTCTTTGGTGATTAAGTTCAGGTCAACGAGAGAGTCAAACGTTACCCGACCGCTCGGGCGATAAATTTCAAACTTCATAGAAAACTCCTTTTCGGTCGCGTTAAAAAATAACAACCGACTTATTTACTCTTTCATTATAACAAAGACGGATAAAAAATTCAAGCCGTAACACCCGAAATTTGTCGAAAAAGCCTTTTTGAAGAATAAACATTGTCGTTTTGGACGGCGTAAACAAAAAAAATCGATAAAACTTATGCGTTTCGTTGTCTTTTTTGAAAAAAGTTGTTACAATAGTTAACGTAAATATATATCGGCTGTCAAATGCGGTCGTCCGTTGAAATTATATCAGGCGGAACGAACCTTTTCAGAGGGATACCATGTCAGTAATCACAATTAAAAATTTATCCAGAAAATTTCCGAACCGTCAAGTTTTAAAAGACTTATCTTTTGAAATTCACGACGGAGAATTTACCGTTATCACAGGGCTTAAAGAATCGGGTAAAACCACCTTTATACGAACTCTTTGCGGTCTTGATGCGGTAGAGAGCGGTGAAATTTACGTTGACGGCGTTTTAATCAACAAGTTGGAGCCTAAAGACAGAAATATGGCGCTTATCACCGATACGGTACCGCTCAACCAAAACGCGTCGGTTTTCGATAATATGGCTATGGGTATGAAGTTAAGAAAATACCCCAAAGAGGAAATCGATTCGAAGGTAAATAAGGCTTGCGAAATTTTAGGGCTTACCGAATATGTTCGTCGTCTTGTCAAAAATCTTACGCCCGGCTTAAAATACAGAGTGCTTTTAGCAAGAGCGATTGCAAGAGAACCGAATATAATCGTCGTGGACGATATTTTAAAAGGCGTTGAAGCGGGGCTTAAAAAGGAACTGAGAGCCGAAATGCTTAAATTAAACAGAAGGCTCGGAATAAACTTCGTTTACGCGACGAGCGACTCGATCGACGCGCTTACTTTAGCGGACAAAATCGCTTTTTTGGAAGGCGGCGTTTTAACTCAGTACGGAACGACCGAAGAACTTTACGATCATCCTGCCACTTTGCCGATAGCAACCTTTTTCGGACAGCCCGAAATCAACTTGTTCGTGGGCAATTTAACGGAAGAAGGTAACGTTTATTATTTTGAAGCCGAAGGCTGGAAGATTAGAATAAACAACGTATCGGACGAGCAGAAAGTAAAAAAATACCTCGCTAAAAACAAACCCGTTACTTTAGCGGTAAGAGCGGAAGACTTTATTATGGACGAAAACGGAGAGTTTTCTGCGGTCGTAAGCGATTGCGACGAGTACGCCGGCGGTAAACAAATTTCTATATTGTATTCTGATTTAACTGGCAACGGCGTTTATTTTAACGTATCTTTGAAACTTGAACCGGAAGAAAAGGTCCGCTTATCCGTACCTACCAACAGGCTTTTGATTTACGATACCGAAACAGAGGATCTGATCAATAAAAACTAAAAATCGATTCCGCGTCCGCATGAACGCGGAATTTTTAAAAAAGAGCAGATAACGGGCTTATAGGCAGACTTTTACCCGTATAAATCCGTCGATTGATTGCGAATAATCGCCGGCGCTACGCGAATAAAATATTATATGGGTAAGTACATCCTTTTATAATGGCGTTAAGAAATCTGTTGCCGTATAGAGGATTTCGGGCTTTTATCGGGCGGTTTTCGTTCAACACGCCGTTTGAAATAAAAATTTCGGAGAATATAATGTATTTAGAAAACATCAACTCACCAAAAGACGTTAAAAAATTAAAAATCGAAGAATTAAAAAAACTTTCGGACGAAGTAAGAGGCGCCGTTATAAACCGTATATCCAAAGCGGGCGGACATAAAGGACCTAATCTAGGCGTGGTGGAACTGACGGTTTGCTATCATTACGTATTCGACTCGCCGGAGGATAAACTCGTTTTCGACGTTTCTCATCAGTGTTACCCTCACAAGATACTTACCGGAAGAAAAGAAGCCTTTACGAACGACAAGTTGTTTTCGTCGGTTACGGGGTTTACAAATCCCGACGAAAGCGAACACGACTTTTTCACGGTAGGGCATACGTCAACGTCCGTTTCTCTCGCGTTAGGTCTTGCGAAAGCAAGGGATATAAAAGGCGAAAAGTATAATATTACGGCTCTTATCGGGGACGGCAGTCTGTCGGGAGGCGAAGCGCTGGAAGCCATAGATTACGCGGGGGAATACGATAAAAATTTAATTATCGTCGTAAACGATAACGATCAATGCATTGCCGAAAATCATGGCGGTATTTATAAAAATCTGAAGGAGTTGCGCGAAAGCGACGGAAAATGCGAAAACAACGTTTTTAAAGCGCTCGGCATCGATTACAAATATTTAGACGACGGACACGACGTTAAAAAACTCGTCGAACTTTTCCGTTCGGTGAAAGATATATCTCACCCCGTCGTTCTGCACGTTCACACCGTCAAAGGTAAAGGCTTACCCTACGCCGAAAAGGACAGGGAAGCATGGCATGCGGGCGGACCGTTCAACGTTTCCGACGGCTCGCCGAAATATCCGTCCGTACCCGATACGACCGTTCACGACAGTATAGTCGATTTACTCAACCGCGACGACAAAGCGGTTATTATAAACGCGGCTACGCCGACGAGTTTCGGGTTTTACGGAAGCGAAAGGCAGAAACTTATAGACGAAGGTCGTTACGTTGACGTAGGCATTGCCGAAGAAAACGCGATGGCAATGGCAAGCGGTGTGGCAAAAGGCGGAGGAACCGCCGTTTTCGGAACTTACGCTCCGTTTTTGCAAAGAACTTACGATCAGTTGTCGCACGATTTGTGCTTAAACGATAATCCCGCCGTTATTCTGGTGTTTTCACCGGGCGCGTACGGGTTTACGTCAAACACCCATCTCGGAATCTGGGATATTCAATTATTTGCAGGCGTTCCGAATCTTATCTATCTCGATCCTTACGGGAAAGAAGAATACCTTGCCATGCTCGATTACGCGACTAAGCAAAAACTTCATCCCGTAGCAATAAGGGTTCATGCGAAATTGCCCGTAAAAAACGCGAAGGACGACACCGATTATTCCGCCGCGAACAAATATAAAGTAAGAAAACGCGGAAATTCAGTGGCGATTATCGCAACCGCTCCCACGCTGGACGTCGCGCTTTCCGCCGCCGATACGATAGAAAAAGAATACGGTCAAAAAATAACCGTAATAAGCCCGACATTTTTATCGGGGATAGATAAGGAATTGTTATCCGATCTGATTTGCGATCACGATTTGGTTGTTACCCTCGAGGACGGCCAACTTGACGGCGGGTTTGGCGAAAGAATCGCTTTATACTACGGCAACACCGATATGAAAGTTTTATCTTTCGGGTTAAAAAAGGCTTTTGAAAGTATTACTAATCCCGACGACTTACTTAAAGAAAACGGGATATCCGAAGAAAACCTGATTTCCCTTTCTTTGCCGTATATCAAAAAGCGCGTTTAAAGTCCCAAATATCGCCTGAGCGTTATAAAGTCGGGCTATAAGCCGATTATCGAGGCTTTTTAGGAGAAATATGAATTACAAGAAAGACCGAAAAAGAATAATAAAAGAACTTTTAAACGTTACCGATAAAGAATTTACCGACGAAGAACTCGTTTCCACGCTTACAAGTACGAGCGTTACGCAATCGCCTAAAAGAGAGCAAAAAGTAACTTTCGGGCAGAAAGCCGCCGACGCCGTGGCGAAATTTGCGGGAAGTTGGGCTTTTATTTTCAGTTTTATTTCGGTTATGATTATCTGGATGATTTTGAACGTTTTGTTGGCAATAAACGCTTTCGATCCTTATCCGTTTATTTTATTGAATCTCGTTTTGTCTTGTATAGCCGCCGTTCAGGCTCCGCTTATAATGATGAGCCAGAACAGGCAGGAAGCGAAAGATCGGGAAAGGGCGGAAAGCGATTATAAAATCAATCTGAAAACCGAACTTATAACGGACGAGTTATACAAAAAAATCGTTTCGATTTCGGAAAACCAAAAAAGAATTTTGAAAATACTCGATGAAGAAAGAGAAATAAACAATCAAAAAAAGTCGGATAACGGGCGTATAGACTGACTTTTATAAAATATTCCGTAAAAAACTAAAACCGAAGAACAGTTTTTAATAACCCGATTATTGCTTCACCGCATATATTTTCGGTCGATCTGTTTTTATCGTTACTGTCCGAATAAATAAATCAAACGTCCGATTCAAACCGAGCGTTTGAAAGTCAACGGAATTTTCGCTGTCGCAAGTTTAAAAAACAACTTGCGACAGCCCCTTTTTTTTGTTTTTTTTTACAATTCGAGCGTGTTTCGGGCGTTTGGTCAAGTATAGTTATATTTCATCAAATTATAATTCTATTTGTTCGCGTGCGGGCGTAAAATGAAAATTGGGAATGGAAAAACGGATATTTTCGCGGGACGATAAAACGAGGTTTTCGCGGAAAACCCGCTCGCAAAAGCGCCTTTATGCGATAAAAATCAGTTCCTTATCAAAGTCGGAAAAACTAACTGCGTAAAGAATCGTAATTTAGTTTTGTGAAATTTTTTTTCACACACGAAATAATTTGACTTTTATAAGTCAAGGGTTTATACTGAATTAGCATTTAGTCTTATAAATATGCGATGGCGCGCAATTTGCCGGAACGTCGTATAATTTTTCGGACAAAAAAGGAGTAACATGAAAGCAAGAAACAATGATTTGGCAAGAAAACTTTCTGTAATTTTGCTCGCAAGCGTAATGCTTATCTGCCTTGTCGGCGTAATAGGCTGTAAGCCGGGTACGTCGCAAGGTTCTTCGGCAAAATCGAGCATTTTTTACATCAAGCAGTCGTCTTACGCGTTAAGCGCGGACTACACGCTGTCAAAAGCCGACGAAAAGGCAAGAAAAGGGGGAACGGGAGAAGTTTTATTACAGCATCCCGCGACATTCGATTTATCCGGGCATACGCTTAATCTGGGCGGGCTTACGTTAACCGTTTCTTCTGAAGAAGCTGGCGCGCAAGTCGTTTTTAAAAACGGTACTATTTCCGGTGGTAATTTAAACGTTCTCGTCCCTAACGGCGACGTATCTTTCGACAACGTTACCATAACCGAAAACGTCCGTTACGAACTCGAAGCGGCAAGCGATACCATCGTAATGAGCAATTCCACTCTAAGGGGTAATTGCACGGTTAAGTCCGGCACCCGCGTTCAGATTCAGAAATCGGAAGTAGCCTCCGTTACTTTAACGGGTAAAGGCAAACTCGAAGTAGGCGAAGGCGCCGCTTTGAAAAATCTTACTCTTTCCGAAAGCGCCGCGGGCGCAACCGTCAAAGTTACCGAAACCGCAAAAGTTACGGGTAAAGTATCGGTAGAAGCAGCGGTCAATATCGAAATCGAAGGCGAAGTAGCCAAACTCGACGTAACGAAAAACGTCAAATCAGACGCAACAAACGCTTTGAACGTCGTAGTAAAAGAAACGGCAAGCGTTGCGAAAATCGAACTCAACGCTCCCGCAAACGTAGAAGTTTCGGGTAAAGTTTCTCAGGTTTCGGTAAGCGCCGAAAAAGCCGACGTCAAGGTTAAAGAGACAGCCGTTATAGCCAAAGTAGAGGTTAAAGCCTCGGCGGATGTTAAAATAGAAGGAAACGTTACCGACGTAGTGGTTACCGAAACGGCAACCGGCGCAAAGGTTGACGTTAAAGAAACCGCTAAAATCGACAACGTAGTCGTAAGCGCGAACGATACCGAAATCGCGGTAACCGAAGGCGGTACGGTATCAAACGTTAAAGTCGTCGAAAACGTTACGGGTACAACCGTTCCCGACTCTGTCGCTAAAGAAACGATTACCAAAGAAGACGCCGATAAATTCCTTAATCACACCCACGCGTACGTAGTTAAAAGCGAAACGCCCGCAACTTGCGAAAAAGACGGGCTTATCGTTTCCGAGTGTGTTGACGGCGACGACAGAAAGGAAGTTGTTCTTCCCAAACTCGGACACGATTATAAATATGAAATCGTTAAACTTCCCACCGAAACGGAAAACGGGGAGGGCAAATATACCTGCTCGCGTTGCGGTCATAGTTACACCGTGGTTTTAAAAGCCGATTCGGGCAAAAAAATCGACGGTTTACCCGCTCTTTTAAAGGCTGTTTTCGGAGAAGGCGTTAACCTTGACTTGTCCGATATGCTTATCGTTGCAAAACAGGTAACCGAAAAAACCGAAAACGGTAACACCGAAAAACAAATCGCATACGATATTATGTATTTTTCGGAATGTAAAGTTTTGCTTGACTTAGCCGACGAAAAAGCCGTAAACGGTTATATAGGACTCAAAGGCAAACACGTTTCGGTGAAAGACGTTAACGAACTCGATCTTACGAAACCGGAAGAAATCGAATACACCGACGACGCTCAGATTTTAATGTACATAGATAACGACGTGATATACGGCTATCAGTCGTCGAGCGGTTCCGATTCTTCCGAAAACAAAGTCAACGCCTTTATGGATCTTGAAACCTTGTTTGAATACCTTAAGAAAGATTCGAACGTTCCCGCTCCGCCAAGAGGGAATAATCCGAACCAGAACAAGCTTTCTGGCTCGGGTTATTTTTTTGTTTTTTATCGGCAATGACGCAACCATTGTATTCTTTCTGAGCCTCTTGTATCTCGGCTGCGTCAACATCTATATTATCGTCACTCTTTCCCTTGTCTGGAGAGAAGTTAAAGGTTATTCTTATTTTATCTCTGAACAGCACGACTTTACGTATAAGCAGTTCAAACAGTGATTCCTTGAAATCTTCGTTTTTTACCTGTCGCCCGATAAACTGTTTAAGAAATTCGGCATAATCTTCTTTGCTTGCAACTTGTTGTTGTTTGATTGTTTCGACCTCGATTTTACTTTTGATAGTTTCGACGTCTTTTTCGAGTTCTTCAAGCCTCTGTTTTGTTGTAGAGGTATATATTCCGTCCTCAATGGCTCTCAGAATATTTCTGAGGGCTTTTTCTTTTTCCTTGAGTTGACTTTGTAGGTTTATTACTGTAATGTTTGAGGCAAGTTCTTCCATTTGAATAGCGTATGCTGTGTCTACGATTGCAGGGATAAAGCCACTTTCAAGAACGTCGCAGCAAACCTTAAATACAGTGTTTTCTATATCGTCTTTTTGAACGCTCGGCATAGTGCAGCCTTTGCGTCTCTTTTTATCGAAACACGTGTAATAGAAATAAACAACACCTCTATGGCTTGTGCCAGAATCGCCAGTCATAAGGGAACCGCACTCTCCGCAATAGAGTTTACCAGATAAAAAGAACTTTCCGTAGCTTTTGCGTCTGGACGGAGCTCGTTTGTTTGCGGCGATAATTGACTGAACTTTCGCATAGGTTTCCATATCGACAATAGGAGGGAGGGTATTTTCAAACACCTCGTCGCCATATCGAACAATGCCGATATACTTCTCCAGCCTTAGCATACGATAAATCGTATTCGGAACAAAAGGACGACCAAATTTGTTTTTTATTCCTCTTTCAGCAAGCTCTTTGCATATATCCTTAACAATTCTACCGTTTGCGTAGTCTGCATAAACCTGTCGGACTATTTCCGCCTCCGTTTCGTTTATTACATATTTTTTATCTTTAACATCGTAGCCAAATAGGACAAAACCTCCCGTGTATAGGCGTTTTTGTCTGGACTCGTTCATTCCTCTGCGTATCTTCTGGGAAAGCTCTGCAGAATAATATTCCGCAAGCCCGATATAGACGTTTTCAAGTAATATGCCGTCAAGATTCTTACTACCGTCAACATTTTCGGAGGTTCTCTGTGTTGCGGAGATAAGTAATTTGTTGTTCTTTCTAAGTTTCTGTTTATTTACGGCAACCTCAATAGAGTTTCTTCCGAATCTGTCAAGGGCATAGACAAGGACTATGTCCCACGGAACTGGTTTCTCGGCGTCTTTCAGCATTGTTTGAAATGCAGCACGATTATCATTTGTTCCAGTGGTGGCTCTATCTATATATGTATCAATAATTAAAATATCGTTTTTTTCGGCAAATTCTTGGCAAACTCTGAGCTGTCCCTCGATAGACTGTTCGGTCTGTCTTTCGCAAGAATAACGTGCGTAAATCACGGCTTTTTTCACTATGCAAACCTCCTGCAATTCTTATGCAAATGCAATGCTTTTGCATTACTCTTGCTTTCCAAAAGCAATGCAAAATTATGCAAATAAAATCAAATTAAATAAAAAAGAAATTAAAAGAAATAAAATAGACTTCGTCTATGTCGGATAGACAGAATACGTGCGTGCGTGAGCGGACGTGTGCACGATTATTTTATATCTTTATTTTTCCGTTTTAGCTTAATCACAGCAAATGCCGTAAAGGAGACTAAAGACAAACCTCCAGTGATTGGCAATATAATTACAGAAGCTGTTTTTAGAGAGTTCATTGTTCGATAAAACACAAAATTGCTATATGAACTTTGTTTCTTTTTACCATTGCAATATTTGCAGTCCATATCTCCGCAGCCATATCCTGAATCAAGCCGTCCTAAGACCGTATCCGATGTTTTATGTTTGTATGTAACTTCATAGTGATTTTCGGAATAACTAAGCTCGACCGAACTAACAATTAGGGTTGTGGCAAAAACTATGGCTATTGTAGCAAAACAAATTCCTAATACTAAAAAGGTCTTTCTCATTTCTCCTCTCCTTGACTTTCTAAAATTTCGTATGCCTTTGCAAGCAGCAAGGCTTTTTTTCTTGTGTCGAGTTTTTCGCAAACCTTTAAGAGTTCTGTTTCTATCTCCGAAAGCTCACGAGTGTGTGTTTCGCCGTTGGAGAGAGTTACTGTATTGTGATGTCCGCTTGTAATGGCAACTGGAGCAGAGGCTCCATTTACCACGTTTACCGAGTTGTCGTCTGAAAAGTAATCGACATCAACACCAAAATAATCTGCAATTTTCTTTACATTTGCTGCACGAGGCGGCTTTGAAAGTGTTTTCCAACCAGTAGGGGCTCCTTTGGAGAACCCAAGTTCGACAGCAAGAGCCGTGATAGATATTCCTCTTTGCCTGCATAGACCATTTACCTTGTCGTAGAAATTCATAACTAAACCTCACTAAACTTTTTTTGAAAAAACTGAGCAAAACCCTTGACAAAGCCATTTTACGGTGCTATACTAAACACAAGTAAACCAAACAAGGGCAAAAGTAAGCAAATTAAAGCCCTGAGGTTTGCAGCGACAATGGCTTAGTTTGGTCGTATAAAGTTTATTCGCAACAAACACTATAGCACCAAACTAAACCAAAGTCAAGCAAATTAAACCAAATCTTAAAAGGAGGTGCCTATGGATAAGAAATACTACACCTGTGCAGAGGTAGCACAAATCTACGGCGTAAAGGTCGCCACTGTATGGTCTTGGGTGAGGGACGGAAAGCTCGGAAGTGTAAAAATAGGTCAACGCTACAGAATCAGGCAGCAAGACCTTGACTCTTTTGAGGTGGCAAACAAGGAGGAATAAATGACAATAAAATTGCTTGTGATTAAAGAACCTGAGTTACCCTCGTATGAGGAATTTTGCAAGGCTGTATCGCAATGTGCCGATAAAACATATATAGCCGAAAGTTTAGGCATTAAAGTAACTGCAAATCTATTTTCTCAAAAATATAGCTGGCACACTGAAATAGGTAATAAATACGGCTGGGTTTGTTTCTCTGTCAGGGGCTATACATCAACGAAAAAGATAATAAATGGGTTCAGTAAAGACACCTATTACGCCGCATTAAATTGGGCGAAAGAATGCAGAACACGTAGATTAAGAGAAATATCAGGCGGAGACATCTTGCTTGAAATAAACGTTTAGGAGGTATCTATGCAGCAACTAAAACAACTCAACAAGGCAGTGAAAGAGGTTCTGGAAGAGAACCCCGAAACACGCAGGAGCGACATTAAGCTTATTATGGAGGTTTTCAAACGCAGAGGCGTCAATACCTCCGAATCGTTTGCAACTCTGGCTGTAAACGGTCAGCTCGCTCAAATGGAATCTATTACAAGGGCACGCCGAAAAGTGCAGTCCGATTACCCAGAACTTAAAGACGACCGCACTGCAGAGGTTAGAGCGGAACGTGAGGAAGTCTTCAGAGAATATGCAAAAACACCAGTATAAAACAAAAGGAGAAAGATATGAACAAACAACGCAGAAAAGAAATTGAAGAAATTACTGCTCAAATGCAAGACTTGAGAGAACGTCTTGAGTCTGTAATGGACGAGGAACAAGATTCCTACGACAATCTGCCAGAGAGCTTTCAGAACGGCGAGCGTGGCGAAACTATGCAGGAGGCGATAGACAACCTCAGCTCGGCTCTTGATAGTATCGACGAGGCTTTAGACTACGCACAAAGTGCTATCGAATAAGGGAGATTTTGCAAATGATTAAATTTACATCTATGAAAGACTTTGAGTCGTTTTCTCAAGGGAAAACCATTATCGACGAGGACAAGGCAATCAAAGAGTTTTACGGGAACAACTATAAAACCTATAAGGATAGCGTGACGGAGATTTTTTACTATCAGGCTCCTTATTATGACTACACCTACTATTACGACGAAAGTAAAAACATTATAGTCGAACACTCTTACTGTGTGGGAGATTAACCGACCGTCGGCGGACACAGGCGGAAAGGAGATTACTTATGAATTATAACGTTTACAGGGTTGAGAAAATCAACGATTACCAAAACAAGGGCGATTTGCTCGATTACAACTACTCTAAAGACTTTGAGGAGCTTAGAAAGCTTAGGGGATACGTAACGCAGGACTATGTCATTACAGACTCTGAGTTTGAACTCGGGCACGTTTATTTCAACGGAGACCTTATTAAGCCTCTTGAAAAGGTCTCGTCGTTCGAGGGAGAGCCTATTAAGGTAATTCCTATAAAAAAGAGCGTTGAAGTGAAAGACCTTAAGCTGGGCGACCGATTCAAATTCGGAAAGACAAAATTTGTAAAACTCGATAACTCCCACGGTGGTTGTTTGTGCCTTGCAGCGGACGTGCTGTTCAAAGACTGCTTTGACGAGAATAACCAAAACAACTGGGTAACTTCCTCGCTAAGAAAAAAGCTTGCAAAAGTTATCGGAGATTATATCGAAAACAATGACGCATTAGTTCCGTTCGTTAGAGACCTGACAACCGACGACGGTCTGACTGAATACGGCAGTTGCACGGACGTCGTTTCACTGCTCACTTGCGACGAATATCGCAAATACAGAAAGCTCATTCCAAACTGCGGAAAGTGGCACTGGACAATTACAGCGGACAGTTTGGAATACTCGTGCGATGTTCGCCCTGTCGTTTCGGTCGGTAGTTTGGGCAGCAACTGTGCGTATGGCGGTAGCATCGGCGTGCGTCCGCTTTGTGTTCTGAAATCTGACACCCCCGTCGAGACGATATGATTGTAGAGTTTGAAAACTCTCCACCAACGATAAAAGACGTGCCGCAGCTTGAGCTTACGCTCTTTGCTAAAAGCCTTGTTGCGGCGGTCAAACAATACAAAATACAACAGGAGGTAAAGCAATGTCAGGAGCAACCAAAATAGAAACGGAAGAAAAAAATTTACTCGACTGCACGCTGCAAGAGATTGAAAAAATACTCGAACCCTTATCAGACGACGACAGAGAGCGTGTCGTTTCAAAAATGTGGAACGACTATCGCAAAAGACTAACGGAGGCGTAAAAATGAGCCTTGAAAAAGTAAAACTCAAACACAATTCCCCAGAGTGGCTGCAGTTCCGAAAAAGCGGAATCGGTGGCTCTGAGGCGGCGGCAATACTCGGGCTTTCTCCATTCAAAACAAACGTTGAAGTCTGGGAAGAAAAGGTCGGGCTGAGAGAACCAAAAGATATATCGGATAACCCAGCCGTCAAATACGGCAAACAGGCGGAAGATATGCTTGTAAAACTCTTTGCCTTAGACTTTCCCGAGTATAAGGTTAGAACTAACAAAAATGTGGTTTACAGGCGAGGTTTTATGTTTGCCTCGCTCGACGCCGAACTAACAGACGGGCAGGGACAAAAAGGTTTTCTCGAGTGTAAAACGACAGAAATACACTCTAAGACAACGCTTGAAAAATGGAATCGACACATACCAGAATACTACTACACTCAATTACTTCATTACTTCGTAGTAACTGGCTGGGACTTTGCTTTTTGTAAGGCTCAGCTGAGACAAACAGGGCTAAACGAAATGCCCGAAACAATATCAAGACACTATCCGTTTTTCAGGGGAGACCTGAAAGAGGATATGAGGTATCTCTACCTCAAAGAAAAAGAGTTTTGGGGCTACGTCGAACGGAAAGAACGTCCGCCGCTGCTCCTGCCAAACTTCAGCAAAGACTAAATTATTTTGGAGGACAAACAAATGTCAAATGAATTAACCCTTGTAATGCAAACCCCCGTTGAGGAACTCGTACCTAAGCTCCTTGCGTGGAACAACCAAGAACTGCTCGCCGCCGTGCGTCAACGTCTGACTATGTATCAGGGTATCACTTATTCGGAAAACGAAATAGCAACCGCTAAAGCGGATAAAGCACAGCTAAACGCTTTCTGTAAGTCTCTTAACGACGAACGTATCCGTATCGGCAAAGTCTACTCGTCGCCTTACGATAAATTCAAGGCAGAGGTTGACGAGGTTATCGGAGAGGTAAAAACCGTCGTCGGAGAGATTGACGCACAAGTAAAAGCTTATGAGCAGCAAAAACAAGCCGAGAAACAGAACTCTATTATTGAATATTACAAGACTGTTGTCGGAGAGTTTGACGGGCTTATTCCGTATGAAAGGATACATAGCCCGAAATGGCTCAACGCAACAACTTCCTTAAAGTCCATTAAAGCGGACATAGACTCAATTCTCACAAACGCCAGAAATGCGATAGTGGCAATCGAGGCTCTCAAAAGCGAAAACGAATCGCAAATTAAAGCGTTCTTTTTCAGAACATTGAGTTTGAGCGACGCTCTTACGGAGAACAAGAGACTCAAAGCCGAGAGCCAAAGAATTGCAGAGCTTGCCGCAAAAAAAGAGGCGGAACAGGCTGCCGCAGCAGCTCAAACACAACAGGCAACCGTAGAGCCTGCAGTTGTAACGCCGAAACATCAGACCGTCAGGTTTCAGGTTGAGGGAACTATTGAACAGCTCAAAGCTCTCCAGAAATTCTTGAGAGAAAACAACATCAAATATTCAGCCATAAAGGAGGACTAATGATATGGCAAACGTAGTCGCAACCACTCAAAAAAGTATCGCAAAAAAACAACCGAAATTCTCGGTATTTATGTCTCAGGACAACATAAAAGCACTCGTGCAGCAGTCGGTTGGTAAAAATGCACAGAGCTTTACTACGGCGATTATATCTGCCGTCAGTAATAACCCTGCACTTGAAGAGTGCACTCAGAAAACGATTTTGTCGGCGTGTTTGCTTGGCGAGAGCCTTAAGCTCTCCCCGTCGCCGCAGCTCGGTCAATACTACCTCGTGCCGTTCAACAAAAAGGATAGATACGGAAATATTCTGGAAACCAACGCTCAGTTTGTTCTCGGCGTAAAAGGTTATAAACAGCTCGCTATGAGGTCTGGGCAGTATCTTGACATCGACGTCCTTGAAATCAAAGAGGGCGAATACAAGGGGCGTGATAAACTTACAGGCAAACAACGCTTTGAGTTTATTGAAGACGACGACGAAAGAGAGTCTCTCCCGACGGTCGGATATATGGCTTATTTTGAACTACTCAACGGGTTCAAAAAAGTTATTTACTGGACGAAAAAGAAAATGCTCCACCACGCAGACACCTACAGTCCTGCGTTCAGAGCGGATAAATACGAAGACTACATCAACGGAAAGATTCCGAAAGAGGAGCTCTACAAATACAGTTCGTTCTGGTACAAGAACTTCACGGAAATGGCTTTCAAAACATTGCTCCGCCACCTTATAAGCCAGTGGGGCATTATGAGTATCGAAATGCAAACGGCTATCGTTTCCGACGACGCTGTAATCGGAGAAAACGGCGACCCTGAATACGTCGAATATAATGACGATTCTGCAGTCGTAGAGGCGACAGGAGCGTCAGGACAGCCTGAAACCGTCTCAGTTGAAGAACAAGGCGAGTTTGACTTTTTCGGCGATAACGCCCAATAGGAGGTGTTTATGGAGTTTCAAGTTTTAGGAACGCCCGTCGGGAAACATCGCCCGAGGTTTTCTACGGTGCACGGCTACGCTCAGGCAATTAAGCAAAAAGAGGACGTCTATTATGAGAACCTCGTTAAGCTGTGTTTTTCACAAGCGAAACCTGAGGGTTATGACCTATATGAAAAACCGCTAAAGGTAGAAATTCAAGCGTTTTTTGATGTTCCTAAGGCGTTCTCCAAAAAACGAACAAAAGAGGCTTTGGAGGGCTGCATAAGCCCTCTGAAAAAGCCTGACGCAGACAATATAGCAAAAATAATCTGTGACGCTCTGAATGGTGTGGCATACAAAGACGACGCACAGATTGTGGAGCTCGTAGTCCGCAAGTGCTATGCAGAAATGCCGAGCGTAAGCGTGATTGTCGAAGAGTTCAGGACTTAAGCAGGAGGCAAACAATGGCAAAAGAATATTTCCCTCACGATTA
This sequence comes from uncultured Clostridia bacterium, assembly GCA_934278995.1. Classification (GTDB taxonomy): domain Bacteria; phylum Bacillota; class Clostridia; order Christensenellales; family Borkfalkiaceae; genus UBA4636. Next base: position 279,513 of record CAKQWM010000001.1, read on the forward strand.
CTGTGCAAGGTTGACATTAAGAGAGATTCGCAAGGACTACGGTCTCGAGGGGCTCGGCTTTTACTGGTGTTTCGTTGAAATGCTGCACGAAGAGGGCGGCTACATTAAAGAAACAGAACTCGAAAGCATTGCATACGACCTAAGAGTTAGTATAGACCTTGTGCAAGCTGTAATCAGAAACTACGACCTTTTTGTTATAAAAAAAGGGAAAATCAGCTCGGAAAGAGTGCTTAGAAACATCAAAAAAAGAGCCGAAATATCCGAGGCAAGAAAATCTGCGGCTGAAAGCCGTTGGAACAGACAAGACGAACAGCTACCTCTGGCAGATATACCAACGGACGAGCAGACAGCAGATACGCAAACAGCAAAGCAATTTTATATCGCCAGTATTGAACGTTGCTTTGATAAGTTTTTGGAAAATGCAAGCGGAGATATGCTATTTTCCCGAAACATTTATGACTACAAGGGCTTGTTTGATACCGTCATAGCAGAAGTAAAAAGCAAGGACTATGTAATAATCGACCGTAAAAATGTGCCTGTGTATAGATTTTTGCAAGTAATACAAAGACACATCAAGCAAAACGGAGATATTAAAAATCTCGCTCAGGCGTTGAATGACGTGCAGGACAGATACGTCAAGGGCAAGATTAAAAACAGGGCAAATTACCTTATCTCTACCCTGTATAACGCCGCTCTCTTTGATTGCGGCGACGAATAATAACTCAGGAGGAACAACCGTGAGAACCGAACAAACAAATGCAGCAAGAGTAGCAGGAACTATTGCTACCAGACCTACCACATTCGACTGTTGTGGAGAGACGTTTTACTCTTTTACTCTGAACGTCAAACGCTCAAGCGGAAATATCGACGCTGTCCCAGTAAATATTTCAAAATATTTGCTCGGAGACGCAAAAGTAGGCGACAATGTCGCTTTTACTGGGCAAATAAGAACATATCAAAAGTTTATCGACGGCAAGAATCGTCTCATTATTACGTTTTTTGCACTAAGTGTAGACGAATACACGGAAGACATTAACGACGTTGAACTTATGGGCTTTTTCTGTAAAGAGCCGCAACACCGAATTACTCCGCTCGGACGAGATATATGCGATGTAATGCTCGCTGTAAATCGTTCACGAGGTAAGTCCGACTATATCCCGTGTATCGTGTGGGGTAGGACAAGCAGACATATTGCAACGCTTGAAATTGGCTCAGAGGTCAGGGCTATAGGCAGGCTGCAAAGCCGTCAATACGTCAAAACCGACGCAGACGGGAACCAGACCGAGAGGACGGCTTACGAGGTTTCTATCAACAGAATAAACGCCGTAGGCGAGGAGGTTTACGAATGAAAACAATTTTAATGTCAATTAAAGCGAGACACAATCGCAATATTGAAAGTGGGGCGAAAAAATCCGAATTAAGGTTGAAACCGCCGACGTGCGAATTACCGTTTAAGGTTCTGACTTATGAAAGCGGTTTTGACGGTCGGCATAAGGTGGTAAACGAGTGGATATGCGACAATATAACACAGTGGCGTATTTGCGTAGGAATACCTGCTCATTTACCGAAAGCAGCTTGCGTTTCCGCAGAGGAAATACGGGAATATAGCGGTAAAAACTATAAAGATGTTTCCGAAATGCGAATAACAAATCTTAAAATCTACGACAAGCCGAAAGAGTTGGGCGAATTTTTCGCAAGATGTCATATTCCCGAAAGCAAATGCAAGTGTTGCGATAACTGTTTTTGGAAAGAGAATGGCTATGGTGAAGATTATGCAGTTAAGAAACTAACTCGTCCGCCGCAAAGTTGGTGCTACGTGGAGGGAGTATAAACAACTCTTAAAATGAAAGAAAAATTAAAAAAGCTATGGCAATGGCTCAGAAAGAACGTTCTCAATCGAGAAATGCTCGTCTGGGTGTTGATAGCGGAAGTAATCTTCTGGTCTCCGTGCATTGTCACAGGCTTGCTTGCGGTATTTGTAAATAGTTGGTGGTGGACGGCGTTCGGAGCGGTTATTGCGTTCTGGTCGGCACCGTTCACACCTGCTATGCCGCTGCAGCTGGCTTTAGCCGTCGGGCTTAAGAAACTTTATCACGCTATCAAAAAACGAAAATCAAAAAAGAAAGAGGAGGCAAAAAATGCTGAAAATCAGGAAAGACGTTGACATTAACAAACTTACCGAGTGTGGCTTTGTAAGTTTTAGAGTGTCAAGGTCTCACACAAACTATTACTTTGCGAGCAGACAAGGCGTTATGTTGCTCTGCAACAACGTTGTAAGGGAAATTTGGCGAGACGAGATATACGAAGACGATACTCGCATACATAGCGTGCCGAAATATCAAAAACGTGGCGTTGAACCCGAAGACGGTCTCTATGCTGCCATTAAGGCAGGGCTCGTAATAAGCAAGGAGGAAGAGGACGCAAATGAAAGTAAAGAACTGTAAGGGCTGCGAACACTGCAAACGTCGTGTTTGGAGTTCCTACGTTCAGCCGAATAACTATCACGCTATCGGAGTGAGTCACGCTTACGCTTATTGCGATAAATATAAGATTCGCTGCTCTGACGTTCGGACGTGTAACGAAAGACTGCCAGAAAGTGAAACAAGGAGGTAATTATGAAAAAAGTAAAGCCGATAACAAAAGCTGTGCTCAAACTCACTCTCCCGTTGCTTATCTCTATTTTAGCGATAACGCAAGCTGTATGCACGGGTATGGCAATCAACGCAGAAGAAACCTTTGCTGCACTCGGATACGGGCAGGCAGCATTATCTACTGGTGTAATCGCCTCGTTTAGCTGGGCGTATCGCATATATCTTATAAAAAACATTAAAAAGGAGTCTCAAAATGGAAAACAAGGTAACATCTGAACAAATTGAAAGAATCATTAAGAACGGCACGCTCGAGGTTCAAACGCTTGGAGATAAAACTACTCTTGTAAAGTTCACGACGAAAGAGGGGTTTGTAATTGTGGCGACGTCGTCCTGCGTTTCTCCCGAAAACTACGATAAGAAAATCGGCGAAGAGCTGTGTATGAGGGACATCAGAGATAAACTCTGGGAGCTTGAGGGTTACAGGCTGCAAAAAGAGCTCTGCGAAACAAAAGCAGAAACGGCAAAAGAAAGGGTCGAAGAAGAGGCAAACGAGCTGGAAAGCCGTGTCACGTCTCTTAACGGTTTTATCGGGACGCCTAAGTTCGATAACTTGAATGACGCCGCAAAGGACTACCTCATTCGCCAAAGAGACGTTATGTGGCAATACCTCGTAATTCTGCGTTGCAGATTGTCTATTTGGGAGGATAAGGCGTGAACAAACTGTTTTTAATCGGTAACCTCACGAAAGACCCTGAGGTTAGCACAACACAGAGTGGTTTATCTGTTTGCAGGTTTGGAATCGCCGTAAATAGACCATATCAAACCAACGGCGAAAAGACCTGTGACTTCTTTACGATAACCGTCTGGAGAACGCTTGCCGACAACTGCGGCAGGTATCTCAAGAAAGGTAGCAAGGTGGCTGTTACAGCTCAACTGCAAAACCACTCGTATGAGGATAAGGACGGCACAAAACGCTCCAGAAACGAAATTGTCGCAGAGTCGGTTGAGTTTCTTAGTGGAAACCGTAACGACGCTCAGGGGGCGGCGGAGACGCCTCAATACGCAGACGACGATTATCCGTTCTAACAGGAGGACTTATGACAAATAAAAAAGACAAAATGCCTATCGAAGTAATCAGGGCGACGTTCTCTCCAAAAGTAACGATAGAGGAGGCTCAGGGCGTTTTTAAGGCGTCTGCCACCGATAAGACCGTTAGTCAGGTTATAGAATATCAAAACGACGTTGAAAGAAACCATATTTTGAACGCCGTCTCCGATTTTATGAAATCTAACGGAATCAGCACTGCGTATCTTCTCAATAAGGACGTGCTGACGGATATTTTAATCGGCGGCAATAAACTTGCTGTAGAGCGTGATTCGTGGAAAAAAGAATACAAGCTCGCCGCAGCGGCTAATAAACAGCTTGCAGAGGCTCTCGATAGAAAGTGCGATACCTGCCCAGCTATGGAAAGGCTCCAGAAAGAAAGAGATTTGTTTGAGCTTATGCTCTTTGCTGTTGTCAGAAACAGCGGCGTGCTTTCTCTCGGTCTGACCCTACATAAAACCGAAGAGGAAATTTCAGAGAAAACGTTTGAAACAATCGACGAGCTCAAAAAAATGATTGATATACCGAAGATAACCGAAATTATGAATCAGGCGACCAGACGTCGCAAAGGAGACAACAATGAAAAGTGATAAAAAGAACTACGAATTTGATTGCAACAAGTGTCTAAGAAAAGGCACCACAGCGTGCCAGCATTGTGTGTACGCCGCAATGCCAAGCGGAAAAATGAGTCGTCCCTCACTCTACAAAGAGAAAGAGGAAAATGCTCTCGATAAAAACATTGTTGTCGTATGTGTTATCGAACGCAAAAACGGCGAACTATTACCAAAAGAACAACACGACGCAGTAAGACTTAAAGACATTAAGGCGGCGGTTAATGAACGCCTTAAGGACGGCAAGTCTATCCCAGACGAGTGGATAAAGGAGTATAACGAACTCAGCAACAAATAAGGAGGCGTTTATGGCGAGGCAAAAAATGTACTTCAAGTACGAGATACCGACAAGTATTGTGGAAATAGTCAAAGCTGTTTGTAGTGACTACGACCGCAGGGAAAAACAGATAAAGCACGGTATAGTCACGGGCGATGTTCTGGCTACTTATGTGCGTCTTAACAATATCGTCGATTGTGCTCTCGAAGACATTGAAGTCGGAATCAGAAAAGATATTCTCAAGGACATACAGTATCGCAGAGGTTACGACTTTTCGCCAGCCTCGCCGCTTATATCCAAGAATACATACTATCGGCGTAAGAGAAAACTTATATACGATATAGCTGTCGGACTTGCTCTTATGTAGCTATATATAAATAATAAAAATATAAACGAGTTATGTAAGATTGTAATTATATACTACTAAAGCATATCGACAAAAACAAGCCCCAGCATAAATGGTGACTATTCATACTTAATCAAGTGATAAAATAGATTTTAGAATATGTGCCATATACCCTTTGAGGTTAGAGCCCTTTTATTCCAAGCAGGAGTAACTGGGCTCATTTTGTTTTCAGGAGTAACGAAATGAGTCAAAAAAAAGAAACGGTGCCGAAAAAGAAATCGGCAAATAAAAAAGGAGCGGTTAGAAACGAAAAAGGTCAATTCGTAAAAGGCAATGTTATAGGCGAAGAGACACGCTTTCAAAAGGAAAATGCTGCTGCCTGCAAATTCAAAGAGGAATACTGCGACAAGATAATAGATTTTTTCGGTAAGCCTGCTACCAGAGTGGAATACAAGGAAACCTACTTTAAAGGCGAACTTACATCAAGAACACCTGTCGTGGTAGCAACCGAATATCCGACGTTTGAATTGTTTGCGGCGAGTTTGGGCGTAACTACTGAGACCGTAAAAAACTGGACGGAAATAAGCCCCCGTTTTAAGGTCTGTTACGCACGTGCAAAGGAAATGCAGCTCGGAAAGCTTACGGCAAATGCGGTTTCAGGCTTGTATAACCCTGTATATGCCAAGTTTGAGGCAGTAAACAATCACGGCAAAGCTGACAAGCAGGAAGTTGATACAACCGTCGTTACGGGCGTAGACGATAAAACGCTTGCAATCATACAACGTGTAGGAGAACGGCTCAATGGCAAAAAAGAAGACGGCTAAAATAACCGCCGCCACCTATGGCGAATATATACAGCAGATTCTTAAAGCCGAGTTTGATTATTGCCGTGACAACGTTGTTTACTGGGCAAATACCTATTGTGTTATAGAAGACAAAGACTCCCCCGAGATAATTGTCCCGTTCAAAGGCTGGGACGCTCAGAATCAGACGCTTAGAGACTTTGATACCTATCGTTTGAATCTTATACTCAAGGCTCGACAAATGGGTATTACGTGGATAGCTCTTTACTATTGCACGCACGACTTAATGTTTAATCTCGGACATACTGTCGTGGCTCTTTCTAAGACGGAAGACGACGCAAAAGAGCTTGTCAGGCGTATGAGTGTTATTCTCGATAACCAACCAGAGATATTGCACGCAGGCGGTCTAAAGTATGTGGCGACGGCGAGCACGATAACCATTACGGACGGCGGCGGACGTCTGAAATCAACATTTAAGGCTTTTCCTGCGTCTCCTGCTGCAGGGCGTTCATTTACAGGCAATATTCTGTTGCTTGACGAGTGGGCGTTTCAAGAGGCGGCGGACGAAATCTGGACGTCGGCATATCCGACAATAAACCGTCCTACAGGCGGTAAAGTAATCGGACTGTCTACTATAAAGAAAGGCACGCTGTTTGAGTCTCTCTGGACGTCAGAGAACGCCTTTCATAAGATATTCCTCTCAGCGTTCTCAGACCCTCGTAGAACGCAAGAGTGGTATGAACAGACGGCTACGGACTTAGGCGTTAAGGTCAAGCAAGAATATCCGAGAACTGCGGAAGAGGCTCTCAGCAATCTCGGCGGCAGCTTTTTCTCGGAGTTTGACTTTAGTCTGCATACTTGCGAACCTTTCAAGATTCCGTCCGACTGGACTATTTACAACACTATGGACTATGGTCTGGATATGTTTGCTCATTACAAGGTTGCAATCGATAATGAGAAAAATGTCTACGTGTTCCACGAAATTTATCAAAGCAATTTGATTATATCGGATGCAGCGGCAAAAGTGCTGCTCGCAGAAAGTGTTGAGAATGAGGACGGTTCAGTATCCCAGTGGTATCCGCCGAGAGTTAGGCTCGCTCCTCCAGACCTTTGGAATCGCAACCAAGAGAGCGGAAAAAGCAAAGCTCTCGTTTTTGAAGAAAACGGTCTCGAGCTCGTAAAGTCAAACAATGACAGAAGTGCAGGCTGGTTGTCTATAAAAGAGTTGTTAAAGCCGCAGTTTACGCCTGACGGAAAGAAATATGCTCGATTAAAGATATTCCGCACCTGCACGAATCTCATACGGACGTTGCCACAGATTTTGATAGACGAAAAGAACCCAGACGATTGTGCGAAAGAACCTCACGAACTCACGCACGCCCCTGACGCTCTTCGATACTTTGCAATCTACTGGACGCAGCCGCCCGAACAGCAAAAGCCTAAGCGTGTTAAGTATAGAGCCGATATTCTGGAGGACTACTTAAACGCCTCAGAGGCTGAACGACAACTAATTATCAAGAAATATGGAGAACCCGACCTATGAAAATAGAAATCGAAGATACCAAACTTACGTTTTTTCAGGAACTTTACCACGAGGCAAGGTCTTTTTCCGACGAAACGTATAGAAAACTGGAACAACACTTGCAACAGTATAAAGGCTCGACAAAAATAGACGGCTCCGATACTGAGGCGACTCAGATACGAAACATAACGTATGAACTTGTCGAATCTCAGGTAACGAGCTATCTTCCGAACCCAGCCGTTACCCCGAAAATGTTTAGCGAAAGGAACGAGAGAAACGCAAAAAGCATTGAGTATTTACTCAAAAACAAGCGAAACGAGCTCCCGTTTGAGAAACTAAACGACCTCGACGAGAGATATAACCCTATTTACGGCGGTTCTATCTGGCTTATTGAGTGGGATAACTCAATAATCACGCACAACACCGTCGGAGACGTTAGAGTCAGCTGTCTGAGCCCTAAACGCTTCACAGGACAGCCGAATATTTATGACGTTAAGGATATGGAATATTGCTTTATCGAGTTTGAAACAACTAAAGAGGAAATAGTCCGCAAATATGGCGTTTCGCCTACGGTGGCGGAAGATACAGAGTCTGAAGAGAGTGCAGACGATAAAACCGCAACGCTTTATGTCTGCTATTACAAAAACGACGAAGACAAGGTCTGTCAGTATGTTTGGAGCGGAGATACTGAACTGCTCGACATTGAAGACTATTACGCAAGAAAACGTAAAATCTGCAAAAATTGCGGCAAACGAGAGGAAATCTGCTCCTGCGACAAACCCGTTTACGAGACTCTCAACGAAGAATACGAAGAGCTTATCGAAGACGTGCACCTTTCGGACGGCAACGTGATTCCTGCTATGAGCACAGTAATCAAGGACGGGCAGGTAGAAATGACTACCGAAAAACAGCCGCTTTATCTCGATAACGGACAAATGGCATTTGACGACCTCGGCTTGCCAATTATGCAAGACGTGCCTATTCCGAAGACTGAACAGACAAAACTACCGTTTTACACGCCCAATATTTTACCTGTGGTAATCAGAAAAAACACCTCAGAAGAAGATAACCTGCTCGGGCAATCTGACTGCGAATTTATCAGACCGCAGCAGCAGGCAATAAACAAAATAGAAAGCCGTATCCTTGAGAAATTGCTCGGTAGCGGCGTTTATCCTATCGTCCCTGAGGGGTTTACAGGAGACCTTGATAACAGCCTTTGGAAGAAAGTTTTTAAGGCAACACAAGCTAATTATAAGCTTTTCGGTAGAGTCGATTTACAGGTGGATATATCTCGTGACGTTCAGCAGTCGGACAGGCTTTACGACCAAGCAAAAAGACTGCTCGGCATTACAGACAGCTATCAGGGACAGTATGACAGTTCTGCTCAAAGCGGCAAGGCAAAGCAGATACAGGTAGCTCAGGCTGCAGGACGTCTCGATAGTAAGCGACAAATGAAAAATGCTGCTTATGCAGAAATCGACCAAATAATTTTTCAATATTATCTTGCTTACGCCGACGAACCAAGACCAGCAACCTACATAGACGCTCAGGGTAGGCGGCAAAACTATATGTTCAATCGCTACGATTTTATTGAGAGAGACGCCGCAGGCGAGTATTACTACAACGACGAATATCTCTTCTCTACGGACGCAACAATCGACGTTGAAAAATCAAGAGAGACGCTCTGGCAGGAAAACAGAGCAAACTTCCAACAAGGTGCATACGGAGACCCTGCATTACCTCAGACACAACTCATATTCTGGCAAAATCAGGAAATGGCTCATTATCCGTGGGCACACGATAACGTCGAGCGTATTAAAGCCGAAATTGCACGTCAGCAAGAATTGCAGCAAATGCAGACACGAATTGACGGCTTGTCAAAAGAGGTTGACGGTAGAAAAGGATATGAGGAATATCTCCTCGAAAAACTTACGGGAGGGAATAAGCAATGAGAAAACTTAAAGACCCTATATCTACATCAAAAGTGACAAAAACAAAACCTATAAACCTCGATTATGAGGGGAACATCGGAACAAGGCAACCTGTAGACACCGAAACGTTCTACACTCCTCAACCCGTGGCACCGACACTCCCCGAAAAAACACGTCTTAACGTCGATACGAGTTATCTTAAGAATGTAAACGGCTTAGGTCAACCACTCCCGAAAGACGGTCTGCTGCCTGTTACGCCGACTTATGCAAATGCTGGTATGGCGGCAGAAAATATTACTCCTACAACGCCGACTATTTCAACAACACCAGAAACTACGACCGAACCCGTCGATTCTTACGAGCAATGGCTCCAAAAGAACGCAGACACCTACAAAAATACATATAACAGCACCGTAGAGGCTATTGACAAAAACGCAGAATCTGCAAAGCAGGCGGCGGAAAATCAAAGGATACAGGCAGAACAGAACGCAGAGAGGGAAAGAGAACGTGCTAACGTTGACGCTCGTTCCAGTTACGCTCAAAATTTGTCTCAATACGGCAAAGTGGGCGAGCAAATGCAAAATATGGGTTTAAGCGGTAGCGGATACGGAGAATACCTGAACGCTCAGGCTTATGCTCAGCAGCGAGCTGAACAGCAAGCCGCAAACGCAAGTGCGACCGCCGCCAAGAGGGACGCTCAATATACCGCCGACCAGACAAAACTTGCTGCCGACCAACAGGCTAACAGCGACAAGCTTAATGCAAAGCTTAGCTATGAGCAAAACGTCAATCAGAACGCTGGCGAACTTGCCAAATATCAGCAACAGAAAGCCGAAGAGGCAAAAGCAAAAGCAGAACAGGAAGAGGCTGAAAGAAAGGCTGCTTACGCAGAACTGCTCTCGCAAGCAAACAACGGCTCTTACTCTAAAGAGCAACTACAAGAGCTTGCAACGAAATACGGCTTATCCGAAAGCGATATTGCAGGCATTACCGACGCAGCCGACAAATACAAGCAGTCTAAGTATTCCGAAAACTACGCAAGTGCTATCGATAACATCAACCAATACGGCTCTGAACTCGAGTCTGACTATCTCGACAACCTGCTTGAACTCGACTACATCTCTAAAGAGCAATACGACTCTCTCAAGGAAAAATACAACAATAAAGTCGCTCTCGAATCGAAGAAGAAAATCGAGGAAAGTATGGAAAGCGGAGACTACGGCTCTATTGAGGCTACTCTAGAGAACGCTGACAAACTCTATGCTGACAAGAAAATTTCCCAGAGCGAGTATCAGGATATTTACGGTAGAGGTCAAGAGGCGGCGATTTCTGGGCTTGTCGGCAAAGATTACGGCGGCAATTTTGCGGGCTCCATTAACGATTTTGCCGAGGCAAATAAGGAACTCGACGATATGTATGCTGCAGGAAAGTTGTCTAAAGAAAAATATGACAGCTTGAAAGCAAAACTCAACGAGAAAAACGCTAAAGGCGTTACCGTTTATGTTCAAGGTCTCGGAAGTGGACGCAAGAACGACGACATCGATATTACTATCGGTCAAGGCTCCAGAAACAAAAAGAAAGAATACGACTTACTCTGCGGAGACGAAGTTACAGACCCGAACGCAAAAGAGGCTCTCAACAAACACGCCACAGGCGGAACGGGAGCTCCGAGCAACGGAACTCTCGTTGTATATGCAGGCAAAATGTATATCTATACAAAGAAAGGTTGGAGAAATGTTATCAGCGACCACAGCAAAATCGAGGACGCTATCGCCGATTATCTCAAAAACAATAAGAAATAACCCTCAAGATAGGAGATTTATATGTCTACACTTTCAAAACTCGCACAATATAACAATAACAGAGGCGTAGCACCTACTTCGGTAGGTGTTGCGTCCAAAAAAGAAAGCACGTCAACCCTCGGCAAGCTGCAGAATTATGCACAACAGGCGGCGGAAGAACAAGCAAGAGCTGCTCAAGCTGCTGCAGAGGGAGAAAAGAATAATGGCGGCTTTTTTGGTGGTCTCGGCTATCTCGGGGAAAAGATAGGTCTCGGTTTTTTGAGTGGAATTGAGGGTATTTGGGACTACACTGCAGGCGGTCTTGCAAAACTGTTTGGTGCCGACGATTGGGCTGAACGGCAATTTGCTAACGATTGGGTTAATTACAGTCACGCAGACGAATGGTATAACCCGTCCGACGGTTGGAAAGTTGCAGGAGATGTTGCTGGAGGTATCGGAACGAGCTTGCCTGCCATTGCTGGCGTTGCCGCCGCAGCTGCTATTGCTTATTTCTCTGGCGGTTCGCTTTCTGGTGTGTCGGCAGGTATTATTTCTGGCGTTGTCGCTGGTCTTGGAGCTGCTGGTAACGCTACAAAAGAGGCTTATAGAGAGACGGGCGAGCTTGGCGGTAAAGAATTTGGTTACGGGGCGTTAAGTGGTATTACCGAGGGTGCCGTCGAGGGACTTTCGGCTGGTATCGGTGCTGGTACTGGTGCTATCGTCAAGAATATCTCTAAATCATTCGGTAAAGAGGTCGCAAAAACAACAGCTAAAGCCGCAGCAAGAGAAACATTTGGAAAAGCAATTATTAAGGGCTTTGTTGGCGAGGCTTTTGAAGAGGGGCTCTCGGAGTTTCTCGACCCTTATTGGAAACGTCTCACATACGACCCTGAGGCTAAGAACGCAACTGCTCAGGAAATCGGCTATGCTGCTCTTATCGGCGGTCTTAGCGGTGCTATTATGGGCGGTTTTGACGCTACTGTGCGAAATACGTCGAATACCATTAGGGGCAATAACATTGTCAATAAAGGAACCGCTACCGACGTTATAACAACTGCGGAAAATATTGCAAATAGCGATATTTATGCCGACCAATACGAGTCGTTCGGGGCTGTTAAGAATATACTTAACGAACTCCAGACAAGTATGCAGAAGACCGACGGCGAAATTAGAACGGTTAAGCAAAAAATGCTACTCGGATACCTTGAGAGGGCAAATACTTATACCGTCTTTGAGCCTATGGTTCAAAAAAATGCAGCAAGAATCGTTGCAAACGCCGACGCTATTGCCGAACGTCTCAATACCTATGGTTATACGGACGCTCAGGGAAAGCCTATTACATATACAGCCGAGCAAATTCGTGCAGGAATCGACACAAACAACCCGAAATCTTATGCGAAATCTCTAAAAACAAATAATATCCTTAGAACGCTTGCCGTGGTTGACGCTACGGGACAGCTCTATATGGATACAAAGAAATTTGAGGCAGCCACGCTTAGAGGCGAAACTTTAAGCTCTCAGGTAGACCTCAACAGGTTTATAGAGACTGCGTCACAAGAAGAACTCCACTCGGTGGCGGAAAAGCTCGACATAGCCGACTGGCAAGGTCTCACAAACGAACAATTCAAAGAAAAAATCGTTGCTTTTGCCGAACGTGGCGGAATTGAAGAGTATCAGACAGAACAACGCACAAATGCAGATATAAAAGCCGCCGCCGACGCTGTTGATGTGCAAAAGGCTAAAGCCAAAATTCCTCAGAAATTTACAGCGAAGAAAGACGGCGTAACCAGATATACGCAGGGCGGCGTTGATATGGCGGTAATAAAAAACGGCGATTCATATCGTATCTACGACTATGAATCGGGCAAGCTTTCAAAGCCTCTTACCCTGCAGCAAGTCAACGAAAGGCTTACCGAAATCAGAGGTAGGGTTGATTCTGTTGTAAACACAGCCGCAGTTGAGTCTATAACGACGGAGGAAAGCCGTCAAGCGGCGGAAATAGACGCTTATGCAGCGGAGAACATCTCTGCATATTCTAAGCTTAGCGACGCAAATAAAAGCCTTGTGCGTGGTGTGATTCGTCAAGCCAGAGCCGCAGGTATTTCGGAAGATTTTGCTTTGTCTTGTGCCAGAATCTCTGCTAAATCGGGGTTAAATATTGTTTTCAGCAAGGAAATGTCTTTTGTAAAAGCAAACGGAACCTATGCTGACGGTGCGATTGATATTGCAAACAATCGAATCATTATAAACCCTGAAATAAGCGGAACGAGAACCAGAGAAATGGTGCTTATTCACGAACTGACACACGCCCTTTACAACAAGAACGGGGTGCTTACCGTTGCGGCTGGTCTTAAGTATTTCTCTGCTGACGAAAAAGAAAAAATACGCCAAAGATACGCTAAAATCGGTCAAGGCGACGCTATCTCTGTTTCGGACGAAATTAACGCTCATTTTGCAGAGCAAACTCTTAGCAATAAGCATATTCTCGAACGTCTTGTAGCAGATAAGCCGACTGTTAAAGACCGCATTCTATCGTTCCTTAAGAAATCTGCCACTACTTATGCAGAGGACGAACGTTTATCGGGAGCAGCAAAGAAACTATATAAGCAATATAAAAAGCTGTTCGATTCGTTTGTAGAAGAAAATCAACACACAAACGCAACAGAGCCTACCGATTTTGGGGCAGTCTCGTCTCAAATCAGATTTAAGGTTGACGGGACGGAATACACTGTTAAAGAGAGCACGCTCGGCACTGACGCCAAAGGCGACTATTTGTCTATAAACCTTGACAGCGACGCACAGAAAAAATATAGCTCACTTTCTGTTAGAGAAAGGAGTAACTTTGTAAAAAAATATATAAAAGACACATTTAGAGGTGTTGAATTTACTCTTACTGACGGCAAACAAGTAATAATCACAGGTGTTGACGCAAGCAAAATGTCAAATACAACTTTCGCCGCAAAACACAGAACGGCGTTAGAGGTAGATAAACTATTTGGTGTTGCAGAATATGACCACTCATATAAAAACCCTGAACATAGGATATTCTCTCGTTTTGATTACTACACTGCACGTGTAAAAATAGGCGAAGATATTTATACTTGTATGCTCAATGTCGGGACAACCAAATCAGACGGAGTTTTAAGGCTGTATGATGTAAATCAATTCGTGCTAATGAAAAAAGAGGCACCGACTCAATTAAATGAGCAAACAACCTCGGCAGATAGCCTCGAATTGCTCCGCAGTACCTCTTCTGATAACAGTATATCCCAAAATACAGAAAAAGTCAACACTAAGCAGACAATAAAGCCGAAAAACGCAAAATACGCTCTTCCTGAAGATGTAAGCAATCTATTGTTCGACGACGAGTTTTACAAAGAATTCGAGAATGAAAACAGAACGCCTATCAGAGAAACCGTTGAAGAGCTTGAGAAAATAAAGGCAAGCGAAAAATATGCAAGTATGTCGTTTGAAGAGTCTTACGATATCAACGCAAAGCTCAGGGCTTTGAAAGCAGGATACGATTCTCTTTATGATTACTATGTCGGAAAAGAAAAACAACGTCTAACCGACGATTACGAATATTCGGTTAAACACGGGACGTCCTCTCGTGCTCTGTCGATAGTTGAGAGAAAACAGGCTCAAGCGGCAAAAAATAAACAACTGCAAGCGGACATAGCCGCTGCTACGCCTTTGCAAAACGCTCAATTCAAAGTTATTCAAGAAACCAACCCGATGTTTAATGATACGAGCGTGGGTATCAGGTCGCCGAAAGAGATTTTAACTTTTGCAGAAACTGTCAACGATTCCGAAAGCTTTAACTGGGGAGATTTCTCAAGGGAAGACGCAAAACGTGCTCTCAAAAAAGGGACAATAACTGTTTACAGTTCTTATCCGATAAAGAACGGCGTATTTGTATCGACATCATATAGGCAAGCTCTCGATTATGCCTCTGGCGACCCGTCGGGTGTTCACTCGAGAAAAGTTGCTCTTGACAGTGTCGCTTGGATAAACGGAGACGAGGGGCAATACGCAAAAGTTTATAAGAAAAACCCGAGGTATGCTTTACCCGACAGCGTAGAAACAGACGTTGTTCAAGAGTATGGCAAGACATATCGCTGGAACGAAACAGGTTATTTGCTTGTTGACGGCTCCCGTCTTAATCTTTCAGGAGAAAAACAAGGCGGACGCAGCGGATACAGAGTTTTAGACCATAGAGATATTTTTGATATGTATAGTGACATTGACGGCTCCGACGCAATGATAGAGTTTATGTCTCGAGGCAATATCAGAGTTATCCCCGAATCTCCTGCGATAAATCTACAAATCGAACCAACCGAGGCTCAATATAAACAGATTCAGAGTCTTGTAGAAACACTCGGGTGGAAAAATAAGGAATTTACCGTCGATTTCGATAATCAATACGGCGATACGGTCGATTCATTGTCATATAACGGTAATGTTTCTGCTCGAAAAGTCGTGGCAGACATTCAATACTATTTCAAGGAGGGTAAAATTCCGTATCAAAGCGAGCTTTCTCAGTTTCGTTATGCGTTGACAGATGAACAGGGCGAGGCTCTCAGAAAGAGAAACGTATCGGGCGATAGATACCTCGACGCAGAAGATTTAGCGTATGAGATTATGGCTTATGGTGGCAGAATAACAAGTGACGCAAAGGCTGTATTGTATCACGGCACCACTGCAGAGGCGGCGGCTCAAATAAGAAAAACAGGGAAAATGATAGGTAAAGAACCAAATCTGTATTTTTCTACAAAAAAAGACGGCGTTGTCCTTGATTACGGCAAAAGCGTTGTTGAGGTAAAGATTCCACTCGAAAAGCTTAAAATGAACGATATTTTTGACGACGAGTTACACCTTACTATGGAGGTGCGTCCGAACACGTTGACAAATGTTAAATTTGCTCTGCCCGAAACAGACTCTACAGGGCAAAAATTATCGCAGCAGCAAAGAGAATTTTTCTCAAAAAGTAAGGTTGTTGACGGTGACGGACGGCTCCTTATGGTTTACCACGGCACTCCTAATGGAGACTTTTACACTTTTGAGTATGATAAAAGCAGACAAACTGGGACAGACTACGGCAAGGCGTTCTACTTTACAACAAATCTGAAAAACGCAAAAGGTTATGCTAAGGACAATCATAGAGACCCTCGAGTAAAAGAATATGAATTAAAAAGGGAATCGTTAAAAAAGCAAATTCTTGCAGAAACCGATACAACAAAGAGGCAAGAACTTGAAAAACAATTCCGTAATGTTAAGGTAGACGGCAAATCTATACTTGAAATTCTGTATGATGTTGACTATGATACGGGAGGAGAAGTTCGTCAGGTTTATTTGAATCTTGTCAACCCGTTAATTGCCGACGCACAAAAAAAGTATCATTATGAAGTTTATCCTGAATTGTTCAAGCAGGCTATCAAAAATGGTAATGACGGTATTATTGTTAGAAACGTAGACGATAGTTCAAAGTATGGAGTGGGGTTGTCAGATGTTTACATTGCGTTCTCTCCTGAGCAAATTAAGCTAACGACCAACGAAACGCCAACCGTAAATAATGATATAAGATATGCCCTACCAGATGAAAAGACTTTAGAGTTCTTAAACAGCCAGAAAACAATAAAAGTTTATCGTGCTATGCAGGTAATCGACGGGGAACTCTATCCTCCAATGGCGGCTAAAATAAAGACCATTGACGGTAAAAATCAGCTCGTAAATGCAAGCAAACTGGGACAGTGGGAAGAAAGCGTCGAAAGACCTGACTTAATAACAAACGGCAATAAGTTTAAGCTTGATAAGGCTAACGGTAGCAGTATAACAGCAGCATATAACCCATACTTTCACACCTCGCTCTCGCCTCTAAACGACCAGTTTTCCTCTGCATATAAGCGAGATAACCTTGTAATAGTGGAGGGCGAAATTCCACAAAGCGAGCTTACGAGCGGATATAAAGCTCAGTACGCTAAAGACAGTGTCGGAGAAACGCAATGGCATAGTGGTGTGGTTAGTTCTAAACTAAAAGGCGAAAAAGCCCGTAAAGTCATATTGTCTCGTTGGTTCAAGCCTGTAAGAATTGTGCCTAATGCCGAAGTTGCTGGTGTTATTGCAAAAATACTTGACGGCGAAAACATAAGTGTCCCTGCAAATGTTGTTACGCCGTCGCTTAGAGTCGAACTCGAAAAAGCAGGCGTTAAAATAGACAATAATATACGCTTTGCTTTGGACGATTCTGACCGAGACGTCAGAGGTAATTATACGGCAGGACAAAGAGCTAAATTTGCTGCAAACAACACGGCTATGAAAGTCTACTCTCGTTCGGACGCAGAGTCTGTTATAAGTGCCATTATGGACGAACGCCTTACGTTTGACGACGGGAAATACGGTGTTCTTGCTGGTAAAAACAGAACTGAGGTCGTCGATTACCTGTTCAAGAAACTCAATACCGTAAAAGAGGGGTATAGAATCGGCGTAGCGTTGAAAATTGCAGACTACCTCATTGATAATACTACTCTGTTGGATATGTATGCTGCTGAAACTGTTTCTGAGTCTATGAGGACACTCTCGGTGTTGCGTTATTATATGCACAAAATGGACTTGAGCGGTATTCAGTCAGAGATAAAACACAGATACGACAATAAAAATACTATCAACTTGCTCTGGGCTGCTCCAAAAGGCGAAAAGGGAATTGCTCCTGATACACTCGCTCAGTCATTAGAAAGCGACGCAATATTCTTAAGCGGCTGGAACGAGGCGGATATGTTCTTTGAAATGGTCGATATGTATGAATCGGCAAGGCGAGACGTCCAAGAGAGTGTGCAGCAGCAAAGCCTCAAAGACTATGGAGGAAAGGAACAGCTCGAAAAACTCCGTCAAGATATTGCAAGGGATATTTTGCTTGCCTACGACAATAAGGGCACAAAGTCGAAATACGCAAAACTTGTTGAGAAATACACGACACAAATACAAAGCCTTAAACAGCAAGTTAGAGAGGCTAACAGCTACAATAGGCTCGTAAACAGCGTGGTAGATAAGGCTCAGCGTATGAGAGACCTTAAGCTCGGCACGTTCTTAAACTCGACACAGTATAAAAACGACGTATTCAAAAGCTCTATCGAGGGGCTCGCTCGTATTAAAAACAGAGGGAACTTCAATATTGCAGGTACCCGTAAGATATTAGCAGACCTTAGGACGTGGTACACGACAGATAACCCGATTCTTGCAGATACATACGAACAAGGCGTTGCGGATATGCTTGACAGTCTTTCTGCTGGAAATAAACGTTTTACAAAAGAGGAACTCGTCACGCTTAACAATGTAATGGCTTACTTTACGAAATACGTTGAGAACTTTAATAAAGTTTACAAAAACGGTAAGTGGGTTGAGGCTATTCCTGAGGCGACAAAGTATATTGACACCATACACGCAAACTCTGAGCTGAAAGTCGGGTTATTCAGAAAGCTTGCAGGAACAACGTATATGCAGACGTTCGGAGACCCTATGACGGTCGCACGCCGAATGGATATGTATGAACCTAACGGGTTTTACACCGAGACGCTGCAGCAACTCAGAGACGCCGCAGTAGATTCTCAGATTGCCGAAATGGAGATAATGTCGAACTACGACACTTTTATGAAAAAGAACAAGAAATATCTTGCTCGAATCACTAAAGAAACTGTGCCTTACGGCGGCAAAGATGTCCCGAGGTCTATTCTTATCGGTTTGTATATGACACTTAAGAGACAGCACGCTCAGGCAGGGCTTGCTCAAAACGGCTTTGCTTATGTCGATACGGACGGAAAACGTGTTCGTATTGACGGCTTTGCTCCAAATATCGAAACCGACGCAGAACTGTATTTTAGGGTTGTCGAAGAACAAAAGCAAATAGAAAGTCTTTTGTCGGCAGCCGACAAGGAATACATTGCCATTCTCGAACAGGCGTATAATAACGACGCAAAGAAATTGAAAGCAGACAGAGATATGCAACGTCTTGGCTTTACGAACGCAACCGAGGAATATTATTATCCTATCCGCCGTGGCAATATTGCCAAAAATGTTGATACGTCCGATATTCAGGGCGAAATTGACAGAGTAAGCAATTCGTCGTTCAACAAAGACACCGTCAAAGGAGCAAAACAGGAACTCTTTATAGAGTCTGCCGACACGGTGTTTAAGCGGCATATTCACGCTGTTTGTCAGTATGCGTTCCTGTCTCCTGCTATAGAAACATACAATCGAATTTTCAACCTCGATGTGTCTGGCAACCCGAACAAACCCGTAAGCGTTGCTACCGAAAGTGCAAATACGTGGGCGAAAGGCAATAAATATTTCTCTAAGCTTATATCCGACATACAGGGTATTCCCACGTCGTCTGGAGAGGGCAACAAAGTGCTCGGCTTTATCCGTGGTAACTATGCTAAATTCCAGCTTGGAGCAAACCCGAAAGTCTGGGTAACACAGTTATCCTCACTTTTCGCCTCGTCGAGTATCCTTGACGCAGACAGCATAACGAAAGGTATGTTTATCTCGGCAAAAGACGTCGATACATACTGCTCGCTGGCTAAGCTCAGAAACAACGATAATACGGCTGCGTTGGCTCAGGGAGTTTTAGATAGGCTCGGTAAGGTTTCCGACGTGCTTATGGCTCCTATCGGTAAAATGGATAGATTTGTGGTTTGCAGGCTTTTTGGAGCGTGTCAAGCACAGGTCGCTAAAAGCGGAGGGGCAAAAATAGGAACCGAGGCAAATAAAATAGCCGCAGGACAGCTTTTGAGACGTGTTATTCTGGAAACGCAGCAAAACTCTGTGGCGACGGAAAGGTCTGCTGCAATGCGTTCTGGCAATGAAATATTGAGAACTGTGACAATGTTTACGGCGGACAGTATGAAAGTTGTTGGACGTGTAATCGACTCTATCGGCGAGTTGTCTACGCTTAAAGCGAAACTCAAAGTAACGTCGAATGCAGACGTCAGGGCAACATTGCAGAAAAGTATAAAACTTGCAAATAGGAAAGTCAGGAAGTCCGTTACGTCGCTTGTAACGTCGGCGTTATTTATGGCAGCAATCGCACAGCTGTTTAGTTGGCTTTACAATAAGGACAAAAAAGATGACGAAAGCACGGCTCAGACGGTTTTGATAGACTTTCTTGGCAACCTTATCGGCGGTTTACCTGTAATCAAAGATATTTACGCAAGAATCGCTCAGGGTTATGACTTCTCTAACTACGCTTACTCGTCCATAAACGACCTGCTTGATAGTTCGATAAACCTTGTAGAGGCGGCGAAAAATCTCGTTTCAGGCGACGCAAGTCAGCAAGATATTGCAAAAGGCGTTAAAAACCTCTCGTATTCACTCGGACAGATGTTTGGTGTGCCGACGAGGAATATCTACAACATTGCATACGGTCTCACAAAGAGGGTAAGTCCTGTTTCGGCATACAAAATCGATAATCAGTTTTATAAGAAAAACTATGTTTCCGACCTTAATAAGGCACTTGAGAACGACGACGCAGAAATGGTTTCGTATATTATGAGTCTTATTTACAATCAGAGAATCGGGGATATGGTAAACGAAGAAACAAGGCAAAAACTAAGCGATTTGTATGCTAAAGGCTATTCGATTCTCCCGAGGTCTATCGGCGACTCTATCAGATACGACGGAAACGACATAGAAATGAACGACGCTCAAAAGAGGCGTTTTATGTCGATATATTCGCAGGCAAACCGCTACATTGAAAAACTACTTGCAAGCAGTGGCTACGGCAAACTGGGCGAAGAAAAAAAAGCAAAAGCCATAAAGAGCATATATTACGCTTTCTACTATCAGGCTGTATCCGATTTAGTCGGGCAAGACGCAAATAATACGCTCGGGGAACTATCTCGCTATATAGCGATAGAAAAACTTGCCGTTGTATTCTCGGGACTTTCGGAGATTATGTCAGACGTCGATTCTAAAGGCAATACAATTTCTGGCTCGAGAAAGAAAAAAACTATTGCGTATCTGCTTAAACAGAGCCTGTCGGACGGAGAAAGATTGCTTGTAATGTGCTACAGAGGCTATTCGATTCAGGACGGCGATTATAAAGGTTACACCGAACAGCGAGCGAAAATTATTTTGCTCAAATACATATTGAGCTTAAAAGCAACGCAAGCCGAAAAAGCAAAAATAGCCGCAGAGTGTGGTTTTTCTGTAAAAAACGGCAAAATAGACCGCAGTTCACTTTACTCTGGCGTTGGGAGCCTGAGTAAAAAGAATAAATAGTGACTAAACAGACTTTAATCTATGCTAAGATTATCTACAGGAGGCAAGGAGTATGTTGAAAATCACTCCCACTGTGGAATCTGAAGTTACGAAAATCGTTTGTCCTCATTGTCACGAGAAACTCCCTCGGGTAGGAATACCTAAAGGCAGCCGCATATCGAGCCTTACATTTAAGTGCAGGAAATGCGGCAAGCTGTGGGAAGTAAAAACTGAATAAATAATTAAGAACATTGTGCCAAAATCCGAGAGATAGAGCCCTTACCACTAAGTGGTTTGGGCTCTTTTTCTCAAAAATTTCCAACAAGGAGGTATCGAGCGTATGAAACCTTGCACGAGCAACAGATTTGCAACCAACAAGGGCGGCATTATCAAGGCACCTAAGCCTCAGACCGACCAACCGAAATCTACAGTTGTTAAAGGTAGCGACCTTAGAGACGGCAAGAAAAAATAAGCCGCAGCAGCTGCTAAAAATCAATCAGGAGGATAAACGATTATGGAAGACGAAAAAAACAATCAACTCGACGTAGACGAAGTCGATAAAACCGATTCCGACGACGAGGAAATCGTAGACGAAGACAATCTCGACGACGAGAGGGACGACGAGTTTGAGTATGACGAAGACGGCAACATCATTATTCCCGACGTTATCGACGAGGACGCCGAAGACGAAGAAGACGCTGCCGACGACGAGGAAGAGCAGGACGAAACCGACGGCGAAAATAATTCCGACGAGAACGAGGGCTCCGACGAAGAAAACACCGAAACGGAAGTAGTCAAGCCTGCAACCGACGAGAAAGATAAGAGAATTGCAGAGCTTGAGCAGGAATTGACAAAATTGAAAGCTCAAGGCAAGGAGACCCTTTCTAAGCTCGGCGTAAAAGACACGGGAAACGTGTTAGAGGGGCTTGAGTCCCTCGCTGCGGAGGCGGACGATATTTCTGTCGAAGACTACCGTAAAAAGAAACAGGAGACCGAACAAGCCGACGAGGCTAAAAAGATTCTCCAAAAAGCGGAGTTTGAGAAGAAAGCCGCCGCCGACCTTGCGGAACTCAAAAAATATTATCCAGAGCTTGCCAACGTAAAAACAATTTACGAGATAGAAAATCTCGTCGAGTTTGGGCGTTACAGAGATTTGGGTATTGCACCGAAACAAGCGTATGCTGCCGCAAACCCCGATAAACTCAGGGAAAACGCTGCCAATGCGGCTAAGCAGAAGTCTTTGAACGAGACAAAAAAACACTTGCAGTCGTCGGTGCCAAAAGGCAGTAAAGATACGTCTATTACAATGACAAAAAAAGAGCTTGCAACGTGGAGAGACCTTTTCCCGACGTTGTCAGACAAAGAGTTGGTAAAGCTCTATAAACAATCTAAATAAACAGGAGTAAAAAGTTATGTTCTATCTTAAAAAAATCGAAAACGCAAGAATGAACGTGCCTGAACCCGAATTTTACGAAGTGACTGCCGAAGAGGCTGTCTCCTACGGCGAGGCTCTCGTTCTTTCAAGCGGAAAACTTACGAAATGCGGTGCCACTACGGCTCCTGCGTTTATCGCAATGAAAGACGTCGGAGCGAGCGACACCGACAGAAAGTGTCCCGTTTGCCGAGTCGAATCGAATCAGGTGTATGAAGTTCCTATCCAAGCGGCACCCACGGGACTTGTTGCAGGCGACAAGGTTACTCTTCATACCGACGGCTTGCAGGTAACTGCAACGAAAACGAGCGGCGTTGTCACTATCGTTTCTTTGAACGGTGCGACCGCTGCAGGCGACAAAGTTGTCGTAAGAATCTAACGGAGGTTTACATTTATGAGTAACTTTATCTACAGTGCTATGTCGGGCAAAAACGACCCTATGTTCGGTAAGTTTGAACACCCGATTAAAGCACTTATTGAACAGGAGTCCAATATCTGCGAAAAGAAAAAGTCGATTCTCGATTTTCTTTACAACGTAGAAAAATCTAACCGCTATGCGGAAACTGTTATCGGCGAATCCGATTTCGATACTTTCAAGAGTAAGGAAGAGGGTCAGGGAGCCGAAAACGACAGCGTCGAAAAGACGTTCGACAAAACTATCAGCCACATCGAATTTGCGAAAGAGTTTACCATTACCAGAAAAATGGCGGACGACGCAAAATTCGGTATGGGTGCCAACTTCAAAAACAAACCTCGCAAGTTTGTTCGTGCATACTACAAGACCCGTATCAAAATCGCCGCTCAGGCTCTTATTAACGGCACGGCAACCAGTATGACGTTTAACGGAGCAAAGGTTGACCTTTCTACCGCAGACGGCAAAGCATTGTTCAGCAACGCCCACCCGTATGCGACCGACAAAATGAAAGGTAAAACCCAGAGCAACTATTTCTACGGTGCGGTTTCGGCGTCGGCAGATAAGCTCGAAGAGGCTCTCGGCGTTGCAGCAAACAAACTCCGCAACTTCAAAGACGAAAACGGCGAAGTTATGGAATATGTTGCGGACACGCTCATTATTCCTTGCAATAGACCGAAACTTGAGGCTCTTGCAAAGAAAGTGGTCGGCTCCGAAAGAACCGTCGGCAGCAACAACAACGACATCAACACTCAATACGGCAACTGGACTATCGTCGTTCTTGACGGCTGGGAAACTACTGACGATAGGTTTATGATTATGTCTTCCGAGGCAAACGAAAACCTGCTTGGCAATATGTTCTACAACAGAGTTCCTCTCGACATCACGAGCGACATCGACAAGCACACCAGAAACTATTTCTGGAACGGTTATTGCCGTTTCGGTATCGGTTTCAACACGTGGAAACACATTGCTCTTATCGTCAACGCTACGGGCGAGAGCACGGTTTCTGGAGCAACTGCTCTCTAAAATCTTAACGTCTACAGGAGGTGTCTATGAAAGTCTTTGAGCTTTACAAGTCAGTAGCTCAGCTGGGCTTTGAGGACTCTTTGGAGGAAGACGAGAGATTCTTTTACGCAGCAAACAGGGCTTTACTACAGGTTTGCAAAATCAAGCCTGTAGTAAGCCACTACGTGCTTAATCATAAACCGCTCAAAAATTTGGTAACGGAATCTACGTTTACTCCGATAGAACGAGCGGAAGACCTCGATTTTGAGGTAACCGACGCTAAGGCGTATTATTTCGAGGCAGACGGTAACGGCGTCGCTTATATCGAAAAACAGGACGCAAACAGCGGCTCTTGGTCTATTATTCAGCAAATAACGCTTTCGTCTACAGGTGCTTTTATTTCATATAAAGGCTTTATCAAGGACGGGGCGAACTACGTTAGCGGACAGGTAAGACTCAGATTTTCGGGAGAGTTCTTGTATTCGGTGCGTAATATCGCTATGTATGAACATTTACGCAGTGCTGAAGAGGGCGATATCCCTGCCTACGAGCCTTATACTCGCTATAATATCCGCTCCCTTGCGAGCGATTTCTTGGCTCTTTGTTGTCCTCCGATTCAGGAAGACGACGAGCATAAAATCTTAAATCAAGACTACCAAATGGAGGGCGACTCGATTATTCTTTTGCCGTATGACAAAAGGGGTGTGTTCAAAGTGCTTTACGAGAGACTCCCTCAGATGTTAGTCAATACTGGCTCTGTATCCGACGACGAGACCGTTATCGACCTCGACGAAGAACTCTGCAGCTTGCTGCCAACCCTTATTGCTGCTTATGTCTGGGTTGACGACGAACCGTCTAAATCAGAGTATTACTTGAGCCTTTACAGGGAACGTGCCGTCGATATAGAACGCAGAAATATCGACAACAAGCCTGTGATGTACAATAATTCAAACGGTTGGTAAATCTATGGCGAATTTTAAGACTGCAAAAAATATCCTGCAGGACAGGGATACATACAACAGGTATTACGGCGATTTCAGAGGCGTTGATTTCTCGTCCGACCACACTCAGGTTCACGAGCAACGCCTTGCTTTTGCTGTAAATATGTTTAGAGACTACCAGTCGGGACAGGGGCAAGCTCTTGAAACCATTGCAGGGTTTAGACGTCGTGTCGTTTTACCCGAAGAAAGCAGCGTGCACGGCATATTCTACTATAAACATAAGAACGCCCAGAACGAGACTTTAACAAAAGTCTTAATTCATTCAGGAAATAAATTGTATTTGTGGGGTAACTACCCGAACTCTGTAAACGTTATTGCTACAGAGACCGTAGAAACGCCTCAGGCGGCTGAGACTTCAAACGGTACTCCGATATATAAAGCAGTGCTCCCGAACAAGGTATTCGCCGTAGTGTCTCTCAGACGGCAAGACGGAACCGACCTCACGGCTCTAATTTCCTCGTATGACCCGACAACGCATATCTTGACTTATGCAAGCAGCGAAATAGCCGTCGGAGAAAGGCTTTTGTATGACTACAAAGAGGGCGTTATCGAATCGAGCGACGCCTTATTCAGCGGTATGAATGACCGCAGAAGTGCGTCCTTTATTTTTAATAACAAACTGTATATTATCGACGGACTAAATTATCTCGTCTATGACGGGTTTACAGTTAAAAACGTGTTATCCGAGGCGTATATCCCGACAACGTATATAAATGTTGTTCCCAGCGGAGAGAATGCAGACATCGGCAAAGAATACGAACAAAGAAACATTCTGCAGCCAAAATTCAAGACAACGTTTATAGCCGACGGAAAAACAACCGAATTTTACCTAAACGAAAACGAGCTCAATTCTGTTGTCGGCGTAGAGGTTTACGGCGAAACAAAAACGGCAGGAATAGACTATACTGTAGATTTAGCAAACGGTAAAATTACTTTTACGACGGCTCCTGCAAAACCTGAAACGGTCGTGCAGGTCGCAGCAACGGACGGAGCGGCTGCGGTTTATTATCCTGAATTTTATGCTGGAATCGTAATTACTGCAAGTAAGATATTTACGAGTGTATCTGGCGTTACAAAGCAGGAAGGCACCGTGTCCGAGCTTATAACAAAGTGCACGCTTGCCACGATATACGATAACCGTGTGTTTTTGTCTGGCAACCCGAACTACCCGAACCATATTTTTTACTGCGGTCTGAACAATGCGACTGGGTTTATCGACCCGACGTATTTCGGCGTATTGAACTATATGCAGGACGGTGTCGGTATTGCACCGATTACGGGTATGATAACTGTTGCAGATACGCTAATGGTGTTAAAAAACGATACCCAGCAGGACGGTTCGACGTATTTCCATACGGCTCAGCTTACTGATTCCAACATACAACCCAAAATATACCCGTCCTCGCAAGGTTTAAGCGGTATAGGTTGTCTCGGTGCCTGCGTCAACTTCCTTGACGACCCAATTTTCATATCCCGTCTCGGCGTTGAGGCTGTCGGACAACTCTCTGTGCGTTATGAACGTGCAAACGAACATCGTTCCAGCCTTATAGACGCAAAACTCGTCAATATGAACCTTCCCCACGCTATAGTGGAAGAATGGAACGGTTATTTGCTCGTGCTTGTAGACGGAAAAATGTTTATGGGCGACAGCCGACAAAAATATCAGCACGATATAGGCGTGCCTCAATATGAGTGGT
This sequence comes from uncultured Clostridia bacterium, assembly GCA_934278995.1. Lineage (GTDB taxonomy): Bacteria > Bacillota > Clostridia > Christensenellales > Borkfalkiaceae > UBA4636. The sequence goes on from CAKQWM010000001.1 coordinate 306,280, forward strand.
ATTACGTCGAGGGTATCGGCGTTTACAAAAATCAATATCCCGAATACAGCTACGCCTTGTATATGTCTGACGAACTCGTCGGAGCTAAAGTTCACTGGTGCCGCAAATGCGGTAAAAGTGCCACACATTGCACCTGTTCGGAAGACGAAAAAGACATAATCGAGATTCCGCTGCAGTTGGCGAACGCAGTATATTATGCCGACACAAACGAGACAAAAGACCTCAGGGGAACTGTTGTAAACGAGCCGAACTATGCAGGTGTTGCAGAAACAGAAGTTGTGGACGAGGGTGTAAAAATCTCTATCAACGACGAAACGTTTACCGTCGGTGTGTATTACACCGTGCACCCCGTTGTAGACATAATTTCTGGCGATATTACTCATTATGAGGCGTATTTATGCGACGGCAAAGGAAACTACACGGGCGGCGTATTCAAACAGGCTACAACGCTTAAGAATATGGCTGACAATATCTTTTTCGGCACAGAAAATGGTGTTGTTTGCTCGTTTAATTTCGATAAAAGAGGCACAGACGGCGAAATTCCGACGCAATATTACTCTTTCGACGAGAGAACTATTTACTGCGGAGCTGCCACAAAAATGGACTGCTGCGGTATTCCGCATTTGACGAAAAACACGATAAAACGCTCTACCGTCATAAAAACAAAGTCATTCCGCAACTCTGCGGCAAAAATAAAGGTCAGGACGAATAAAAAGCCCTATCAGCAGATAGCCAGAATCAATACGTCTCTGTTCTCGTTTGAAGATATGAACTTTTCGGACTTTACCTTTAGCACAAGCGAGCAAAGCCTTTTCGCTATCAAAGAAAAGGAAAAACAGTGGGTTGAAAAGCAGTATTACATATATTCGGACGAATACCTTAAACCCTTTGCTCTTTACTATGTCTCTTACCGCTATCAGGTGGTCGGAAGACTGAAACAATAGGAGGCTTATATGGCAAAAAAACAATTTGCAAACATTTCTAATGCAGAGCTTGCGGCAAAAGGTGTCGTAGCTCTTGCGGATAAGCCTAACGTTGCAGCCAGTTACGGTGTAGGCGGTCTTTCGCCTACACAACTTAAGCTGTGGTTTGATAACCTCGGCAGACTTTTGGCAGGTAAAATCAACGAGATTCAGACCGCCTTGAGTGAATCGGGGCAGGAGTATGTAGGTATTGATAATCTGGGCGAAACGATAACCTCCCTCGGAGACCTTACGGCGTCGTTTCTTAACGGCGGTTTTGCTACGATTATGCTTGCGTATCACTCTGCCTCAGATATGGGCGACGAAAAGAATCTTGCAACGTTACAGGCGATAATCAACGAAAAGGCACGCCTTATTTCGGAGCTTACCGAGGCGTTTAATAATTACAAGACGCTTATAAAATCGTCCTCAGGAGCCGCTGAAGTGGGTATTTCGGACAGCTACAACGGGACAGGAAAGAAGTTAAGCAACCTCGTCTCCGACATCGCTAACGGCACTCTGGCGGCTAAAATAACCCTGCAGTGTTACGGCTTTGCGACGTCGAACAAGGCAACGGCAACAAGTAAGACGCTTAAAGAGTATGCTGACGCCATTGCCGACGCTTTGCAAGGCGATATAAACAGCGGTTTGCTTGAAAAAATAAACGACCGCTACACTAAAACGCAGACGGATAATTTCTTGGCTCTAAAAGTCGATAAATCTACATATCAGACGGATAAAAACATTTCGGACGGAAGACTCGATAGTCTTGAAAGTCGTGCAACGACCGTTGAGGGCAATATCGGCGATATGTCTAAAATTACTGCAATCGGAGCAGATGTTGCTCTGGCAATTCAATCGCTTAATCAGGACATAGACAGCCTGCAGCTCGGTGTAAAACCTCGCATTATCCGTGGCGTTGTTTTATGGGCTACGCCTGAAAATCTCAACGCTGCTCTCATTGCCGAACTCAATAAAAAGGTCAAAGAAAGCACGGGAAGAGATACTCCCGACAATACAGACTCTGTTCAAGTCTGGGATAATCAAATGCCCGACGCAGGTAAAATTTATACTTATCATTACTGGTCGTCTGCCGTTATAGGAGACGAACTTGACGGCTGGTATCTGGCAAGCATTTATATGTCGCCTGCAATTACGGATATTCCGAGTTATGTTTTGAATATTCTTTCAAGCTCGTGGTCGGAAAATGCCGACTCTAACGGGCTATATTACATAACGGTGCCGCCTGCTACGCACGGTATGGGCTCCGATATGTCGCTTTATATCGACCTCAGACGTAAAGACGCCGACGGGAATTTCTCGTCTTGTAACCTGTTTACTGTGTCTGCAGGCGGAACTGTTGTTTGCTACACCGACGAAAAATTCGAGGGTAAGCTTATCGTTCGTGTCGGCAAAGCGTATTACACGACAAATACAACAAATATCGTTTCCATTGAAATGGAAAAAGTAAACGGGCTCGAGGAGGCTCTTGCCGCAAAAGTCGATAAAAACGGCGGCGACGTAGCCGAGACCGTTACGACGTTTCCCGATATATCGGGCACGGCGGCTAATCTGGCAAGCGGAAATACGCTTAAAGTTCTGTTTGGAAAGATAAAAAACTGGTTTGGACGTCTTAAGGCACTCGCTTTTAAGGATAAAATCAAAAATGCCGATGTCGATTCGGCTGCTGCAATCGAATATGCGAAACTAAGCGGCGTTGCCCCAGAGTCCCACTCGCACGACGATAGGTATTACACCGAGTCGGAAATAAATACAAAACTTAATGCGAAACAGGATACGCTTTCGTGGGACGATACGCCGACGTCAGGTAGTAGCAAGCCTGTAAAATCTGGCGGTGTCTATACCGAACTCAACAAGAAAGTTACAGCCTCAGGTGGCGAAATTGGAGACACAAAGGTTACATTTTCCGACGCAACAGGGACACGCTCGAATATCAGCTCGGGAGACACGACAAAGAGTCTTTTCGGCAAAATCAAACAGTGGTTTGCCGCTCTCGGAACTTTGGCGTTTAAGTCCTCCATAACAAACTCGGACGTGTCGTCGAGTGCAGCTATAGATAAGAGTAAAATTTCGGGACTCGGTTCACTGGCGGCAAAAAACTCTATAAGTAACGCCGACGTGGCAACAAATGCAGATATTGAAATAGGCAAACTCAAGCTGAGTTCAATCAGAAACCTCTTGTATCCCATAGGCTCTATTAAAATGAGCACAGAAAACACGAACCCGTCAACCTATCTTGGTGGGACGTGGGTTGCGTGGGGTTCTGGTAAAGTGCCAGTTGGTGTGGACTCTTCGGACAGTGATTTTTCCACAGTCGAAAAAAGCGGAGGAGAAAAAACGCATAAATTAACGATTGACGAAATACCCTCACATACGCACAGTTTTCAGGCGACACCGTCTTCGGATATGGGCGGTCAAACCTATAAAATACTTTCAAGCGTAGACGCCACGGGAATGTCTACGGTTGGGTATACAAGTGCAAGTGGTAGCGGAACATCTCATAACAACTTACAACCTTACATTACGTGTTATATGTGGAAACGCACGGCATAAAGGAGTGAACTATGGACGAAATCAAACTTAAAAACGTATCCAACCCTCTTGAACTGCTCGAAACGATTAAGGCGTTGAAAGCGACTGTGGACGACAATGCCGCTGCGGCAGAAAAAATAAAACAGGTGCACGAAACGCTCGGCGGCACGCAGTATATTAAGGTCTTTACGAATCTTGACGGCTGCTCACTGCTAAACGGAAATAGCAATCTGGCGGGAGGATACCTGTATTGTTAAAAGTAAACGAACGCAACCCTAAGGAAATGGCTGTCATTACAAAAGCGAAAGACCTTATGGAACACAGCTGCAAAATGACGGCAAACACAAACCATTTTCCTAAGAAATACAGGTTTTCGATAGGTGCGAGAATAGAAAACATCGCTATCGACATCTACGAAAACCTTGTCCGAGCAAACGAGTGCGACATTAACGACGCCACCGAAAGACGCTCCAGATACGAGTGCCAGAAAGAGGCGATAGTGTCGTGCAAGCTGCTTAACACAATGATAGAGTTAGCCTACAAACTTAAAACTATCGAACTCGAAATGAAATCGGTAGCATACTGGAGTGGGCTTGTCGTAGAAGTCAAACGAATGACTGCCGCTTGGAGGAATAGCGACAAGCGGAACAGCAGCCATAACGGTTGATTAAGCACATCTCTTAGGGTATGCTCTGCCCCTCCTAACTCGTCGAACTCGTACAATGTTCGCAATGTCAATTCGGACGGTAGTTTGAACAACAACAATGCGTATAACGGTAACAACGGCGTGCGTCCGCTTTGGTGGTATAAAGTCAGACCGAGTAGCTATATTTGGGCGAAAGCAGCACTCCACCAATCAAAGGAGAGCATATCCTTTCCGAAAGGATAAATACAAGATTATCGACGCAAAGGCATTTTCGTAAGAAAAGGCAATAGCTATATGCGATAAGGAATTTTTGAAATCTATGCAGGAATACGAAAAGATTTACGATTTAGAGAATCTCTATGCTGCGTATCTCAAGGCTCGTAGAGGCAAGCGTTGGAAAGACGCTGCCGTCAAATTCGAGATAAACCTACTTGAGGCGTTGCTACTGCTAAAGAGACAGCTTATTACGAAGACCTACACGCTGTCTCCGTATAACGTTTTCAAGGTCTACGAACCAAAGGAACGGCTTGTTATGAGTAACAGTTATAAAGACAAAGTCGTCCAACACTCGCTCTGCGACAACGTATTAGAGCCGATTTTAACGAAATCGTTTATAACCGACAATTATGCCTCGCAGGTTGGCAAAGGCACGGACTTTGGGCTACAACGTTTGAAATACTTTTTGTTGCAGTATTATCGCCAGAACGGCACAGCAGAGGGCTGGGTACTCAAGTGCGATATCAGAAAGTATTTCTACAACATAGACCACGAGATTCTCAAAAAGAAATTGAGACGGTTTATATCCTGCCCAGATACTCTCTGGCTGTGCGATATGATAATCGACAGCACGGAGGGAAAGGTTGGAATACCGATAGGAAATCAGAGCTCGCAACTTTTCGCTTTGCTTTACCTGAACGGGTTAGACCATTACGTAAAAGAAAAGCTCGGAATCAAGATGTATGGCAGATATATGGACGATTTTTATCTTGTTCATAAAGACAAAGCCGTGCTGCAAAATTGCCTCGTTAAAATACGGGCTTTCGTAAAAGATTTAGGGCTTGAGCTTAACGAAAAGACAAATATCTTTCCTTTGCGTAACGGAATTGACTTCCTCGGGTTCCACACCTACCTGACAGACACAGGTAAGGTTATTATGAAACTCAGGAGCGATAAAAAGCACAAAATACGCCGAAAGTTCCGAAAAATGAAACGGCTGAACGAACAAGGTAAATTGCCTATGGAGCGTATAGAGTGCTCGTGGCAAAGCACAGTCGGACATATGTCCCGAGGCAACTGCCACCACTTGCTGAAAGAAATAGAATCTTACTATAACGAATTATTCCCAAAGGAGGAAAAAGCAAAAAATGGCAACACTCGGCAGCCTTGCGATAGGCTCAAAAATTAAAATATCGCACTCCGTTTTGGGAGACATCATTTTTCTTAAGGCGGATAAAGACCACGGCGGTTATCCCGAGAACTCGACGACGCTCATAACCGAGAAGATTATCCTCTTGCGTGCCTTTGACGCAAAAGAGCCGAATAATAGCGACGGCAACCGTAAAAATTATGGAAACAATAAATATTCCGTTTCCAACCTCGACCAGTGGCTCAATTCTACTGCGTCGGCAGGACAATGGTATTCCGCAAGGCATTCCGCAGACCAAGCTCCCAATAACGCAAACGTGTGGAATAACTACAATGAATACGACCAAGACGCAGGCTTTTTGGCTGGTTTTGACGACGCCTTTGTGGCAGCTATAAAGGATACGACGCTTAAAGTCGCCCTGAACACTGTTACCGACGGCGGCAGTTATGAATCTGTTGTAAGAAAATTTTTCTTACCGTCCAGAGCTGAACTGTTCGGAGCTGCAGAAAACAGTGTTATGGAGGGTAGCCTCCTATCGTATTTTTCGGCAAATACCAACGATATAAGAAAGGCTCAAATTTCTGCTTATGCTGCAGCTCACAGCGAATATTCTGTCACGGCAGGCAACAACTGGTATTACTGGCTTAGAACTCCTTACGCGTCGTACTCGTGCCGTGTTCGCAGTGTCATTTCGGACGGTAGTTTGGACAGCAACTATGCGTATTTCGGTAACCGCGGCGTGCGTCCGCTTTGTAATCTGGACTCTGGAATCTCTGTCTCCGATTCGACCGACTCGGGCGGTTGTTATACACTCAACTTAGATACGGGGCTGTCGGCTCCTGAAATCTCGGTATCCAACCCGATATACAGTCAACCGACGCAAGAAACAGGCGGAATCGAGGGCGGCACGGCAATAATAACGTGGACTGAGGTCGGCAATACGACGAGCTATGTTTTGGAACGCAGCGTCAACAACGGTGCGTTTGCTCAGATATATAGCGGCACGGCAAGAAGTTACACCGAAAACGTGCTCAGCTCGTATCAAAGCTTGCAATACAGGGTCAAATCGGTAAACGCCGAAGAGGAATCGGACTATGCGACGTCGCCCGTTTACGTCGTTCAGGATAACTTTCCTCCGTTTATATCAGGCGACGAAAGCAACCTCGGAGAAAAACCGACGAGATTTTCGTATAGTTACACGATTTACGACGGAGACGACGCAAATATTACCGTTAAGGAGTATCTGAACTCTACACTACTCAGAACGTATCAGGCGGCAGCAGGGCAACAGCAAACGTTTGAGATAACGTCGGCACAGTGGGGAGCTATCGCCGTAGGCGACAATTACATCAAAATCGTTGCGTCGGACGAGGCGGCGACGGTAACGCAAACGAAACACTTTACTAAAAGTGCAGGTGTTCTCGAACTCGAATACTCTCCAACAGGAAATATTGCCGTGCAACCGAAAGCAATAAACGTCGAACTTGACCTTATAAAACCGTTTGCAGCTGGTTTGCAGGTGCTTGCGTGCAACAATGGTAATGATACGCAGCCAGTCTGGGACGACATTACAACGGCTGTCAGAGCGAATATCAACCACGTATTCACAAACGGAACCAAGCAGCAGGGTGTAACCTACTGGAAAGTTATTCTGAAAATCGTGGTTATGCGAAACGATACCGAGGGAGACATTAAACTCGGCGGCGTAAAATGCGTACTCGACGCCAAAGTCGAATAAAGGAGCGGATATGAAAATGGAATACAAAATTTTGAGAGACTTCAAAAAAGGCATACTCTTAACAAGACAGCCAGAAATCGTTTCGGACGAATTGATTATTACCTTTTCGGACGCTCCCGACGACGCTGTAGCTATTTTTGAGAGTTACGCAACGGGAGACTCAATTTACAGAACGCTGCAGGATAAAACTTGCAGCGTGCCTGTAGAGTTCCTAAAGGGCGAAATAAACGTAGCTGTTACCGTTATGAACGGCAAGACGTCAACGCCCGTATTTGTCTGCGAAGAGCTAAAAACAGAACCTGTAGCTGGTTCTGGAGTGCTTGTCGCTCCAAACGACGGCGATTTGCCGAAAATCGTCGCCGAAATACAGCTCGATATGCAGAAGATAAAAACGGAATTACAAACTGTAGCTGAAAAATATTCGGAGCTTGAAGAGAAAATCGCAAAGCTGCTTGAGGGATACGATATTACGTAACTTGGAGGTTATTTATGAAAAAAAGACTTATCTTTGCACTTATGTGCTGCTTTATGGTTTTGTCTCTCTCTTTCGTGCTTTGCGGTTTTACCACGGCAAACGTCGCTCACGCAGAAGAGGCAGCGACGCCGCTTGTAATAGGCGAAACTTATACGTTCTCCGACGACGGCGGCGAATACTCGGCAATGATTTTATCCGAAACGGAATATAAACTGCACGCTGTTCACGGTTCGGAGGAAATCGAATATAAAGGCTCCTATACATACCTCGACGGCATACTTACGTTGTCTGCAATGGGCAAAGAGCTCGGACGATTCTATATACAAGGCTCGAATCTTGTTAAGGTAGTCGAAAGTGACGTCACGCCGCCCGAAAATCATACTTTTCTCGGTAGAGTACAGGAGTGGCTTGAAAATAACTATATTGCCCTCGCAACCACCGTAGGCGACATCGTATTATTTATAGTATTTCTTGTAAACTTTATTAAAAGTAAGAAGAATATGCTTGGTCTTTCCCGTGACGTCAAATTTACATCAAATGCTCAGTCCGACGTTGTTGACGTTGTAAACAATCTTATCGAGGGCTACAACAAAATCGAGACCGAGTTTGCAGCATATAAGAAGAATGAGACGCAGAACTATGAGGCGGTCGGTGCGGTTATCGTTCAGACGCAGGCAATTCTCAAAATACTCATTACCGTATATGCGAACTCGAAGAATTTACCTCAGGGGGTAAAAGACCTTGTAAATCTGGCGTATGCAGATTCTCTCAAAAAACTCGGGGACGTGCCTGCATTGAAAGAATCGGTAGAACAGGCGTCGGCATTGCTTGAATCGGCAAACGCAACACCTGCCGTAGAGGAAAATAAAACGGAGGGATAAGCTATGAAAAATGCCACGAAAGGCAAAATCTTAAAAGCCGTTGCTGTCGGTATCGACGTGGCGGCTCCGCTTGGTGCAACGCTTTCTCAGTTTCCTATCTGGGTTGAAAAAAGCTCCGCAGCGACGGTTTCTGGTCTTTTCTTGGTGTTTGCATTTCTCTCTGTAATTCCGTTCTTTAACCAGATAAAAAACTGGCTTAAGTCTCCGTCGGTTCCCGTGCTATTTACGGTTCTTGCCATAATGGCTATATGCTTAAGAAACATTATAGACCAAATGGTAATGATATTTATAATAGGTGCGGTGGCAAACTGGGGCGGCTCGTTTGTTTATAAAGCAGGCGACGCCGTCGAAAAAAAACCAGACGAAAAGAAAGAAACGTCGGACGACGGTAGTGAGGTATAACGTATGCAAACAATCAAAAAGGACGATTATGAAAGAACGCCGTCGAGAAGTCTCGGAGCGGCGATAGAAAAAGGCGGAGCGGCTAAAAAGCGGCTCACACGAAGTATTCTCAATAATACTGGAATTTTTGTCGGGTTTTTCCTTGTTTTTGTTGTAATCGTTGTTTTTACAACTGAGATAAATATAACCTCTGTAGAGTTTTGGGCTCAGCTCGGACTTACGTTTTTTATTTTACTTTTTTGTTCATACTGTATGTATGTAAACTGTTCCGATAGTGGTCTGAAAGCTGGAAGAGTAAGTGATACGTATCAGGACTGTAAAAACGAATATGAAGAACTTAAAGCTCAAATTATCGAGAGAAAATATCAATCGAGACTGTGCGAGTTCTGTCGCTATTATATAGATAGAGAACTTAGGGAGACTCGGACAAACATTCTTAGCGAGGTAGGTATCTCGTATGAAAAATATATCGACAAATACGTCGGCAAAGATAAAAAACTGTTGCAAGCAGACGAGAATCTGTCAAAAGCCCAGATAAGAGCAATAATCAGAGCAAACCGCACAAAACCTGTAAGCCTAACGCCAGAAATGATTTTTAAGCGTGGACGTGGCAACGGGCACCGCTCTCCGCTCGGAATAAAACCTGAAACGAAACGTAGCGTGCACTATGTTGCAAAGTTCATTCGGACAACAATCACATCGCTGCTTACTGGCGTAATTGTTCTCGACGTTATAAAATATCCAACGTGGGCGACATTTGCGGCGTGCTGCTTAAAACTGCTCCCTGTAATACTCAACGGCTTTATGGGGTATCGTATGGGCTACGAAAACATAACTGTCGATACGGTCAACTATATGCAAGACCAGAAAGACCTTATGCAGCAGCTCATAGAATACGCCTCTACGACACCAGAACCTCAACCCGAGGAAATAATCGAGGACGAACCGATTGTCGTTCCTGACGTAAATCTCGCCGTCGAGGCTTAACATTATAATATAAATAAAAGATAGGACACGATTTTACTCAATGTCCTATCTTTTTCTTATAGATAACCCAAACACCGAAATATTCCTTTCGGATAAAAATGTGGTTCAAATTTATTCTCGCTCTCTCCCGTCAAATACGTGGCAAACGCGTTGGACGTACTGTTTGGTTTAGCAAAATCCGACGTTGACGTAACCTTAAAAGACGTAGAAAATACTTTAAGACTTATCGCCGAAAAATTAAACGGACTCGTGGGTAAAACCGATCCTTCAAAAGCGTTAACCGCGATTCTGAACGCTTTGTTTGAAACCCAAACCGCAGACGACGGCACGGTTACGTACACCCTCGACTTCGATAAACTTAAAGCGATGATTTCAAAAGTCGGCGCAATGACCGTTTCCGAAGCCATTGACGAAGCCGCCGAGCCGGGTACGGCAAACGCAATCAAAAATTTGATTAAAGCCGTTCCTTCCTACACGGTAAACGAACTTATCGGGCTTATGAACGGAATACTTGCCGAATACGAAGTCGATTTGAAAGACGTTTACGATATTATCGAATTTTTGGCGTTAAAATTAGGCGGAACCGAAATTGACGTAAACGAAATGCTTAAAGGCTTCGGACCTATGACGGTTACCGAGGTCGTTGCAAAGATGAACGGCGTTACTGAAGAAGAAGCCGCTCAAATGCTCTCAAATCTGACCTCCTCCGTTACGTCGTCCATGGATAACGTAACCATAGCCGATCTTGCCGATATGATTTATCGGAAAGCAACTTCCGACGGAGGTTCCAAAGGCGAAAACAGCGAAGGAACGGAAGGAACGGATGCTCCCGAAAAGATTGCCTTTATCGATATGGTTCTTGGCATGATAGACCAAATAAAGGCTGTATCCTCAGTTGAAATCAAAGTTACCGAAAACGGAACTACCGCAACCGTCAAAGTTGCCGATTACGAAATTTATATCGGTACCGATATGACCGAAGGCATTACCTTAAAAGGCGTATTTACGATGACCGAACAAGTTATGGCGGAAGTAGCGTTAGCCGTAAAACAAAACGGTTTCGGTTTGTCGGTTGCCGCAATGAATTATTACGCCGACGCATCTTACGATAAAGCGCAAGGCGTCTTTACCGCTTTGGTCGGAATGAACGTTGCCTCCGAAGGCGAAGACGGAAACCCCGTATTTACCAAACAGGAAATGGGTAAATTTATCGTTACGGCGACGGAAGAAGGCGTTAATGCCGTTCTTACCGCTATGGGCGTTAACGTAATAGACCTTAACGCGACGAGCGCCGAAGGTAAATTGGAAGTCGTTATTCCTATGGGAGAAACTTCTTTACCCGTTAACGTAACCTGGAAAACCGTAAACAAACTTACTACCGTTTTCGTCAACGTAACCATGGGCGAAAACGTTATGCCCTTCAGATTCGTCGTCGATTTAACGCAAGAAAACGTCTTTAAGGCTGACTTCTCTGCAGGCGCCGTTGACGAAGAAGGGAATTACGCGGAAATGCAAAAATTCTTCGACGTAACGGCAAAAGCCTTTACGACGAATAAGGTTAACAACGTCGTTTTAGACTACGCGCTCGACGCAAGAGGGCTTAATATCATTCTTTCTCAATACGGTTCGTCCAACGAAGACGGAAGTTATCGTTACTCTAACGTCGTTACTCTCGAACAGATAAGACAAAAAATCAATCTTAAGATAAACGACGCCGTAACGATTGACGCGGCGATTAAAGACGCTTTGAAAGATTCTCTCAAAGTCTTTAACAAGTTGAATCTGGTTCTGGTAAGCAACGAATCTTCTTACGGCTCGGAAAAAGTTTCCTTAACGTATAAAGAAGAGGGAACTATGCAGTATTACGAATACAAGGTTGTAAGCCAAAGAATCTCCGACGTACAGACGAAGACGTCGAAAACCTTTATGGGAACTTTGGAAACGACAACCGGAGAAGGCGTTATTCCCGCTAAAAACGGTGTTCCTAAGGCGCAACTTTTGTCTTCCGAACCCTATTGCAAAGACTGGTATCGTCTTACGATTACCTTCTTCGGGAAATTCACAACGACCGAAAAGGTCGAAAACGGTTTATTCGTACTCGATGAAAACGGTCTTTGGGTTGCCGATAACGAAGAAACCGCAACCTCTGCGAAAATCAGCGAGTATTCCGGTTATGATGATAAATACTTAAACGGATATTATAACGTAAAGACGGGCGAGTTCGTACGTAATTACGAACACGATTACGAAGTAGTTTCGATTAAGTATTTAAGCGAGTCTAAAAAATGCGACGACGGCGTTGCAATTACTCAGAAATGCAAAACCTGCGGTAAGATTCACAATTTTAAAACGCACGGACATTACTATAAAGAAGATCGTAAAGAATTTGCAAACTCTTGCGGTATAGTGATAATCCGCACAAATACTTGCGTAGCGTGCGGTAAATCCGAAACTTATATCGATTACGAAAAGCACTCCATAACGGAAACCGAATCCGTTCCCATGACGGAAGAAGAATTAACAGCCGAAAACGTTGCGGGCGCTTATTACGGCGTTAAGAGAACGAAAATGTGCGCCGAATGTAACCTCTATATTACTACGAAAGAATTTTACGTTCATACCGAAAAAGGGTGTAACTTATACGTTATAACAAACGTCGGCGAAATCGACCGCGAAACGGGAAAGGTTACTCCTTACGGAGAAGTAACTTATACCGAAACCGACCGTCATTATACTAAACAGACTTGGGAACAATGGTATTCCTCTGATGAAAATAAAGACGACGCGGTTGCGAAAAAAGGTCTTGCGCTGTTTAATGAATTTGCCGAAGCATCCTTGACGATCGACACGATAAATTACCTCTCTTACGATTCCGAAACATGTATCGGTTGCAAACAAAAAGTTTACGAAAGAGTTGAATTAGAAACCAAAGAAGAAAAAGGTTTATCCTCAAGAGTCAGCGTTTATTACACGGACGGCGAAATAGAATGCTACTACGTTACGATTAGCACAACCATAGAAAACGCTTACGAAATTTTAAAAACCGTACCGTACGGATTCAATCGATACGAAGGTAAATCCGCTCGCTACACGAAAGAGGTCAGCGCTTATTCGGGCAAGAACGGCTTTACGATTGGTTACGAATACAGATTAGAATTCGATAACGAAGATTACGTCGTTATTCATAAACAGAGCGACAGCGCGGGCTATACCGTAGGTAATTACGTAAGAGAAAATTGCGAGTACGTGACCGTTTTTGTAACAATCGAGAACGGCGAAGAGGTAGTTACAAAAGAGGAAAGAGAAGTAAGACATAATTACGTCGAAAAGTGTAACGGCGAAAACTGCGCGGAAGACGGTATTAGTCGTTGTTGCTCAGTTTGCGGCGAGGTTTCGGAAACCTACAATTATCACAACGGCGGCACGATGCCGTTTGAAGACGAGATTTTGCCCGGCATGGTTATTTGCGGCGACGTTTACTGGTGTTGCGGTTCGGGAAGAAACGTTACGATAAACCTCTTAACAGACGTCGTTTTGACGAAGAATCTTTATATAGCAGCCGAAAGACTTACGCTTAACCTTAACGGTTACACGCTCGATTTAAACGGTTACGACCTCGTTTTATACGGCTATTATAACATGGAAAGGGGTTACGACGGTAAAGACAAGATCGGCGGCACAATAACTATTACCGACGACGGAAGAAACGCTGACGACGGCAATTTGATTTTCGGCGCTATCGTCGATACCGCCGAAGAAAAAGGTATGCTCGTAATTGCTACTTCCTTAGGCGATATTATTACGGGTAACGTAAACCTCGCCTGCGAAGTTTTCATGACGGACAATACCTCCAAAAACGATCTGGTTCAAGTTTTAGCCGAAAAAGGATATAATCTTACTATAAACAGAGTTTCTTTCACCGATAAAAAATATTAATATGACCGTTGCAATTTTATACGCCGCTCTGTAAAGCGGCGCAGTCAATCCGAGACTCCGTCAACCAGACGGTCTCTCGGATTTTTGTTTGCTTAGTTCTTATTTTAAGACGGACTTTGGGTTTTTGCTTAGGGTAAATTGCGTCGGAAATAGCGATTTACGGCTGTTTTTATTATCGCTTAATAATCTCGTCAACAAAAAATATAAAAGCGTTTCGACAGAAACGCTTAAAAAAACGTTGTTAATTCTTTAAACAAGTGGTACAATAAAACCACAAAAAACGAAGGAAGCAATATGAAAAGAAAAGTAATAGCGCTTATCGCGCACGACAACAAAAAACAGGAAATAGTCGAGTGGGCTGAAAGCAATAAAGATTTACTGACGCAATACGACCTTTGCGGTACGGGGCATACTGCAAAACTCGTTTCAAAAGCGACGGGTTTAGAGGTTGAGGCGCTTTTGCCGGGACCTATGGGCGGCGATCAGCAAACGGGCGCGAGAATCGCCGAAGGAAAGATAGATATGGTAGTTTTCTTCTGGGATCCTTTGTCCGCGCAACCGCACGATCCGGACGTAAAAGCGCTTTTAAGAATCGCCGTCGTTTACGATATCCCCATCGCTACGAACAAATCGACCGCCGACTGTATAATAAAGCAAAAGTTTTAAAAACCGGTCTATAAGCCCGTTATCGCGTATTTTTTACAAAAAAACGCGCCCGTAAAACGGGCGCGTATGATAAAAATCAAGCAAAATAATCGTGTACGGCGGCGCTTGAATCTGTTTGAGACGCCAAGTCGAACATTTTAAGAAGCAATTCGCATTTGTTTTTAAGAACGTTATCGCAATATTCGGCGTTCGGGAAACCTCTCTTTATAAATTCGTACAAAGTTTTACTGTCTGTTAAAAGGTTTCTTTGTTTCATTGTTTTTGCGGACACCGAGAAGTTGTACAAATCCTCCAAACTTGCTATAAACTCAACGTTTTTAAATGTATCGGTTATGGTTTTCAAAACCGTTTCGTCTTTAGGCGGAATTGTCAAATAAAGATAATCGCCTTTAAAGCGATCGTCGCCCAAGGCTTTCAGTTTTTCGTAGTCCGTTCGTACCTGATAGAACAAAACGTCTTTCACGTCGCAATCGACCGACAAGACGGGGACGTAATTTAGGTTTGCAATATCGAAAAAGCCCTTTCTATCGACGCCGTAACATATTATTCCGTCCACGTTATCGAGTTTTCTGTACGGAAGACCGCTTAAAACGATTGTGTATTCGGCGATAGGGAAAACCCCCCTGAGCGTACTCAGAAAGTATTGAAATTCGGATAAGTAAAGGATATCGGTATCGTTTCCCGAATAAACCGCAATAAGTTTCAGATTAGGCGCGGATCTTAAATTTTTGGCAAAAGCGCCGGGCTTATAGTTATATAAATTGACTATTTGCCAGACCTTTTTTTTGGTTTCTTCGCTTATCGTTTTGCCTTTTTTGTCGTTAATGACGTAAGAAACGGTTGCGGCGGAAACGCCGGCTTCCCTTGCTACGTCGTGTATGGTAATCTTTTTCATACTTTTATTATAATACTGTTTTTACGTTTTGTCAAATCGTGAAATAAAATTATCCGTTACGGCGCACACCAACGCAAAACGCGCGTATATTTACGTATATCGGTAATTTACTTAAGAATAATTTATGAACTTCGGAAAATTTAACTTAGTCGTAAAAAGAATATTCAGGGCGCTATCCGTCGCTTTTTGGTCGCTTGCGCTTATAGTAGGGCTTGGCAACGTAACGGAAGCGATAACGAAAAACCCATTTACCAACCTGTCCGGTATAAACCTGTATTCGGTCGCAAGCAAAAGCATGGCGTCTATAGATGAAAGCAATCGTGATTTTTTGGCGGATAAACGCGGAGGTTTTTTAAAAATCAACGACGTGGTTGTCGTAAAACGGCTCGAAAACGAAAGACTTGAAGAAGGGGATATAATAACTTACGTAAACAAAAACAAACTTACCATAATCCACCGCATTTATAAAATAAAATCGGACGGCAAAAACGTAGGCTACGTAACGAGGGGCGACGCGAATAACGTAAACGATCCCGATATATTACGTCGCAACGATATTAAAGGCGTTTATCTTTTCAGAATCCCTTATATAGGCGAATTTGCCTTCTTTTTTAAAAGCAAGTACGGGCTTACCGCTTTGTTGTCGGTCGGCTTTATAACGTTTTTATTCGGATACCTTAAAGAAAAAGAACTTGAAAGATTCGGTCCGTTATATTATTCGGTAATGAAAAACCTCGACGGCATTTAGTCCGCAAAGGTTTTTTTGTTTTTCGGCTTTTATCGCAAAATAAAAAAAACGCGCTTATAAAAAACCCGGATAACGGGCTTATAGGCGCGTTTTTATTTATATAGCGCGGTTGTTTACCTCTTTTTTGTCTGTTGAATTTTTTAAAAGCAACATGCGTTTATTTATATCGGGCTTCCCTCTACCGCTTTAAAACGTTATATGGTCGGCTTCAGGTTTTTGTATTTCGTAGCGGTGTCTGTAAAATTGCTTAACTAAAAGTTTACAAAATTCTTTTTTAAGGTTACAATACGGGTATAAACAAAAAAAGGAAGATGCAAAAATGAAAAACCTTTATCAGGTTACCGATTTCAATTATCTTAACGCGCAAAAAAACTTTGTAAAAAATAAAATTATCGGCTCCGATAAAACACGAGAAAGAAAACCTTCGGTTATTGACGGAAGAATAGTCAGAATGTCCGTGTTCTCCGCTATAACCGTCGCGGTTGTTCTTTTAGGCGCGTTGCTGTTTTAATAATTTACCTTAGGGCTTTCAATCATTATCACTAATTATTTTTGCAAAAACAAATCGGTTTTTGCCGTGTTAAACTCCCGTAGGCGTACGTATAGTATGATTTCGGTCGTTTGCCTTGCAAAAACTTTAACCTGAATCGGGGCGCGAACAAGCGAAACCCCGCCTATAAGACCGAAAACGCTTATTTTTACGCGGCGATAAGTCTTACGCAGACGGCGGTCATATCGTCCTCGGGCGCGCCGCCGGAAAGTTCCAGCGCCTTATTTACTATGGTGTCGGCAAGTTCCTGCGGGTTGTGTATCGGCGCGGTTTTCAAAAATTCTATCAGATCGCCCGATGACGTAAACGCGTCGGTTACTCCGTCTGAAAGCATTACTATAACGTCGTTTTTTTCAAGAGTCTGGTACGCCGTGGTAGGATGAAGTTCGTCTAAAATTCCGAGTGGCAATGAGGATCCTTCTATAAACCTCATTCCGTCCTCCGAAAGAATGAACCCGTAGGGAGAACCTATTTTTATAAACGACGTATCGCCCTTTTGCAAATCGACGAGAGCGATATCCATAGCCGAAAAATTGTCGTCAACCGAAACAGTGAGCAGTTTGTTCACGAGCGACAATATAAATTCCGCATCCATACCCGCTTTAAATAAAGATTCTATTAAATTAAGCGCGGTGTCCGTGGTTTTTTCGGCTACATCGCCGCTACCCATGCCGTCCGACAGCGCAATCAAAAAATTGTTTTCATCAACCTTTACGAGAGAATACCCGTCGCCGGATGCTTCGGAACCGACCTTGGTAATTTTGCTTACGCCGAAACTTGCGTCGAGCCTCGGCGCTATTTTAATTGTAAGCGCAGTAACTCCGTTTAAAACGGTTTCCGCCCTCGAAAGGCAAAGTTTTGCGCCGAAAGCCTCCGTTAAGGCAGATGTTACGTCTTTTTCACGATATACTGCGCTCGGTAATATAAGTTGAATTTCGGTATCTTTGCCTTGACCGAAACATAACGCGCCGTCGCATTTTATACCTTTTTTTGCAAGCGTTTTTATAATGCGCCTTTCCGCGTCAAGGTTTTCCGACGAAGAGTAGGATAAATTAAGCGCCAAAGAATTGAGAACGTCCGCAACGCCCATAGACTGCATGCCTAAAATTTCTTTGGTTTTATCTCCGCCCTCGGCGTTCTTTATATATTCATAATATAAGCCTATAAGCCTGTTAACTTCAAAAATTGCGCTGTTCGGGTATCCGCAAACGTCTGTAAAATCTTTAGGCAAATCGACTATCGACACGCGGCCTTTACTTATGCCGATACGTATTATTTTTTCTATAACGTCGCGCTTCGGCGCGTTTTTTCTTACGCATCCGGATTTAAGTTGACAAGCGGAACACATATTAAACAAGACTTCGTCAACCATTTTTTCAACTAAAACGTCGGTGCTTTCGGCACATTTTTTCAGATTTTTAAAGGCGTCGCGCATCTGATAGAATACTCCCGCTACGTCGTAAAGGCGTTTAGAAGTATCCGCGCGATTTTTATTTATGACCGACCGCGTGAGCGCGCCGTCCGGATCGAAATTATATTTCTTTTTAAGCCCTGCGATATATTTGTCGGAAACAAGCGCGGAACAGAGGATTACCGTAACGGTCGGTATGGCGTTTATATAACCGTATTCTCCGTAAAACCCCAAAAACAGCCCGCATACGGTTTCGGCAAGACAAATACCCGCCGACGTAAGAATGGGCGGAAGATTTTTAAGAGTTGCGTACGTAAGCGAAAAAACGGCAAAGGCGGCAAGATATTTGTAATTTTGCGTAACGATAACGAGCGGTAACGCGCAAGCAAGCGCTACTACTTGCGATAAACTGTTTTTATAGTATCTTGAAAGCAATATAAAAATTAAAACGGCAAGCGGTCTGAAAACGTTTTCACCGAACAGATTTATTACGCCTACCGACGTAAAAACGAAAAAAACCATCGACGACAAACTTTCCGTCGTCGTCATATAACGGCTTAATTTTTTGTATTTCAAGGCGGAAACAAAAACTTCGGATAAAAGCGAAAAAATAACGATAACCGACACATAGACTAACTTTTCTATCAATTTATCCGGGAAATCTTTAATAAGGTAGGCAATCAGCCCCACTATTATATAAAGTATAATCTCAGCCCTCGGCGCGCGCTTTCGGGTACGGTAAATTAAAAAAACGACGGTAAAAACGAGTGAGAAAACCGCGCTTACAAGCAAAAAATAAAAATCTTTATATACCAGAAAAGAAAGAATAAAAGGAACCGCAACCGAAAAAAGCGACGCGCCCGAATAAAGAAGCGCTATGTAGTAGGCGCAGGAAAAAGGCGCGCCCTCGTAAACTTTATTCAGCGCGCAAAAAATCAGAAGGTTCAACGGAATAAGCAAAAAATTTTTAATCGAATCGTTATTTTTCATGGTAAAATAACTTTACCATAATTATTTTCGCGTAAAAGAATAATATTTGTGTTATAAGGTCGTAATTTGTCTTAACGTAAAGAAGACCAAATCGATTGATTAAATGAACAAAGTGTTGTATAATAAAAATATGAAAGTAAAGTCGTTTATATTTTTCGTATTGATCCTGACGGCGGTAACGCTTATCGCTCCGATTTTTTCCGCGCCTTTATATACCGCCGCCGAAGCGACCGCGCATAGAGTTGTTTACGGAAACAACGCGGAAAGCGCCGTTCAAAAAAAATATTGGCTTGCAAACGTTAAATTTTCCGATTCCACGGACTTTGAAGACGATTTTATCGACAGTTTGCAAAAAACTTTTACGACGAGCAAACAAAGCGTAAAAGAATACTTTAAAATCGTTTCGGAAGGAAAATATAGCGTTGACGCAGAGTTTTTGACCGAAAACGCGTCTGTAACGCTTGAAAAAACTCAGAATTATTATCTGCCCAAGTATCATCACGTAAGCGGCGGAAGGTACGTTAACGTGAACGAACATGGTTACGACAACAGGTATTTTGACAGTGAAAATAACGTCTGCCCGCCCGAAAAAATCGGCGCTAAACGGCATATAGAGCGACTTTTGAGAGAAAGAGAACTTATAAAATCAATCGCTTCCGATATAGACGTCGCGGATAAAATTATCGATGCCGACGGCGACGGAATAATAGACGGCATAAGTTTTATCGTTAAAACCGTCGGTAACGAGTTTTCGTGGGACGATATTTTATGGCCGCATAGAAGCGCATTATCCGGGTATAACGAGGAACTTTTGAACAAAGAATATTATATTCCGGACGGATACGAAGTGTCCCTGCTTGATTTTTTACCGGTCAAAATAGGCGGAAAAGCCGTTGACGGATACACGATATTCACAACCGACGCTTTTGCCGGACGAAAAATAACCGACGCCGACGGAAACAAAATATATTCGCCGTCGCTTATTTGTCACGAATACATGCACGATTTAGGCATTGCCGACTATTATGCTTATAACGGCGGCGGAGAACTTTATTCGGACGAGCCTGTCGGCGAACTCGATATAATGGGCGGGGCGGGCGTTTTACCGCAAATGCCTTTAACTTATACGAGGTTAAGACTTGGTTTTTTAAGCGAAGAAAATATCACCCCCGTCTATGAAAGCGGTCGATACACTCTGTTTCCTACCGTCCGAGTAGGCAGAATAAAGGCTCTTAAACTCGTTTTAAACGATTATAATAAAACGGGCGAATATTTTATGATAGAAGCAAGGGAGAATAAAGGCAATTTTGTCGATGCCACTTTATCGGATTCAGGAGTCGTAGTTTACAGAATTAACGAAAAAAACGCTTATTACGATTTCGACGGAAGTTTAGGAAGCCGGAATTTAGGCAATACGTACGGGGGAAACGAGGTTTACGTTTTCAGACTGAATCACGGCGTTTTGAACGGAATAACCAAAGAATCTTACGCGCTTTTAAACGGAAAAAATAAAAAATTAAAGATATCAAAAACGGACGAATTTGCCGATAATTCAACGATCGGAAATCTTGATAAGTCAGCCTATAAGACCGTTATCGACAAAAACAGCGGGCTTTTGGTTACTTCGCTTTGCTATGAAAACGGTCAAAACAGCGGTATTTTGCTGTCGGATATAGTCTTAAACGCAGACGGCTCGTATTCTTTCGATTTGAAGTTCGACGAAACCGTAACGGGAAATTTTTCGACGAAAATTACGAGGCACTATAACAATAAAAATTACGTCGTAAACTGGAACGGTGCAAAAAGAAACAGCAACGTCAAAATTTATTTCGCTTTAACGGACGGACTTATTCGATATAAAAACGAAAAATACGTTCTTAAAAAGACGGTAACGCCGTCTATGCTCGAAAGCGGCGAAGTTTACGGCAATAAAGTTGCTTTCCTAAAAGAAGTCCCCGCGCCTTACGGGCAATTTACGTTGCCTAAAATATCCGAGACAGCGGCGGTGTTCGTCGTGTCCGGGGATAACGTTTTTTACGCGGGCGTAATGAATCCCTTAAAGCCGACTTTTTCGGAATACCTTTTCGGAACCACGAAATGGCTTGCTATGATAATATCTTTACTCGTTATTCTCGTAGTATCGGTTGCGGCGGTCGTAATTTATTCGGTCGTTAAAGAAAAACATAAAAAAGGCGCAACCGAACCGGAGGTCGATCTTTCATCGGTTTACGGCGAAAATTATTGGATGAAAACCGCCGAAAACGACGAAGAAACCGAAGGCGACGAAGAAAAGTAGCAGCCGAGACAGACGCATTGAAAAGAGGCGTCGTAAATAAAGAAGAACAAACCGAAGACGCAAAAAACTTCGGTAACGTTAATGCGGATAAAAACAACGACGATAATAATAACGCGTAAAAAAAGGAGTAAAAATGAAAAGCATTAAATTGTGTTATATAGGCGGCGGCTCAAAAAATTGGGCGCGCGTGTTTATGTCGGATTTAGCCCTGACCGAAGGATTATCCGGCGAAATTGCTTTATACGACATAGACCTTGTTGCCGCGCAACGTAACGCGGATATCGGTAATTTTATCAACCGCGACGAGAAAACGATTGCAAAATTCGATTACGTCGTTTACGAAAAACTTGAAGACGCTCTTTTCGGCGCCGACTTCGTAGTTATATCTATTTTACCCGGGACTTTTGAAGAGATGCGAAGCGACGTTCACGCGCCGGAAGAATACGGAGTGTATCAGTCGGTAGGCGATACCGTCGGCCCCGGCGGCGTTTTACGGGCAATGCGTACCGTACCGATATACGAAACTTTCGCAAACGCGATAAAGAAAATTTGCCCCGCAGCCTGGGTAATTAATTATACCAACCCGATGAGTCTCTGCACCAGAACGCTGTACGACGTTTTTCCCGACATAAAAGCCTTCGGGTGCTGTCACGAAGTCTTTCACGCGCAGGAATTTTTAACGCTCGTCTTGCGTGAAGAAACGGGATTAAACGTTTCGAGAAAAGATATTTACACCGACGCATCGGGGATAAATCACTTTACTTTTATAACCGAAGCAAAGTATAAAAACATAGATTTGCTTTCGCTTATTCCGTCGTTTATGGAAAAATATTACGAAGACGGCTACTTTGAAAGAGGAGATCGTTTTCAGTTTTTAACCGATACTTTTGCATACGGTAACAAAATAAAAATGGACCTATACGCCCGTTATCACGCTTTAGGCGCGGCGGGAGACAGACATTTGGCGGAGTTTTTTCCGAACAGTTGGTATCTGAAAGATCCGCAAACGGTAAAAAAATGGAAGTTCGGTCTTACTACCGTAGATTTCAGAGAAGCGCGTCAGAACGAGCAGATAGAAGAAACGATTTTATTGTCAAGCGGTAAAAAGAAATTTTGCTTAAAAAGATCGGACGAAGAAGGCGTCGAACTTATAAAAGCCCTTCTGGGTTTTAAAACCGTCGTTACAAACGTAAATATGCCTAACGTCGGGCAAATGCCACAGTTGCCGAAAGGCGCCGTCGTCGAAACAAACTGCGTTTTTTCAAACGATCAGGCAAAACCCGTTACGGCAAAGCCGTTGCCCATTGCCGTTTTAAATCACGTTTCAAGAAATCTTCTTAACGAAGAATTGACTTACGAAGGCATAAAAGAAAGGGATCTTAATAAGATATTCCTCGCCTTTATCAACCAACCGCTTATGGGAACCGTTTCTTATGAGGACGGGGAAACTTTATTTGAAAAGATGTGTCGTAATACGGAAAAATACCTTACGCCGTATTTCGATTTGGACGGTTATTTCAAGCGCGCAAAATAAGCGTCGTTTTATAAAAGTCCGCCTATCAGCCCGTTTTCACCCGTTTTTTATTATATGGAGTCAGCGCATGGACGATTTTTTATTTTCCTTAAACGCGGTAATGCCGATAGTATTACTCGTCGTTTTAGGATATATATTAAAGAAAATAAAACTGTTTACCGCCGAATTTTTAAGGGTAGCGAACAAACTTACTTTTACCGTTTTATTGCCGACGCTTCTGTTTAGTAACGTGTATGCGATAAAGAGTTTTTCGGATATTCAATGGTCTTTCGTGCTATACGCGATAACGGCGATAGCGATAATTTTTGCGTTATCCGTTCCTTTGTGTATAGGGCTTACGAAAAACAACGCTCAGCGCGGAGTTTTAATTCAGGCGTCGTACCGTTCAAATTACGCCATAATAGGAATACCGCTTGCAAGTCAACTTTTCGGCGAAAAAGGCGCGGCGGCGGCAAGCGTTTTGTCGGCTTTTTCCATTCCGCTGTTTAACGTTCTCGCGGTATTGTCGCTGTCGATTTTCAACAAAGAAACCGAAAACAGGCCGAAAATCGGCAAAATTATTTCGGGTATAATAAAAAACCCGCTGATTATCGGGGTAGTTGCGGGCATAGCGTGTTTAGGTATTCGCGGTATTTTTGAACGCGAGGGAATAAACTTCAGATTAAGCGACGTAAGTTTTTTGCAGACCTCTTTAAAATATATCGGATCCACGGCAACGCCCGTCGCGTTACTGGTTTTGGGCGGTCAATTCGAGTTTTCGGCTGTCAAAAGTCTTAAAAAACAGATTATTTTCGGCACCGTTATGCGTACGGTAATAGTTCCCGCCCTGTGTCTTGCGACGGCAAAAATCATTTTGCCCGATCTCGGCGGCGAGTGCTTTGCCGCTTTCGTGGCGCTTTTCGGAACGCCGGTAGCCGTATCGAGTGCGATAATGGCGAGAGAAATGAACGCCGATTACGATCTGGCGGGGCAACTCGTGGTATGGACGACGATAGTTTCTTCTTTCACGTTATTTATAACGATCGTAATTTTCAGATATTTGGGCGTGTTTTAGCGCAATCAAAACAAAAGATATCCGTTTTGTGCATAAATCTTGACGTATTTTATATTGCAATGTTCACGGTTATAGGTTATTATAATAGTGTAAATTCGATAAATCGGAGGGAAGTTATGATTTTAGACAAGTTCAGTTTGAAAGGAAAAGTGGCTATCGTTACGGGTAGCGATACGGGTTTAGGACAAGGTTTTTGTAAAGCGTTTGTAGAGGCGGGCGCCAAAGTTATGGGTGTTTCCGTGGTACCGAGTACGGACACTCAAAAGATGCTCGGCGAAGAAAACTTTCACTTTATGGTCGAAAATCTTATGACGAACGAGCCTATCGAGCGCATAGTTTCCAAAACGGTTGAGGACTTCGGGCACGTGGATATTTTAGTTAACAACGCAGGTATTATCAAGAGAGAGGACGCGATAGATTTTTCCGAAGCAAATTGGGACAGTGTAATGGCTGTCAATGCAAAAACGGTATTTTTCTTCTCGCAGGCGGTCGCAAGGCGGTTTATCGAGCAAAAAACGGGCGGTAAAATAATATCCGTCGCAAGTATGTTGTCTTTCCAGGGCGGTATAAGGGTGCCGAGTTACACGGCTTCCAAGTCCGCGGTAAAGGGTATTACCATGTCCATGGCTAACGAATGGGCAAAATACGGCATTAACGTAAACGCCATAGCGCCGGGATATATGGCGACCAACAACACGAAAGCGCTCCGTCAGGACGCCGACAGATCGGAAGCCATTTTAGAAAGGATTCCCGCGGGAAGATGGGGAACGCCCGACGATATAATGGGGGCAGCCGTATTTTTAGCGTCGTCCGCATCCGATTACGTAAACGGTTTTACCATTGCGGTTGACGGCGGCTGGCTTGCAAGATAAATAGTAAACGAAACACGTTGAAGCGTTATTATGATTTCATAAATCGCTCGACGTGTTTTTTCGTCGTATCAGTTTGTCCTATCTTACGGTTAAAGGACGTTCGCGTCCGAAAAGTGAATACGGCGCTGTCAAAAAAACGATAAAAATATCCTTTTTGTCCATATTTACGACCTTATTTGCTATGTACTTATATTATCGTATGATGTTATAATTATCGTAGAAGATAAAAGTTATATCAACATTTTTGAATTTCGAGGCGAAAAATATGACCGATAGAAAAATAATCGAAGCATTCGAGGCTACGGGGATTATTCCCGTTATAAAATTAGAAAACACGGACGATGCGGTAGATCTCGCAAAGGCTTTGTACGAAGGCGGTATTCACGCCGCCGAGGTAACCTTCCGCGCGGAGGGCGCGGACAAAGTTATCGGGGCAATGACGAAAGCGTATCCGGATATGCTCGTCGGCGCCGGAACGGTTTTAACTACGGAGCAGGTCGATAAAGCGATCGATGCGGGCGCAAAATTCTGCGTCGCGCCGGGGCTTAATCCCAAGGTCGTAAAACACTGTCTGGATAAAGGCGTTCCGTTCGTTCCGGGCGTGGCAAACGGCAGTCAGATAGAACAAGCCATGGAACTCGGGCTTGATTTTGTCAAGTTTTTTCCTGCGGAGCAGGCGGGCGGTCTTGCTTATATAAAAGCGGTTTCCGCGCCGTACTCTCAGATGCTTTTTATGCCGACCGGAGGAATAAACGAAAACAATCTTAACTTGTACCTTTCCAATCCCAAAATCGTTTGTTGCGGCGGAAGTTGGATAGTTCCCGACAAATCGGTCAAAAGCAGAGATTTTAAAGGTATCACCGAATTATGCAGAACAGCCGTTACCAAAATGCTCGATTTTAAAATCGCGCACGTCGGTATCAACGCGGACGGCGCCGAAGACGCTTTAAAAACGGCGTCGCTTTTTGAAAACGTTTTCGGATTTACCAAAAAAGAAGGCAATTCAAGCGTTTTTGCCGGTAACGTTATAGAAGTAATGAAGTCGTCCGGCAGAGGTAAACGCGGACATATAGCGATTTCCACGCCGAACGTAAACCGCGCCGTGAAAAATCTTGAGTTTGGCGGCGTCGCGTTTGATTACTCTTCCGCAAAATACGACGAAAAGGGAAGAATGACGCTTATATACCTCGACGGGGATTTCGGAGGATTTGCCGTCCACCTCGTTCAGGCAAAGTAACCGGACGAAAAAAAACAAAACTTTCAGAACAAAATTTATAAAAAACAAGCAAAAACGACTCGCTCTTATTTTTGCGTAAAACTGCGGATTTTTCGTTTCGGAAAGCAGTCTTATGGCAGATAGAGAAACGGGCGTTACTTACCCGATTTCGGTAACGTTAAAATAATAAATAGAGGAATTATTATGGCTAAGATAATTACAATGGGCGAAATAATGCTTCGCCTTTCCACAAACGGATATAAAAGATTCGTACAGTCGGACAATTTCGACGTCTGTTACGGCGGAGGCGAAGCCAACGTTGCGGTATCGCTTGCAAACTATGGTGAAGAAGCCTACTTTGTTACGAAACTTCCGAAACACGAAATAGGAAGTTCGGCGGTAAACAGTTTGCGCGCGCTCGGCGTCCGTACCGATTATATCGTAAGAGGCGGCGACCGCGTCGGAATATATTTTTTGGAAACCGGCGCTTCCATGCGTCCTTCCAAAGTTATATACGACAGAAAAAACAGCG
Organism: uncultured Clostridia bacterium; assembly: GCA_934278995.1. GTDB lineage: Bacteria > Bacillota > Clostridia > Christensenellales > Borkfalkiaceae > UBA4636. The sequence continues at coordinate 332,990 of CAKQWM010000001.1, forward strand.
CCGTTTCGGAGGCGACTGCCGAAGAATTCGATTTCGATAAGATTTTTGAAGGAGCCGATTGGTTCCACTTTACCGGGATAACTCCCGCGCTCGGCGCAAACGCTCAAAAACTTACCGAAGCCGCGCTTATCGCGGCAAAGAGCCATGGCGTTACGGTTTCGTGCGATCTTAATTATCGTAAAAAACTCTGGACGCCGAAAGAGGCTCAGGATTGTATGACCAAACTTATGAAATACGTTGACGTTTGCATCGGCAACGAGGAAGACGCCGAAAAATGTCTCGGATTCAAGCCGGGAAAAACCGACGTTACTTCGGGGGATCTCGAACTTGAAGGATATAAAGATATCTTTACGAAAATGCGCGACGTTTTCGGGTTTAAATACATCGCAACGAGTTTAAGAGAATCTTATTCCGCAAGCGACAACGGTTGGAGCGCTTTGGCTTACGACGGAAAGGAATTTTACCGTTCTAAAAAATATCAGGTGCGTATCGTTGACAGAGTGGGCGGCGGGGACAGTTTTTCCGCAGGGTTTATCCACGGACTGTTAAAATACGACGATTTTAAAAAGGCGTTGGAATTTGCCGTCGGCGCAAGCGCTTTAAAGCACACCGTTCCCGGTGATTTCAATCTGATGAGCGAAGAGGAAGTCGAAACCCTTATAAAAGGCGACGCTTCCGGAAGAGTTCAAAGATAAAAAAATGGAATTATATATAAGAGCGCACGATCTGAAAACGAAAAACGAAACCGAAATCTGTAAAAAACTCGACGATTTTTCGCTTGCGGGAGTGCAACTCGTCGCCTATAAATGCCTTGACGACGTCCGATACGCGCCCGGCGCGATAACGAAGGAGCGAGCAAAGAAATTTTCCGATATTTTTTCAGGATACGGTAAAAAAGTCGCGCTTATCGGCGCTTACTTTAATCCCGTTCACTCAAACGCCGAAAAAGTAGAAAACGGCATAAAAATTTTCGAGGATTATCTTAGACTATCGAATACGTTCGGATGCAATATCGTCGGTTCCGAAACGGGTTCTTATAACGACGATAAGTGGACCTATAATTCCGTTAACCGTACCGACGAGGCTTTTAACAGAGTGGTTGAAACTTTCTCTCGTTTATCGAAAGTCGCTTATAATTACGGCGCTTACGTCGGGATTGAAGGCGCTTTCGGGCACGTCATGTACGACGTTGACAGGCTTGACTTTGCCGTAAAAAAAATCGGCGCGGATAACGTAAAAATCATCTTCGATCTGTACAACTATCTGGACGCGTCGAATTTTTCGGACCGTTACGAAATATTATCGCACGGGCTGAAAACCTTTAAAGACAAAATTTGCGTGTTTCATTTAAAAGACTGCGTTTTAGAAAACGGAAAACTTTGTCAGCGCAAAGTCGGCGGGGGCGTTTTCGATTACGACAGAATATTAGAGACAATAGCGCGTTACGATATAAACGCAAAACTCGTTTTTGAAGGCACCGCGGAAGAAGACGTCGCGTTTTCCGTAAATTATATAAATCAAAAAATCAAAAGTTTGTGACAAAAAAGGAGCTCGCTATGAAGTTAGACGTAAGATATGCAAATCATCCCGACGACAGCAAACGCTACGGGACGGAGGAGTTAAGAGAAAAATATCTTGTCGAAAAAGTTTTTTCGGAAGACGAAATATTATTGACGTATTCTCATCAGGACAGAATAATTTTCGGCGGAGCGATGCCCGTCCGTGAAAAACTTTCACTCGAAGCGACGAAGGAACTCGGCTCGGAATACTTTCTTGAAAGAAGGGAAATGGGAATAATCAATATCGGAGGCGAAGGCGAAGTTACTTTGGACGGAAAAACTTACCTTCTTGGCAGAACCGACGGCTTATACGTCGGAATGGGAACGAAAGAAGTCGTTTTTTCCTCCGTTGACGAAAACTCACCAGCCAAATTTTATATAAACTCGGCGCCTGCGCATAAAACGTACGAAACGGTGATTATCACCAAGGAAAAAGCAAAACACGTTCCGTGCGGCGAGGATATCAACCTCAATAAGAGAGTTATAAATCAATACGTTCACCCCGCCGTGTGTAAGTCCTGTCAACTCGTCATGGGTATGACCGAACTTGCTCCCACAAGCGTCTGGAATACGATGCCGTGTCATACCCACGAAAGGCGTATGGAAGTATATTTTTACTTCAATCTGGAACCGGAAGATTTTGTCGTTCACCTTATGGGGCAAAAACAGGAAACCCGTCATATCATCATGCGTAACGAACAGGCGGTTATTTCTCCGAGTTGGTCGATACACAGCGGCGTCGGCACGAGAGGATATATCTTTATATGGGGTATGTGCGGAGAAAATCAGACCTTTACCGATATGGACGGAATTAAAAACTCCGAACTTAAATAATCAATTATCAAATAAAACCCGAATGAAAACTCTATAAAGCGAGAAGTAATCATGTCATATCTTGTCTTAAAGGATATCAACAAAATATACCCTAACGGCTTTCATGCCGTACATAATTTCAATCTTGAAATAGAAAAGGGCGAATTTATCGTTTTGGTAGGACCTTCCGGATGCGGAAAGTCAACTACGCTTCGTATGATAGCGGGGCTTGAAAACATTTCAAAAGGCGATTTTTACATGAACGATAAAAGGTGTAACGATCTGGGACCGAGAGAACGCGAGGTTGCCATGGTTTTCCAAAGTTACGCTTTGTATCCTCACATGTCCGTTTACGATAATCTTGCTTTCAGTCTTACTCTTCAGGGGGTGGACGAAGAAGTAATAGAAGAAAGAGTTCTCGCCACGGCAAAAATTCTCGGTCTTAGCGAATATCTCGACAGAAAACCGCGCGCGCTTTCGGGCGGACAACGACAGAGGGTTGCCGTAGGCAGGGCGATAATCCGTAAAGCGGGTGTGTTTTTAATGGACGAACCTTTATCTAACCTCGACGCCAAACAACGCGTTACCATGAGGTCGGAAATCACACAGATTCACCGCGAAACGGGCGCTACCACCGTTTACGTTACGCACGATCAGACCGAAGCCATGACAATGGCGGACAGAATCGTCGTAATGAAAGACGGGTATATTCATCAGGTAGGAACGCCTTACGAACTGTATTTTAAACCGGTGAACATGTTCGTCGCGGGATTCATCGGAGAGCCTCCCATGAATTTCGTCGAAGGAATAATAAAGGGTAACGACTTTGAAGTAAACGGCGACAAACTCGATATCGGACACGTCCTCGACGAACAAACGATAGAAAAGTATCAGGGAAAAGAAGTCGTTTTCGGTTTCAGACCGGAGTCTGTTAAAATTTGCGGCGTTGACGATACGAATAACTGTTACGTGATAACTTCCAAAGTTGAACTTACCGAACTTTTAGGTGACAACACCAACGTTTACGCCGACACGGACGGGGTAAAGACCATATTAAAAATAGATCCGCACTACACGCCCGCAATCGATTCCGAATTTACTTTCGCCGTTCCCTATCAAAGCGTGTATATATTCGATAAAGAAACGGAAAACGTTATACAAACAAAATAAATTTAAAGAGGCGGGTTATGTTGCAACTTAACGCTCAGAATTATAATAAACCGAAAAGACCGATTAAAATAATGCAGTTTGGCGAAGGCAACTTTTTAAGGGCTTTCGTAGAATGGATTTTGCAGGATTTAAACGACAAAAAGGCAATTTTGTCCGACGTCGTCGTCGTTCAGCCGATGCCTTTCGGCAGGGTGGAAGAATTAAGAAAACAGGACGGGCTTTATACAGTTTGTCTGGAAGGCATAAGTAACGGCAAAGAAGTCAAAACAAGGCAGATAATCGACCTACTTAGCGACTTTATAAATCCGTTTACCGATTACGAAGCCTTTTTGAAGTACGGCGAAAGCGAAGATCTCGAAGTGATTGTGTCAAACACCACCGAGGCGGGTATTGCTTTCGACGAGACCGATACGGATCAGTCGGTTTGCCCGAAAAGTTTTCCGGCAAAACTTCTCGCGCTGTTAAAAAGAAGATACGATTTCTTCCGCGGAGATAAATCCAGAGGGCTTGCAATAGTTCCGTGCGAACTTATCGACAACAACGGCGAAGAACTGAAAAAGGTTCTTTTACAAATTGCAAAACTTATATATAACGACGAAAACTTTACCGAATGGCTCGAAAACGCAAATCATTATACCGATACTCTCGTTGACAGAATAGTTCCGGGCTTCCCGAAAGATACCGTCGATAAAATATGGCAAGAAACGGGCTTTACAGATAATAACGTGGTAAAAGCCGAAGCCTTCCATCTGTGGGTTTTAAAAGACGAACCTTTCGTTCATGAAAAATTACCCGCCGACAAAACCGGGCTTAACGTTTTATTCGTACCCGATATAAAGCCTTATAAAGAAAGAAAGGTAAAACTTTTAAACGGCGCGCATACGGGAATGGTCCCTGTCGCTTACATGTGCGGGATCGATACGGTAAGAGAAGCCGTTACCGATACGGACGTGAGAAAATTCGTAAAATCTCTTATGTACGACACGATAGCGCCGACGGTAAAATTACCCGAAAACGAATGTAAAAAATTCGCCGACAGCGTTCTGGAAAGGTTTGAAAATCCTTTTATCAGACACGAACTTATGTCAATCGCGCTTAACGCCACCACGAAATTCAGAACGAGATTACTCGGAACTTACGGCGATTATCTTTTAAAGTTCGGCTCATGTCCCCGCGATATTTTGTTTTCTTTTGCCGCAATGGCGGTTTTCTACAAAGGTAAGCGCGGCGAAGAAGATATAAAATTGAACGATAATCCCGAATATATAGAATTCTGGAAAGAAGTATGGGCTGAATCCGACTGCGAAAAGGTCGCCCTGAAAGCGTTATCAAACGAGAGTATATGGCAAATAAAACTCGATACCGACGAAAACGTGAAAACGGTTGCCGGCTTTATAAAGGATATGCTTGATTTCGGCATGAGAAAGGCTTTACAAAAATATTTATCCGAAAAGAACAGAAAATAATGATGAAGTCGATTCATATTTCCGATAAAGACAACGTGTCAGTCGCGCTTACCGATTTATTAAAAGGGGAGAGGGTTGAAGACGTCGTTTTAAAGGAAGATATAAAACGCGGACATAAATTTTGCGTTCGCCCCATAAAAAGCGGTGAAAAAGTCATCAAGTACGGAAACGTTATAGGCACCGCCACGTCCGATATTTCGTTGGGCGAACACGTTCACGTTCATAACATGAAAACCGATTTGAGCGGACAATTAAAGTACGCCTATAAGCCCGTTATCGTTGAAAATTTAAAAAATGCAGACGATAAAAAGATTAAAGCGTACAGACGCAAAAACGGCAAAATCGGAATCAGAAACGAACTTTGGGTGGTTCCGACGGTAGGTTGCGTCAACGCTCAGGCGAAAGAAATAGCGAATCTTTTCAATTTAAAATACAGGGCGAACGATTTTTTCGACGGTGCGGTTGCTTTTACTCACCCTTACGGGTGTTCGCAGGTGGGCGCCGACCATGAAAGAACGAAAAGAATACTTCAACAAATAGTAAAACATCCCAACGCCGGCGGGGTTTTGGTACTCGGACTCGGATGCGAAAACAATCGCATGGACGCGTTTATCGAAACGCTTGGCGATTTCGATGAAAAAAGAGTGGAATTTTTGATAGCCCAACAGGTTAACGACGAAATCGACGAAGGCTTTAAAAGACTTGAAAAACTTTACCGCCGTCTTGAAAACGACCGTAGAGAAGACGCGTTTTTGTCGGAAATAAAAATAGGACTGAAATGCGGCGGTTCGGACGGACTTTCGGGCATCACGGCAAACCCTTTACTCGGAAGGCTTTCCGATTATATGGCTGCCGTAAACGGAACGACCGTTTTAACCGAAGTGCCGGAAATGTTCGGAGCCGAAACTTTGCTTATGTCAAGGGCGAAAGACGAAAAAGTTTATTCGGATATAGTCAAACTTATAAACGACTTCAAGGCTTATTATGAAAAAAACGGTCAGCCTTGTTATGAAAACCCGTCTCCCGGAAACAAGCAAGGGGGCATAACCACGCTTGAAGACAAATCGCTCGGATGCACGCAAAAGTCGGGCTATAGTACCGTTTGCGGGGTTGTTTTTGACGGAGAAAACATAGAAACAAACGGCTTGAATCTTTTGAACGGTCCCGGAAACGACATGGTCGCCTGTACGAATTTAGCGGCGGCGGGTTGTCAGATTATATTATTTACGACGGGCAGAGGAACTCCTTTCGGCGGAATTGTTCCGACGATAAAAATTTCCACTAATACGGAGTTATTCAATTTCAAAAGAAACTGGATAGACTTTAACGCGGGGGATCTTACCGAAGGCGCGACTTTCGGTGAAAAACTCGACGAACTCATAGGATTTATCTGCGACGTATCGGACGGCAAAAAAACGAAAAACGAAATCAATAACACGAGGGAAATCGCTATCTTTAAAACGGGCGTAACCTTATAAGAAGGAAATATGAAAGAATTTTTAAACGAAGATTTTTTACTCGAAACCGAAACCGCAAAAATACTGTATCACGATTATGCCGAAAAAATGCCCATATTCGATTTTCATTGTCACTTAAGTTGTCGTGAAATTTACGAAGACAAAAAATTCCGTTCTATAACGGAAGCGTGGCTCGGCGGCGATCATTATAAATGGCGTTTGTTAAGAGAATACGGCGTTGACGAAAGTTATATAACGGGCGACAAATCCGATAAAGAAAAATTTAAAAAATACGCCGAAGTAATGCCTTACACGATAGGTAACCCCATCTATCACTGGACTCATCTTGAACTCAGACGGTTTTTCGGTATTTACGATATTTTATCTCCCGAAACCGCCGATAAAATTTACGAAGAAGCAAACGAAAAGTTAAAAACCCTGTCGGCGAGAGAACTTATAAAAAGAAGTAACGTAAAAACTCTTTTTACGACGGAAGACCCGACGGACGACCTTAAATGGCACGAACTGTTGAAAAAAGACGAAACTTTCGGCGTCGTCGTTTCCACGGCGTTCAGACCGGACAAGGCGATAAATATCGAACTTAAAGGTTATAAAGAATATCTTGAAAAACTCGGCGAATCCGCAGGCGTGAAAATCGACGGAATAGACGCTCTCGAAAACGCTTTGATTAAAAGAATAGAATATTTCGACGAATTCGGTTGCGTATGTTCCGACCATGCTCTCGACGTGGTTATGTTTGAAGATGCGACGAAAGACGTCGTCGATAAAATAGTTAAAAAAGTCCTGAAAGGCGAAACTCTTACCAAAACCGAAGTCGAGCAGTACAAGGGATACATCCTCGTATTTTTAGGAAAACAGTATCACGCAAGAAAGTGGGTTCAGCAATACCATATAGGGGCGCTCAGAAACAACTCATCCCGCTATATGAATTTATTAGGACCGGATACCGGCTTCGACGCTACGGAAGATCAACCTTTCGCCAAAAAATTATCACGGATTTTAAACGCTCTGGACGAAGGCGACAACCTTCCCAAAACCGTATTGTATTGTTTGAATCCGCGCGATAACGAAGTTTTAGCGACGATAATCAACTGTTTCCAGCAAAGCGGAGTCCCCGGTAAAATGCAATTCGGCTCGGCGTGGTGGTTTAACGATCAGAAAGACGGAATGTCGCGTCAGATGGAAGCCCTGATGCAAGTAGGGCTTATAAGCAAATTCGTCGGCATGCTTACCGACAGCAGAAGTTTTCTCTCTTATACCCGCCACGAGTATTTCAGAAGAATACTCTGTAATAAATTAGGTAATCTTATCGAAAACGGAGAATATCCTTACGAAGTCGAATTTGTCGGCGAGATAGTAAAAGACGTTTGCTATAACAACGCCGTAAAATATTTTTCTAAAAACTAAAAAGCGCATAAACGGGCTTATAGACCGACTTTATAATAAAAAAGGAGGCAAAAGCCTCCTTGATGGGATATACCGATTTGACGGGATATACTGACGATTAAAAATCAAACTTGTCAAGCGCGCGGAGTAAAAATTCTTCCGCCTCCTTTAAAGAAAGTTTTCCTGCCCATTTTGCGCGGTCGTAAAAAACAGGCGAATACTCGGAAAACCTCGAAGTTTTTTCACGGTAAGTATCGTTCCAGTTTATAAAGCCGACCTCGGGAACGTGATCGTCGTACGCGCAGTTTATAAAGGTCGCCTTGCCGAAATCGCGCCAAGCCCTTGCAAGATAAACGGTTGGAGCGTTTTCGGATAAAAGACGGCAGTTATTGAAAACGAAACCGATATCGCACGACAACGGATGAGCGGGCGCCGCTACGTAACCTATCTTGCGGTTATCGTTTAAAGACACTACGTCGCACTTATCGAACAAGGCGTTTCCCGTACCGAAAATAAAATCAACCGTGCCTTCTATACGGCAGTTTACGAATTTTTGGTATTTTTCACCTTCGTAGTATCTTAAAAAGTCGGGTAAAAACCCGTCGTATCGTACTACCAGATCGTCCGGAAGCGGTCCTAAAAACAAAGTATCCTGAGTGGAAGAAAACTTGCAGTTTTCTGCGGTAAAACGATTCCCGTAAACGGATAAAGCGACTTCTTGCCCTAAAACTTCAGGGCTTCCCGCGGTGTTTTCCACCGTCAGATTTTTCAGGGTAACGTTATCGGAAGTTACCGCTAACGTATAGGTTTGAAAGGTGCCTATTTCGACGCCTTCCCCGTTCAACTTTTTCGCGTAATCGTTATTTATCAGCACGGTGTCGAAACCGCAACCGATAACGGTAACGGAAGGAACGGACAGTTTGAATTTACCCTCGTATCTGCCTTTTTCAAGGTAAATTTCGGTAAACGGTTCTACTTCGTCGAAAACCTTCTGTAAGTCGTCTTTATCGTTTAAGTAAAGGGATTTCATAAAAAAACCTCCTGTAATTATTCCACGTTGCAAATTATAGCACAAGGACGGGAAATTTACAACGAAATAATAAAAAAAGGTAAAAACGGATTTTGTTTTTACAAAAAAGCACCCATGGGTGCTTTGCGGTTTATGCTAAACCGCAAAATCACTTATAAAGGAAACACTGAAAAAGGTAAAAGCGTTGCACAAAAATCTGACGTTCAAACAATATAAAGCGATAGACTTAAGCCTCTTTGCGATTATCCTCGTCGTTTTGGAAGGCATAATCGTAACGTTGTCTAATACGCTTATCAACGTAAATTTTACCGTAACGATTACTTATCTTATTATATCGCTCGTAATAATCAGGTGGGGCGCGTGGGGAGCGATTCATTGCGTTCTTTCAGGGCTTACCTTTGCGATAGCCTCAAAGGGAGATATCGGGCAGATAGTATCTTTCGCAACGGGGAATCTTTTCGCGTTAACTTCTATTATCTATCTTAAACTTATAGGGAAAGAAAAGGTGAGAAACAGTTTTTCTCTTTCTTCTCTTTTCGTCGTCATTATCTATCTTATGATGGCGATAGGGCGGGGCGCGATGCTTGCCGTTATAAAACAAGCAAACTTTTTCGGTCTTGTTTCGGCAACGCTTACCACCGATATTTTAAGCCTTACGGTAACGCTTATTATAACGCTTTTTATAAGAAAGCAGGACGGGCTTTTTGAAGATCAGAAGGCGTATCTTATAAGAACGCAAAAGGAAAGAGAAAAAAGTTTAAGTGGCGTAGATGGGGAAGATTGATAAATAAAAACGCCGATAACGGGCTTATAGACCTGCTTTTTAAATCAAGACTGTCGAAATTAAGGAAAAAATACGATTAAGATACGTATAACCGCCTCGGGCGGAAACCATATAAATAACGATTTATAAAATCAAAAACGGGCAACCAAGCGGAGGAATCTGATGAAAGCGAAGGCGCTTGACAATTACATAATTTACGATCAGGAAACGAAAACGTACAAATTAGACCCCGAACAAGCGGTCAGAGACGACGTAGAAAAAAACCGCGTCATAAACACGGTTAAAACCGTGCTTAAAGACTGGCGGTTATACCTTATGCTCGTCCCTATGCTTTTAGTGTTCTTATTCTGGCGTTATTTTCCCATGTACGAACTTTTAGGGTGCTTTAAACTTACCGAAGTCGGAAAACACGTTGCGGATCAATACTTTATAGGACTTGGAAACTTCCGTCAACTTATGTTTACGGGCGGGAGTTTGTCAAGCGATTTCTGGCGCGCCTTAAGAAACACCTTTTTGTTGAGTTTTTACGGGCTTTGTTTCGGTTTTCCGATGCCTATAATACTCGCGCTTTTCTTCAACGAAATAAAGTCGAATTTAATGCGCAGCGTTTATCAGGTAATGACCTATCTTCCCAAGTTTATGTCCACCGTCGTTATGACGACTTTGGTGATAATGCTCGTTAAAGAGCAGGATATAGTTTCCCACATGGGTATCGTATCGACGTTTTTATCCAAACTCGGCATTGTTTCCGACGGCGCGGCAAAAGCGGGGCTGTTGAACGATCCGAAGTATTTCAGAGCCATTTATCAGATAAGCGGTATCTGGGAAACCGCGGGTTACGACAGCATAGTTTTCTTCGCCGCGATAATCGCTGTAAGCCCGACGAGTTACGAAGCGGCTCAGATAGACGGCGCGGGTAAAATGGCGCAGATGAAGTACGTAGTGCTTCCGAGTATTTTATCCACCGTGGTCATAATGCTCATAACCCGCATAGGGCATCTTTTAAGCATCGGTTATGAAAAAGTCATACTTTTATATAACGCGAAAATATACGAAACCGCAGACGTCGTTTCTACCTTCGCGGCAAGATACGGCGTGGAAGGATCTTTGCAAGGCGTTGCTTCCGCCGCCGAAATGCTTAACAACGTTATCGGCATGATTCTGGTTATCGGCGCAAACACGATTGCAAGAAAAGCCTCCGACGTATCGCTCTACTAAAAGGGGAAGATAAAATGAAAAGAAAACTCGAAATATCCGAACTTATCTTTAAAATCATAAGTTACGTTTTACTCACTATTTTCGCAATTTGTTGTCTTTATCCGTTTTTATACGCGATATCCGCGTCGATATCGGGCAGGCGCGCGGTCGAGTATAACGAAATTATACTTTTCCCCAAAGACGTGCAGTTTGAAGCGTTCAAGTCGATGTTCAATAACAATATGTTCTGGAACGCTTACACAAACACTTTGTTTCTGACCTTTTACGGAACCATCTGGGCGCTCGGCGTCGCCATATTCGGCGGATACGCTCTTTCAAAAAAGAGGCTTTTGTTCAGAAAAGGTTTCAACTTCTTTCTGGTCTTTACCATGTGGTTTTCGGCGGGTATAGTACCGCAGTACCTTAATTATCTGCAAACGCAGAGGGTTTTCAACTCTATGGGCATTATGGACGATAAATGGCTTATCGTTATCGCCATGGGTATGGCGGCAATGAACATCATACTGCTTCGTAACGCCTTTGAAGGAGTGCCTTCCGAGATAGAAGAAGCGGCGAGGGTTGACGGAGCAACCGAATTACAGGTTTTGTTCAAGGTGTACATACCCATGTGTAAATCGACGATAGCGACCGTCGCGCTGTTCTTTGCAATTTCCCGCTGGAACGGTTACTATTGGGCGAATCAGATGATATCCAACCGCAACGAAGTTCCTCTGCAAGTGTTTATTCACGACAAACTCATAGAGTTAACGGATTCCGAAAACTTAGCGACCTGGAGAGAATCTTACGCGCCCAACTCGGCGATATTCGCGCTTATAGTATGCGCGGTCATACCCATCCTTATCATTTACCCGTTCATTCAGAAGTACTTTGCGAAAGGCGTAAATATGGGCGGCGTAAAGGAATAATAAAAAATTGAAATAACGAAAAAAATATGTGACGGCTTAACCCGCGGAAGCGGAAAAATATAAGCAATTTATGGAGGTAAATTATGAAAAAAAGCAAACTCATTACGATCGCTCTTGCTATAGTTATGGCATTTTCGCTCGTAGCGTGCAACCCCACGCCCACTCCCGGTCCGGGACCTGCACCGACACCCAAACTCGAATACGCCGACGGAACCGTTTTGCGTATGGCAACCGGCTACAACAGCGCCAAAACCGGTATTGCGTTTGACGCCGATACCGCAGGCGAAGGCGTTACCTTAGCCGACGGCAAAACTTATCACACGGGCGACCTTAAACCCACCTGGCAGGAACTCGAAAAAGTTCTCAAAGTTAAATTCGACAATCAGTATCAAGGCAAAAAAGCCAGCGACGAATGGAAATACTGGGAACCGAAACTTGAAAACGTAGATATGGTAAGCGGTACCACCGCGTTATTAAACGAAGCGGGCGCCGCGGGTAAAGTAGTAAACATCGCGGAATATCTTGACAGAATGCCTAACTTCAGAGCATATCTCGAAGCAAACCCCATCGTTCGTTTATCGATAACCGGTAACGTATTCAGCGGGGCTATTTACTTCTCGCCCTACTTCGACGGCGTCAACGACATCGAACGTATGCCTTTAATGCGCGCGGACTGGGTAGCGGAACTTCTGGACGGTGAAACCGCTTACGAAAACGCAGAAGCAAGAGAATTGAAAGCCGCGGCTTATCAGCCTTATATGCCTACCGAAGGCACCGTTCAGGTTGAATCTTTAAACAAGGAAGGTACGGCAACGACCACCATCACCAAGGATTACGCTAAATACGGCAATATCATCGAAAAGATGAACGCCGCAGGCGCAATCAACGGTCAGCAAGCGGTCGCAATGCTTCGTGAGTATATCGACAAAACTTACAACGGATACTACGGAAAAACCCGTTCCAACCTCTTCTTAGGTTACGACGCTTGCTGGGACGCCGACGAATTAGTAGCGCTTCTTCGCTGCGTAGTTGCAAACAAAAACGATACGGACGGTAAACCCGTAGCAGGTTTGTTCTCCCGTGAAACGGGTAACACTCAACGCCAGGTAGATTTATTCCGCTTTGCCGGTTCGCTCTTCGGCGTGCGCGGTTTGGAATCCAGACAGGATTATTTGTACGTAGGTACCGACGGTAAACTTTACGACGCCCGTCAGCAATCCGCTACTTACGAAGCGATGGAAAGAATGAACGCCATGCATAAAGAAGGTCTTATCATCATGACCGGTACCGGTAAATCGGAAACTTACCTTGAAAAAGACGGTGGCTTCATGTCTTACGACTATAACCAGACTCAGACCGCTATGAACGCCACCAAACTTCAGGAAGGCGAAAAATACGTCGCCGCGATGGTTCCCGTAGCGAAATGGAACGACGGAACCGAAAAGTATATGAGATTCACCGAATCCTGGCGTTCGGTCAAAACGGACGGTTGGGCAATCTCTTTGGCGGGCGTAAAGGATAACCCCGACAAACTCAACGCCGCTCTCGCCCTTATCGACTACGCGTACAGCGAAAAAGGTCAGATTCTTATGTCTTACGGTCCCGACGCTTTCATAAAGACGAAAGCAGACGGAAGTTACGAAACCTTTAACTTCAACGGCAAACAAATGCCCGTTATCGCGGACGCTACTTACGCGGAACTTATTTCCAAAGCAGGCGGAAACTACACCAACTACGCGCGTATGTATCTCGGCTCGACTTTGAGTTTCGTTAAATCTCAGGCTTTCGAATATCAATGCACGAACGCAATAGGTAAAGAAGGCGCGGCTAAAATATCCGCCGCTATAGGACTTGGAACCATTAAGCACCCCGAACTCGCTCTTGCGGAAAATTCCTGGTACACCTCCGTTCCTACCGTTCTTCCCACGACAAATACGGAAAACACCACTCTCAACGGTTATACCGAACTCACTTCAAACGGTAAGTTCAGTCAATCCAAAGGCGGGTTTAACGTATTACTCGCTATGATCGAAAACGGTTACGTGGTAGCGGAAGCTCCTACGTGTACCGATAGAGAAACTACTCTTAACACGGTTACCGAAACCTGGAACGGTAACAGTTATCTCAACATCAAAAACGACGCTTGGACGAGACTTCAGGACTATTACAAAAACAGAATAGCCAAATAATTATCGCGCAAAAACGATAAAACTACGTTTACCTTTCGGGGAAAGGGTTCGTCCCTTTCCCCTCGGGGTAAACAGAAAAATAACCGAGAGGGGAATGGTCCCTTTGCAAAAAGGAGAACTTATGTTTTCAAGGCAACTTAAGTTTCAGAAAATATTATCATACGCGCTTATCGTGATGTTCGCGCTGTTGTTTTTATATTCGCTGTCCGTTATCACGCACGTTTACGTAACGCTTTTTTCGGCGTTCGATCCAGAACTTGAGCATCCCGAATGGGGATCTTCCGGCGAAAAAGTCAAGGGCGCAAAACTGTTTTACGATATGCAACCGTTCAACAAACAACTTCTGACGGTCGCAATAATCGTTATAATAGTTTCTCTTACTTACTTTTTGACGGGAAGCAAAAATCGCAGAAAGTATTATATTTCAAACTACGTATCCGCAGGGATAATTGCGGTAACCTTCGTTTTCGCGGCGATTTTTACCGTGGTAAACGTAGCAAAATACCGCGTCGCATTTTTGCAAGTGGACTTTGAAGCATTAAAAACTTATAACGAGCCTTTAGGGCTTCCTTATTCGAACTCGACCTTCTGGTTCGACTTAGGTTTCGTAATTTCAGCCTTGCTTATCATCGTTGCGGGGCTTACCGTATTTAATTTAATCTGGAAAACGACTTTGATGAAAAAAGAAAACGCTCTTTTATCGGGCGAGGGAGGAATACAATGAAAGATACTCCTCAAATCAAGGAAAATCCGACTTTTACGAATATAGAAAAAGTCAAAAAAGACAGAATGCGTTTTACTAAAAACAGACTGCCCGCAAACCTTACCCTCCTTGCTATTTTAGTTAACGTTTTTTACTTCGTCAGTATATATAAATCCAACGTAACAAGTTACTATAAGCCTGTTATAGGCATTTCCATAGTGTATAATCTGATGTTTATGCTCGCGTGTTTTTTATGCTCGGAGGGCATTAAAAACTATAAAAAGGATTACGGCGTGGCTTTAATAGTAATAGGCGCGTTACAGTTTTTAAGGATAATATATTATCCGTTGAAGGGGCATACGACGGTTGCCCCGAGCGGCGGAGATAAACTCGTAATGGAAACTTCTCAGTTTATCCGCGTCGTTATATACCTCGTAACGTCGGGGGCTTTGCTGATATCGGCGGGCATAGTCGGTATCGTAAGAAGCAAAACACTTGAAAAATACCGCATGGAAATCGGCGAAGAAAAGCCGAGTTAAGGGGCGAAAAAATGGCAGAATTACAGTTACGACATTTAGATAAAGTTTACGACAACAACGTGCAAGCCGTTTTTGATTTCAACCTCGACGTAAAAGACGGCGAATTTATCGTTCTGGTCGGTCCTTCGGGATGCGGTAAGTCCACCACGCTTCGTATGATAGCGGGTTTGGAGGATATTACCAAAGGCACTCTTATAATCGACGGCAAAGACGTTACGAGAATGCCCCCCAAAGACAGAGACGAAGCCATGGTCTTCCAGAATTACGCTTTGTACGGGCATATGACCGTTTACGAAAACATGGCGTTTTCGCTCGTATTAAGAAAAGAGGACAAACTCGTTATCCATCAAAAAGTCATGGCGGCGGCGGAAATTTTAGGGCTTACCTCGCAACTTAACAAAAAACCCAAACAGTTATCGGGCGGGCAACGTCAGAGGGTTGCCATGGGAAGGGCGATAGTAAGAAGCCCCAAAGTATTTTTGTTCGACGAGCCGTTATCGAACCTCGACGCCAAATTGCGCGGTTCCATGCGCCGCGAAATTTTGCTCCTTCATAAACGGCTTAAAGCGACCATTCTGTACGTAACGCACGATCAGACCGAAGCCCTTACTTTGGCTGACAGAATCGTTTGTATGTCTATGGGGCACGTTCAGCAAATAGGTACGCCGTTAGAGTTATACGATACTCCGAGTAACCTTTTCGTAGCAAGTTTTATAGGGCTTCCTCCCATGAATCTGTTCGACGTAACGGTAACGGAAGGAACGCTTTCAGGCGACGGATTTTTAGTGAAGTTAAACGAAGAACAGACGAATCTGTTGAAAGAATACGAGGGTAAAACGATTGTTTTGGGCGTACGCCCCGAGCATATCGAGGAAAACGGAAATATCGCGTTTAACGTCGTCAATAACGAAAACCTCGGGCAGAACACACTCGTACACGGACATATCGGCGATAAAAAAGTCGTGGCTAAACTTCATTATTGGGCGACGTATAAATTCGGCGATACGATAAACGTAGGGTTTTCAAACATGCACTTTTTCGACAAAGAAACAACTAACGCCATAAGGCGATAAAGGAGGCTCCCGTGGACACAACGAATACGACCGCAACCGGGACGAATCCCGAAAAAACAAAGAAAACCGACGCCGTAAAAGAATTTTTACGTAAATTCGTCGTAAGTTTAAAGCGCCGTCCTCAGATCGTAGCAACGGTTCTGTACGTTATAGCGTTAGTTTGTTATACGCTTAATCTTACCGCGGTTTCAAACACGACGGCTTACATACAAAAAACGCCTATGGGGTTATGCGCTTTCGTTGCCGTGCTGTTTTCTATTTTAGGCATCGTGTGTATGATTAACGTTTATCCGAAGCGTCAGAAAACCAACTACGTTATGCTTACGCTGTTCTTTTTGATGGCGGCGGTTATAGTCACGGTTGATTTTATGTATCGCGCAAAACTTATCGAAGGCATTAACGCCCATTACGCAACTTTTACCACAAAGGAACAAATAAGCGAGTTTCAGACCAAATATTCCTATTGTTTCAAAGTTAAAAGCATGCTTATCGTTCACGTAATATTGGTTTTACTTTCGAGCGTTTTGTTCGCCGCGTCGCCTTTAATCGGAAAAGCGTTGAAAAAAATCGATACGTCCGTAAAGATTGAATACAACTCCGAAAACATGATCATCGAAAGAGAAGACGACTAATCGGCTATCGACTGCATCACGCCCGAAAAAGCGCGTTGCGGTCGATTTGCAATTTACGGAAACGACGAAAAAACCCGTCGCATATTACTTATGACTGAACATCGTAAACCCGAAGAGGATATCAAAGATTATTATAAACTGAATACCGATGCGGTCGATAGGTTGGTAAACGCCCAAAAAGAAACGGCAAAACCCATTCCCGAGGAGGAAAAACAATTTACAAAACCTCGGTTTTTGGACAAAGTACCGTGTTTTTTAAAAGCGCTTTTTATTAAATTCTGGTTTAACGGCGCCTGTTGTTTCTTTTTCTATTGGGGACTCGGAATGTTCGTTCAGGACGTTTTTGCGCTTATACTCATATTAGGTATCGCGTCAGGCATCGTTACGGATTTACTCACGAACAACTTATTCAGATTTATGCAAACAAGCGAACGCGAATACGACAAGTGGATGCTTTTGCCGATAAAAAAATATTGGACTTTTTTCGTAAATATCGTTTACGCTTTGATGCTCGTCGTTTTCGTCGTTTACACCTATAACGGCATAAACCGGCTTATCGTATCATCTGAAAATCTGCCGTCTGATACCGTCGTTTTAGGTGTAGAGCCTATTTTATACGGGCTTATATACCTTTTGTACGACCTCGTTTTTATAGGAATAAAAAATCTGGCGGTAAAACTCGTCAAAAGAAAAAAATACGCCGCCTATAAGGATTAAAATATGATTAAAGTGCTATATACGTCAAGTTGTTCCGCTTGTTTCGAGTTTGAAAACGACACCGCGTATTATTCGGAAACCCCTTACGAAATAATTCTTGACGAAAAAACGGTTTTAAACGGTAAAACCAACGTTTTTTCCCTTTATAATCTTAAACCCGATACCGAGTATAGTCTCAAAGTTGCGGGCGGGGATAACGGTTTACGGTTTAAAACGAAAAAAGAAACCGTTTGCGTTTCGGCGTTTTCTTTCGGCGCGAAGGGTAACGGAAAAACCGACGATACCGTGGCTCTTCAGACGGCTATAAACTGTTTGCCCGAAGGCGGAAGACTGAAAATAGAAAAAGGAATTTATCCGACAGCGCCGTTGACGCTCAAAAGCAATATCACGATAGAAATATGTCGGGACGCCGTAATTAAAGGAGTTACCGACGAAAAGCGTTACCCGGTTATTCCCGGCGAAGTAAAAGCCATAGGTTCGGATAAGTATCTGCAATGCGGAACGTGGGAAGGTATTCCCCGTCCTATGCATCAGGCGCTAATATTCGGAGAAAGAGTTAAAAACGTAAATATCGTAGGCGAAGGTGTAATCGACGGCAACGCGCAAAATTCCACCTGGTGGAAAAACGTTCAGAAGCGTAAAACGGGGCGCCCGCGTCTGGTATTTTTAAACGATTGTAAAAACGTGAATTTCCACGGCGTACAAGCCCGAAACGCGGCTTCATGGCAATTTCACCCGTATTTTTCAAAGGATATATCGTTTTACGATATTTCCGTTTCGGCGCCTAAAATAAGCCCGAATACCGACGGGCTTGATCCCGAATCTTGCGACGGGGTAAACGTTATAGGTTGCAGATTCAGCGTGGGCGACGATTGCATCGCAATAAAATCGGGCAAAAAATATATTGCCGAAAAGTACGGAAAACCCGCCGATCATCACGTTATACGCAACTGCTATATGGAAAACGGACACGGCGCCATAACGCTCGGAAGCGAAATGTCGGCAGGCGTAAAAAATCTGGAAGTATCTCAATGCGTTTTTTCCGACACCGACAGAGGTTTAAGAATTAAAACGAGAAGAGGAAGAGGTCGTCTTGCCGTTATCGACGGGGTTTTGTTCGACAAAATCAAAATGAATAACGTCCTTACGCCGATTGTCATCAATATGTATTACTATTGTTGCGATCCCGATAAATTCAGCGAATACGTCTGGTCGAGGGAAAGTCTTCCCGTAACCGACGATACGCCCTATCTCGGTAAATTTACGTTTAAGAACGTCGTTTGCGAAAACTGCCACGTCTGCGCGGCTTATATAGACGGACTTACCGAAATGCCCATAGGCGAAGTTACCTTGGAAAACGTGAAGTTTTCATTTGCGGAGAACGCAAAAAGAGGAGTTCCTTCCATGGCGACGGGCGTTAAAAAATGTTCTAAAAAGGGCGCGTATTTTTACGGCGTAAAAAAACTCGTTCTTAAAAACGTTACTTTTGACAAAGTTACCGGCGAAGAAATCGTTACCGAAAAAACAGGGGAGATAATTAAAGAATAGTTATGAAAGAAATCAAAGACTATATCGACGGATTGATAGACGGTTCCTCTCCGCAAAACCCGCAATGGAACGTGGAATCCGTCAGAAGTAAAAAAGCGCCTTACTGGAATTACATAGACGGTTGTATGATGACTTCTTTATACAGCCTTTACATTTCGTCGGGCGAGAAAAAATATTTCGATTTCGTCAAAAACTATATCGATTACTTTTTGGACGACGAGGGAAATATAAAAACTTACGACAAAGAAAAGTACAACCTCGACGATATAAACGAAGGTCGCGTTTTGTTCGATTTATACGGAGCGACGGGCGACGAAAAGTATAAAAAAGCAATCTTTAATCTTTACGCGCAACTTAAAGACCAGCCGAGGACTAAAACGGGTAACTTCTGGCACAAAAAGATTTACCCCGATCAGATATGGCTCGACGGCGTATATATGGCGCAACCCTTTTATTGCAGGTACCTGACGGCTTTTTCCAAAGCGGATTATTCCGACGTCGTAAGTCAGGTAAAAAACGTACGCCGCCTTATGTTCGATAAGAAAAAGGGTTTATATTATCACGGCATAGACTGCTCGAAAAAGGCTTTTTGGGCGGATAAAAAGGGACTTTCGTCAAGTTTCTGGTTGCGCTCAGAAGGCTGGTTTTTGGTCGCGCTTGCCGATTTATCCGAGTATTTGCACGAAAAAACGGCAAAAAAAGAAATCGATAAAATTTTTATCGAAGCAGTCAGGGGAATAGTCGGATACGTCGATAAAAAAACGCACATGTTTTATCAGGTCATAGATAAAGGCGGAAAGGAAGGAAACTACGTCGAAACAAGCGGAAGCCTTATGGTTTCTTACGCCTTGATGAAGGGCGCAAGGCTTAACGTTCTTCCGAAAGATTACGGCGATCTCGGTAAAAAGATTTTTAAAGGAGTCGTTAAAAAACAACTTACCTTGTCGGACGAGGGCGAAATAACTTTAAAAGGGATTTGCCTCGTGGCGGGTTTAGGACCGGAAAACAATCGCCGACGCGACGGAAGTTACGAATATTACGTTTCGGAACCGATAGTCGATAACGACGCTAAAGGAGTAGCCCCGCTCGTTATGTGCTACGCAGAACTTCAGAATAGTTAACAGAGGATACAACTCGAATTTAGTTTTATGAATTTTTCAATACTGTACGAAAACTTAGCAAGGTTTACCTGGCAACAGGGAGTTATGATAGTTATCGGGCTTGTCCTGATATTTCTCGCAATAAAAAAACAAATGGAGCCTACGTTGCTTCTTCCCATGGGATTCGGCGCGATACTCGTAAACGTTCCGCTGTCCGACGCTTTACAGGGACCTATCAAGGATCTGTATTTTGCGGGAATCAAAAACGAACTGTTCCCGTTGCTTCTGTTTATCGGTATAGGAGCAATGATAGACTTCGGTCCCGTTTTAAGCAATCCGAAACTTATGATTTTCGGGGCGGCGGCTCAGTTCGGAATATTTTTTACGCTTTGCACGGCGTCTATGTTTTTTGCGCCCAACGACGCGGCTTCCATATCCATAATAGGGGCGGCGGACGGACCTACCTCGATTGCCGTGGCAAACGCGCTCGGTTCCGAATATACCGGCGCGATAACGGTTGCGGCTTACTCGTATATGGCGCTCGTTCCGATTATTCAACCACCCGTCATAAAACTTCTCACAACGAAAAAGGAAAGGCTGATAAGAATGCCTTACCGACCGAAATCGGTTACAAAACTTGCAAAAATACTGTTCCCCATAATAATAACGGTAGTGGTTTCGGCTATAATACCGCAGGCGACTTCGCTTATAGGTTTTCTGATGTTCGGTAATCTTATAAGAGAGTGCGGTGTTCTTGATTCTCTTTCAGAAACGGCGCAAAAAGTTCTGGCAAATCTCGTAACCATTTTATTAGGTCTTACGGTTGCATTCAATATGACGGCGGAACGGTTTTTGCAACCGGCAACGTTGCTTATACTCGGACTGGGGCTTGTGGCGTTTATATTCGATACCGCGGGCGGCGTTTTATTTGCAAAATTCATCAATTTATTCCTTAAAGAAAAAATCAACCCCATGATAGGCGCCGCCGGCATTTCGGCTTTCCCGATGTCCGGAAGAATCGTCCATAAGATGGGGCTTGAAGAAGATAACCAGAACTTTTTGCTTATGCATTCGATCGGCGTAAACGTTTCGGGGCAAATCGCCTCCGTAATAGCCGGCGGAATTATACTTAATTTCTTTTTATAAAGAGGTAACGGCATGAACTTATTATTTTTATCCACTATAACTTTTACGCCCGGCAATTTTGTGGATTATCTGAAATATATGGGGCTCGGAATGCTCGTTATATTTCTGATAATAGGGCTTATAATCGCGGTAACCACGATTATAAACGCGTTGTGTTCGTCCAAAAAGAAAAACGACGAAGCGAAAACGGAAAACGAAGGGTAACGACGAAAACCGAGGGTTTTCGATTACAATAATATAAAAGGAGAGGAAAATGAGAAAACAAGCACTTATTATTGCGGTTTTGAGTGTTTTTGCGCTTACGGCATTATTTTCGGCGTGCGGAATCAAAACGTACGTTTTGGAATTGAAGAGCATTGACGTAAATACGGAAAACACCAAAACCGAATATTTCACCGGCGATGACTTTACTGACGAAGGAATCGAAGTAACAGCCGAAATCGCCAAGGCTACGGGCGTCAACGAAAAAAAGACGCTTAGTAGGGACGAATACGAGATAAACTCGGCAAGTTTTAACAAATACCAGCCGGGGGTTTATCGGATAGTCGTTTCCTATACATTAGAAGGCGTCACGAAAAAGGCTTCTTATGACGTCACCGTTACGGAAAGAGAATACGACGGTCTTTCGGTGTCGCTTAAAGAGGGCGAAACGGATACTTACCGTTTAACCGCGCCTTTCGACCTCGACGTTACCAAAATATCCGTAAAAGAAACCGATTCTTACGGAAATCTTACGGACGCAGAGGTTCAGGGCTACACGACCAAACTTTTCAAAGGCAAAAAGGAAATTGCAATAGTAAACGGTAAAGCGCGTATAACCGAGGACGGGGCTTACCAGATATGGGTTGAAAAAGCCTCCGACGTTCAGGCGTTTTACGTGCGTAAAGCGTTTGTAACCGTTTACGTTTTAGACGACGTCAAAACCCTTGCTTTCGACTCTTCGGCAGAGGGTACGTTGACTACGCAGACAGAAGGTAAAGACGAAATTTCCGAAACGTGGAAGTTTATCGTAACCTATGAAAGCGGTAAAACCAAAGTCGTCGGCAGTAAAGACGTTAAGTTTATAACTCCTTGCGATACGAGCGCAGCCGGCGAAAACCTGACGGCTACCGCCACATATACGGAAAAGAACGCAAAAGCGCAATCGATTACGACTACCGAGGCTGACGTTATATATTCCGTTACCGCAAAACAGCAGGAAGAAAGCGCCGAATCCACCGTAACAATCAACGCAAGCGATCTTGAAACGGGCGATATCGTCGAAAACAAGGAAATAGCAAAAGGCATTACCGTTATGGCAACGGCGTTCAAAAAAGTCGTGGTTGACGCAAATAATAAAACTTACGGCGAATTAACCTTTACCAAACGTATGAAACTCGGCGGAGCGGGAACAACCACCGAAAGAAGTTTCAAAATCGAAGCCAAAGGAAAAGGCACCGTAACGTTATACGCAATAACGGGTTCGAGTGGCGATTTAAGCCGTAAGTTGGTCTTTGCCGACGCGACGGGTACTCAATTAAAAACTTCGGAAGGACTTCCCAACAAGGTAACCGAAGTAGTATTCGATATTCCCGCAAAGGGAACTTACTACGTTTACGGCACGGCGGCTGTCAACGTTTACTACGTTAAGGTAAGCGTAAGCCTTCTCGAAACGGTAAATATCAACGCAAGCGATCTTGAAACGGGCGATATCGTCGAAAACAAGGAAATAGCAAAAGGCATAACCGTTATGGCGACGGCGTCCAAAAAAGTCGTGGTTGACGCAAACGATAAAACTTACGGCGAATTAACCTTTACCAAGCGTATGAAACTCGGCGGAAAGGGAAATACCACCGAAAGAAGTTTCAAAATCGAAGCAAATTCAAAAGGTACCGTAAAATTATACGCAATAACGGGTTCGGGTAGCGATTTAAGCCGTCAGTTGGTCTTTGCCGACGCGACGGGTAAGGAAATAAAAACTTCAGAAGGACTTCCCAACGAGGTAACCGAAGTAGTATTCGATATCCCTGCAAAGGGAACTTACTACGTTTACGGCACGGCGGCTATCAACGTTTACTATATTTCTTTAACCCACGTACCCGCTTCGGCTGAAGCGACGACGGATAATTACGAGTTTTCTTATTCCGCGCTTACCGCAAAAATGACCGAAATTTTAGGCGCGGCGCCCGAGGATAAAACGCCTCTTAAGAGCGAATATTTTACCGACTCAAACGAGTTTTTGACTTTCGTCGGCACGGGAGATAAAAACGATCAATACAGAACGTCCGGCGGAGGATGCGTAGAAATCAAAAAAGGTTATTTTACGGTAACCTTCAAAGGAAAGGGAACGCTTACCGTATCGTTTGCTTCCACCGGCGGAACGAACGCGTCGAGGCTTGCCGTTACGGACGCGAACGGTAATTACGTTACGGCAACAGGCACGGCAACTTTAGTTACCGAAGGCGACGAAGCGGGGGCGTACGAAGTACAAGGCACCGCTTACGTAGCTATGGCATTTGAAATCACTCAGCCCGGAACTTACACTATTTGTTGTAAGTACGTAGCAACGGGCAGAGGCATGCGCGTAAAAACCGTCTCGATGACGGACGTACACTAATTTAAGGGGGCATACGAAAATGAAAGCAATTAAAAGAAACAAAATTTTATCGCTGGTTATGATACTTGCCCTTGCGGTTACCGCCACTTTCGGCGTTCTGACCTATAACGGCAGAATCACGGCGAAAGCCGCCGAACCCGTCGTTTATTACGTCGCGCCCGGCTTGACTTACGGGACGAAGGGTGAAATCGGCAATCGTGAGAAACCTTACGAAATAGTTGCGTTGTTGAATTCCGCCGAATTAAAAGCAGGCGATACTGTAAAAGTTTTGCCGGGCGATTACGATTTAACGGTGAGAATCAACGTTATCGCAAGCGGAGAATACAACAAGTATATCACCATCGAAAACGACAGCGAAGTCGAACAGGCAACTTTAAAATTTTACAATCAACAATTCAGTTCGCTTAACCGCGGCGTAACCATTACGGGCAACTTCATTCGTTGGAGGGATATAGACGTATGCGGCGCGGGCGATAACGGTTTATACATAGGAGGCAGTTACAATATAGTCGAGGATTGCGAATTTTACGACAACCGCGACTCCGGTTTGCAACTCGGAAGAGCGAGCGGAGATTATAACGATATTTCACAGTGGCCGAGTTACAACCTGATTAAAAACTGTACCTCTCACAACAACTACGACAACGAAACGTACGGCGAAAACGCCGACGGTTTCGCGGCAAAACTTACTATCGGTTACGGCAACGTTTTCGACGGCTGTATAGCGTATCGCAACTCCGACGACGGATGGGATCTGTACGCTAAAACCGATACGGGCAATATCGGCGCCGTAATTATGTATAACTGCGTCGCTTTTGAAAACGGTTTTCTTGAATACAGTCAGAAAGACTGCAACGCAAAATTCCCCACCTATAACGAAGATTACAACGAAAGCAATACCGCAAGTTTCAACACGCGTGACGGCGACGGCAACGGTTTTAAACTCGGCGGTTCGGTTATGGAAGGCGACGTGGTTTTATACAACTGTTTATCCTTTAACAATAAGTACCACGGCGTAACGGACAACTCTAACCCGGGCGTTATTTCTCTTAAAAACGTAACCTCTTACGATAATAACAGAGAAGTTGACGCAAACGGCAACGTCGTAAAAGAAAGCAGCGATCTCGGCGGCGCCAACATAGACTTAGCCCGCCAGACTTACAGTTATAACAACGTCGAAAATACCATTTCCGTTAAATCTAAGGCGGCTACGAAAGTTACTAACGACGCTTATCGCGCTTCCGTAATCAACAGCGTTTTCAGAATGACCGACGGTTACGTGGTAGAAGGCTCCCTTGACGCCGATACCAAGGTAGGTATCAACGGTAAAAAGCAACAAGCGCTTACCGAAGCCGTGTTCGAGGTTTTGCCCGTAAACTACGCTTCAAACACTTATAATTTTACGGGCGTGAAAGATTTTTCAAAAGGGAACGATCGTATTCACGTAAAATACCGCAACACAGACGGCTCGCTCAATTTAGGTAAACTTCTGGTCGTTAAAAATCAACCTGTAACCGGCGCGGTTATCGGTTCGAATTTTGACAAGACAAGTTACGAAGAATACGAGCATTTTGCCTTCGACGGCGATTATTCGGTTTGTCGGAACAAAACGGACGCCGTTTTGACGGCGGCTGAAAAGACCTTGACGATTGCATGCAATCAAAGCGCGGTATATCAGGATTTCTGGGTACCCGCCAATATGAAAAACGTCAGTATCAAATGGACGTCTTCCGACGTAACGGTTGCGGAAATTACGGAAAAGAAGAAAGAAATACCTTCTTCGTCCGGCGCCAAGTTCAGTTACGTTACGATAAAACGCAACATTTCGGAGGATAAAGCGGTAACGCTTACCGCCACGATATCCGCGGAAGGACAAAGCGTGACAAAAGCCTTTACTCTTAACGTAAAAGCGGACGAACCGAGAATAGGCGACGTTTTCGTAACCTATAAGGGAAAGAGAATCTATAAAGGCGACAACTTTATAGTAAACCATTTCGGTATCGCCGAGGAGCCGGACCTTCAGGTCGTAAACGGCGCGAATTACAGCGGTAACGAGTTCGTAAAAGGCAGTCAATATACAAACGAAACCACTTACGAATACGCGACGAGTAAACTCGGCAACTTCGTCGAAGTAAGAGAATTTACTCCCAACAACGCGGGCGTATGGCACATAACTCATACGATAAAACTTGTACAAAGCGGAGAAGAGAAAACCTACGATTACTATATTTACGTCGCTTCTACCGCGGCGAACGTAGATTTCGCTTCCAAGCCCGAAGTTTCTGTAAATCGCAACGGATATCTTATTTCGGGCGAATTAAGCAACGTTACGGGATATTTGTACGCGATTTCTTCCGAGAAGGCTCTGACCGTTACTAAAGATAATATCAAAACTCTCGAAGGCGTACAATATTACGACTTTAGTAGCGACGTTATTTCGTTCAACTTCGACAACGCCAACAAATCGGGTTATCACGTATATTACGCGCTTGCGAATATGCGCGGTCAGATTACGTCGAAAATTTATCACGACGAAATCTCCATGATGGAAATTTCCGATAACGCCGCGTTTATGAAAGTTGCCAAAGGCGAAAAGATCGAAAACGAGAATATCTCTCACACGATATACAGTCTTACGACTTGTCTTGACTTTACCGACACTACGTGGAAAACGGGAGGCAGTTCCTTTAAAGGATATCTCGTCGGGAACAACCATACCGTTAAAAACGTCGTTGTAAACGGAGCGGGACTCTTTGAAAAGGTAGAGGGCGGTACAGTTGCCGATATTAAATTCGACAATATCGTTATCGACAACGCAAGCGGACAAAAGAACGGTATAATTGCCACGGTTTACGGCGGTACTTTTGAAAATATCGAAGTTACCAAAGTTAAAGTCGTCGGCGGTCAGCGTACGGGCGCGTTCATCGGTCAGGTCCTTGAAGGCAAAGTGCCTACCGTCGTAAGTAAAGTGAGCGTCGTTAACCCCGACGTCGAGATAAACGCCGACGGTTCGCTTGTAGATCCCGAAAACGCTTATTACGTCAAAGCAAACGGCACGAGGGCAAGTAGTTTGATAGGCTTCATTCAACCTTCCGCTAATCCCGAATACGGCGTTAAAGTTTACGTTTCAAACTGCTTCACGTCGGTTTATACCTGGGCTACGAGTTACAGCGTATCGGGTATGGTTGCCGAATACGACGACGCGAAGGGCGCTACAACCGACCTGGAGTTCGTCCTCGACATCAGAAACTGCTATACGACCTCGACGCTCGTGGCGACCGGTTCGAGTTCGCGTATGGGCGGTATGCTCGGTTACCATAAGGGCGGCGGAAAACTCGTAATTACGGGTTGCTTCTCGAGAATGACGGCGTACTTTGCAAAACTCAAAGTCGAAGTCGCTCAAAAGAATATATCAGGTATTATGGGTAACTTCGCTTCGATGGGCGAAACTATCAGCAGGTGCGCTACCGTTATGGAAGAATACAATTCGGACTACGGCGTTACGGCGTACTCCGAAACGATGTTCTCCGGCGAATACGGCAAGGCGATTTTAACCGACGCCATAGGCTTTAACAACGACGTCTGGGAATTCTGCCTTAAAGAAGGAAAAGATACTTTAGAGGCTCCGTATCTTCGTTTAAAAACCGCGCCGTGCGCGTGTTAAAAGCGGTATTATAAAATAGTTTTACGACTATATACTCGTAATTTTAAGTCGGCAAGCGAATTTTCGCTTGCCGACTTTTTAAATGCCCGAAAACTTTTAAAAACGCCCGATAACGGGCTTATAGGAGGTTTTTTATGGTAAAAAAACATAATATTTTCTTCGATTATCATTAAAAAACAGGCGTTTATTTTGTTCGGTTTAAAATATTTTGTCGGTCAATTTAAAAATCCGCTTAAAAATCCGTTACGGGCTGATTTTCTTTATGATATATCGAACAAAAATCGGAGTTCCCTTCAAAAGCGGGTTAAAAAAATCGTAATAAAAAAAGCCTTCGTCGTAAAGATACCGCTAAGTCGCAAAGACGACACTTTTAACGCGCAAAGTTTTTCGGGTATTTTTTTTGAGTAACTATACGCCCGAAAACGCCGTTTATACGTATAGCGTATTTTTGCGTAAAAACACGGATAAAGCGAAATTTACGAAAGTAAAAACCTTAAACCGAGCAAAAAGCGTTCGTTTTTTAACGTCGGAAAAAAATATATTGCTTCTTTTTAAAATTCGGTATTGACAAAGACTTTTTTCCGTGTTATACTAATTTGGTAACCCGTAATTTAACGTGAGCGCGGGTTAATATGTATAAGGGATTCCAATCATTATCACTAATTATTTTTGCGGGAATAAATCGGTTTTTGCTGTGTTAAACTCCCATCACCGTACGTACAGTACGCTTTCGGTCGTTTGCCTTGCAAAAACTTTAACCTAAATAGGCGATTTCTTCTCCGCAAAAATGCTTCGCACCGAAAAGAGCGCATTTTCAGATGATTTTTCGTGAGCGTAAGGGATGCCGTACTGTATGTACTGCGACCGAGCGGTCACGGAAAAGGGCTGAAAAGTCGCCTTTTAGGTAATTAGCGATGACGAATGGAATCCCTAAGGAAAAATAATTATGAAACTGAATTACAAACGCACTATTCTGGTAGGTTTTGCTTTCTTTTTGATTTGCGCTTTCTGGCAGGCGTACGATACCATCGTGCCCCTTATTCTGACCAACAAGTTCAATATGAAGCAGACGTGGTCGGGCGTAATAATGGCTCTCGATAACATATTCGCCGTGTTCATGCTTCCTGTTTTCGGAAACATTTCAGACAAAACGCAAACCAAATTCGGCAGAAGAACTCCTTTCATCATCATCGGTACCGTTTGCGCGGTTATATTCTTTACCTTGCTCGGATTCACTTCAAGCCTCGTAATGTTCATAATTTTCCTGCTTTTATCGCTTATTTCCATGGCGATATTCCGTTCGCCCGCAGTGGCTCTTATGCCGGACGTTACCGTAAAACCGTTAAGATCCAAGGCAAACGCCATCATAAACTTAATGGGAACCATAGGCGGTATCGTTATTTTGCTTTTCGCAACCGTTTTTAAAACGAGCGAGGATGGTAAAACCGATTTCGGTTTTTATATAATCGCGGTTTGCGCCGTAATGTTAGTCGCTCTTTCGGTGTTTTTAATCACCGTCAAAGAGCCTTTATGGGCAAAAGAAATGCAGGAAGAAACCGAAAGGCTCGGTTGCGATAAAGAAACCGAAGTGCGTGAATCGGTTGGCGGAAAACTAACGAAAAGTCAACTTTCTTCGCTTATTCTGATACTTGCGTCGGTTGCGCTCTGGTATATCGGTTATAATGCCGTTACTTCCAAATATTCCGTTTACGCTTCGAATTATTTACACGTCAACTATGCGACGACGTTGTTGCTTGCTCAGGCGGCGGCGGTTATAAGTTACATTCCCGTAGGTATTATAGCCTCAAAACTCGGTAGAAGAAAAACCATTCTTGCCGGCGTATTGATGCTTTTCGGCTCGTTTTTGGGCGCTTCCTTCATAACTCAAGCAAGTCCGAACTGGCTTATGTATATTTTGTTCGCTTTGGCGGGTATCGGCTGGGCAACCATTAACGTAAACTCTTTTCCGATGGTCGTGGAACTCGCAAAAGGTTCGGACGTCGGAAAATACACGGGCTATTACTATACGGCGTCTATGGCGGCGCAAATCGTTACGCCCGTTGTGTCGGGCGCGCTTATGGATAAAATAGGTTATCAGTCGCTTTTCCCGTACGCTACCGTATTCGTTGCGCTCGCATTTTTGACTATGTTCTTCGTAAAACACGGAGATTCCAAACCGGAAGCGAAGGTCGGCATCGAGGCGTTGGATATTCAGGACGACTGATTTTAATAAAGCGTTACCGCATCGTCGCGGTATTTATTCTAAATATAACACGAGGAGTAATAAAATGGACGTAAAAGAAATATTATCGAAATGCGATCACACTTTGCTCAATCAAACGGCAACGTGGCAGGACATTAAAGCCGTTCTGGACGACGGCATCGAATACGAAACGGCAAGCGCGTGTATTCCGCCGTGCTACGTTAAAAAGGCAAAAGAATACGTAAATGGCCGACTTACAATTTGTACCGTTATAGGCTTCCCCAACGGCTACAACACGACCGCCGTAAAGGTTTTTGAAACAAAAGAGGCAATTAAAGAAGGCGCCGACGAAATAGATATGGTTATAAACATCGGCGCGCTTAAAGAAAAAAATTACGAATACGTTAAAAACGAAATTTCGGAAATCAAAAAGGCTTGCGGAGAAAAGATTTTAAAAGTCATTATAGAAACTTGTCTTTTAACCGAAGAAGAAAAACTCGTTATGTGCCGTTTGGTTACGGAGGCGGGCGCGGACTATATTAAAACTTCCACCGGCTTTTCTACGGCAGGCGCAACGAGGGAAGACGTTAAACTGATGCGTGAAAACGTCGGTAAAAACGTTCTCGTCAAAGCGGCGGGCGGTATCAAAAATTTACAAGACGCCGAAGATTTTATAAATCTCGGCGCGTCAAGGCTCGGCACCAGCAGAGTCGTCAAAGCGGTAAAAGCGCTTAACGACGCTTCCGATAACAGTTATTAAAACGGTTTATCGATTTTAGTATTTTTTATCAAAAACAGGGCTATAAGCCCGTTATCTCAATAAAATAATAAATTACGGAGGATTTTATGGCTATTCCAACCCCACATATTACGGCAAAAAAAGGCGACTTCGCTAAAACTGTTTTAATGCCGGGCGATCCTAAGCGTTCAAAATTCATTGCGGAAACTTTCCTTGAAAACGCAGTTCTGGTAAACGACGTAAGAGGCGTTCAGGGCTACACCGGTTATTATAAAGGAAAACGCGTTTCGGTTATGGCTTCGGGCATGGGGCAACCCGCAATCGGCATATATTCGTACGAACTTTTTAAGTTTTACGACGTTTCGAGCATTATAAGAATAGGTTCTTGCGGTTCTTTCGACAAAGATTTAAGAGTCCGCGATATTATTCTGGCGATGGGCGCTTGTACGGACGGTAATTTCGCTCATCAATACAGGCTCCCCGGGACTTTCAGTCCGATTGCCGACTTCGGCTTGCTTAAAGCCGCCGCGGAAGAATGTGAAAAAGCCGGCGTAAATTACAAAGTCGGCAATATTTTCTCGTCAGACGTTTTTTACGACGACGCTTCAAGCGGAATGGATTGGGCGAAAATGGGCGTTTTAGGAGTTGAAATGGAATCGGCGGCTTTATACTGCAACGCCGCGAGGCTCGGCAAAAAAGCCCTTTGCATTTGCACGGTAAGCGATTCTTTCATTCATCCCGAAGACAACACGACTGCCGAAGAAAGACAAAATTCCTTCACCAAAATGATGGAAATCGCGCTTAATATAGCGGAAGAATAAATCTATTGTTGCGACTTTGCGCTGTAAATCAGGATTTGACGGCGCAAAAAAAGTAAAACACAGCGAGGATATAATGAGTAAAAGATTATTTTTGATTGTTCTCGACAGTTTCGGTATCGGTTACGAGCCGGACGCTTATTTATGGAACGACGAGGGTAGCAACACCTTGGGCGCCATAAGAAACGCGCCCGAGTTCGATTGCCCGAATCTTGAACGGTTGGGACTGTTTAACATCGACGGCGTCGGCGGCGGAATAAAAAATCCTTCGGCGGCGTACGCGAGAATGCAAGAGGCTTCTATGGGCAAGGATACCACCATAGGGCATTGGGAAATAGCGGGCATCGTTTCGCCGACGCCTTTCCCGACCTATCCCGACGGGTTTCCGGAAGAAGTCGTAAAAGAGTTTGAAAAAAGAACCGGCAGAAAAACTTTATGCAACAAGCCGTATTCCGGAACGGAAGTCATTAAAGATTACGGCGAGGAAAGCATAAAAACGGGCGCGCTTATAATTTATACTTCGGCGGACAGTGTTTTTCAGATTGCCGCGCACGAAGACGTGGTTCCCGTTCCCGAACTTTATCGCTATTGCGAAATCGCGCGTGAAATTTTGCAGGGCGAACACGCCGTCGGCAGAGTCATCGCTCGCCCCTTCGACGGAGAGTATCCTTTCCACAGAACGGCGCGTCGCCACGATTATTCGCTCGTTCCCGCAAAAACCACCATGCTCGATTTATTGATGAAAGCGGGGTACGATACTATTTCCGTCGGCAAAATATACGATATTTTTGCGGGAAAATCGGTTTCGGAATCAAACCGCACTACTTCAAACGCCGACGGTATGCAAAAAACTTTTGAGATCGCTAAACGCGATTTCAACGGACTTTGTTTTACTAATTTAGTCGATTTCGATATGCTTTACGGACACAGAAACGACGTAAAAGGCTACGCCGCGGCAATGACGGAATTCGATAAATGGCTCGGAACTTTCCTGCCCGTCCTAAAAGAAGACGATTTATTGATGATTACCGCCGATCACGGATGCGATCCTTCTACGCCTTCAACCGATCATTCGAGAGAATACGTTCCTATGATTTTATACGGAAACAAAATTAACCCCATAAATCTCGGTACGCGTCCGACTTTTTCGGATATGTCTGCGACCGTTTTGGATTATTTCAAAGTGGATAAAGAAGAAACGTCGGGGACGAGTTTTTTGAAAGAAGTTTTAAAATAGAGCAATAACGGGCTTATAGCCCCGTTTATGAACGGTAAGAGGTGTAAAATGACAGATAAAGAATTATTGAAAACGGCAATAGAAGCGAGAAAAGACGCATATACGCCGTATTCGCATTTCAAAGTAGGCGCGGCGCTTTTGACCAAAAGCGGAAAGGTTTATACGGGCGGAAATATAGAAAACGCAAGTTATACCCCGACCGTTTGCGCCGAAAGAGTTGCTTTTTTCAAAGCCATCAATAACGGCGAAAGGGAATTTTCCAAAATTGCGGTAGTCGGCGGAAAGGACGGAGAAGACGTTGTGTTTTGCGCGCCGTGCGGAGTATGCCGTCAGGTAATGGCGGAATTCGGCGACGACGACTTTGAAATTATTTTAGGAACGCTTGATAATTTTAAGGCGTATAAACTTGACGAAGTGCTTCCCTTCAGGTTCGGACCAAAAGATCTGAATTAACGGATTACAACGGCAAAAGTCGGGCTATACGCCCGTTAACGACGATTTTATTATTAAAAACAGACTTATAAAGTGAGATATCTATCATGAGAATGTATGACGTTATAAAGAAAAAACGCGACGGAGAAAGACTTACGGACGAAGAAATCCGCTGGTTTATCAAGGGCTACGTAAAAGGCGAAATCCCCGATTATCAGGCTTCCGCTTTGCTTATGGCAATTTATTTTCAGGGAATGGATCTTGACGAAACGGCTGCGCTTACCATGGCGGTAAGGGATTCGGGCGATAAACTTGATTTTTCCGACGTAAAAGGCATAAGGGTAGATAAACATTCAACCGGAGGTGTCGGAGATAAAACGAGTTTGATAGTCGCGCCCATAGTCGCAACCCTCGGCGTTAAAGTAGCAAAAATGAGCGGAAGGGGTTTAGGTCACACCGGCGGTACAATCGATAAACTCGAATCGATTCCGGGGTTTAGAACCGACCTTGATAAGAAGGAGTTTATAAAAATCGTCAACGACGTAGGCGTTGCAATCGTCGGACAAAGCGCGTCGCTTGCCCCTGCGGATAAACTTTTGTACGCGTTGAGAGACGTAACTGCGACGGTAGAATCGAAGCCTCTTATCGTTTCCAGCATTATGGGCAAAAAACTTGCCGCCGACGACGACTGCATCGTTTTAGACGTAAAGACGGGCAGCGGTTCTTTCATGAAAACCATAGAAGACAGTAAAACGCTTGCAAAAATGATGGTGGATATAGGTAAAAAAGCGGGCAAAAAGATGCTTGCGGTTATTACCGATATGGACAGACCGCTCGGTAACGATATCGGCAACGCTTTAGAAGTTAAAGAGGCTGTTGCGACTTTATGCGGACACGGTCCCGAAGATTTAACCGAAATCTGCGTCGCGCTTGCTTCTAATATGCTCTATCTTGCGGGAAAGGGTAGTTACGAAGAATGCGAAAACAACGTAAAACGGGTTATAGCCGACGGCTCGGCGCTTGATACGCTTGCAAAAATGGTTAAAGCGCAGGGCGGCGACGAAAGAGTTATTTATAATCCTGAACTTTTTGAAAAGGCGAAATATTCCCACGACGTCATATCCGATAAGGAAGGTTATATCACTCACGTGGATACCGAAGGTTACGGTATAGCGGCGCTTGTGTTGGGCGCGGGAAGAAACACCAAGGAAGATAAAATCGACTTTACGGCGGGTATAATTTTAAATAAAAAGACGGGAGACTACGTAAAGAAGGGCGAAACGATAGCAACCCTTTATACGGGTAACTTAAAATCGGTCCAAGACGCCGAGACAAGGCTTCTTTCGGCAACGGTGATTTCGGACGAAAAACCCGCCTATAAGCCCATTATCCTCGGAAAAGTCGAATAATCGCAGATATATGTAAGGGGCGCCCCGATTGCGGCGAAAGAGCGATTAATTTTAATGTCGAGAGATAAATTTATGGCAAAACTATATTTTAAATACGGCGCCATGGGCTGTTCCAAAACGGCGCAGGCGCTTATTACGAAATTTAATTACGAAGAACGCGACATGAAGGTTTTTTTGTTAAAACCTTCCATAGACACGCGCGACGGCGCGTCGGTCGTTACGTCGAGAATAGGTCTTAGTAAGCCTTGCTTCTCACTTCTTCCCGATGAAAATATTTACGAAATTTACAAAAACGAATATTCTGATTGCAAAGTGGTCATCGTTGACGAATGTCAGTTTTTGACGCCCGAACAGGTTGATGAACTTGACAACATAGTTATCGATTTTGACGTTCCCGTGTTGTGTTTCGGTCTGGCAACCGACTTTTCAACCCATCTTTTCCCCGGAAGTCGCAGGCTTTTTGAAATCGCCGAATCCATAACGGAAATAAAATCGGTTTGCAGATGCGGTTCAAAAGCAACCGTCAACGCCCGTTTCGACGATAACGGAAACATCGTTACCGAAGGCGCTCAGATTTGCCTCGGCGGTAACGACAGATACGTAGCAATGTGCAGGCGTTGTTACCTGAAAAAAATTAAAGAACAGAAGGCACGTGATTCCGCCGACGAATAAAAGGAGGAGTTATTTATGAATATCTGGCACGATATCGGAAAAGAAAGAATCACACCCGAAAAATTCGAAGCGCTTATAGAAATCCCGAAAGGGAGCAAGGCTAAGTACGAACTCGATAAAGAAACGGGAAGGCTTCGCCTCGACAGGTTTTTATATACATCTACGGTGTACCCCGCAAATTACGGTTTTATACCGAGAACGCTCGCCGAAGACATGGATCCGTTGGACGTCCTTGTTTTGTGCAGCGACGAGATTTACCCCATGACGATAATAACCTGTAAACCTATAGGCGTTATCAGAATGTACGACAACAACGAACTCGACGAAAAAATCATCGCCGTTGCCGTAGGGGATCCGAGTTATAAAGATTACGACGATATCGACATGCTCCCCAAGCATATTTTTGAGGAAATGATGCACTTTTTCGAAGTATATAAAACCCTCGAACACAAAGTTACTTCGGTCAAAGAAATTTGCCATAAGAAAGTTGCCATAGAGGTTATTCGTAAGTGCATGGACATTTATACTAAAAAATATAACAGATAACCCGACTGAAAAAGCCCGCCTTTTAAGCCGATAACAGGCTTATAGGCGGGCTTTTTTATGTTTTTCTATTTACAGCCGCTACAATGACGGCAATCGCCGGCGCAGTTTGACGGTTTTTTACCGAGACTTCCGAGAACGCTCCCCGAATAGTCTCTTTCCATCCCGGTTTTACAGTCGGGGCAAAGAACCACGGCGTCGCTGTTTTTCACGAGTTCGGATATTTTTTTCCCGCAAGAGGGACATTTATAATCTAATAACGGCATAGTAAACTACTAACTCCTTAAAAAATCTATTGCCTGGGCTTTCGACGGGAATTTTTTAAAGTAGCATTTTGCTCCTTCTCTTCCGTCGAGTTGGTTTATAAGATCCGCCGCGACTTCCCAGTTATCGGTAATAACGAGCCTCGTTTTGTGTTTTACGGCGTAAAACTTATCGCGGTACTTGGTGATAAACATTGTTTCTATCCTGAGTTTCTGTCTTTCGGCTTTTTCTTTTTGGTCGGCAAGTTGTTTTTCCTTAGCCTTCGCGCGCAACCGTAAAAGTTCGTTTTTATCGGTGTTTTTGATTTTCAGCGCGTTAATTATTTGAGAACAGTCGCCTTTACTTAACCCGTACTTGATAATTTCGTCAAATTCTTCACGGCTTATTTTTGCTTTGATAAAACTCAACTGTTTTTCCGTTGCGGGCGCTTTCTGCCAGGAATAATAACTCGTTAAATCCCAGAGCGGGCGTTCGTCGTCGTGGCATACGGCAAAATAATCGTAGGCTTCTTTCAAGGCTTTCTGAAGCGACGTTTCTTTTCCCTCGGAATATACGAATTTTTGTTTGTCCTCGTCGTAAAGATAATACATGACCTTGGTTTTTCCGAGTTCGTTTATAGCCTTGACGCCTATTCTGTCGCCGTTTGAAAATTGATAAACGAGGTCGCCGTTAGGCTTTTTCGTCCAGTTAACGTTAAAGGCGTCAACGCCTTCTTTTTGCGCGAAAAGTTTGACCGCATGCACGTTCATTACCCAGTTTTCGGGACAATCCGCGGTTTCGTCAACAACCGCTTTTAAATCGGTAAGCATACCTTCCACGTCGTAAACTTTCGACCGCGGAACTTCGGTCATGTCAAGACCTAAAAGGGACGGCGCCGTACAGATATCGAGATCGTCCGTAACCCCTACGAGGTCGATAAGGTTCAAATAGCGCTTGTTTTCGGCTTTTCTGAGTCCTCTGCCGACCATCTGAGCGTAAAGACTCTGGTTTTTAGTGGGGCGGGCGATTATTATCGTTTCTATAAGAGGCATGTCCGTGCCTTCGGTAAATATCATGCAGTTGACGAGGCAGGGAATTTTTTTCGC
Source organism: uncultured Clostridia bacterium (assembly GCA_934278995.1). Taxonomy (GTDB): domain Bacteria; phylum Bacillota; class Clostridia; order Christensenellales; family Borkfalkiaceae; genus UBA4636. The sequence goes on from CAKQWM010000001.1 coordinate 370,108, forward strand.
CGTAAAATCCGCGATGATTTTGTTGCGGTTTTGCGTTTTTTGAGAAACCGCCACAGCGCCCGGTATTTTTGAAGCAATGTTTTCGGCGTGGCTTACGGACGAAGCGAAAATAAGCGTTTGTCCGCGCGCGTATTTTTTATAAACTTCCGCGATTTCGGCGTTTATCATATCTCTATCGACGGCGTCCGACAAAGAATTGACCTGAAAATCGCCGAGATGCATTTTTACCGAACCGAGTTTCCAGGAAACTTTCGCTCTTAAACATCTTACGTTTGAAAGGTAATCGTTTTTTATGCCCCATAAAAGGTTTCTTTCAAAAATTATGCTTTGAAAAACGTCGTCGAGCCTGACTTTGTCGCCGCGGTTGGGCGTTGCCGTAAACCCGAGATGTAATCTTGGCTTGAAATACGAATACACCGCCTTGTAACTTTTCGCGGCGGCGTGGTGGGCTTCGTCGGTGATTATGGTATCGAAGTCGTCCGGTCTGAAATTATCAAGACGTCTTATAAGCGACTGCACCGACGCCGAAACGACTTCTTCGCCGTGAGAACGGTTTGTTCCTTGCTCTATTCCGCAAGGGCAATCGTAATATTTTACAGGCTGACGCACGAGTTCCTCTCGGTGAGAAATTATCAGCACCCGCCCGCGTCTTCGTATTTTTGAAAAAACCACGGTTTTTCCTAAACCCGTAGCCATCGAAACGAGATACGAACCGCTGTTTAGTTCGTTTATGATTTCGACGCATTCTTTCTGATAATCTCTTAATTCCATAAGTTTTCCCCGAATCCGAACGATTTACTTTATAATTTTAGCACTTATATAAAAAAAGGTCAACGAAATAAAATTAAAGTAGGAACAATCGGACTCGTACGATATAAGTTACGACACGATTACGCCTATATAATTACGATAACGTTATTACTGCGACGAAAACTACTTTGACGGGCAAAAAACAAATTAAATTTTCGGCGCGGTTTTTACGACTTATTCTCTTGCAAAAGAAGATTTATTGTGCTAACATAGTAGGTGACTTTTCAGCGGATATCTTTTTATGGAGAGTGAGAAATGATTATAAAGGGCTTACAAAAATTAACCTTACTCGATTACCCCGGAAAGTGCGCCTGTACGGTGTTTACTTTCGGGTGTAATTTACGTTGTCCGTTTTGCCACAACGCGTCGCTCGTTATAAAAAAGCAAGGCGACGACGGCATTATAACCGAAGAAGATTTTTTTAAATTTCTCGACGGAAGAAAAGGGCTTCTGGACGGCGTTGCGATAACGGGCGGCGAACCTTTGCTTCAGCCCGACTTACGCGACTTTATTATAAAAATAAAAGAAAAAGGTTTTTCCGTCAAACTCGATACCAACGGCACAAGCCCCGAAAAATTAAAAGCGCTTATTGACGAAAACTTGCTCGATTACGTGGCGATGGATATAAAAAACAGTTTTAAAAAATATCCGCAGACGGTGGGAATAACCTGTTTTGACGTAACGCCCGTAAAAGAATCCATAAAAATTTTGCTCGAAGATAAAGTCGATTACGAATTCAGAACGACCGTCTGCAAAGAACTTTTCACCATTGAAGATTTTGACGAAATAGCGAAGGCGATAAACGGCGCGAAACGCTATTTTTTGCAGGCGTATATAGACTCCGGCGACATTTTGAACGGCGCGTTTACAGCGCCCGAAAAAGCGTGTATGAATACTTATTCAAACCGCCTCGAAAAAACCTTGCATAACGTGCGGACAAGGGGAATATAAACTGCAAAAAACGCCTTGTTTTCGCATATAAACCGAATAAACGAAAAAGCGGGAAAAACACAATATATTGTGGTTTTCCGTTTTTTATGCCACAAAATATTGTAAAAATATTTTTTAAAAAACAGGTTTTTTTCTTTGACAGAATACGCCCGTTGTGTTACTATATAAAAGCACCCCTTCGTTGCGCCTTTTTTGCGGAAATTTTTCCGTTTTCAAACACCCATATTTATATTTTTTGCGGACGAAGCGGGAGTAAAAATTTTTACTTGAAAATAAGGAGTTATTTATGTACACGGTAGTAAAAAGAGACGGAAAAGTAGTTGATTTCGACATTTCAAAAATTACGTCGGCTATTCAAAAAGCCTTTGATGCGGTCGGCAAAGATTATCACCCCGGCGTGATAGACTTGCTTGCGCTGAACGTTACGTCGGATTTTTCAAATAAAATTAAAAACGGCAAAGTCGCCGTGGAAGATATTCAGGACAGCGTGGAAACGGTGCTTATCAAAGCAGGTTACGGCGACGTAGCGAAGTCTTATATTTTGTACCGCAAACAGCGCGAAAAAATTCGTAATATGAAGGCGACCATGCTTGACTATAAAGCGATAGTTGACGGGTATCTGAACGTTGCCGACTGGCGTGTAAAGGAAAATTCCACGGTAACTTATTCGGTCGGCGGTTTGATTTTATCTAACTCCGGCGCGATAACGGCAAACTATTGGCTTTCGGAAATTTACGATCAGGAAATCGCGGACGCGCACAGAAACGCAGATATACATATTCACGATTTATCTATGCTTACGGGATACTGCGCGGGTTGGTCGCTCCGTCAACTCATCAAAGAGGGTTTGGGCGGCGTAACGGGTAAAATAACGTCGTCTCCGGCAAGTCACCTTGCAACGCTTTGCAACCAGATGGTCAATTTTTTGGGCATCATGCAAAACGAATGGGCGGGCGCTCAGGCGTTTTCTTCCTTCGATACCTATCTTGCTCCGTTCGTAAAAGCGGATAACCTTAGTTATCGGGAAGTAAAAAAAGCAATCGAATCTTTTATTTACGGCGTAAACACGCCGAGTCGCTGGGGTACGCAGGCTCCGTTTTCCAACGTAACGCTCGATTGGGAGGTTCCTAACGATTTAGCCGAACTTAACGCAATCGTCGGCGGAAAGGAAATGGACTTCAAATACAAAGATTGCAAAAAAGAAATGGATATGGTGAACAAAGCCTTTATCGAAGTAATGATAGAAGGCGACGCCAACGGCAGAGGTTTCCAGTATCCTATTCCTACCTACTCCATAACGCGTGATTTCGATTGGTCGGAAACCGAAAACAACAAATTGTTGTTTGAAATGGCTGCAAAATACGGCACACCCTATTTTTCAAACTATATAAACAGCGATATGCAACCGAGCGACGTAAGGTCGATGTGTTGCAGGCTCCGTCTCGATTTAAGAGAACTCCGTAAAAAATCGGGCGGGTTCTTCGGCAGCGGGGAAAACACGGGTTCTATCGGCGTCGTAACGATAAATATGCCGAGAATCGCTTATCTGTCGGAAAACGAAGAAGAATTCTACAAACGCCTCGATAAACTTATGGACGTTTCCGCAAGGTCCTTAAAAACCAAGCGTACGGTCATAACCAAACTTATGGAAGAAGGCTTATATCCTTACACCAAACGTTATTTAGGTACTTTCAACAACCATTTCTCCACGATAGGATTAGTCGGTATGAACGAAGCCTGCCTCAACGCAAAGTGGATAGGAGAAGACTTAACTAACGAAACCGCGCAGAAGTTTACAAAGGAAGTTTTAACCCACATGCGCGAAAAACTTTCCGACTATCAGGAGGCTTACGGCGACCTTTATAATTTAGAGGCTACTCCTGCGGAATCGACTTCATATCGTCTTGCAAAGCACGACAAAGAGCGTTACCCCGACATTATAACCGCGAACGAAAACGGCACGCCTTATTATACCAACAGTTCTCATCTTCCCGTAGGATATACCGACGACGTTTTTTCCGCCTTGAAGATTCAGGACGAATTGCAGACTTTATATACTTCCGGTACGGTTTTCCACGCCTTTTTGGGAGAAAAATTGCCCGATTGGAAGGCTGCCGCGACCTTGGTCAGAAAGATTGCCGAAAATCATAAACTTCCATATTATACTTTGTCGCCGACCTATTCCGTTTGTAAAAATCACGGGTACCTTACGGGCGAACATTTTACCTGCCCGGTGTGCGGAGGCAAGACCGAAGTTTATTCGCGTATAACGGGTTACTATCGCCCCGTCCAGAATTGGAACGACGGTAAATCGCAGGAATACAAAGACAGAAAAGTTTACGTCATCTCGGACGAAATAAAAAACGGCGAAGCATTTAACGGTTGCGAACAAAAACCTGAACCCGAAAAGCAAGAAATAAAGGCGGGCGAATACGTTTTATGCGCTACCAAAACCTGCCCGAAATGCTCTATGGTGCAGATGATTATGGACAAAAACGGGGTAAAATACGTCAAAAAATATTTTGAGGAAGACGAAAAATTCTTCCGTGATAACGGTATAACGGAAGCGCCTACGCTACTCGTATATACCGCCGACGGCGTTACTAAAATAGTCAATCCCTCCAACATCAAAAAATATATCGAGGAGGCAAAATAATGACCGATATCATTATAATAGGCGCAGGTACTGCCGGAATGACCGCCGCGGTTTACGCTTTAAGAAACAATAAATCGGTTCTGATACTCGAATCGACGTCGGTCGGCGGGCAGATTGCTTTTTCTCCTAAAGTAGAAAATTTTCCGTCCTATACCTCGATATCGGGAAGCGACTTTTCAAACCGACTTTTCGAGCAGGTTTTAACGCTCGGCGCGTCGTTTGAACTCGAAACGGTTACGGCAATCGTAAAAAAGGAGGACGGCAACTTTGTCGTCGGGACCGACGTTTGCGAACACGAAGCCAAATCGGTAATCATCGCTAACGGCGTAAAACAAAAACACTTTCCGTTTGAATCGGAAGAAAGGCTTTTGGGTAACGGCGTTTATTACTGCGCCATTTGCGACGGGGCTTTTTATAAGGGAAGGGAAGTCGCCGTAATCGGCGACGGGAATACCGCGCTTCAATCGGCGATTCTGCTGTCTTCCATTTGTTCCAAAGTTTACGTTTTAACGCTCACCGACAAATATTTCGGCGATCAGAGCCTGATAGACGATTTGTATAAAATCGAAAATATCGTCACCGTACCGAATACTTCGGTTACCGACTTTTTGGGAGAAACCGAACTTTGCGGTATCGAAATGAACCGTAACGGAAAAGAAGAAGTTTTATCCGTACCCGCGGTTTTCGTTGCGATAGGGCAAATTCCCGATAACGAAAAATTTAAAAACATAGTTACGTTAACCAAAGAAGGGTATATTGTGTCCAACGAAAGAATGGAAACCTCTACCCCCGGCGTTTTCGTCGCGGGAGATACGAGAAACAAAGAACTTCGTCAACTTGCCACCGCTGTGTCGGACGGCGCGGTTGCCGCAATGAACGCTATCGAATATATCCGTAAAAACTGATATATCCGTAAAAACTGATTTTTGCGGGCGGCGGACGGCGCAAAAACCGTTTTTAAACAGCGAAGCAAAAAATTCAGCATAAAAATTTTAGTATAAATTCTTCGGAAAACTTCTTTGCCTTTCCGAAGAATTTTCGTATATACGTTGCGTCGGAAAAGTGAATAAAGATTGTCGCTTAAAGTCTTTTAAAAACACGTTAAAACAAAGAGTTTATTATCTGCGCGGATTGCTTTTTAAGACGATTCGCGCTTTTTTCTATAAAAAAACTTGTGTTAACGCGCGATTAAATGTATAATAAAAGACAGAAAAAAAGAAGGTAACGGTATGTCTGAAAAATATCCGGACGAAAGATTAAACGAGTTTACTACCGATAATACGGAAGGTTATTTGTACGAAACTCATTGCCATACGAATATTACGAGCGCGTGTTCTCGTCTGTCGCCCGAGGATATAGTGGAATTATATATAGAAAACGGCTATACCGGCGTGTTTATAACCGATCATTTTCTGAACGGAAATTGCGTGGAAAAAATCCGTGAAGAAAAAGATTATAAAAGACAAATCGAAATGTTTTTCGAGGGTTACAGAAAGGTAAAAGAAGTCGCTAACGGTACTATAGACGTATTTTGCGGGTTTGAAGCCTCTTATAAAGGCACCGACGTTCTGGTTTACGGATGGGACGAAGAAACTACTAAACTATATCCGGAAATCATGTCTATGACGATGAGGGAGTTTATAAACTTCGTAAACGATAACAACGGGTTGACTATTCAGGCTCATCCTTTCAGAGAAGCGAATTATATCGATCATATAAGGCTTTTTACGGAAACCGCGGGCGTCGAAGTATATAATTCTTCAAGGAACTATCTTTGTAACAAACTCGGTTTTGAGTATTATAAGGCGTATAACTCGGAATACGGAAAGTGTAAAACGGGCGGAAGCGATATTCATACTTCAAATCTTTACATGCTCGGCGGTATGGCGTTTAACGAAAAAATCAAGTCGGTTGCCGACTTCATAGAAAAGGTCAGAAAAAACGAAGGCGTTATTTTCAGAAAGCGTAACGTAACGGTGTAAGACGCAACAACCTAAGACAAAAAAGGATTTGAGTCGATCGGAGCGTTTATTTGTAAAATGCCGATAACGGGCTTATAGAGGCGTTTTTCGCTGTTAATTATTTTAAAAAATAAAAAAACCGGGCTAAGGCAGAGCAAAACGTTTAACTACGTACAAGGCTTTTAAATAAATCGGTTAATCGGACGGGTGAAATTATATGAAAATTTCGACGAAAGGAAGATACGCTTTGCGCGTTATGATAGATATTGCCGAAAACGGCAAGGGTGAAAGCGTTTCGGTCAAAGATATTGCTTTAAGGCAAAATATTTCAAAAAAATATCTTGAACAGATTATGACCATGCTTTCTAAAGCCGATATGGTAAAAACTTCGCGGGGCAACGTGGGCGGTTATAAACTCACGAGGGCGCCGGAAGATTATATCGTCGGCGATATTTTGCGAGCGACCGAAGGGGATCTGGCTCCGCTCGATTGTTTAACCGACGGCGCGGTTTGCAATCGTAAACTGAATTGCTCCACTCATAAATTCTGGGCGGGGCTTGATAAAGTTATAAACGATTACGTAAACGGCAAAACTTTACAAGACCTTTTAAATTGACTTATTATATAGAAACGTTTTTTAACTTGAGTGAAAAACGTCTTTTAAAACTTAAAAAAGCGAAAAATATTTCGTAAAACGTTGCTATTCCTATTGACACGGTAGGAAAAGCGTGCTATAATTAGCCCGAAATCGAAAACGGAGATATATATGAACACTGTTTATTTTGACAACGCCGCCACGACAAGGCTTGACGACGAAGTTTTACGGGAAATGTTACCGTATATGAAAGAAGAATACGGAAACGCCTCTTCCATATATAAACTCGGAAGGCTTTCAAAAGAAGCCGTCGAAAAGGCGAGGGGGCAAGTCGCCGCGGCAATAAACGCAAAACCCGATGAAATTTATTTTACTTCGGGCGGAACGGAAAGCGACAACGCCGTAATAAGAGGAATCGCTTACGCCTACAAGAGTAAAGGCAACCATATAATTACGAGTAAAATAGAACACCCCGCAGTTTTGGAAACCCTTAAAGAACTTGAAAAAGAAGGTTTTACCGTAACCTACGTCGGCGTAACGGAAGACGGTATTATCGATATGGACGCGCTTAAAGCCGCGGTAACCGATAAAACCACGCTTATCACCGTCATGTATGCAAACAACGAAATCGGCACTTTGCAACCCGTCGGCGAAATCGGCAAATTTGCGCGGGAGAAGGGAATTTTATTCCATACCGACGCCGTGCAGGCGATAGGCTCGGAAAAAATCGACGTCATAGCCGAAAATATAGACGCGCTTTCCATGTCGGCGCATAAATTTTACGGACCGAACGGAATCGGCGCTTTATACGTAAAAAAAGGCGTGAGATTTCAAAAATTCATATTCGGCGGACATCAGGAAAAAAATAAGCGTGCCGGGACGGAAAACGTTCCCGCCATCGTCGGTATGGGCAAGGCTATAGAACTTGCTTATCGGGATATAGACGAACACAACGCAAAAATCAAAGCGCTCAGAGATTATTACGTTTCCGAAGTTTTAAAGCGCATACCGTACGTTAAAATAAACGGCGATATGGAAAAAAGACTTCCCGGAAACGCAAATATTTCCTTTAAATTCATCGAAGGCGAAGGTATGCTTTTAAACCTCGATTTGAAAGGAATTTGCGCCTCTTCCGGAAGCGCCTGTACGTCCGGTTCTCTCGATCCGTCGCACGTATTGCTGGCTATAGGGCTTCCGCACGAGATAGCGCACGGCAGTCTGAGAATTACAATCGGCAAATACAATACGAAAGAGGACGTAGATTATTTGCTTACAAATCTTGAAGAAATCGTGCGAAAACTGAGGGATATGTCGCCCCTTTACGACAAATTTTTATCCGAACAAAAGGAGAACGGCTGATGGAACCTTATAACGATAAAGTAATAGAGCATTACGCTAACCCCCGTAACGTGGGCGAAATCAAAGACGCTTCGGGCGTCGGCGAAGTAGGAAACCCCGTTTGCGGTGATATTATGAGAATGTATCTCAAAATAGAAGGCGGAGTTATTACCGACGTAAAATTCAAAACTTTCGGATGCGGCGCGGCAATCGCGTCAAGCAGTGTTTCTACCGAGATGATAAAAGGAAAAACCGTAGAGGAAGCGTTAAAACTTACAAATAAAGACGTAATAAACGAACTCGGCGGACTTCCTCCCGTTAAACTGCATTGCTCGGTTTTAGCGGAAGAAGCGATTAAAAAAGCCATTGCCGATTATTACAGGAAGCAAGGACTTAGCGAAGAAGAAATTACTTCAAAATGCGGAAACGTCGAATCAAACTCCTGTCCGCACTGCGGAATTTAGTTTAAAAATTTAATAAAAAAAGTATTTTTCGGGTATTCACGGCTGAATTTTTGAAAATTAATTTTTATAAAAATCCCGCTATAAGCCCGTTAACGCGTTAATTTATAAAAAAGAAGGCAATTTCGTCGATGCGCCTTCTTTTTTAAATCAAAATTACGGCGAAAAAAATTATCGGAAAATTATAATAAGCAGGCGTAAACGGAAAAAGCGTTTTACGCTTGCATATTACGCTTTCTTTTGCTATAATAAAAAAAAGCGTTTATGGAGGGCGTATGACTTTTCAAAAATCCGACGCAATTAAATCTCTGCCGTTTTATAGCAGTCTTACCGCCGACGAGATAGAAAACGTTTTGCAAAATTCCGAAATCAAACTTTTCAAAAAGGGTGAAACCATAACGGGGCTTGAAAGCCGTTGTTTAGGTCCTTTTCTGATTCTGGAAGGCGAAGCGAGGGCGGTTATCGAGGACGAAAACCTGCGTGAGGTTACCTTATACAAATTATACCCCGACGAAATGGGCTTGCTTTCCGCCGCCTGCGTCTTGGAGCATATTACTTTCGACGCCAAATTCGAAGTAGAAAAAGACAGCGTTTTTTTAGTTTTGAAGTCCTGCGCGATAAAAAAACTTATGGAAAAAAATCTGAACGTAAAATGCTTGATTTTTGAAACGCTTACGGACAGATTTTCCGCCTGTATGGAAACGATGAGAGATTTGCTTTTCACGAGATACGATCGGAGAATGGCTTCTTTTCTGGTGGAAAGATATATTTATACCGAACAAAAAGAGTTTAACATAACGCAGGAAGAAATAGCAAAAATGACGAGTTCGGTAAGGGAAGTAGCAGGTAAAACCATCAGAAAATTCGCAGAAGAAGGAATACTCGAATACGGACGAGGCAAAATTAAAATTCTCGATCTGCAAAAACTTAAAGACAAAATGTAGCGCGCGTATAATTACGTAACGCGCGTACCGATGAATAAATTTAACTATATTTACAACGTAATTATCCGAATTTACGACGTAATTACAAAATATTATTTGAAATAATTAAAATATCCGAAAAAACTCTTGCGTCGCACGTTGATATGATTTGGAAAAAAGAGTTTTTATAAAAAAAAGCCGAACGCGAACCGTTCGGCTTTTCGTTAGGGATTAAATCATTGTCACTAACTATTTTTGCGAGAATAAATCGGTTTTTTCCGTGTTAAACTCCCGTAAAGCAGGTCGAGGAGGGTTTCGGTCGTTTGCCTTGCAAAAACTTTAACCCAAAAAGGAGATTTCTTCGTCGCAAAAACGCTTCATTCCGAAAAGGACAGAAAAATCGCCGTTTCGGTAACAAGCAGATGAGTAACGGACTTTCTGTAGAAAAGGTAAAAAAATTTTAAAAATTTTACGTCTTTACGCAACGCAACGGATTTTTTGTTGTCTATATGGGTGAAAGGACGTTACGACGAAAAAACGAAAGCGCAATATTTTCGTTATCGGGTAACGAACTTAAAAAAACCGAAAGGAGGACATCTATCCATGAAAAAAAGAACAATGAAAGCAATCGGCCGGAAAGAATATAAATCGATTGCGGACGCGACGCCCGAAACTCGGGGCAAACAAAAAGGATTTACAAGTTGGATTGCGACGTTGACAACGTGCCTTATTCTGGTGCTGTGCATCGGCGTTGCTATTCCGATGGTCGGCTGTAACAAAGCGGAAGCGGAGGCGGGGACGGTAACGATGGAAATCAACCCCGGGGTAGAATACACGGTTACAAAAAGCGGCAGCGTAAAGTCCGTTCGCTTTTTGAACGACGACGCGAAGGACGCGCTCGAAAAAATAGATTTTAAAGGGCAAAGTCTTCAGACCGCGGTAACTCTCACGATTGTCGCGTACAAAACCGTGGGGTATATGGAAAGAAACGATACGGTTTTGATTTCATTCGACAAAAAATTGAGTGAAAACGCAAAACTTAAAGAAACCGTATCCGAAAACATTCGTATGGCGCTTGCAAAAACCCAAGCGGTCCGCTCATTGGTTTACTCGTCTTTAACGGACGACGCCGAAACCGTCGCCTTTGCGGAAAGACACAACATTTCGCAAGGCAAGGCAAAACTCGTCGTCGATGCGGCGAAAAACAGCGAGTTATCTCTTGAAGAACTCGTCGGGTTACCTCTTGAAGAACTCGTGGATTTGCAAAAAGAAGTGGATTCCATCGTTCTGGACACGAAATACATAGGCATAATTACAGCCAAAAAGATTGCCTTAAAAGACGCGGGTTGCGTAACGAGAGTCGAATTTACCGAAGCAAGGCTTATCGACGGCGGGGTCAAATATCCTTACTATCGCCTCGTGTTCAACGATAAGCATACGCAATGGACTTACCTCATAAACGCAATAAACGGCGATATACTCGAAAAGAACGTCGTCGCGCGGTTTATATCGCTTGAGGAGGCAAAAATCATAGCCCTTAAAGACGCGCGGGTAACGGGTGAAAAAGTGGTGTTTACGAAAGAAGAATTAAGCCGCAACCAAGGTCGTCCCTGCTGGGTTTTAGAGTTTTATACCGCAAAGTTCGAGTACTCTTATAAAATCGACGCAAAAACGGGCGAGATAATCTTCTTCGATTATCGCATCGACGTAAGAAAGGCGAAAGAAATTGCTTTAAAAGACGCAGGCGTATATGAGGATTATTCAAAGATTACTTTCACCGTCGAGGAATACGTAGGGGGCGGAATCAAAACCCCGTATTACTACTTCGTATTCAACAACGAAACGACGCAGTGGACTTACCGCATAGACGCAACGCTCGGTATAGTGCTTGACAAAAGCCAAACGACGTTATTGATTTCGTTACAAAAAGCGAGAGAGATAGCCTTGAAAGACGCGGAAATTACCGATCCCGACGAAGTAACTTTTACCAAAGAAGAATTGAATCGCAGTACCGATCGCCCGTGCTGGGTACTTGAATTTTATACCGTAAAAAATCAATACGTTTATAAAATCGATGCCGAAACGGGAGAAATTATCTTCAACAGTTGCTACATCTGTATGCATAAAGCCAAAAAAATAGCCTTAAAAGACGCGGGAATTACCGAGACGGATAAAATCGTGTTCACCGTGGAAAAGTTGGTTGCCGGCGGTATTAAAACCCCGTACTATCTTTTTGAATTCAACGATTTTCAAACGCAATGGACTTACCGCATAGACGCAACGAGAGGCGACGTTATGCACCGCGAGAAAACGATTATGATGATTTCCTTGGAAAAAGCCAAAGAAATAGCCTTGAAAGACGCGGAAATTACCGAAGTCGATGAAGTCGTTTTCACGGTGGAAGTACTGAGCCGTAATAAAGGTCGCCCGTGCTGGGTTTTGAAATTTCATACCGAAAAATATCAGTACAGTTATAAAATAGACGTAAAAACAGGCGAAATAATCGAAAGCAATCGGTATATTTACATCGAAAGGGCAAGGGAAACAGCGCTTGAAAATGCCGGACAAAATGGCGGCGGAAAGATAGTTTTTACCGTAGAGGAATTGATAGACGTCGGAGACAGAGTCCCATACTATCACTTCGTGTTCAATAACGATACGGTACGTTGGATTTACCATATCGACGCAAAAACCGGCGATATACTCTTTAAAGACGGAGAACTGATGTAAATGTCGAAAAACAAGTCGGTTACGTAAATTTTTACCGACGGAAAAAATTCATATTGAATTGATTGATTAAAACTAACGGAGATTTGCGATAAATTTGCGAATCTCCGTTTTTTAGTCAAAAGAATAAACGCGGCGGTTCAGTTATGAGAGTTACTCTCTTTTCTTGCCCGAAAAAAAGTTGTAAAATAAAACAAAAAACGGAGAAAAACGCTTTCATGGAATATTTATTGACCTTTCTCGAAGGTCTGGCGTCTTTCGTTTCCCCGTGCATATTGCCGATGATACCTTTGTATTTATCGTATCTTGCGGGTGATGACGAAACCGAAGAAGAACACTCAACGGTTTTAACCGACGAAAATAAAAAAATACCTGAAAATGAGGAAAAAACCCTAAGCGCGGACACGGATACCGCGGAAATCATCGATGAGAACAAAAAAGCCGACAAAAAGAAAAACAAAGTGATACTAAGGTCCTTGTTTTTCGTTTTGGGCTTTACGCTTATGTTCGTGGTTTTCGGCGGACTTGTCGGGCTTATAAGCGGATATATAAGCGCGTATAAGTCGATTATCAACGTTATAGCGGGAATAATCGTTATAGTATTCGGCTTATCCTACGTGGGATTTTTCGGGTTACCGTTTTTTAAGGGGCTTGGCAAAACGATAAAAATCGGCGGTATAGGCTCGGCGTTTTTGTTCGGCATAGTGTTCGCCGTAGGGGTAGGTCCTTGCACGGGCGCGTTTTTAGGCTCGGCGTTGCTTCTTGCTTCCACGTCGGGAACGATTTTCAAAGGCGTCGTACTTTTATTGTTTTATTCGCTCGGCATAGGTATTCCTTTTATTTTGACGGCGGTTCTGACCGACAGAATGAAAAAATTATTCGCCGCCGTAAAACGAAATTTTAAAATCGTAAAAATCGTCAGCGGAAGTTTGCTTATCGTCATGGGCGCGCTTATGGCTACGGGCGTCATCGAAAAACTCGGCTCGCTTTTAGCGTAAGAAACGCCGGGTACTAATTACAACTATTATTCAGCGGAGGTATATTATGAAAAAAAACGTTCTGTTAACCGTCGCCGTCGTCGTATTGTCGATAGGCGTAATAGTCGGCGGTTTTTTCGGGTACAAAGCGCTCTCAAAAAAAGGTTTGCCCGACAAAACTTTGCCCGAAATCCAAAATAAAGGAGATTACAAAGATTTCACCGTTACCGATAAAAACGGCAACAGCGCGCGATTGTCGGACTTTATAGGTAGGCCGATAGTTATCAATTTCTGGGCGTCCTGGTGTCCGCCGTGCAAGGCGGAACTGCCGCATTTCGATAAATTAGCCAAAGAGTACGCGGGTAAAGTGGAATTTTTAATGGTTAATTTGTCAGGGGAAAACAAGGACACCGTTTTAAGTTTCGTGAATAAAAACGGATATTCCTTTCCTCTTTACTTCGACGATTTTAACAGCGGAGCAAACGCTTATTCGGTGTCCCAGATACCGGTTACCGTTTTTATAACAGCCAAAGGGAATATCGGCGCCAGAAGAGTAGGAGCGATGAGCGAAATAACGTTACGTAGTTACGTAACTCAATTATTAAGCGACGAAAGTCGATAAAAAATAGTCGATAAAAAATAAAAGTCGATAAAACATAAACAAGGAGAATTAAAATGGTAAAAAACGTAAAAAACAATACTTTTATGGAAGAAGTAATGTCGTCCGAAACGCTCGTTCTGGTAGATTTTTATACCGTCTGGTGCGGTCCGTGTAAAAAACTTTCGCCGGTTTTGGAAAATATCGCCGAAAAATACGAGGACAAAATCAAAGTCGTAAAAGTTGACGTTGAAGAAGAAGTAAGTCTTGCCACGCTGTTCAGAATAGCAAGCGTCCCCACGGTTATGTTTTTTAAAAACGGAAAAGCAGTCGGTTCGTTTGTCGGATATAAAAGCGAGCAGGAAATCGAAACGTTGATTGAAAAACGACTATAATAGTGGTTTTGGTTACGGTTTTGCTTTAAAAGGCGGATTTTCGTTTTTATAAGCAGTCGGCATACTTTCGACGATAAAAATTGTTGCAAATTTGTTGCAAATCTGCCACAGATTTTCGGGGATTTCCGATTGAAAAACGTGATATACTTCATTCGTAAGTTAAACGCTTGCAATTTAGCAAAAAGGAGTATCAACATTATGAAAACCGAAAAAGCATTGAAAACAAAAAAGATAACTTTTACGGCTGTTTCTATTGCCGCGGTAATTTTGGCTATAGCGCTTATAACGGTATTCGCGCCTAAACAGACGATTGCCCGCGCGACTACGGAAAAAGGCGCCGAAGTTACCAAGGCCGAACAGACGATGAGAGAAATCGAAAGGTTGGAAGAGGAATATCAAAAGTCTTTCGACGAGAATTTAGGTCTTTGGGACAGGTATTTTTCCGAATTGCAAAAATCGGAAGAACTTCCCGAAAATTTTGACGAAAAGGCGTACATAGCCGAATTAAAGACTTTCAGCGAAGAAGAAAAATCGACTCTTATAAAAAGCGTTGAAACGCTTGACGAACTTGACGCGAAACTCGAAAAACTATACGAAGAATTATTCGGCGCGGACGAGGACGTTTTGTACGGCTATAGCGAGGAAGGAATCTGTGACTTTGCGGAAAAAGACGAAGAATATTTCGCGGACGAAAGTTGCGGCGGCTGTACGCCTATGATAGAAACCGATGAAAATTTCTTCGGCGACGAATTTTCTAAGGCGTGTGAAAAAGCAGAAGCCGAAAACGATAAGATTCAGGCTCTTAAAAAAGAGTTCGACGAACTTCTAAACGCCCGCGCAGAACTTTGGGATAAAGTTTACGCGTCTTACGAGGAACTTGACGAAACTTTCGATTACGCCAACTTCGACGAGGCAAAATATATTGCCGGACTTTCCGTTCTGACGGCGGAAGAAAAAGAGGTTTTACTTAAAGATCTTGCAAAATTAAACGAGATTTCCGAACAACTTTATTCTATTTGCGGGTTTAACTGCGGCAGATGGTAAACGTTTGACACGATTTGCAAAAGGCGTTGCGATTTCGCAACGCCGATTGCGCGTAAAGGGGTTTTATGGCATACAAAATTTACATTGCCGACGACGAAAAAAACATACGTGAACTTCTGAAAAACTTTTTGGAAAGCGACGGGTATGAAGCAAGCGCGTTTGAAACGGGGGACTTGCTTCTTTCTTCGTTTATAAAAGAACCGTCCGACCTCGTTATCCTCGATATAATGATGCCCGGGCGCGACGGAATCGAGTGCGTAAAGGAATTAAGAAAGATTTCGTCGGTACCTATAATACTTCTTACGGCAAAAGACGGAGAACTCGATTATATAAACGGTATAACCTTAGGAGGCGACGACTATCTTACAAAGCCCTTCCGTCCGACCGTACTTCTGATGAGAGTGAAAGCCCTTTTAAGAAGAGCGGAAATGAACGCGGTCTGCGCGTTAAAAGGCAAAATTTTCAAATACGCCGATCTGACGTATTCCGAAGACGAACGTTCGGTTTTTTCGGATAAAACCCTCGTTCCTCTTACCAAAACGGAAATGAACCTTTTATCCTTTATGTTAAAAGAACCGCAAAAAACTTATTCGAGAGATAATCTTCTGGACGAAATCTGGGGATTTTGCGAGGAGGTAGAAACGCGCGCCATAGACGAAACGGTAAGAAGAATAAGAAAAAAATTATCCGCCGCAAAAAGCGTTGCGACGATAGAAACGGTGTGGGGGTACGGCTATAAACTGAGCGTAACGGAGAAAAAACATGACGAAATTAAAGTTTAAAATCGTACTTACTTGTTTATTTTCCGTCGCGCTTATACTTTGCGTACTGCTTGCGGTCGTTTTCGTCCTGATACCGAAAAATCTCGAAAAACAGGCAAAAATCGCCATAAAACACGAATACGAGGAATACGACCCGGAAGGAAAGGAAAACGGCGTAAATTTTTTAAGTTCGAGCGTTGCCTATCTGGAAACGAACAGGACCGGCGAAGATCTGGTATATCTGACCGAAACGGAAAGGGCGGTTCTGGCGTTCTGCGCCGATAACAAAACCTCTCACGGAGAGTTTTACCGTATAAAAAGAAAAAACCGCGATATAATTTTAGCAACTTATTTTTCCGATGCCGATTCGTCGGAAAAATACGAATACGCGCTGTACGTAGATATAAAAGCAATAATGAATTACACGAAAATGTTGAATCTGATGTTTTGCGGAGCGGTAACGCTTGCGGGCGCGGTGATATGCGTTATAGGGCTGAAACTCGGCAAAACCATCGAATCGGCTCAGGAAATAAGGCAGTCCTTTTTTCAAAACGCTTCTCATGAACTCAAAACCCCGCTTATGGCGATTCAGGGTTATGCGGAGGGAATACAGACGGGGGTTTTGCCGACGAAAGAATCCGCAGGCGTTATTTTGGAAGAAAGCGACAGAATGACTTTGCTTATAGAAGAATTGCTTGCGCTGTCTAAAATCGACTCCGCCGAGTTTAGGCCGAATTTTAACAAAGCCGACGTAAGCGAAATTATAAGAAGCGTCGCGTTATCTTTTTCTCCCGCTTTTTTAAAGGCGCAAAAAGAACTTAACGCGGACTTATGCGACGAGGCAACGGTTTTTTGCGACGAAAGACAAATAAGAAAAGCCGTATCGAACCTGATATCAAACGCTTTTAAATTTTGCAAAACCAAAGTATCCGTAAAATGCGTAAACGAAAAAGATAAAGTAATAGTTATCGTTTCAGACGACGGCGACGGTATTTTCAAGGAAGATTTACCGCACGTTTTTGAAAGATTTTACACGGGTAAAAACGGAAACACCGGTATAGGGCTTGCCCTTACCGAGGAGATAATAAAAGCGCACGGAGGAAGTATCAGGGCATATAACTTAGGCGGCGCGGTTTTTGAAACGACGCTGCCTAAAACAAGGAGGTAAATATTATGAAAAAAGCAATGGTTTTAACGATTACGCTGATAACCTGCGCGATGATTTTTTCGGGTTGCTGTGTTAAAAATAACGGAGAAACCCCATCGGAATACAAAAAAATTACCGCGTCGCAAGCCTACGATATGATGAATGAAAAAGAAGTTACGGTAGTTGACGTCAGGACGAAAAGCGAATACGAGAAAGGGCATATCAAGGACGCGATTCTGATACCCAACGAAACGATAGATTCCGCTCCGCCCACGCAACTTCCCGACAAAAACGCAATTATTCTCGTGTACTGTCGAAGCGGACGGAGAAGCCGCGAAGCCGCCGAAAAATTGATAAAACTCGGATATAAAAACGTGTATGACTTCGGCGGAATAAACGATTGGACTTACGGAACGGTCAAATAATGAAAAAGGAGGGAAATAATGAAAAAACTCACAGTGTTTTTAGCGATTCTTATGGTGGCGGGCGCCACATTTGCTTCTTGCGATTGCGTCAAAAAAAACGAACGCATCGAAAACGAAAATATTGAAACGGAGAGAGAAAAGATGGATTTTTCAAACGAAAAAGAGAACGTAATATACCTTGCGGGCGGTTGCTTTTGGGGTGTTGAACTTCTTATGCAATCGTTAAACGGCGTAGTTGACGCGCAAAGCGGATACGCAAACGGAACCTGCCGAGAGGATGCCGATTACAAAAAAGTTTGTACGGGCAAGACGGGATTTCGTGAAACCGTGCGGGTGGAGTACGATTCCGAAAAAATAAGCCTTGACGCGATACTCGCCGCGTATTTTTACGTTATCGATCCGTCGGTAAGAAACAGACAGGGTAACGATATAGGCACGCAGTACCAGACGGGCGTTTATTACACGAACGAAAAAGCGGAAGAAACCGTCCGTCGTATCGCGGATATAGAAAAAAGCAGAAGAAAAAAATTCGAGGTCGAAATAGGTCCGCTTTACAATTTCTATCCCGCGGAAGAATACCATCAGGATTACCTTATCAAAAATCCGAACGGTTATTGCCATATACCGCGCGCAGAAATCGAGTTGCTTTCAAAATTAAAAATAGATCCGGGTAATTATAAAAAACCCGCAACCGAAATCATACGCGACAAATTAACCGACGAACAATACAGGGTTACTCAACAAAACGGCACCGAAAGACCTTTTCAAAACGAATTCTGGAACAAGTTTGAAAAAGGCATATACGTCGATATAGTTACGGGAGAACCGTTGTTTTCTTCAACCGATAAGTTTGAAAGCGGTTGCGGTTGGCCTGCTTTCAGCAAGCCCATCGAAGCGACCGTCGTCGTGGAAAGAATGGACGATTCTTACGGAATGAACAGAATCGAAGTGAGAAGTCGCGCCGGTAACAGTCATTTAGGTCACGTTTTTACCGGGGATCCGGACTCTCCTAACGGAGTAAGATATTGCATTAACAGCGCGTCTTTAAGATTTATCCCTTACGCGAAAATGGAAGCGGAAGGCTACGGATACCTTAATTATCTGTTTATCGAAAACTCAGACGACAAGAAGTAGGTTTTTATAACGGTATTTATTAAAAGTTACGCTATAAGCCCGTTAACGGCGTATTTTTGTAAAAAAAGCGGAGGCAAAACGCCTCCGCTTAAAGTCTCGCATATTTTTTGCCGTATGCTAAGGGATACAAAAAGGCGTAAAAAACGTACAGAAAACATTAACAATACTTTCGATACGAATACACAACGGTACGGTGTATTTTCAATTTTGCGTTTCATTTAATGTTCAAATTCGTTTGACATTATCATTCCATTATGTTATTCTGTATGTGGTCTTGAGGCCATGCGGAATTGCCGTTATGTCAAGAACACCACTACCCTCAGGGTAGAATGCAGTTGAGGTTGAAATACCTCATTCCCGCCAACTCACTTGTGGCATTGCCCCGAACGGATTAGTTTCGGGGACTTTTTTTGCGTTAAAATTGCTTGACTTTTGCCGTTGTTTGCTGTAAAATAAGCAATAGGTAAACGGCTTTGTTCCGTTGTTACACCTGCCGTCAAGTGTTGCGGCATTGCCCCGAACGGATAGTTTCGGGGACTTTTTTTTGCCTTAAAATTGCTTGATTTTTTTGATTTGAATAGCATAAACTATAGGTGACTAAAGAAAAAAATTTTTCTTTTCCCCACAAGGTATATTGTTACTTGCGGGTATTCTTTTTTGACTTTCGCCGATTCTTTGCGCTTCGGTTTATAAACGTTTGACGTTTTTTTAATTCCTCGCTAAAATATTGTTGATGACTTAAAAAGAGTTGCTCTGCAACAGTGTTAGGCTATAAGCAGTGAACACACGAATAAACGCATAAATCGACCGTTTTTCTGACCGTTCCGTAAGGAGCGGTTATTTTTTTCGGAATCATCGAAAGCCTCTGCGTCGCGCGCGTAAAGAACAACGTCGTTCGGTTTGCCGTTTTAATTTATTTACAAGGTTAAACGACGTCGCTTCAAGGCGCGCGTATTTTTTGCCGTATGCCAAGGGATACAAAAAAGAGTAAAAACGTATCGAAGGCATTAACAATACTTTCGATACGAATACACAACGGTACGGTGTATTTTCAAATTTACTTTTATTATTTAAATTTGATTGACATTATTATGCCGTTATGATATTCTATACGTGGTCTTGGGCCATGCGGATTTGCCGTTATGTCAAGAACACCACTACCCTCAGGGTAGAATGCAGTTGAGGTTGAAATACCTCATTCCCGCCGTCAAGTGTTGCGGCATTGCCCCGAACGGATTAGTTTCGGGGACTTTTTTTTGCCTTAAAATTGCTTGACTTTTTTTGATTTGAATAGCATATACTATAGGTGACTAAAGTTTTTAATTCCTCGATATAATTTATTTGTCGATTCAAAAGTCGTTCGACGACAGCGTTGGGATTTATCCGCGAACGCAAGATAAAACGCATAAATCGACCGTTTTTCTGATCGTTCCGTAAGGAGCGGTTATTTTTTTCGGTATCATCGAAAGCCTCTGCGTCGCGCGCGTAAACAACAACGTCGTTCGGTTTATCGTTTTAATTTATTTACAAGGTTAAACGACGTCGCTTCAAGGCTCGCGTATTTTTTATCGTATGCTAAGGGATACAAAAAGGCGTAAAAAACGTACAGAAAACATTAACAATACTTTCGATACGAATACACAACGGTACGGTGTATTTTCAAATTTACTTTTAATGTTCAAATTCGTTTGACATTATTATGCCGTTATGCTATTCTAAATGTGGTCTTGGGCCATGCGGATTTGCCGTTATGTCAAGAACACCACTACCCACAGGGTAGAATGCAGTTGAGGTTGAAATACCTCATTCCCGCCGTCAAGTGTTGCGGCATTGCCCCGAACGGATTAGTTTCGGGGACTTTTTTTTGCCTTAAAATTGCTTGACTTTTTTTGATTTGAATAGCATATACTATAGGTGACTAAAGTTTTTAATTCCTCGATATAATTTATTTGTCGATTCAAAAGTCGTTCGACGACAGCGTTGGGATTTATCCGCGAACGCAAAATAAAACGTATAAATCAACCGTTTATTATTACAGCGAAGAAAAACCGTTACAAAGCGGACGGTTTTGGCACTTTGTGGAAAACACGCCCGCAAAATGGTAAAAATTAGGCTATAAGCCCGTTAACGGCGTATTTTTGTAAAAAAGCGGAGGCAAAACGCCTCCGCTTAAAGTTTAAATTCAATTATAAATTACCCGAAACGGATATTTTATCAGTTATTATTGTTGGGGAAAAGCGGTAGTTCGAAAAATCCCGCGCAGACTTCCTGAGAATAATCCTGACAAGGCGGAATATTGCAATATCCGTAAGACGGGATAAGTAAATCCACCGGCATAACTATTTTAAGAATAAGCGTTACGCACGCGGAACAAGTAAACGCGGTTTCCGAAGTATAAACACCCTGCGTAGAAACGAGGGAAACGACGCTTCTTACCGTATAAGGTATCACGGACGGTTCGGGTACGAATAAAATTACGTCCTCGGTAAACGTTACGGTAGAATTGCCTTTGCCTTCCACGTTGTTTGCGTCAACGAATAACACTTCGACGGGAATCGTTACCGTTGCCTGAACTCTTGCAAAATTAGGTCTGTCCTGAAGCCTGTCAATCTGAATATTTGAAATGGCGCCTGCCGTGCCGATACTTTTCGCGCTTATAAAAGTAAGCGGATATGTAGGATTTGCCGGCGTTATATCGGTAAGGTTCAATATAAGCCCTTCTTCCTGCGTTTGTTTTATACAGGCATCGAAAACTTTGTTGACTTCCACGCAAACTTTTTCGCACAGACCGTTTAAAGGATTGCCCGTTATCTGACAGGGGCATCTGTCGGAATTAAAATTAGAAAAAAATGACATTTTTTATCTCCTTTGTGCCTGTCGGCTCACTTTAATATATGATAGATTTTTGCGTTTTGATAACATTGCGGATAAAAAAATAAATATAGGTCTTTCTGAAAATATAAACAGCGACCTATAAATAAGTATATTCAGGACTTAATTGCGCCTTTTTGGCAAGTTTTTCAGGTATAAATTGCACCTTTTGGTATGTTATTTAAGGACTTAATTGCACTTTTAGGTATATTTTAGACGCGCTTTTATACGTTTAGTCGAAACTTTTTATTTTAAAAAAAGCCCGATAACGGGCTTATAAGCGTGGTTTTATAAAGTTTATAAGAAGATTTGACAAAAAATCGTCTTTGAAAAAGAAGATTTAAACGCATTGTCAGATTAACTGCAACACTTAAAAAAAGTTAAATAAATCTACCGATTTTTGAAGAAAGTGATTTTGAAAAAAGCCGACGGCAAAAAATTACGCCGTCGGCTTTTAACGAACAAACCTGGTTTAAGTTAAGTAATTGATAATTCGGCTTACTATTTACAAATATCCGCTTTGCCTGCGCAACCCAAAACGTCTTTTAATTTATGACGAACGAGTTCTTTTATGTTAGCGCGGGCGGGTTTTAAATATTCTCTCGGATCGAATTTTGAAGGGTTATCGTTAAAGAATTTACGGATAGTACCCGTCATAGCAAGACGAAGGTCCGAGTCGATATTGATTTTGCAAACGGAAAGTTTTGAAGCCTCTCTCAATTCTTCTTCCGGAACGCCTATCGCGTTAGGCATCTTACCGCCGTTTTCGTTGATCATTTTAACGTATTCCTGAGGAACGGAGGACGAACCGTGTAAAACGATGGGGAAGCCGGGGAGTTTCTTGGAAACTTCTTCCAAAATGTCGAAACGAAGCGCGGGGGGAACCAAAACGCCGTTTTTGAGGGTGCATTGTTCGGGTTTGAACTTGTAAGCGCCGTGAGAAGTTCCTATAGCGATTGCTAATGAGTCAACGCCCGTTTCTTCGACGAATCTGATAACTTCTTCGGGGCGGGTATAAGAACCTACTTCGTGGCTGACTTCGTCTTCGATACCGGAAAGCGTTCCTAATTCTCCTTCAACCGTTACGTAAGGATGCTTCGTCGTGTCGTGAGCGTACTCGCAGACTTTTTTGGTAAGAGCAACGTTTTCTTCAAAAGGAAGAGAAGAACCGTCTATCATAACCGAAGTAAAACCACCGTCGATGCACGCTTTGCAGGTTTCAAAATCGGGACCGTGGTCGAGATGCAAAACGATGGGGATATCCGGACATTCTATAACTGCCGCTTCAACTAATTTTACGAGGTAAGTGTGGTTGGCGTAAGCCCTTGCGCCTTTGGATACCTGTAAAATAACGGGCGCGTGTTCTTCTTTGCAGGCTTCGGTAATGCCTTGAACGATTTCCATATTGTTTACGTTGAAAGCGCCGATAGCGAAACCGCCCTTGTAAGCGGCTTCAAACATTTTTTTAGAGTTAACTAATGGCATGATTTTGCCCTCCGTTAAATTAATTTGTCTTAATTATACAACAATATTTTTAACAAAGCAAATTTTTTTAACAATTTTTCGCCCGTAAGCCTAAAATTGATTTTATTCACCCGCTAAAATTTTTGTTTTACGACGGTAAAAAGTCGAAAATCAGGGTAATCCGAAAAAACTCGTTAAAAAAGTTGCCAAAAGGGGTTAAGTGTGCTAAAATATAAATAACAAAAAAATAACTGAATTGATGATTTTATCGGAGAGTAAGTTTAAAGCAATTTTTGCTCGCTTTTGCATTTTGCCGTTTTTGGCGTCAAGCCTTCGCCGTTTTGCAAATTCCGGGTTTTAGTTTTACGATTTTAAACCGCTCTTTCGGGCGGTTTTTTGTTTGAGGGAAAGCCCTGTTTTAAGTGGCAAACTTTACGTAAAAAGCCGACCTTAAAAGCAAGAGAGTAAAAGGAGTTAACATGAAAATCGGAGTTATAGGCATTATCATCGAAAACGACAAGGACGTGGTTATAAAAGTGCAACAACTTTTATCCTCGTATTCGCATCTTATATGCGGGCGCATGGGCGTACCCGACCACGAAAGCGGTATCAACGTTATTTCCGTTATTATAAAGGGAACTAACGAAGAAATTTCCGCGTTGACGGGAAAACTCGGAAGACTTGACAAAGTTAAGGTTAAGTCTGCGGTAAGCGAGGCGGCGACGGCGTAACAACCCGTTTCGGGGTTATATAAAACCGCCGATTGCTTACCCTATAGGTAGAAAAGTCGCTTTAAAACTTCTTTTTTACAAATCGTCGTTCAACAGAGGTGTTTTATGAAAAAAATATTATCTTTAGTTTTGGCTTTTGCGATGTCTTTGGGAATTGTTGCCCTGACGGGTTGCATCGTAAATAATCCGAAGGACGAAAAGACGAAAATAACTTTCGTTATGCCCGACGGCGCGCCCGCGCTTGCGGCGTACGAACTTTTAAAAAACGTCGATACGCTTGACGGTCATCCCGTGGAATATAAAATTCTTGCGGGAGCGTCGGAACTCGGTCCCATGCTTATTAAGGGAGAGGCGCAGGTTGCCGTTATGCCCTTAAACGTTGCGGCAAAACTTTACAACAACAACGTCGATATAAAACTTTTGTCCGTCAATATTTTCGGAAACCTTTATATGATAGGCAAAACCGAGCCGGAAGGCGGGGCGAAAGGGCTTTTGGGTAAAGTAGTTTTAAATATCGGAAGAGGCGGTACCCCCGACATCACTTTAAAACTTATACTCGACAGAAACAACTTAAAGTACGAAGAATCGGAAACGCCTGTCGAAGGCAAAGTCGCAATCCGTTATTGTCAGGATGCGGCGGAAGTTATTTCGTTGCTTAAAACCGGCAGGGCGGACTTCGGCGTAGTGGGCGAACCCGCGGCGACCAAAGCGGTTGCGGCAATAGGCGGTAAGGTTGCAATCGACATGCAAAGCGTATGGAACGAACTCGTCGGAGAAAACTCATTCACTCAGGCGGGAGTGGTTGTTTCTAAAGCCATTTATAGCGATAACGGGCTTATAGACGCGCTTTTTGAAAAATTGACGAGCAATTTAACCTATATTTATCAAGACGCCGATAACGTATCCGCAACGCTTTCCGAAAAAGGAAGTTCTTTAAAAGTTAATTTTAACGAAGGCGTTTTAAACAGATGTAATCTTAAAAACGTCAAAGCAAAAACGATAAAGGAGCAAATAAAATCTTACTTTGAAGCGGTAAAGGGTTACGACGCTTCCTTTATCGGCGGAAAACTTCCCGAAGACGGATTTTATCTGTAATTTGTCCGAGGGGCGGAAACACCCCCTATAAAGTTTTTTTAAATACGTCGTTACTAAAAGCGAAAGCGCGCCGACGACTACCTTTGTCGGCGCGGAAACGTATTTTTCAAAAAAACGTATTCTATATAATAAGTCGAAACTTGTAATGTAATTTACATAATAAATCGGAACTTGTAATGAAAATATTCAAAAAGTTTTGTCCGCTTATCACGGTTGCTTTACTTATCGCAATCTGGTACGCTATGGCGGCAATCGTAAACATGAAACTTATCATGCCGACGCCTTACGACACGCTTAAAGAAATGCTCAGAGTGTTCGGAAGCGCCAAATTTTACGTTGCGCTTTTCGGCAGCGCCTATCGCGCCGTTATAAGTTTTACGATATCTTTCGTTTTTGCGGTGGCGTTTGCGCTTTTGTCGAACGCGTATTCCGTTTTTGAAAGGTTGTTTTATCCTCTCATAGTTATAGTAAGGGCGACGCCCACGATGAGCGTCATTTTTTTATGTCTTATCTGGTTCAGTTCTAAAATAAGCCCGATAATCGTTTCCGTAACGATTATTCTGCCGACTTTATACAGCGCGGTAACTTCCGCCGTAAAGTCGTGCGACGATAAAATAATCGAAATGTCCAAAGTGTACAAAGTACCGCGCGCCGTTATGGTTAAAAACTATTATCTGCCGCATATAACCGGTACGGTTTTCGACGATACCGTATCGGCGTTATCGTTAAACGTCAAACTTATAGTTGCCGCCGAAGCGCTTGCGCAAACGTCTAAAGGCTTGGGCGTTCTGATGCAGATCGCCAAACTTAACCTCGAAACCGCAACACTTTTTGCATATACGGCAGGCGCCGTAATTCTTAGTTTTTTGTTTGAACTGTTATTGAAAGCGATAAGACTCGTCGTAAAGGAGGTTAAACGTGCCAAAACTAATCGGAATTACTAAAAAGTGGGGCAATAGGTCGATTTTCGACGATTTTTCTTATGAATTTAAACCGCAAAAAACCACAGTTATTTTAGGTAAATCGGGAGTCGGTAAAACGACTTTGTTATCGATAATCGCGGGGACTACCGATTATGAAGGAAAAACGGAAGGTTTCGGAAAAATCGGATACGTTTTCCAGACGCCGAGGCTTATCCCTTTTATGACGGTAAAAGAAAATCTGCAATACGCTTTATCTTCCGTTTACGATAAAAAAACCTGCGATGAAAAAGCCGAGGCGTTTTTTCGTTTTGCCGATATAATTCCGCTGAAAAATAAACTTGCAAAAAACCTGTCCGGCGGCGAAATGCAACGCGTCAGTCTGATACGCGCGTTTTTGTATCCGTCGGAAACAATACTATCCGACGAGCCGTTTTCTTCGCTCGATATCGGCTTAAAAATGAAGATAATCGACCTATACAGGGACTTATCGCAAAAAACCCCTAAAACCTCTCTTTTAGTTACGCACGATATCGACGAGGCTTTGTTTCTTGCCGACGAAATCTTGTTTATCTCGGAAAACGGTCATAAAACTTTTTACGTCGAAACTAAAAAAGAAGACAGAAAATACGGCTACGAAAAAAACAACGCTTTAAGAGCCGAACTTTACGAATTGTTTTTACAAAATCCGTCGGTATAGTCGGTATAATTCTTACCTTTTGCGTCGATAATTTAACCCGAAAGCGGACGATATAATTTTATTTTACATAAAATATAGGGGACGGTCCGCTATGAGGTGCCATGATAAAAAGAGGAGAATTATACTATGCGGATTTAAGTCCGAATTTCGGTAGCGAACAAGGCGGAATACGCCCCGTTCTGGTAGTGCAGAACGACGTCGGCAATAAGTACAGCCCGACGGTCATCGCCGCCGCGATTACGAGTAAACTTACCAAAGCAAGGTTACCTACTCATATAGAAATTTCCGCAAGCGATTACGGACTCAGTAAAGATTCGGTCATTTTATTGGAACAAATCCGCACGATCGACAAGCGCCGTTTAAAGGAAAAAATCGGCGTCCTCGATACGACCGTTATGCGTCGCGTAAACGACGGCTTGATAATAAGCCTCGGCGTCGGCGGAGCGGTCGATAATATTCGGGGCTGAACGCAAAAGCGTTTATGTTACAAAAAAAATATTAAATTAACAAATTTTCCGACGTAAAGAAATTTGCGTCGGAATTTTGTTTTGCGCGGCGTTATTTTTTACGGCGTTATAAGGTGTTTTTCCCGGCTTCTATTCTGCTCGCAAAGAAAAAAAGAGGCAAAAAACACAAGCGCAATTTTTACGAAACCGCTAAAAAACGAAAAAAGGTTATAAAACCCTTTATTTTTGACGTACGATATGATATAATTTATCTGCCTTAGGGTGAACGCGGGATAAAAATACGACGCTCGGTTTGCCCGAAAGCGCATTATATAATTTTTTTTGTTTGCCGAAATTCGGCTTACAACAAGGAGATTTATTATGTTTAACAGTACCAAACAAAAAATCAAAATGACTAAGACCGCTCTTTTGTCGCAAATTACAACCCTTTTTGTGGCTTTGGTCGCTTTTTTAATCGTTCAACTTGCGGTAGGAAAAGAAAAATTGGGTTTTGCGCCTATATGGATGCTATTTATAGTTTACTTTTTGGGTACGTTTGCCTTCGCGCTGCCCGTCGGGCTGATAAAAAAATCCGCGCTTGCGATAGTCGCCGGGGGTATTTCGGGCGTTTTCGGTCTCGAAATTTTGCTTTTCTGCGTAGCCGATATCAGATTCTGGTACGTATGGATTGTAATCGGTCTGGTTCTTCTTATTCTCGTATTCGTTCTGACGTTTTTCTTAAAAGCGGACGCCCTTACCGTTGAATTCGATAATCAACCCGATTCCGGAAGAAAAACTTACGCCGAAAGAAAAGCCGAAAAGTTAAACGCTCCCGAAAAAGAAGAAAAACCTTTACCCAAGGTAAAATCCTTCAAGGACGAAAACAGCAAGGAAATTTAACGACGCTTATATTAAAAGTCTGCCTATATGCCCGTTATCGATCTGTTTTTATCGATTGTAAATATGGACGATTTCGTTTTTGAGACGGGTAAAACTACTAAGACGCGGGTAAAAACCACCAAAACGTATGAAAACTTATAGAAAGTTTAATATTAAGTGACGATATGAGAAATTTAACTTTATTAACGGATTTTTACGAACTTACGATGATGAACGGATACTATGAAAAAGGCAAGGATCACGAAGTTGCCGTTTTCGACGTATTTTTTCGTCAGAATCAATATATAACTTATTCTATCGCGGCAGGGCTTGAACAAGTCGTAGAGTATCTTGAAAACCTTCATTTTGCCGACGACGATATAGCGTATTTAAGAAGTCTTAACACCTTTTCGGAAGATTTTTTGAAGTATCTTGAAACCTTCCGTTTTACGGGCGATCTTTACTCCGTGCCGGAAGGAACTTTTGTTTTCCCCGGCGAACCCATTCTGACTATACACGCCAACATTCTGGAAGCCCAACTTGTGGAAGCCGCTATTTTGAACATAGTAAATCACCAGACGCTTATCGCTACGAAATCCGCAAAGGTTTGCGATGCGGCGAAAGGCGATAAGGTTATGGAGTTTGGTTTAAGGCGCGCGCAAGGTCCCGACGCCGGTATTTACGGCGCGAGGGCTGCTATAATCGGTGGTTGCGCGCTTACGTCAAACGTGTTGACGGGCAAAATATTCGACGTACCCGTTTCCGGCACGCAGGCTCATAGTTGGATTATGGACTTTCCCTCCGAACTCGAGGCTTTCCGCGCTTACGCCGACGTCTATCCCGACGGAGCAATGTTTTTGGTAGATACTTACGACACGTTGACAAGCGGTGTTCCGAACGCCATAAAAGTCTTTGACGAACTCGTAAAAAAAGGGCATAAACCCGTCGGTATAAGAATCGACAGCGGGGATTTGGCATACCTTACCAAACAAGCGAGGAAGATGCTCGACGAAGCAGGTTACGGTTATACCAAAATCTGCGCTTCGGGGGATCTTGACGAAAGGCTTATCGCGTCGCTCAAAAATCAGGGCGCCCGCATAGATTTGTGGGGAGTAGGCACAAAACTTATTACAAGCGCAGATATGCCCGCCCTCGGCGGAGTTTATAAACTTTCCGCCATAAAACACGGCGACGAGTATATTCCGAAAATCAAACTTTCAAACAACAGCGCGAAAATCACAAACCCCGGGTTTAAAACTCTTTACAGGGTTTACGATAAGGATGGAATGGCTTTTGCCGACTTAATAGCCCTTAAAACGGACAGTTTTTCCGAATCGCAACCTTTAACGCTTACTCACCCCGTAGAAAAATGGAAACAGACCACCTTCAAGGCGGGAGAATATTCTTTACGAGAGTTGAGCGTGAAAATAATGGAAAACGGCAAACGCATCGTAAAAATGCCATCGCTTAAACAAATTTGCGATTACTGCAAACAGGAAAAGGCGACTTTCTGGGACGAATATAAGCGTATAGATAATCCGCATATCTATAAAGTCGATTTGTCGGACGCGCTTACGTCGCTTAAAGAAGGAATGATAGAAAAAATCCGTTCTGAAAAAATATGCTGAAAACACCTTTGGACGATATGAATATATCCGAAAACAAAACGGAGTATGAAAACGACAACGAGCGGTGCGATAACTGTGTTTTGTGGGACGAAATAGAGAGTTTAAAAGAAATAATTTCCGACAAAAACGAAGAACTTCGGCAGATGTCTTGCGAACTCGGCGAATTTAAAGGCGCCGAGGAAAAAGCGAAAAAACGCCTGCAACAAAGCGCCGAGGAAGCCGACAGACTGAATAAAAAAGCGCAGTACGAATACTTGACGGAATTAAAAACCGTAAGGCTTATTTCGGATAAGATAAGGAAGATCTACGCAAATGAACTTTCCGAAGAAAAAACGGCTATAACCGACCTATTGACCGACTTATTAAAGGAAGTCGATGCCGAAGGATATCTATACGAGGCTAAAAATACGTCGTTAGGGCTAACGGAAAAATTGTCTGTAAAAACCCCGCTTCCGAATAAAAAAAGCGAATTTTCCGAGGACTTCGGTTTTGATTTGGACGAGGCGATTAACCCTTCCGAAGAACTCGATCTTAAAACTCTTTTAAGCGAATTAGGCGTTTTCGGAAGCAACGAAAAAGAGGATTGAAATGATTTACGCGTTAATTTTTTTCGCCGTGGTTTTGCTTGATCAGATAACCAAGACCATAGTGGATATGAACAACTTTAATATTCCCGTCATAAACAATTTATTCTATATAACTAATACGAGAAACCCCGGCGCGGCATTCGGAATGATGGCTGACGAGCCGTTTGCGATGGCGCTTTTTTACGCTCTTACCACAGTGTCGCTTATAGTGCTTTCGGTTTATATGGTAGTAAAAAAGAAAGACAGCAAGTGGCTCGATCTGTCCCTCACATTTATAGCCGCAGGCGCAGTCGGAAACTTTATCGACAGAGTGGCTTTCAAAGAGGTTCGTGATTTTTTGAACGTAACGTTTTTTGCAAACTTCAACGTTGCCGATATCGCCGTTTCCGTAGGGGGCGTAATGCTCGTGGTTTATTTTTTATTTTTGGATAAAGAAGCGATTTTCAAATCGAAAAAAGCAAAGGAAACAAAATGACGGAAAAACTTATTACAGCCGCTTGTGATTATAAGCGGCTTGATTTATTTCTGGCGGACAATACCGAGTATTCGCGTTCCCGCATCAAAAAACTTATAGACGACGGCAACGTAACGGTAAACGGAAAATCCTGCAAAAGCGGTTCCTCGGTAAAACTCGGCGACCGCATTACGATTAACGCGCCGAATCCGATAAAACTCGACCTGACGCCTCAGGATATACCGCTCGACATAATTTACCAGGACGACGACATTGCCGTAATAAACAAACAGCAGGGGCTTACCGTCCATTCAGGCGGAGGAACAAACGGGGGAACGCTCGTGAACGCCTTATTATACAGACTCGATAAATTAAGCGGTATAAACGGCGTAATAAGACCGGGGATAGTTCACAGAATCGACAAAGACACGTCGGGGCTTTTAGTCGTCGCAAAGAACGACTTCGCGCACCTTTCTTTGGCGAAGCAAATACAAGACAAAACGGCAAAACGGATTTATCTGGCGCTTTTAGAAGGCGTCGTTAAAGCCGATAACGGGCTTATAGACACGTTTATAAAGCGAAGCGACAAAGACAGGAAACTTATGACGACGTCAAAAACGAGCGGAAGAAGGGCGCTGAGCGAATTTAAAGTAATAAAGCGTTACGACGGCTTTACGCTGTGTGAGTTTTCTTTAAAAACGGGCAGAACCCATCAGATAAGGGTACATGCGAAATTTATGGGGCATCCCGTCGTAGGTGATAAATCTTACGGCTATAAAAAGCAAAAATTCGATTTAAACGGACAATTGCTTCATGCTTATAAACTGATATTGACGCATCCCAAAACGGGTGAAATTATGGAATTTACCGCTCCGCTTCCCGATTATTTTGAAAACGTTTTAAAAAAACTTAATGCCGATAACGATTTTTAGCGCCGACTTTTGATATAAAAAAGGCGACGTATAACGCCGCCTTGATTATTTTTCGTCGGATTATAAATCGTCCGCATCCTGTACGGGTTTTTCGTCGTTACAGACCGTGTTGCCCGTGTAGCTTCCGAAATAATCGTATCTCGACGCAAAATTACTTACAACTTTTGGTTTTCGTGTTTTGACCGCTTTTGGAACAATTTTTTGTTTCTTTTTGTTTTCTCATTTTTATTATCGCCCGATATCGGGCTACCTCCTGCAGATAGTTTGTGCGGTTTTAATTACTTTATACCCGACTGTTTTTTACAAATTTCGACAAAAGATATAAGATATATGAAATTCAAAGACTTTATAAAATTACTTTTGAAAAAGACCGACGAGGTTCTTTGTCCTGAACGTTACACTTGCAACCTGTGCGCAAAAGAAATTTTCGACGACGGCGATTTTTGCGACGAGTGTAAAAAGGAAGTTCATTTAAACGACGGCATTATTTGTTCCAACTGCGGAAGAATAACGAATATCCCCACGAAGCGTTGCTATTCTTGCAGCGGAGAATGGGCTGTCGATAAAGCAAGAAGCGCGTTTTTGTACGAGGACGGCGCCGAAAAACTTATAAAGTCGCTGAAATACGGAAGGCGCAAATATATTGCAGAGATTTTAGCGCCCTATTTAAAAGACGTTTACATTAAAAATTTGTTTACGCCCGACGTTATAACCTTCGTGCCGATGCACAAGAAAAAACAAAAAGCAAGGGGGTTTAATCAAGCCGAACTTTTAGCGGAAAATCTGGCAAAACTCGTTGATAATCGGTCTATAGCCCTACTTACCAAAATCAAAGAAACGCCGGAGCAAAAGTCGCTCGATAAAAAAGAAAGGCAGGAAAATCTGATTTCCTGTTTTAAAGTAACGAACAAAACGCTTGTTAAAGGTAAACGAATTTTAGTTATCGACGACGTTTTAACCACGGGCGCAACCGCTCACGCCGTGGCAAAAGTTTTAAAAAGAGTCGGGGCAAAATCCGTGTATCTTCTTACCGTGGCAAGCGTTCAGAAGCGTCTTGACGGAAACGATCTGGTTTTATATTGATATTTTCGGTTTTAACTTAGGGATATTATATTTGTTATATCTATCCGACACCGCGGTTTTTTAGGCAAGCGCTACCGAGATAGAAAACGAAAACAGCGAGCAACGAAAACTTCGTCGCTCGCTGTTTTGTTTGTCTGTTGCCTAAAATAGTTCGATATCCGACTTATAGGCAGACTTTTGATTGTTTTAACCGAATAATTATCGTGGTTTAAGCCGCTACGGGAACATCAAAAACGTTTACGTAAACCTCAAAGAACGAATCGCCTGAGTTTGCGTAAAGTTTATCTACGTAACTTACTCTGATAGAGAAGCCCCCACTCGTTTTAGTGTCGCCTTCATAAGTTATCATGTCTCTCGTTATGGTAACGGTCTTTCCGGGATTATTGCTCCATTCTAAATAAGCGGTACAAGTTTTTCCGATTAAGTTCTTTTTAATAAATTCTTCGATATCGTCGCCGACTTTCAGTTCATAAAAGGGTGCAAAAGAAGGCTCAAACCTCGTATAGCGGTTCCTTTTTACACTTTCTACAAGACTTGTGAATTGATTTACGTATTCTTGAATCATAGTGCTTGAGTTTTGGATATTGAAGATTATGTCATTATAGTCGTTTTCAAAATAACTTACGTCATAGCCTTGGGTTATCAACACTTGCCATTCTTCTTGCATATAGTGGTTACTTTTTACTCTTTCTACAAGATTTGTGAATTGATTTACGTAGTCTTGAATCATACCGCCACTTGAGTTTTGGAGATTGAAGATTATGTTGTTATAGTCGTTTTCAAAATAACTTACGTCATAGCCTTGGGTTATCAACACTTGCCATTCTTTTTGCATAGCGGTTATTTTGCCGGATACGTCGATTCTGAGTACGTTGCTACCTTCGTCCCAGGTGTAGGTAACGGTTTCATCGCTATAACTGCCGACGTAGTTATCTATCATAGCGCAAACGAGAGTTCTCTTTGCCGCGTCGAAGTCACAGAAAGTCGAAAAAAGAGTATGGATTTTATCTTCGTAATGCTCTTGAAGAGTAACGATATACTTGTCGGATTTTACGTGTTTATAAACCCTGAAAGGACTCTTTTCCATGTATTGATAAACGAAGGTACCGACAAGAGAATCGTCTGACGGCACGTATAAGTCGATCGTTTTTTCGGAATCGTCCGGACGGCACAGCATAACAGTATTCTCTGCGTATATCGCGCAATAATCATCGTATCTTTCGTATTTTGTGTAGAAGCCGTTGTTATCCATGGCGTAACCGTTATCGTACAAAGTTATTGTTGACTTATTGTCAAGCGAACCGGTACCTCTGTACGTTGCGAGTTCTTTCGCGCCGGTCATATCGGGCGCTATGATTACGGTTATACCTTCAGAGTACTTTGAATCACCTATAGTGAAGGTTGCCGAAACGTAATACGACCCGACCTTTGTAAAATCATGACCGCTTAACGAGTAAGTTCCTTCGGCAAAACTAAGAGTCGTTTCCGTCTGGTCACTGTAAGTTACCTTTGCGGAAATCTTGTTAAGCGCTTCCGTTATCTGCTCCTCGGTTACGCCGACCGTTAAAGTCAGTTTGTTTTGAATTAACTCAACCGATTTAACGTAGGGTTTTTGTTTAATTTCGGCAAGCCATTTTTTAAAGTTAGCAAATTGAGTTTTTGCTTCTTCGAGAGACATAACGCTTTTCAATTTATCAACCCAACGGCTAAATTCGCTGGAATATGCTTTTTTGAGTTCATTGTCGAGCGCATCGTAAAAGTTTCCGGTTATGTTACAATACCTCAAATAACGCATATCGTCTTCATAAGTAAAACTATTTATGAAATCTGCCAAAACGGAATTTTTAAGGTATCCGTAATTTTTCAGTACGTCGGTAACGTCGGTGGTTTTTAAGGTCAAATCGATTATTTCGACGTATTGATTATATAAATCCGTATATTCGGGATAGGCTTTTTCGTACGCAGCCCACTGTTCGGCAAACTCTTTTTTAAGTTGCGTTTTTACGCTTTCAATAGCGTAAGATTTTAACATGGGATAGAACTCATTCTCCACGGTCGATTGTATTGCTTCTATCGCCGCTCTCGTTTTTGCGTCGTCTATTTGTTGTAAGAGCGCGGTTTGCTTATCGGTTATCTCCTTGCTCCATTCGATGGAGAAACCGTTATTAGAACAAGATTCTTGAATGTTAAGGAGCGATTCAAAGATATTATTTTGTAACTGCGATTTTAACGACGTAAGGTCCTCTCCGCCTTGTTGAGAAAGTTCGTTTCTTAACTTTTCGACGTAATCGAGTATTTTTTGACAACCCGCGCGAACGCCTTCGGGCGTAGTTGCGCCGTTTGTCGCGGCAACAAGTTCGTCATACTTGTCGCGCATTTCCTGAGTAATCCGATCGCGGTATTCGTTTTCCAAATCGTTCCACGCATTCATATATTCGGTTAAGCATGCCTGTCTTGTTTCTTCGAGTTCCAAATATGCCGAAACTACCTGCAAAAGTTGTTCGGCGGGCTCAGCCGCTTCGTCAACAGCCGCTTTATTCTCGGCGGCTTCTATATTGCTTAAAATTTCGTCGTACTGCGCGGTAAGACTTTGTTCTACGGGGACGTTGTATCTTTGAACGAGGTCTTGCCATTTATTTTCGATCGAACGTCTTGTTTGTTCTTTGTAAGAGGACAAATCGTCCTGGAAATTATTTTTTACCTCGTTTAAAAGTTCGTCGAATTTTTGACGTATCGTTTCGAGATCGGCTTCGGTTTCGGCTTTTTTGAGCAAGCCTTTTAAATTTTCGTACTTCTTAGCGAAGTCGGATTGAGATAAAGCGGGATACTGTTCGCAAAGCGTCTTCCACTGTGTGTCAATCTGAGAAAGAAGCGCATTGATTTGCTCTTCGGTAACTTTTTCGACCTCTCCGCCTTGCTGAGAAAGTTCGTTTCTTAACTTTTCGACGTAATCGAGTATTTTTTGACAACCCGCGCGAACGCCTTCGGGTGTAGTTGCGCCGTTTGTCGCGGCAACAAGTTCGTTATACTTGTCGAGCATTTCCTGAGTAATCTGATCGCGGTAATCTACCGTGAACGCCTCCCACGCAAGAATAGATTCGGCTAAGCATGCCTGTCTTGTTTCTTCGAGTTCCAGATATGCCGAAACTACCTGCAAAAGTTGTTCGGTGGGCTCAGCCGCCTTGTCAACAGCCGCTTTATTCTCGGCGGCTTCTATATTGCTTAAAATTTCGTCGTACTGCGCGGTAAGACTTTGTTCTACGGGGACGTTGTATCTTTGAACGAGGTCTTGCCATTTATTTTCGATCGAACGTCTTGTTTGTTCTTTGTAAGAGGACAAATCGTCCTGGAAATTATTTTTTACCTCGTTTAAAAGTTCGTCGAATTTTTGACGTATCGTTTCGAGATCGGCTTCGGTTTGGGCTTGTTTGAGCAAGTCTTTTAAATTTTCGTACTTCTTAGCGAAGTCGGATTGCGATAAAGCGGGATACTGTTCGCAAAGCGTCTGCCACTGTGTGTCAATCTGAGAAAGAAGCGCGTTGATTTGTTCTTCGGTAACTTTTTCGACAGGTTTATAGTTTTCGGCAATTTCGTTGAAAAGCGTACCGAAATTACCCATGACTTCGTTGACCGCCTGTTCGGTTTCGGCTTTTTTGAGCGCTTCCGTTAACTCGTTATAGCGGGCGGTAAACCCGGTATTCGTCGAAAGAGCGGAGTATTCTTTTAAAAGATTCGCCCAGGTGTCTTCGGCGTATTTTTTAGCCTGCCCCCTGTAAGCGGTTACGTCAATCGTAAGGTTTTGCGTAATTTGTTGTATGAGGTTGCCGAAATTCTGGGAAACCTCATATAAATCATTCTGGTTATTTGCCGTTTTTAAGTTATTGAGCAACGCTTCGTAAGCGGTAAGGTATTCGGGGTTGTTTTTAAGTTCCGGATAAGATGCGTAAAGAATTTCCCACTGCTGTTTGACGTTTGCTAAAACCGTATCCTTCTGAACCGTAAATTCATCGGGCTTTTGCTGATTATTTTGCTTTACCTTTTCAACGAGTTCGTTAAAACGAGTCTTATGACCATCAACGTCGGTTTTCTTTGTCGCTTTACCGATATATGCGCGAATTTCTTCGTATTCGGTTTGATAACTCGTAAGATCGTAATCGTTTCCTAACTGTTCCCAGGTGGCGGCGATATCCGTAAGCGTGGTTTCTATGTAAGTATTTACGTCGTCTTTTTTATTATTGTTGTTGTTGCCGAAAAGGTCGCAACCGACTAAGAAAAGACCGCACGTTAAAAGCAAACATAAACTCAACGAAAAAGAAAGTAGTTTGGTTTTCATGATTCCTCCACATAAAAATATATTTAATAAAGTCGCGTTACCGTATATAATTTAACTCGGTAATTACGTACTTCACCGATAAATATAATATCATAATCTGACAAAGTATGTCAACGAAAAATCGACAAATCAACCGTTTGTCGGTATAAATACATAAATAATTGAATTTTTTTGGCGCTTTTTTGGCACTTTTTTGGCGCTTTTATAAAATTTATCCATAACGCCCTAATTAAATAACCCTCGCGGGCAAGGCTGTAATGATTTTAATCTTTCACATAAACGATAGAGCGTTAAATTTAAAAAGTTCGCCGTTTTCAATCAAAACAGGCGATAATCGGCTTATAACGCGACTTTCATAAAATTATCACAATAATCGAATTGTGAAAAGCGACCTTTAAAAGTTCTTTTTTTGATAAAAACTGTAAAAATAAAAATAACAGCGGATTACGTTTTTGGCTATACGTTTGTGGAAATTTAATAGCCAAAAAATAAAAAAGTGGCGGTATAGGTCGATTATCTGAGAAAAACGCTCCCTTCGGTCGCGTGAATTGCTCCCTTCGGTCGCGTGAATTGCTCCCTTCGGTCGCGTGAAAGGCTTCACCCTGTGGGAGAAGCTGGCTCGTAGAGCCTGATGAGGGTGGCTATACAATTTTTTACGACCTTATACGCTTTCCAACCTCATCCGTCATTTTCTTGCGAAAATGCCACCTTTGCTAAGCCGCAGACGGCAATCCTCTCGTCAACTACGTTGACACTCCCCTTAGTAAGGGGAATTGCCCTACCAGGTGAAGGCTGACAAGGACGTGAATGATATAGAACACCTCATCCGTCGCTACGCGACACCTTCCTCCTCCGAGGGGAAGGCGAATAAGGGCGGCGAAATTATATAACAATCCCTCCGTCACGCTGACACGTGCCACCTCCCTTTACACAAGGGAGGCTTAAATGTTTCCCTTTTTGTACAAGGGAGGCTAAAAGGAAAAACGAATTGCTTTGCAATTCAATTCATGGAGCGAAGCGAGAACTCACGGCGTAGCCATTTCACGACGAGTTTACTCGTCAATTCATTAGTTAATAGTGAATTGCGAACTTGCGGTCGCGTGAATTGACCTTACGGTCATGAATTGCTCCCTACGGTCGCGTGAATTGTTGCTGACGCAACGTGAATTGCTCCCTTCGGTCGCGTGGTGCGTTACGCGAGTGTCTTTTAGCATATTTCGCAAAAAAATGCAAGTATTAAGCCATTTTTTTATAAATAATTGTGATTTTTCGTCTATTTGTTTTGACATTATATTTAATTAACATTATAATATTAACTGCGTGGGCTAAAAAGACTTCAAAGACTTTTATATCGATTTCGACCTCAGACATCTTTTATACCTCAGACATTTTTTATAAAGGTATCTGTTTCGGAAAAATTTTACGAAGATATCAATCTCGTTACGCTTTTACGAAGATATCGGACGCGACGGATTTTGCAAAATAAGTAAACGGACGATACTTACAAAATCGAGCGTTTTTAAAAAAATCGTTTCGTAACAGCAAGGATAACCAACAGGTTATATATCTGAATGTAATCGAGCGGGTTGTGTCGTTAAGAATAACTAAAAGGTTCTTTACAAGCGAAAATTTTGCCGGGTTTCGACGCAAACGGCTTTAATAACTTTTTCAGCGGTTATACCGACGAACAAAGCCCGTTTTTAAAAGTTTTACGAATCTTTAAAACCACATTAAACTTAAAATCTATATCGGAGGATTTTTTATTCATGAAAAAGATGACTATTGACGGTAACACCGCTGCCAGCCACGTTGCGTACGCATTTTCGGAAGTAGCCGCGATTTACCCTATCACACCGTCTTCCCCCATGGCGGAAGTTGCAGACGAGTGGGCGACAGCGGGCAGAGTCAATATGTTCGGTCAAAAATTGCGTTTGGCTGAAATGCAGTCCGAAGGCGGCGCTGCGGGCGCAGTACACGGCTCGCTTGCCGCGGGCGCGCTTACCGTAACCTATACGGCAAGTCAGGGGTTACTTTTGATGATCCCCAACATGTACAAAATATCGGGCGAACTTCTTCCCACTGTTTTTCACGTCAGCGCGCGCGCTTTGGCGGCTCATTCGCTTAACATTTTCGGAGATCATTCCGACGTTATGGCGTGCCGTCAGACCGGGTTTGCAATGCTCGCAAGCGGTTCGGTACAAGAGGTTATGGATCTTGCTCTCGTTGCGCATCTTTCCACGTTGAAATCGCAAGTTCCTTTCATTCATTTCTTCGACGGTTTCAGAACCAGCCACGAAGTATCCAAAATAGACGCTATCGAATACGACGAAATGAAATCGCTCGTAGATATGAAGGATATCGAAAACTTCAGAAAGAAAGCGTTGAACCCCGAACATCCTATTCAGAAGGGTACCGCTCAGAATGCGGACACTTACTTCCAGAACAGAGAAACCGCCAACAAATATTACGAAGCAACCCCCGCTATCGTTCAGAAGATGATGGATAAAGTTTCCGCCTTAACGGGAAGATCTTATCATTTATTCGATTACGTAGGCGCGCCCGATGCCGAAGAAGTTATCGTTATCATGGGCAGCGGCGCCGAAGCCGTTGAAGAAACCATCAACAAACTCAACGCGGAAGGTCGTAAATACGGTCTTTTGAAAGTTCGTTTGTATCGTCCTTTCGCAACCAAGGCTTTCTTGAAAGCGCTTCCCAAAACGGTTAAGAAGATTGCCGTTCTGGACAGAACCAAGGAACCCGGTTCTTTGGGCGAGCCTTTGTATCTCGACGTTTGCACCGCTTTGATGGAAGCAAAGAAGAGAGTTACCGTGGTAGGCGGCAGATACGGTTTAGGTTCCAAAGAATTTAATCCTTCGATGATTCTTTCCGTATATAAAAACCTCGAACAGGACAAACCCAAGAATCACTTTACCGTCGGTATTTACGACGATATCACCAACACTTCTTTGGATTTCTCCGAAAAATACAACGCGGCGCCCGCGGGTACGGTTTCGTGCAAATTCTACGGTCTCGGTTCCGACGGCACGGTCGGCGCCAACAAAAACTCCATTAAGATAATAGGCGATCACACCGACAAATACGTTCAAGGTTACTTCTTCTACGATTCCAAAAAATCGGGTGGTATAACGGTATCTCACCTTCGTTTCGGCGACGTACCCATTCAATCGTCCTATCTTATCGACGCCGCGGACTTTATCGCGTGCCACAATCCTTCTTACGTAACCCGTTACGACATGGTTTCCGACCTCAAACAAGGCGGAAAATTCCTGTTAAACTGCCTCTGGACGGACGTTGATTCGCTTTCAAAGCATCTCCCCGCGAAGATGAAACAACTTCTTTCTGAAAAGCACGCCGAACTTTACGTTATCAACGCTTTGGACGTTGCGACGAAAGCGGGCAGCGCAAAGAGCCAGAACATGGTATTGCAATCGGCTTTCTTCAAAATTGCGAACATTATTCCTTACACCGACGCAGAAGTCTTTATGAAGGAAAAAGTTAAGGTTACTTACGGAAAGAAAGGCGACGCCGTCGTTAAAGCAAACTGCGACGCCATAGACGCCGCAAGCGCTTCCTTAATTAAAATAGAAATCCCCGCAAGTTGGGCTACCGCTACCGACGGTGCGGAAATACCGGAACTAGCAAACGATAAATACTTCCGTGAAGTTATTCACCCCATTACCGCTTTAGAAGGCGATAAACTTCCTTCTTCCGCGTTTAACGCAGACGGTTCGGTACCTACCGGTACGACCAGGTTTGAAAAACGCGGCGTTGCGGTTAAAGTACCTAAGTGGATTCCGGAAAATTGTATTCAGTGCAATCAATGCGCTTTCGTATGTCCTCACGCTTGTATCCGTCCGGCGCTGAACGAAGCGGGCATTGAAAAACCCGAAACCTACAAAACGCTTCCCGCTATGCAACTTAAAGGCTTAGAATTCAGAATGCAGGTTTCTCCGCTCGATTGTATGGGCTGCGGCGTATGCGCAAACGTATGCCCCGCCAAAGAAAAGGCGCTCGTTATGGTACCGTTTGAACAAGCGGTCAACGAAGACGAAGCAAACTACGAATTTTCCGAAAAACTTCCCGCGGTCGATACTTCCGCGGTTAAAGCGACCTCTGTTAAGGGAAGTCAGTTCAGAAAGCCCTTATTTGAATTTTCGGGCGCTTGCGCCGGTTGCGGCGAAACTCCTTACGTTAAAGTGGTAACGCAGATGTTCGGCGACAGAATGGTTATAGCCAACGCTACGGGTTGTTCCTCCATTTACGGCGGAAGTTCTCCTACCTGTCCTTACACCAAAAACGAAGAAGGCAAAGGTCCCGCCTGGGCTAACAGTTTATTTGAAGACAACGCGGAATTCGGTTACGGTATCAATCTTGCGTACGCGCAGAGAAGATCAAAACTTGCCGACGAAATAACCAAAGCGATTGACCTTGGCGTTAAAGGCAAACTTAAAGCCGCTTTCACCGAATGGCTCGAAAACAGAAAGAACGCGGAAGTTACGACTCGTCTTGCCCCTGTTATTTCCGAACTTTTACCTGCCGCTATCAAATCCGCAAGAGGCGAATTAAAGACCGTTTTAACCGCAATTTACGATCAAAGAGATTGCTTGATTAAAAAATCCGTATGGATTTTCGGCGGCGACGGCTGGGCTTACGACATCGGTTACGGCGGGCTTGATCACGTGCTTGCCATGGGCGAAGACGTTAACGTCCTCGTTTTGGACACCGAAGTTTATTCCAACACGGGCGGACAGGCAAGTAAATCCACGCCTACCGGCGCAATAGCCAAATTTGCCGCAGGCGGAAAGAGAATCAAAAAGAAAGACCTCGGATTCATTGCTATGAGTTACGGTTACGTTTACGTCGCTCAGTGCGCTATGGGCGCTAACAAACAGCAGTTTTTGAACGCTATCTGCGAAGCCGAAAGTTACGCAGGACCGTCGCTCGTTATCTGCTACGCTCCTTGTATCAACCACGGTATCAATATGACCAACTCACAGGCGGAAGAAAAGAAAGCGGTTGACGCCGGATATTGGCACTTATACAGATACAACCCGACTTTGATCGGAACGGAAAATCCCTTCAAACTCGATTCTAAAGATCCTACCCAAAGTTATAAGGACTTCTTGCTCGGTGAAAACCGTTACGCTTCCTTACAGAAAGCGCAACCCGCTCTTGCAGAAAAACTCTTTGAAAAAGCGGAAGAAGAAAATACCGAACGTCTTAACAGATATAAAGGTCTTGCAAACAAATAATATAAGCGCGCGATAACGCGTTTAACAATCCAAAAAAACCCGCCTATAGGTCGATAATCGGCTTATAGGCGGGTTTTTGTCGTTAAGAAATTAAAAAAAATCGGTTAAGGCAAGTTTTATAAAAATATCGACGCTTATAAACGCCGTATATAAAACCCGTAAAAAAAGGGCGGAAAATCCGCCCTTAAAAATTACGACTTAAAAAGTTATTTAAGAGTGCCGGTTGTGATAAACCTGCCTGAATTACGACTGAAAAGTATAACGTTGTTTCCGTCGAAATCGATTTTGACCTTTTCGCCGAGTCCGTAAGTAATACCGCCGAATATAACGCCGGTAATCAGATATTCGCCGATCCTGATTCTTACGGTAGTTTCCATACCCGTAGGCATCGCGCTGTAAATTTCGCCTTCGATTTTACCGTCGGGGGTGATTTTTACTGCTTCCGGACGCACCGCCAAAACGTAGTCGTCGTCGGTGATATCGACGTCGTCGTCAAGTTCGGATTCATCGACCTTTGCGATATGATATTTAAACTTGACGTCTTTATTGCCTTTTTCTACGTTTTTCTTATCCTCTGAAAGTCTGAGCCGTTTTTCATGTAGTTCAGCGTCGTATTCGTGGTCTTTTTGTTGCCATACCGACAAATCGATTGCCTCGTTGGGAGTAAACGTAAGAGAAATATCGTCCCAGACCTTTACCTTTAATTCGTCGCCGGTCTGAACGCCTTTTGCGTCGATAAAATTGATTGACGGATTTCCTACGAAGTCCGCGACAAACGTATTGTTCGGGCGATTATAGACGGTAAGGGGGGCGTCGTACTGTTGTAAAACGCCGTTATCTATAAGACAAATGGACGTTGCAAGCGTCATTGCTTCCATCTGATCGTGCGTAACGTAAACGAAGGTGCTTCCCGTGTCGAGGTGCAATCTTTGAAGTTCCGACCTCATTTCGAGCCTTAACTTAGCGTCGAGGTTACTCAGCGGTTCGTCCATGAAAAGAACGCTCGGCTCCGGCGCGAGAGTACGCGCTATGGCAACCCTTTGCTGTTGACCGCCCGAAAGTTCCGCCGGATAGCGATCCATAAACATGCCTATTTTAACGATTCTCGATACGCGTCTTACGGCAAGATCGACTTCTTCTTTGGAAAGTTTTCTTACCGACTTAACGACCTCTCCGTCTTTTACGTATTCGAAATTTTCGTTAATCGCATAGCCTTTTTTAGTCGCTTTCAGTGTTTCGGATTGAATAATTGCGTTTTGTTCGGCGA
Organism: uncultured Clostridia bacterium; assembly: GCA_934278995.1. GTDB lineage: Bacteria > Bacillota > Clostridia > Christensenellales > Borkfalkiaceae > UBA4636. The sequence continues at coordinate 413,674 of CAKQWM010000001.1, forward strand.
TTATTTTTTCGACTTCCGCCTCAGGATCGGCAACTTCCGAAAGTTTGTATCCCGCGATTTTTTTTGCGGTGAACATCGAAACGATATAGGTATCGATAAGGCGTAAATAGAGTTTGTCTTTATTCAAAACGCCTTTTTTATCAAGACAATCGTTAGTTAAGTCGATGACTTTTTTATAATCGGAAACGATTTCTTTAACGCGTGTTGCCACTTGAGATTCAAAGGACACGAGGGGCATAAGTTCTTTAATGTTTGCAAGCCCGAAAGAAATGTTCTGATAAACCGTCATATTCGGCCACAGGGCGTAGTTTTGGAACAAAAAGCCGACTTTGCGTTTGTTCGGGGGGATATTGATACCCATTTCGCTGTCGAAAACGACCTTGTCGCCGATAACTATTCGACCGCTTGTAGGAGTTTCAAGCCCCGCAATCATTCTCAGCGTCGTGGTTTTACCGCATCCCGATGGACCGAGAAGGGTAACGAAAGCATTGTTTTCAATTTCTAAATTAAGATGTTCTACGGCGTAAAAATTGCCCCATCTTTTAGTGACGTCAGTTAATACGATTTTAGGCATAAATTAACCTCCTATACCTTTGTCGAGGCTCGCTCCGGTAACCTTGTTGATTATTGCGTTCGAGATAAGAACGGTTACTATCAATATAAGGTTGATACCGTTTGAAAAAGCGTAAAGCCCCATTTCGTCGAAATAGTCTATTGTCGTTGAAAGTATAAAGCCTTGCGTGCAGAGAAGAAGGAACAACGATAATTCTCTTATACAGGTAATAAACGGCAATAAGTAACCGCTTAAAATAGACGTCTTTTGAATAGGAATTATTATGTTGAACATTCTTTTATACCAAGGAATGTCTTGTATTATTGCCGATTCTTCGATTTCTCCGCTTATCTGAAGCATGGAACTTAGCGAACTTCTCGACGCAAACGGAATGTATTTTACGGTCCCCGCGATAATCAGAATCCAGTAAGTGTTATAAAGATTGATTTTTCCCGAGAACAGAATAAAGAATGCTATACCTACCGCTATGGACGGCATTAAGTAGGGGATAAACGCTATATTGTTGACGTAGTTTGCAAATTTGTCTCTACGCTTTTTGGATACCGCGTAACCGATCAAGGTGCCTAACGTACCGGCCGTCAGCGCGCAGGCTATCGATACGAGCATCGTGCCGCCGTAAGCCTTCCAGATCATATTGTTGTGAAGCATTCCGAGTTGCCCGTATAGACCGGCTTCTCCCGTAGGATCGTTATAAGTCCACCACTTTGTGGTAAGGTTTGAAATGTTCCACGATTTGAAGAAACTATAGTCGCCGGGATTAGGTAAAAAGGTTTCGAAAGCGAAAGAAATTATAGGGAATATACTCGTAAAGAAGGTAAATACGATAAGAATTGCTCCTACGACGTACTTTCCTGCCTTGCCGAGATTGATTTTTGAAATTTGTCCCGATTTACCCGATACCGTCGTGTAATTTTTACGGCTCTTTAAACTTAACTGATTAAGTATAAGTATGGCAACGCCCATAACCATCATTATAACAGCCAGAATACTCGCTTCGCCTTGGTATTTATCGGTGATTTCGAGATATCTCGTGGAAAGAGTGGAAAGTTTCAGGTAGTGCGGTACGGGATAACTGCCCATGGAACTTCCGAAAACGAGAAGAACGGTGGATAAAATCGCGGGTTTTACCATAGGAATGGTGATTCTGCCCATAATTTTATACTTAGGCGTATCGAGTATCGTGGCGGCTTCCTCTAAATTAGCGTCCATGTTCCTGAAAATACCGCCGATCAATATGTACGCGAAAGCCGAGTAGTGAAGCCCCAGAACTATAATGCTGGGGAAAAGCCCCTGACACCACCAAAGAGGCATTCTTATGTTGAAGAATGAAGCGAAAAATCCGTCGGAGCCTCCCGTTACGGCGGTGCTGTTGAACATATTGCGCCAAACCAAAGCAAGCGTCCACTGAGGCATTATGTAAGGGAAAATAAATATGGAACTAAGATACTTTTTGAACTTAAGATTCGTTCTTGTTACCAAAAACGCGAAAATTCCGCCGAATAACACAGCCGCCACGCAGGAAAAGAAAGCGAGGATTACCGTGTTGATAAGGGGCGTCCACAAGTTGGTTTTCGCAAGCCTGCTCGTGAATAAATCTTTCCAGTTTATAAGAGAATATCCTTCGGTTTTGCCCGTAAGGTACTGATCTATCGAGCCGGGATGAATTTTTACCGTGTCTTCAATAAGAGTTAATATGGGGGCTATGGTAGTAAACGTACAGATTATACCCATCACGACGAGAATAATATTGTACGGTTGCATGAAAAAAGTTTTTACTTTGTTCATGAAGATCTTGAATTTCCCGGGTTTTTTCATGATATTTTCCATAAAAACCTCCGACACGGAGTCAGGAATTACCCGACTCCGTGCAGTTGAGTTAAATTATAAAGTTGTAAGCGATTTTACTAAACGATTAGCGTAAAATCAGGCTTTATATTTGTCCAAGATTTCGATCCAAGAACCGACCGTGAACGCAACTTTGGCGCAATATTCGGGATCTTCGATAACGAGTCTTGATTTCCACCAGTCAAAGCCTTTGTCGTTTAACGCGGCAAACTCGACTTCGGTAGTAGGATTGCCCTCGGCGTCTTTCTTCATACCGCCAACGGAGTGTTTATATTTAGCCTCGTTTTCAGCCGCCAAAGCGGGGTTAGAGGAGTATCCGCCGATATCTTTGCCCCACGCGCTGAAGCCGTCAACGGTTTCGGTCATGTAAGCGATGAAAGCGCAAGCCGTCCAGGGAAGAGGACTGTTGTCGGTAACGAATAAGTAGTGGCAATAGCCGTATCCGCCGAAACCGGTGTAACCGTCTTCGTAAGCGGCAACTTTGATATTGTTTTTGGAAACACCTTCGGTTTCTTGAACCGAACGGAGTTTGGAATAAACCAAAAGACCGAATTGATCTACAGCGGAAGATTTAACCAAGTCGTTGCAGATAGGACCGTCGTCGGATTGAGCGTTATAACTGTTAACCCAAAGTTTAATCCAGGCAAGCGCGTATTTGCCGTTAGCGTCCAGACCTAAGTCGGTAGCATCCTGAGCGACTGCATTTATTGCGGTGTCAAAATAGGCTTTCTTGGCGGCGGGTAACGCGTCGTACGCGGTCTTCAGCCCTGAAGCGTATTCGGGTTTGGTTAACATATAAAGGAAGTTTTTGCCGACGATTTCGCTGTCGATATCCATATATAAACCGTGTTCGCCTTCGGCTACGAAATCCCAGACGTTGGTGTAGGTTTTATCTTTGTTGACGCAGTTATACATGAAAACTTTGTTCAAAGTCTGAAGCGCGAGATAACCTTTGTAATCTTTAGAGGTGGTTCCGTTTGCTTCAGCCCATTCCTTAGGAATAAAGGTGTCCAAAACGCCGGTCTGAACCATCTTGGATTCGATTTGGTTGCCGTCTTGTATAAGAGTCATCGCGAAGGTTCCGACTTCTTTCTTTGAATCTGCCGTCAACTGATCGAAGATTTTATTGTTCTTCGGCTGTTGCCACTTATATTCCATATTGTAGGAACTGTCGAGCGTCTGCAAATATTTGATAAACGCCGGCAAAGCGGTTTTACCGCGACTGGAGTTACCTACACCATAGAAGGTTTTACCGTTCGATTCGGCAATGGCTTTTTTGCCGAGTTCTTCCAAAGTCATGCCTTGGGCTTCCTGAATTATCTTCTGGGTAGCGGTAAGTTCTTTCTGAGGCGTGGTGTTGCAGGCAACGAGAGAGAAGGTGGCGGCGCAAAGAACGCACGCGAGTACTAAAGCTAACAGTCTTTTCATATTTTCCTCCGAAAAATATAATTATTTAACAACGCCGTCCGGCGTCATTTTTTAAAAAACCGTAAGCCCTTTGGCGCTGGCGCGCCAAAGGGGATATCCCCTCTAAATTAAACAAGAAAAAATATTGATAAATCAAAAAACGAAGCGACGAAAGTATTCGCTCGGATACTCTTATATTTTACAATGAAAATTTGATTTGTCAATACCCTTTTTGAAAAAAGTCGTCTTTTTTTGTAAATTTTTAACGCCGAAATCATAAATTAAACACTATTTAAAAATGTGTAAATATTTTCGGACAGAAGTCACTATGCGACTTGCAGTAGCCGCGTACGCGTAATTTTGATTAAATAAACCGTAAAATTCTTTCGGGCTAACGGCGGTTTATAAGCGAAAAATTTATGCTTCGAATAAACAAAAAAATAGAGATAATCGGCTTATAGGCGGGGTTTTGATATAAAATAAACGCCGAAAAGCAATTTTAATAATGGGTTGGAATTGCTTTTCGGCGTTAAAAATTATTCTTTAATAAAGTCGGTTTCGTTTGGAATCTCGCTTTTTTGATAGCCAAATACGGTGGTGTTCGTTTCGTTGCAGGTAAGGCTTCCGAGGACCGCTACGGAAACCGTATATTTACTCTTGTAAACGAATTTAATCGGCAGATAGTCGCCGTTTATCGTAAGCGTTACCGCGGTATCTTCCAAAAATACGGGGTAGTCTTTAAGCCCTCCGAAATTTTTCATCTGATACTTTAAAAACTCGTGCGCTTCGTCTTTTTTAAGTTTTATTTGGTAGGGATTCCAATCATTATCACTAATTATTTTTGCGGGAATAAATCGGTTTTTGCTGTGTTAAACTCCCATCACCG
>CAKQWM010000002.1 GCA_934278995.1 uncultured Clostridia bacterium
ATATAATCTTTTACGACCGCATAATCTTTGCAACCTAATACGTTTTCCAACCTCATCCACCGCAAGCGGTCCCCCTTTGCTAAGCCGCAGACGGCAATCCTCTCGTCAACTACGTTGACACTCCCCTTAGTAAGGGGAATTGCCCTACCAGGTGAAGGCTGATAAGGACGAGGAATTATATAAAACACCTCATCCGTCGCTGACGCGACACCTTCCTCCTCCGAGGGGAAGGCTGATAAGGACGAGGAATTATATAGAATAACCAAATCGATACACGGTCGATAACGAATAACCAAATCGTTACACGGTCGATAACGAATAACCAAACCGATATAGAATTATGAACAATCAATTGATACAACCGAGCGAAATAATCAATCAACTTGAAGAATTTGCCTTGAACCATGCTAAATTCGGCAATTATTACGCTTCGATAGACAAACTTAATATCGGATCTTTGCAAGAAGTCGTTTGCGAAAAAGACAGAGAGTATTTGCGGAAAATTTCCACGATGCTTCAGATTATTATGTCCATAATGTCGCATCCGCATATCGATAACCGCAGAGAGGAAGTTGTTACCCGTATCGAACAGGCAAAGCAACTCAGTAACGAAGATTTTTCGCGCGTGCTTAAAGACGGCAGTTTGTGGAGACGGCACGACGTAAAACTCATTCCGGAAAACGTTTATTATCATCAGAACGTTGACGAACTTCTGATTTACGAAAATCGATTTATCTGTTTCGTTCTCGACCTTATCGAAAAGGATATAAACGATTACGTCAACTTGTACGTAAAAATGTTGCCGTCGCTTAAAAACGGCATTTTGCCGAGGCTTGACGGTTCAAGACCGAAAAGATTGCTCACTTACGCCGAACTTCTTAAACGGAAAGTCAATTATCTCAAAAATACTCATTTTTATAAAGAGGTTTCAAAGGCAAAAAAAATAACCGGCGCGGTTACGCGTACGAATATTCTGCTTAAAGATAACCTTTACGGCAGGGTGTACAGATTTTACAAAGAAGAACTTCTTTCGGAAGAAAAGACCGTGTCTATCGCTCTTTTACGCGATTATTTCAGAGCGCTTTCGTTAAAAGAAATTTCCACGCGCGGTTTTAAACTCAAAAAACAGACGAAAGAGGCGAAGATTTTTGAAAACGACGTATTCTTACTAAGTATGTCGGACGAAGAAGGAACGAGGGAAACGAAGTTCACCGTTACTTTAAAGCAACAGGGAATCGTTTCTAACCATCTTTTGATATTATCCCTTTCGTCGTCGTTTTCAGACGTTGAAAAAGTTCCCGACGGCTACGACGGAGTGTCCGTTTTGTCCTGCTTCGGTTACGCGCATTTTGACAAAAAGGCGGGAAGTTACGACCGTATTTATCCGGAAACCGCTATCGTTAAAAGTTATTTTGACGAAATAGTCGGGCTTGTCGAATCCGACAGGGAGGTTTACGCTCGTTATTGCCCCGTTTGCAGAGAGCGTTCGCCTGTTTTTCACGAAGACACTTATTTATGCCCCCGTTGCGGTTCGCGTTACGCTTTTTGTAAAAGCGGCGACGCCGACGCCGTGTGGTTCATAAGGCTCAGGAGGTCATAATGGCAACTGAAAAATCCGGATTAAACGTAAACGCGGGCGTCCAAGGCGGCGCCGAAAGCGAATACGCTATAGAAATAAAAGACCTTTATAAGGCTTACGGCGAAAAAAAGGTCTTGAAAGGACTTAACCTCCAGATAAGAAAGGGCGAACTTTTCGGCTTTATCGGTAAAAACGGTATAGGTAAGTCAACCACTATCGATTGTATGATAGGCGCTAAAAAATTCGACAAGGGGACTATTTATCTCGACGGGTTCGATATAACGCTCGAACCTTTGGACGCGAAAGCAACTTTCGGCTACGTCGCAAGCGAGCCTTCTTGTTACGACGTAATGACCGGTTACGATTTTTTGGAGTTTATCGCAAGCATCTATAAAGTTTCGGAAGGCGATTTCGTCAGAAATTACCGTTACCTTTGCGAAAGACTTAAATTGAGTTTAAGCGAACTCGATAACCGTATAGCAAATTACTCACACGGTATGAAACAAAAATTGTGCCTTGCGGGCAGTTTGCTTTATAACCCCGATATCTGGATTTTAGACGAACCTACCGTCGGCCTTGACATAATGGCGGTGGAAGAACTTAAAAAAATGATGCGCGAATACGCAAACCATGGCAAAACCGTTTTCGTAACTTCGCACAACATCGATCTTGTAAGCCGTATCTGCGACAGGGTTGCTATTATAAACGACGGCAAGGTTGCCGTTTTGTACGATCTCAATAAGGAGCCTAACCGCAGAATCCAACTTCCTCGTATCTTTATGAATATCTACGGCGAAGATTTATAGTTTTCTGTACGGCGAAGATTTATAATGTTCTGTACGACGAAGATTTATAATTTTTTGTTTAAGGATGGAATTGCGAACTTGCGTTCGCGTGAATTGCTCCCGTTGGTCGCATGCAAGGCCCCTTTGTGTAAAGGGGGCTGTCGGCAAAGCCGACTGAGGGATTGTAAAATGAATTATTGCTAACGCAACGTGAATTGTTCCCGTTGGTCGCGTGAATTGCGTCTTGCGACGCGTGAATTGTTGCTAACGCAACGTGAAAGGCTCCCGTTGGTCGCATGAATTGTTCCCGTTGGTCGCGTGAAAAAAGAAAGGCTTCACCCTGTGGGAGAAGCTGTCAACTTTGTTGACTGATGAGGTGTAGCAGACGATAGTCGGCGTGCAAGAATTATATAAAACAATCCCTCCGTCGCGCTGACGCGCGCCACCTCCCTTTACACAAAGGAGGCTAAAAGGGCGGCGAAATATATAGAACAATCCCTCCGTCACGCAGGGCGTGACACCTCCCTTTACACAAGGGAGGCTTAAAAGACGGGCGGTATAAAAAACATAAAACACAAAAAGGAACGAAATGCTTAACTTACTGTTAAAAGACTTCAAACTTATGCTCGGCAGTAAGCAGAGTTTATCCCAAAGGATAATATCTGCGTTTTTCGCCGCGCTTTTTTTCGGAGCCGTAATAGTCGTAGAAGTCTTTTTGTTCCGCACCATATTAAATACTATCGGAAACATTAAAGGGGCAACCTCGGCGTTTTTGACGGTCTTTTTATGCGTTACGACCGTAATAATCACGGTAAGCGACCTTTTTAACGCAAAAAGGTTGTTTTTCGACGATAAAGACATAGAACAGTTATCGCCGCGCCCCGTTACCAACGGACAGATTATACTGTCTAAAATGTTGTTTTTGTTCCTTATCCATTATTTTACGTCTATACTTTTTGAATACCCCGTATTGTTTGCGTACGGCGAAATGATAGGCAAACCGCCTTTATACTTTTTTACCGCGCTTTTTTATCCCGTTGCGACCTTTTTGTTTGAAGCGGGTATCGCGCTTCTTCTCGTATATCCTTTGTGGCTGTTATCGAATCTGTTAAAAAAACACTTTTTGGTAAAACTTATCGTGTCTTTTGCGGTGATAGTCGCTCTTTCTTTTGCGTATTCTTACGTTTTGGACGTGTTTATCAAACTCGTTTCCAAAAACGGGCTTATTCTGCTTTTCTCGAAGGATTCTATCGCAAAAATGATAGATTTCAAAAAATACGCTTTCCCCGTAAACTTTTTGACCGATATATTCGTCAATAAAAGCGCAAGGGCGTTTTTCCCGTTCATCTTTATATCGGCAGGCATTTTCGGCATGGGCGTAGCAGTTGCAGTGTTTGCCTTCAACTACGTCAGAAACGTTCGCGTTTACGGAACCATAAAACCTAAAAAACACGCCTATAAGCCCGTTTCCGTAACAAAAGCGCTCATTAAAAAAGAAATTACGCTTATCTGCAAAAACTCCGATTACGTGTTCTCGTTTACGGGGCTTTTGGTGGTTCAGCCGCTTTTGCTGACTTTTGTAATACGCTCGATGAACGCCGCTCTTTCGGCGGGGAGCATACAATACTTCGCGGCGCTCGTTCCGGGGCTTGTGAGTTACGTGGACATACTTTTCGTGATGCTCTTTACGGTCGTAATAAACCAAGGTGCGAATTCCTACGTTACCATGGAAGAAAAAACGGTCAAGAATATGAAAACGATTCCCGTGCCGTTTTCCAAGCAACTTTTCATTAAAGTTGCCATACCGTTTACGATGTCTTTGATTTCGCTTTTCGCGTCTTCGCTGACTCTTATCCTGACGGCGGCGGTAACCGTAAAAACGGGTATTTTTGCATTCGCGGTATCTGTTTTGTTATTGTTTATTTTCGACGTCGTATCTTTGTGGGAAGAATTGAATATCCGGCACGGCAAACCTCGCTCGACCTTCGTTTCGTCGGTCATTTCCTATTTGTTGCCCGTTTGCTACGCCGTGGTCGCAATACTTTTGTCCTACGAAAAAATTTCCGACACGCTGACCTTGCTCGGCGGAATCGCAACGATAATCATTCTCGGCGCTTTTCCCGTATATTACGTTTTCAAAAACGCGGGCAGGTTATTCCTCGGACTGGAGGCGATAAACTGAATGAAAAAGAAAAATCTTCTGATACTTTTATTGATTCCGTTCCTCGTTTCCACGTTGACGATAGTTACCGTAAACGTAACCTACAATACGGTCGATGCGGATATTTCTTTCATCGAATGGTCTTTTGACGACATCGAAGCAAGAAAGGTATCGGACAATCTTTATCCGTTGACGGCGAGGGGGGTTAACCAACGTCATACGGACGTAGGTAAAGGCAACGAACTTACGTGGTCGGTTAAAAATTCCGACGATACGGCTACGCCTTACGCAGAAATTATTCAAAAAGACGGAGCGTTTTATCTTAAAGCGCTTTCCGACGGGGAAGCGGTCGTTACCTGTTCCAACGTAAAAGGCAACGTCAGCCGTAGTTTTAAACTTATAGTTTACGAAAAAGGCGCGGTTGTCGTCGATGCGACCGTTCCGTCCTCTGATTACGGCAAAATCGATCCGACAAAGTATTTCGGTCAATACGATTTAGATTCTTCAAACAACAAAACGCCCGCAACTTTCGGCGTTACCGTAAAACTCATACCCGAAAGTTTAAAAGACGCAAATCCTAAGATTGCTTTTTCCGATAATATTTCGGTGGATCTTTCTTTCGACTCCGGCAAAGCCGAAAACGGCGGATATACCGCAACCGGCACGGTGTCGATATTAAAGGGCGGAAACGCCTATCTTTCGGTTAAAACGGATCTCGACGGCGACGGAATAAGCGGAGGAAGTTATTCGTTTACCGCCGTAAACGACGGCGTTAACGTATATACTTACGACCATCTTTTATACTGCACGAACAGATCCGAAAAGGGCGAAATCGCCGTTTTGCAAAAATCTTTCGAATCTTACGATTCTTATAAAAAATCCAAAACCGCGTCTTCGGAATGTTTCGGGTATCATGACGGTAACGGAAAATTCAAATTTTCCGCCGAAAACGGAACCTTATATAAATTCGGCACAAAATATAATCACGAATACCTCGATCAATGGAATAAACAGAACCCCGATAAAAGAGTCGAACCCGTCGTTTCCGCGGGGCTAAGGATTCAGAAAGACTTTTACGGCAACGGTTACGGAATCAATTTCCATAACCTTACCTACCCCACGCAGACCACCGAGCAGGGCGGGGTGCTTATCCCCACTCTCGGCGCGGACGATATTTTTAGAGGTCCCTTACCTTTCTATACCGTAGGAAGCCCTTCATCTTCGGGCGCCGACGGCATGAATATAGTAACCGCTTTCGGGCAGGATAACGTCGGTCTTTATATCGACGGCGACGGTATTACCGTAAACGACCTTAAAGTACAGAATTGCGACGACGTAAAAGTTTTCGGTTTTCTGAAAACGGTCGGCACCGTGGTCGAAGTTGACGGCGATAACGTAACGTTGAAAAACATGCGTATGTCCAACGGTAAGCACGTTTTAAGAAGTTTCAGTTCTAAAAATCTGGTCGTGAGCAATTCAATGCTGTCGAACGCCATGAACTTTTTGTTCCTTACGGGCGCCAACGAATACGTAAAAGTAAACGACTACAAAGACAATTCTTTTACGACGCCTACGGAAACTATTACCGCAAGTCTTAACAAGTTTCTGACGGCTGAAAGCGTTGCGAACTCGATTCTGAACGATTATCTTAACGGTAAGGTGGAAGAAACTGCGAGAGACGGAAAAACCTATTCGTTCAAGACTAAGGCGCAGATGAAGAAGATTTTACAGGAACTTCAGAACGCGCTTTCCGTGAATCTTTCCGAATATAAAGGAAGTACGGAATTAAGAGATTGTCTTTTCTACAGAAGCGGTATAGCGTCGGTTGCCTTCGAATCGCTGTTTAACGGACCGTTTTTATATAGTTCCGCTTTACCGACGTCGATTTCAACTTTCCTCAACATATTCAACAACGGTTTTATGCCTCGTAACGTTTCGGGTACGAGTTATCCCGTTTCGGTAAACGTAAAAGGCAATACCAGATTTTACGATTACAAGGTGTATAAAGACCTCGACGTATCGGGGCTTATCGACGAAAATATTTCCACCTTGGCTCAATTGCTTAACAAAACTTATACTATCGACAATATTTTTCCGATAAAATCGTTGCTTTCAGGCGATGCCGTTTATTACGTTGACGAAGACGTAAGATACGTCAACATACCGTTTGTCTATTACGGCGGCGGAAAGAATTATTCCCGGCTTACCTTCGACGGGTTTACCGATAATCACATCAACGGCAGAATAAATTCCGACAACACTTTGGACGAGCAAGCCGTTAAAAAGGTAAATCTTTTAGATAATTATCTCGATCTTCCCGTGGTGGATCCCGTAGGTTTTTTGGGGAAATTCGTTCCGCAGGATATGCTCGATAAACTCGGTATAGAAGTTGACGAAAACACTTTAATCAAAACCGTTACGATTGTTACGGGGTACGAGCCGTTCAAATTCGTCTTTACAAAAAGCGACGGATATTTGTTCGGCGAATCCCCGAAAATAGAAGAAATGCAAGCGCTTGCCAAAACTCAAAGCGCCCTTAGTTTGGAGGTAGAAAATGCGTAAATTTTTATCGCTTATAGCAATAGTCCTCGCTTCGGCTTTGCTTCTTACAGGCTGTGGCTTTTCGTCATGGCAAGACGAAGAAACCGCTAAAAACATAAAAGAAATCAAGCGTGTTTCCGATAACGACGGCAAGGTGTATCTCGAAGTTTCTTATACCGACGGCTCGGATTCCGACAGGTTTCTGATTCCGGAAGGCGTTTCTATAGTAGGCGCTACCGCCGACTACAGCAGTACGGAAAGAAAAACCACCGTTACGATCAGATATTCCGACGGAACCAAACCCTTTGTTTTCGATATCCCCGACGGCGTTGACGGCGCCGCGGTAAATAACGTTGCCGTTATCGAGAAAAACGGTATTCGTTATCTTTCGTTTCAATACGTTGACGCAGAAGGCAACGAGCTTCAAAGTTGGGACATAAATATTAACGAATTCAGAGGCGACGACGGCGCAACCTGGCTTTTCGGAGAAGGAAATCCGAACGGAGAGGCTGAAAACGAGGAAACGGGCGAAAAAGGAAAAGAAGCCGTAAAAGGTAAGCAAGGGGACTTTTACCTCGACACCTCGGATTACGTGGTTTACAACCTGAAAGCCGACGGAATCTGGCAAAAAATGGGCAGTATAAAAGGCACCGGTATTTCTTCGATACGTCCGTTTACAGACGATAAATCGACCACGGGCGGTTATGAAATCGTTACGACGGATATTTTGCTTGACGAAGCGGGCAACCCCGTTTTAGACGACGATAACAAGCCAAAATACGTTTCCTACAAAGTTTATTCTTCCGCGGTAAACAAAATGAGCGTAAACTATAATAAGGAAACCGGCATGTACGAATTCGTTTTGACCGTAACCGACGTTTTGGGAAATCCTATAGAACTCGGTGCCGGCGACGATAAAATATCCGTTCAGCGTCCCGCGGCATGGTTTTCGGGAGCGCTTCCGCCGGACTTTATTACGGAAATAACTTTCGACGGCGATTTTTATTACTGTACCACGTATAACGAAATTTACACGAAAAAAGGCGGCGTATGGGTGTCGTTGGTAAATTTGAAATCCGAAGAAGAAAAAATGTGCGATATAACTTTTATGCCCGAAGGCGGGGAAATGAAAAAGGACGTCAACCTGTATCCCGGAACGACTGCGTTTAAGGCTGACGGTTCGGTTGTGGTATCCTTAAAGAAAGGTAGTTGTTATCCTGTCGAAACGGTGAATATTCCCGTTCCCACGAAAGAAGGATATGAATTCCTCGGTTGGTACAAGAAGAAAGACGCAACGATAAACAACGGCATATTTACCGATATGGTCCCCGTTTACGAAAACATAACGCTTTACGCGCGCTGGCAGGAAAAACCGACGACGGAAGGCTGATAATTTAAAAATTCAGATAAGAAATATTTCGGTTATTTTTCGTAAATGCGAGTAAATTTTACAAAAAATATTTCGTCATCGAATATAAAAAAGCGTCCTGCTTTCAACGTGAAGGCAAGACGCTTTTTATACGCGCGTTTAATTTATAAAACTAACCGATAACGGGCTTATACGGGCGCTTTTATGGTTAATTAAATAAAACTCGACTTTTATAATTCAACCGCGGCGGCGGTTAGTGATAAGACTATAAATTGTTTTGTTCTTTGCTGAAGTTATATCCGCAGGATTTTGCGATTTTACAAAGGGCGGTTCCGTCGAGCAGAACGAAATATTTGCTTTTATAAGAGTTTACGAATTTTACGGTGTCTTTATGGTACTTTGCGTTAGTTATAAACACTCCTTTCAGAGCGGTAGGGTGAGCGGCTAAAACGCCTACGAATTCTCTTACTTCGCATAAAGGTACGTACTTATCCTTTTTTGCGATATGTTTTACCTGTAAAATAACGATGTTTTTCACACCGAACAAATCTTCGTATTCTACGATTCCGTCGATTCCGTTGTCGTTAGGTCCGTCGGTGTTTTCCGCAACCACGTTTTTATAACCGTTTACTGTAAACCATTTTTGCAAAAGAGCCACCGAACGGTCAACGAGTTCTTCGTCGGATAAGGCGTCGAAAACTTTTTTGACGTCGTTTACGGTTTCTTGTTTTTTAGGGGCAAAAAGTGATAACGTTCCGTTCTTTTCTTCTATTTTTCCCGCTTTTTTAAGTTCGGAAATAATTCTGCCGGTATCGCAACGGGCAACCTGCACGGTAACGCCGCGTTCTTTCTGGACAAGGAAGGAACTTACTTCGGACAAAAGTTGAGGGCGTTTACAGGCTTTTTTCGATAAAGTATCGAGAACGATTTTTTCTATTCTGTTATCGCGTTTGACGCTTTCGACTGAAACCTCGGGCTTTTCCTCCTTCAATTTTTGCAGTACTTTGTTTTCGTCCTGCGCGATATATTCGCTTGTAATAAGCAAATCCAACGCGTTGCCGAAACGGCATTTGGACGCGTTGAAAACGCCGCCGGGACTTTTATCGGACAATTCCTTTTTGGATAAATGCAAAGACTCTATGCACTTATCTATTAAAAGTTTGCGCGGTACGTATTTTTTATTGAAGTTAAGCATTATCAATTCTTTTGCTTCTTCTATAGAGATTAATTTATCCATATTATTTTTGTTTTTTGATTATTTTCGATAGACCTTTGAAAAAATGACCGTTGCAAATTTCCAAAAAGCCTTCCGCTTGTCGCATATTGAAATTTAAAAAACTTATAACCGTTCTTACGGGGGCGTCTGCCGGAAGATACACGTTATGCGCCTTTTTGTGAGGAATTTTATCGACTTTTTTCAGTTTTTTCGCAAAATGTCTGCCTAACAATCTCGGAATAAACCCTTTTACGTAAACAAAATCGGCAAGGGTAGTGTTCATGTCCGCTATTATGCGGTTCTTCTTATAAAAAGAATAATCCTCACGTTCGATTTTTTTGCCGTAAAGCCTTTCAAACTCGTCCTTGGTTACGTCTTTAACGTAGCCCGAATAATAAGTAGGGATATCGTCGCGCCTTACTTGTTTTGCCGTTCCCGATATTAAAACCGAAACAGATAGTCTTACGTCCTCGGAAGATGCGGCAACGTAAATTTTATAGTTGCCGGCTTCTTTTTCAAATCTTCCCGTGTCGGGGTTATAATATCTGAAAGTGTATTCGTCGAAAGGCACCGTAACGGTTTTTTCTTCGCCGGCTTTCAGAAATACTTTTATAAAACCTTTCAGTTCTTTAACGGGTCTGAATATTTTACTTTCGGGTTTGCCGACGTAAATCTGACAGATTTCCGCGCCGTCGGTATCGCCGACGTTTTTCACCGTAAAGGTTACGCCCTTTTTGTCCGCTTCCGCTTTGGAATAATCAAACTCGGTATAACTTAAACCGTAGCCGAAAGGATATAAAACGGGGGTTCTGGTCTTTTCGTAATATCGGTATCCCACGAAAATGCTTTCCGAATATTCCGAAGTAAATTTGTCGCCGAAATGATTTTTACTCGGCACGTCGTCGTAAAACAAGGGAAAAGTTTCCGTAAGTTTTCCCGACGGGTTCACCGCGCCCGATAAAACTTCCGTTATCGCAACGGGACCTTTTTCGCCGGCGAGGGGACAATACAACATAGCGTTACAGTCGTTCAGCGAAGATAAATCGATTACGGAACCTGCTATAATTACCACCACGACTTTTTTAAAACGGCTTCTAATCGACCTATAGGCGGATATTTGCTCGCTTGGAAGGCTTAAAGACGTTCTGTCGCGGCCTTCCGATTCGTAATGGTCGTTATACCCTGCGAAAAACACGGCGATTTCATCTTCTTCCGGAAGATACAAGGGCGTTTTTTCTCGTTTTTTTCTGTTTAAAAAACCCGTATGAAAAGTATTTTTTACGTTTAAATCGAGATCGTTTACTTTATCCGCAAGATTTTCTTTTTTGTACGGATTGACTCTTGACGAACCTCCGCCCTGAATTACCGTGTCGAAAAGCAAATCGCCTATAAAAGATATCGGATCGAAATGGTTTAACGGAAGAGTTCCGTCGTTTTTCAAAAGAACCACCGATTCTTCCGCCGCTTTTTTGGCGACCTGAAGATTATATACGTATTCTACGCCGTGTTCGCCGGCTTTCCCTGACAAATTGGCTTTTTCCTGAAGCGATATTATTCGTTCGGTTGCTTTGTCGAGAGATTCGGTATCTACTTTTCCTTCGTTAAAGTCGGCGCGCAGTTTTTCTTCAAAATATTCCGAGTGGGGCATCACGAGGTCGGATCCCGCGTTTACGGAAGCGGTAACGTCGTTACAACCGCCCCAGTCGGAAACGACTACTCCTTCGTACCCCCAACCGTCTCTTAAAATATCTTTCAGTAAGCCTTTGTTTTCGTTGCTGTAAACACCGTTCACGCGGTTATAAGAAGTCATAAGCATTACGGGGTTGGCTTCTTTTACGGCGATTTCAAAGGGCGTAAGATAAATTTCGTTAAGCGCTCTTTCATCTACGACGGCGTTTACGCTCATGCGTCTGTATTCCTGATTGTTTACCGCGAAATGTTTAACGCAGGCACCCGTTCCGGTTCGTTGTATGCCGTTTATCATCGCCGAAGCGAGTTTTCCGGATAAATACGGATCCTCCGAATAGTATTCGAAGTTTCTTCCCCCAAGCGGATTTCTTTTGATGTTTACGCCCGGTCCCAAGACTACGTGTATTTTGTTATACGCCGCTTCTTCGCCGATCGCTTCGCCGATTTCTTCGATGAGTTCGCGGTTCCACGTGCAGGAAAGCGCCGACGCCGTGGGATAGCATACCGCTTTTTTGCTCGGACCGAGGGCTATTTTTTCAGGGGCGGTTTCTATTCTCAGACCGTGCGGACCGTCGGCAAGGGTTACGGGTTTGATATCGAGGTGTTCGAATCCGTAAGTATTCCATTTGTCTTTGCCGTTTACGATTTTAATTTTTTCTTCGTTACCGAGTAAGGAAACGGTTTCTTTTACGCTCATAGTTTTACGCCCGCAAATATTACTTTCAGTGATATTGTAGCATATATTTCAAAGGTTTACAAGGCGAAAAGGGATTATTAAACGCAAAGAAATCAAAAATCGCTAAAATATTTTTAAAATCGCCGATATACGCGCTTTTTTGTTTTTCCCGTTGACAAATGCGAATAATTATCATATAATAAAAACGCTTACTAACTACAAAGGGAGGTAATTATGGAAGAAACCGATTACAGATACGATACGCAACTTCTGATAGAGGGTAACGATCTCGACGAGGAAAAAATCAAGGAATATTTTGAAAAAAACTTTAAAGGCGATTGCTTGCTCGTCGTCGGCGACAGCGACCTTATCAAGATTCATTATCACACTAACGAGCCGTGGGACGTTTTAAAATATTGCGCGTCCATAGGCGAAATTTACGACATCGTCATCGAAGATATGGTAAGACAAAGTTTCGGGCTTGACGGATAAAGGAGAATAAATGAGTTTAAATATCTCTCTCGTTTTATGCCTTATATTGTCGGGCGCCTGCCTTGTTATAAACAGACCTTTTTTGGAGGCGTCGGAAAAGAAACAAAACGTACGGGCGTTGTGGCTTAAACTTGCGGCGTCGCTATGCTTTATGGCTATAGCCGTCGTATCGCTTTTTACCGAAAACGTCGGATACGACCGTTTCTGGCTCGTTGTTGCTCTCGGGTTGTTTTTCGGTTGCGTAGGCGACGTATTGCTTGCTTTCAGGCATATTTTTAAAAAGCATTACGAATTATGTTTTACCGTAGGCGCCTTGTCTTTCGTTTTAGAGCATCTTTTGTTTATAGGCTACTTCGTTTACATAAACGAAAATATCGTGCCTGTCGCTACTTTATGTTTTATCATAGGTTTTGCTACGGCAACGTTCGTTCTCGCAAAGACGAGGGTAAAAGGCGGAAGGCTTCAGATAGGTTTATACGTGTATATCGCAATAGTTTGTCTTATGTGCGCTACCGCCGTGGCAACAGCCATTAAATTGCCGTCCGTCGGAAGTTTAATGTTTGCGTTGGGAAGCATTTGCTTCGTCGCAAGCGATACGACCATTTGCGTATATAACTTTTCCGAATACAAAGAGTTTAAGTGGATGATACTTCTGCATTATCTGTATTATCCCGCGCAACTACTTATCGCGCTTTCCGTAATGTTCGTGTAGTTGAATTAAAAAGGGTGATGGATAGCACTTTTTAAATTAACATGATAAAATAATAAGGAACAATGCAAATTAAAGCAAAGTTCCTTTTTTGTTACTATTTAAAATATATATTTAGTGAAAATTTCGTTTAACTCATTTATGTGTATTACATTATTATCTTTTTTTAAAATATTATATATTTCAATAATTTTGAATTTATCGTTTAATGATAGTTTCGTTATATCAAATACTAATGAATTATTTAAATCATTTGGCTCAAATTTATTTAGTCCTTTTCCATATTCTCTTTTGTTGAATTTTAAAATTTCTTGAGCTACAGGCGTAATTAAATAGCAAAAAAAGACTGTAACAAAATCATCAACAACATTATTAACAAAATAAACACCATGAAATGTCGCTAAATTTTTTATTTCTGCCTCATTTCTTACAATTTTTAATTTTTCTCGACTAAATACAGAAATTAATATGGGCGCAACTTGTTTTTTTTCTATAGAAAACCATGGATGTCGATGTGCTACGAGGTAGGATTCATTTACGCCTGAATTTTCGCCATATTGAATATAATCATAATCAAATTGTGTAGAAGCTTTTGTTCCATCAAAAACAAACATGCTCTTATTTTTATCAATTAATTGTTTAATGTAATCATTCGTAATAACGTATTTATCAATATAAGGAGCTTTGGTAATACATGGAACACATACTTCTTTGCTTAAATGTAATTTATCTATTTTTTTCTGCGTTAATGTAAAGAAACCATTGTTTCCGGTTGCAATCCCCCTTTTTACAATGGCAACAGAAGAAAATTTAACCAGATTATTATACTTGTTATTTTGTTTATCTTCAAAGTACTGAGACCATTTTTTCTTCGCATCAATATTTTCTATATTGAGAGTTTTAATTGCACTATTATTAAAAGGAAATTGCAATTTATTGATACTATCTATGCTAATGAAATCGACATTTTTGTTGTTAGTTTTTTCTAAGCATAAAATACATGATGTTGTCATTGCATCACTAAAAATTTTTAAATTAGAATCGAATTTTATGATATGTTTTATTATCTTTAAATCTAAAAGATATTGTTTTACAATTTGTCCGTAACCTGTGTTAAAAAATTCATATGGAATAATGTAGCAACATCTGCCGCCTTCTTTAAGTTCATTCACACTTTTAATCAAAAAGTATATATAAGAATTGCTATAACCACTTAATTTGATTCCATATTTATCTCGAAACAATTTATTATATTTTACTCTATTTGGAATTTGTTGAAATTTATTATAAGGGGGATTGCAAATGATAGAGGAATATTTTTCACTTGAAAAATAGTTAAGATAATCTGTTTTATGTAAATCAAATGCGAATTCGCATAATTCATTTAATTTGTCTGATGTTTCATCATCAATTTCAAAAGATGTCATTCGTATATTTGGGCATATTTTTTTACTTTCCAACAAGAAAATGCCCAACCCAACTGCAGGGTCAAGCAATGTTTTGCTATTGTTCTGCAAAACCCATTCAGCCATAAATTTGGCAACGGGTTGTGGAGTGTAAAATTGTCCCAAATTATTTTTTTTCATTATATCTCAAACCCAAATAATTTATTAAATTCTTCCTTATTAATTGTTACAACACTATTTTTAAAAGTCACATAAAACAGCAACCTACCACGACCTAATTCTTTCATTTTACTTGTATGATTAGGAATTTCAATTTTAGAAAGAATATTTTTGCCTCTATCTGCTTTAATTTTTATTGTAGTTTTGTTTTGATTTTTTACATCACTTTCAATAAAATAATCCTTTCCTTCTAAGTCCTCATTACATATTAAGTTCAAAATATCTTCATATGAAATGCCATATGCTTTGTCAAAAAATACTTGTAAATAGTAATGTGGAACATTATATTTATTGATCCAATTATAAACCACTTTTAAATCTTCGACCTTAGGAGTTATGCTCAAAAACGATCTTTTCTGAATATCACTTAAATTTTGTTTCATTTCTTTTAATAATCGTGATAGCTCTGTTAATTCTTCAGAACTTCTCCAAGATGGCGTTCTGTATGATAGCACGTGCATATTATCTTTGTCAATTTGAGAAACTATTTTAAATAATTCACAATCTTTTTTCTTTAACAATTCTGAAAAATGAGAGAGAATTATTGATTTAATTTTTAAGATATTATCCGTTGATGTTAGATGGTTCATTTTCATGAAAGAATTGTATTTATCAATTAAAAAAGAACTTGATCTAACTTCGACACCACATTTTGCCTTTGGGACTAGGTTATTTAATTTTTCTAAATCAAAATGGCTTATATTATATGTTTCATAAGGAAAATCTTTCTTTTCAAAAATTAGGACATCTGGTCTTTTTCCAACAGCGTCAAGCTCTTTTTGATAGTTTTCATAAAATTCCTCAAATCCAGCCTCGCCAGCTATTATATCTTCATCTCTTCCATATTTTACAGCCACATAGTTTTTTGAAAAATTATTAATACCTTGAATAAAAGTTTGTTCCGCCCAATCACCCTGCTCTTTATTTGTTAAAAATTCAGAGGATACTTGTGATGGAGCGGGTCTTTTTTTTCTTTTAATACTTAAATCTATCAGGTTTTTATTAACGTTCTTGATTATTTCGTCAATTCTTTCTATATATTTCATATAAAGAATTCTCCTTATTCGGTTGGTTAAGATTATTATAGCATAAAAATCATCATTCTGTATCGAGATTTAGAAAAATAATGGAATAAACTTCAAACAAAATTTAATTATGGCGGTTTTTTGAAAAATTCTAAGACATAGTCCTGTGATATGGTTTTTCTGTTTTATAGCGGTTATCTCCAGTTTCTATCACATTTGTGTATTGCTAATTTCTTCATTAGGGTTCAAAATTCCGATTTCCGTTAAAAAATATTTAGCGTTATTGATCTTGCCAACTATGGGTTTTCTTCTGCTATGGATAAAAAAAAGATATAATCATTCTTGCAATCAACGAAACCCACTATAAATATTATTTTTACATTACTTTCCAAAGTTTTGTATCTCCTGTTAATTTTTTTGTTTTTGATTTGTCTTTCGACGGGAACAAAAGTAAACAAAAAAAGTTAATTAATTTGTTAATTTGTGACTTTCGTCAAGAGGCTCTAATGATTTTTAGCATAAAAATCACTCATAAAAACCTCGATGCATTTATTTTTGAAGAAAAGAGTTTTTTCGTTTAGGATACAATAATTTAAAAAGAATATTGAGTAGGTGAATTTACTTATTTAAGAATCTTCTAAACCGCGAAATAGGCATAAAAAAGAGCATACTTTGAGAACCATCTTAAAATATGCTCTTTATTTCTTAGAAGATACTGATAGTTTCAAACGACATTGATTAATCACCCGTCTCTTTCGGGGGATTGCCTCTTTTGTTCTGCTCGGTTTTATTGATAGTCGAGGTATAAACCTTCTTCGCCGGAAAACAGAGTAAAGGTTCTTGACGTTCTGCTTTTTTCGACCTTGCCGTCGGTGATTTTATAAGAAGATATAGTAGCGTCGGAGAACGTATAAAGATATTCGTCTATAAACCTTGCTCGTCTTGTCGAAAGAGCCGTTTTGCCGAAAGAAGTAGTCGTAAACACCCGTCCGTCGATTTCGACGTTTTTAATACGGAAACGATCGGTTTCGTCCTGATAAAACTCCGATACTTTACCCATATATTCAAGCCCGTCGTTCTGAATTTCAAATACGTAAAGAGCCTGACTTAAGACGGCTGAGTAAGAAGATGGAGAAGATGAGGAAGTTGACGACGCCGAAAAAGCGAATCTGTTGCCGGAAACGGCGATAACGCGCGGATTGCTTATCGCTTCGCAATAATAAACGTTGGAAATTGTAAGTTCGTCTATAGGAGTAAGCCCGTCGCCCTTAGCGTCGTATATTGCGATTTTAACGGTGGAAATTCTTCCCTGAGCGCCGTTATCGGCGTAACCCAAAGTTAAAAGTTTGTCGCCGACCGTCAGCATAAAGGTCGAAAAGCCGGGCATTTCCATAAAGCCCAAAGTCGTCATTTTATAAGGATCGGTCACGTCGATTTTGAAAAGAGGATCTATCTGTCTGAAAGTGGTTATATAACAATAACGATTTTGACCTTCTTCGCCGAAGGTTACCGATTTTACGTCTTCGTCGGGAGCGATTTTGTCAAGCCTGTTTATAAGCGAAAACCTCGTAGCGTCGAGCGCGATAACTGTCGTCCCGCTGTCGTCGGTTTTGGTCGCGGTAATATAAATCACGTCGCCGTAGTCCTTTATGGCGCGTCTGTCGTAAAGGGTATAGTCTAAAAGAGTTACGCCGTCGATTATTTTAAGCGAAGACGGCGACAGCAAAAAGCAATAGGTCGTATAAGCAGGTTTGAAGTAACCATAAGAATAACAACCGCCGCCTACGCGGGTTGTCCGGTATTCAAGTACTCTGAAAACGGGGATGACAGACGTTTGGGACATATAAATATCCTGAAGTTCGGCGCCGTAAACCGCATTCAGTATGCTTGAAACCGTTTCGCTTGATAAATCGAGTTTTAAAAATACGGTAGGCGGGTATTTGCCCGTAATTTTCAGCAAACCCGGAACGGGGCTTACTTTTTCCAAAGTTTTCGGAGCACCGTTCTCGGAATAAGATATATACGACGAACCGCCCATTGAAATTACGTCGTCGGCGTTTTCGGCGTAATTAAAGTTACCGGCGTACGAAAACGCAAAATAGCATAAGCCTGTTTCCGTATATAGCCTCGACGCAACGAACTGCCCGGGAATAGAAAAAGTATAGCGACTGTTTTTCGCTAAATCGAGCGCAGTTTCGGCGTTCTCCGTGTTTTCGGGTATCGAAATTACTTCGAGAAAGGTTTTGGAGTATTTGCCGTCGTTTCCCGTATAGCCGTTTAAGGCGTAAGCATCGTCTCCGATATTTGTCTTATTGCCGTACAATAAAACCGCGTTATCGTTATACACGTGCATTTCGAGCGGAATATTGCGCGCGGAAGGGAATTTATAATAGGCTTTTATAGTAGCCTCGCCGTTCGTTAGTTTGTAAATAACCAGACCGTCGCTTTGAAATTTATAGGCTAAATTACCGTAGGTTTTGACGATATCGCCTTCATCGATACCGCTTTCCTGTACGAGAGTTCCACCCGTATTGTCATAAGAAAGATCTTTCGGCGGCGTAACTTGCGGATTGTCGTTGTTTCCGCACGACGCCATCAAAAGAGCCGACAGAGCGACCATCAGTAAAAGAGCGACCGAAAACAGTTTACTTTTTTTCATTTTTTTGTCTCCTTTTATAAAGTAATGCTAAAATCGACAGTAAAATCACGACTGCCGCGCAGTATTGTACGACCGTAAGGGGACCGAGCCTTTCAAAATTATAGGCAATTTTGAAAAAATCCGCAATAAATCTCCAAAGCGAATAACAAAGCAGAAACGCTTCGAAAGATAAATTCTTTTTTATCGTATTATATATGAACAGCAACAACAGTAACGCCATTTCTATTTTGACGGCGTGGATACTTCCATCGCAACAACCCTCTTTAAGGCAAGCGATTCTCGAAAGAAAGGAAGACAAAACGACGGAGTTTAAATAAGGCGATAAATCAAACGGTTTATACGACGCTTTTTGCAATATATTCGCAAACACGGGGAAGGTGATTATTGCGTAAAAAATGCTGAAAACGGTATTATAGGCGTACTTTTCGGTTGAAAACAATTTGCTTGACAAACAGCATATACCCACCGACGCAAGTATTGACGCCGTGCCGGAAAAACAAAAAACAAAAACGCCACTTGCGAAAGTTTCTTTTTTACGATTTACTATAACGTAATAAACAAGCCCCGTTAAAAGAGATAAAAATATAACGACGCAATATAAAGGTTGATTTTTTAAAACTTCGGGTACGTTCATTTGCTAATCGATGGTTTTAATGGTTTTAAGATAGGTTACGCGTAATTTTATATCGACGACTTCATCCGTATTTTTGTATTTTGCCGAAAGCCCGACGTTTATTACCGTTTTCGAGCCGAGATAGTCGGTGATAAATTCCAGCGAAAGCACGTCTTCGGTAAATTCAAACTGATTTTGAAGCGCCCCGATAGCCGTTTTCACCTTGCCTTCGTAAATATACGGCGTGTAAGTTATCGTTCCGTCGCCGTTATATTTGACGTAAAGTTCTTTTACGGTACTATCGTTAAGAGTAAACAACGCAGACGGAGTTTTAAAAGCAATTTTGTTAAGATTGCCTTCAAGCGCGCCATCTTTTACGGCGTTATTGTAAAAAGTTTCGGCGCCGGATAAATAAAGGTCTTTAAATTCGCAAGTCCCGCCGTCGGTTACGCTTCCCGACGCGCAATCGTTTTCATAAGAAACGGTATAACTTATATTCTGATTTACGCCGCCCGATAAGGCAAGATTAAAAACGGTAGTGGTTCCGTTTTCCGCTTTCAGGGAAGCCATATAATCGTAAAAAGATTCCTTGCTTGCGCCGGGGGTTATTATACCGCCTTTGCCCGGCGCGTTTGCGTTACCGCGGTTTCCCTCGTCGCAAGCGCACAACGCGACCGTAAAAATCATTAAAAATATAAAAATTATTTTTTTCAATCCGTACGCCCTCCGTCGTGTATTTTGTAAAAGTAAGCGAGCGCTGTTTTACGACTATATTTTACTATAAAAACTATCGCTTTTCAAGCGAATTTCCCGTAAAAAAATTCTACTATTAGTTGCATTTGCTTATTTTTGCTTATTTTTCGATAAAAAAGTAGAGATTTTTATAAAATTATGCTACAATGCATGTATGAAACCTATCGGTGATAAACTTAAAGATTTAAGAAAAAAAGCAGGGCTTACGCAAAGCGAACTCGGCGATATTTTGCATGTAAGTCATCAATCGGTTTCAAAATGGGAAAGAAACCTCGGTTATCCCGATCCTTCCATGTTTTTTGAAATATCCAAAGCGTTAAATACCACCGTCGGAGAACTTTTTTACGAAAATATAGACGTTGAAGAAATTAAAAAGTCGGTCTATAAGCCCGTTAACCGCAAAATTGTAATCATTATTACGATTTCAACGCTTATACTTGCCATTCTTTTATCGTTCGGTATTTACGCCGTCAAGCAAAGAGAATACATAAATTTGTTGCAAAACGCGGTTTACGTATATAACAGGGAAAGCAACGTAAAAGTATCGGCATTTTACAACGCAAACGGCTATACTTACGTAAGAAAGTATTTTTTCGACGGCAGGGTTGTATATTGTTTTTCATATAAAGACGAGGACGGTGCCGGGGAAAAATGCTTTTACGAAGGCGTTTTGTACGAAAAAGAATCGAAAAATTCTTCCGTTATAACCAAAAAAACAGCCACCGTCGATAAGTTTTACGAAAACACCCCTCCCATAGATAAAATAAATATTTCCGCCAAAGACGTAAAAAGCGTCAAAAAAGCGAACGGAAGTTATAAAATTGTTTTAAAAAACCTCGATAACCTGCCTATAGCGCGGTTTTTCGGGTTTTCAGACAGAGCAAGCGTGATATTATCGATTAACGACGGAAAGATAACGTCGCTTAAAATCGAAGAAGGAAGCAACCTTCTTTCGTGCGAATTTTCTTTCGGTTACGATTTTGTTTTTTCTATTCCCGAATACGTAAAAGAAGGTTAATATGTTTAAAATAATGGTCGTAGAGGACGATGCCGAACTCAGAAATCTTTTTAAAAAGGTGCTTGAAAAAAACGGTTACGAAGTAATAATAGCCGTTGACGGTAAGGATGCACTCGATAAAAAAGAAACCGAATACACCGATCTTATAGTAACCGACGTAATGATGCCGAATATGAACGGCTTTGACTTCATAAAAGCGTTAAGAGAAAGTTTTTGCGAAACACCGGTCCTTATGATAACCGCCAAAGATTCTTTCGACGATATGAGAAAAGGTTTTTCGGTCGGCGCAGACGATTATCTCAAAAAACCCGTCGATTTAAACGAAATGCTTTTAAGAATTTCGGCGCTTTTACGGCGCGCCAAAATGATAAGCGAAAGAAAGCAAACCGTAGGCGGTTACGAACTTTTATCCGAATCGTTTACCGTAAAAACCAAGGAAGGCGAAACCGTTTTACCGCAAAAAGAATTTATGATTTTATACAAACTTGCCTCTTATCCGAATAAAATTTTTACCAAGCAACAGATAATGGACGAAATCTGGGGATATGAAACGGAAACCGACGCTCATTCCGTCGAAGTACACGTGGGAAGGCTTCGGGAAAGATTTCGTAACAACCGGGATTTCGATATCGTTACCATAAGAGGCGTGGGATACAAGCTCGTAAAAAATTGCGATTAAGAGGCTCGATATGAAAAATACGGCTAACGTAAAAAACAAATCCGCAAAAACCGCGCAACAAAAAAGGCTGAAACTTCGTCATTACGTTCTCGGTATCATAGTTATAATAATGATAACCGTTATAATCGTTTCGGGCGGTTTAAGCGCGATTTTACGCTGGGCTCTTGACAGCGCGATAAAAATTCCCGATTTCGTCTGGATAATAATCAGCATTGTGGCGTCGAGCGTTATAACCTATCTCGTTATGAAAAAGTTTATCGTTTCGCCTCTTTCAAAACTCGAGGACGCAATGGGGAAAGTTTCCATGGGGGATTTTTCGGTCAGGCTCGAAACCAACAGTCGGATAGACGAGATTAAAAGATCGTACGACAGTTTTAATATTATGGTTAAAGAACTTCGTTCGACCGAACTTTTGCAGTCGGACTTCGTTGCAAACGTTTCGCATGAATTTAAAACGCCGTTAAACGCAATCGAGGGCTACGCCACTTTGTTGCAAGGGGGCAATCTCGGACAGGAGGAGTCCGATTACGTTTCCAAAATTTTATTCGGCACAAAGAAATTGTCCGAACTTACGGAAGGTATTTTGTTGCTTTCCAAACTTGAAAATCAATCAATAGTCGTCAAAAACGAAAAAATACGACTTGACGAACAAATCCGTCAGGCGGTAGTGTTTCTCGAAAACAAGTGGGAACAAAAAAATCTTGATTTCGACGCCGAACTCGACGAAATTTATTTTTTCGGCAACGAAAGTCTTCTGTTCAGAGTCTGGGTAAATCTTCTTGACAACGCCATAAAATTCAGTCCGCCGCGCGGCGTTGTTACGCTCGAACTTAAAAAAGAAAACGGGCTTGCCGTATTTATCGTAAAAGACTGCGGTCCGGGGATTTCAGACGAAGCGAAAAAGCACGTATTCGATAAATTCTATCAGGCGGACGATTCTCATTTCAGTCAGGGTAACGGTTTAGGTCTTACTCTTGTAAAGAGGATACTTGCAACTCAGAACGGAACTGCCGAAGTTTTCGACGGCGACGGCGGCGGCGCGAAATTTATCGTAAAATTGCCTGTTTAAAGCGTTACTAAAAAAGACGACTATACTATAAAAGAGGAACGGCTTTCGCCGTTCTTTTTGTAAAAACAAAACCGAAGATGATTTCATATTCTTTAAAAAAGTGGGTAAAATCTGTTTACTTAATTAAAATAAAAGGTATATAATATAGTCGAAAATAAAATTTTAAACGAGCGGGACGGTTTTTTTATTTCCGCCCATACTCAAAGAGGTGTTATATATGAAGCAAAGACCTGTTTGTCTGGTGATTATGGATGGCTACGGAATAAGACATAGTAGCGTCGGCAACGCAATCAAAATAGCAAATAACGGTACTATAGACCGACTTTTTAATAAATATCCTTCAACTTTACTCGGCGCAAGCGGATTGTCAGTAGGGCTTCCCGACGGTCAGATGGGAAACAGTGAAGTCGGGCATCTTAATATGGGCGCGGGCAGAATCGTTTATCAGGAACTTACGAGAATCACAAAAGCCATCGACGACGGTGATTTTTATAAAAACGAAGAACTTTCAGGCGCGGTAGATAACGCCGTTAAAAACGGAAAGGCTTTACATTATTACGGGCTTTTATCCGACGGCGGCGTTCACAGTCACAATACCCATTTATACGCGCTTATTAAACTTGCGAAAATGAAAGGCGTTAAAGAACTGTATATTCACTGCTTCCTTGACGGAAGGGACGTTTCGCCTACTTCGGGCGCCGGTTTTATACGCGATCTTCAAAAGGTTCTTAATGAAGAAGGCGTCGGCGTTATCTCGTCCGTTGCGGGAAGATATTACGCAATGGACCGAGACAACCGTTGGGACAGGGTTGAAAAGGCTTACGACAGTCTGACCGTCGGCAGCGGTATAAAAACCGAAAACGCGTACGAAGCGGTCGAACAAAGTTATCGTGACGGCGTTACCGACGAATTCGTTTTGCCTACCAACGTTTATAAAAACGGAGAGCCGATAGGTCTTATCAAAGAAGGGGATTCCATAGTATTTTTCAATTTCCGTCCCGATCGCGCGAGAGAACTAACGCGCGCGTTCAGCGAAAAGGATTTTGACTCTTTCAACAGAAAAACGGGCTTTTTGAATCCTTACTACGTATGCTTTACCCGTTACGACGCAACTTTTACAAACGTTCGTATAGCGTTTAAGCCGGTTGTCCTCACGAACACCCTCGGCGAATATCTTTCAAAGAAAGGTTATACTCAATTGAGAATAGCCGAAACCGAAAAGTACGCGCACGTAACTTTCTTTTTCAACGGAGGAGTGGAAGCCCCGAATAAAAACGAATACAGGGATCTTATTCCTTCCCCAAAAGTTGCCACTTACGACTTAAAGCCCGATATGAGCGCAAACGAAGTTACCGCGAAGGTTTTGGAAGAAATCGATTCCGACAAGTTTGACGTAATAATTCTTAACTTCGCAAATTGCGACATGGTAGGTCATACCGGCGTTTTGCAGGCTGCGGTCGATGCGGTTAACACGGTTGAAAATTGCGTTCAGAAGGTGGTTGACGCCGTAAAAGCAAAAGGCGGAGCCACTCTCGTTACGGCGGATCACGGCAACGCGGATATGATGATAGCGGACGACGGAGAGCCTTTTACCGCGCATACCACCAACCCCGTGCCGTTTATTTTGGTTTCGGATAAATATATAGGTAAAACTTTACGTTCGGGCGGGGTTTTAGCGGATATCGCGCCCACGCTTCTGGAAGTAATGGGCGAAACCGTTCCCGAAGAAATGACGGGAAAATCCCTTATCAACGAATAAATAACGCTAAATTTGATTCGTTGCGCGTAAAATGTGGGTTTTTCTTGCTCAAAATGCTTGTAAAAACCTTAATAGTGTGTTATAATCTTATAGCATTTTGAAAACAGCATTCTGAAAAATACGAACGGAGATATATTTTATGACGGCAAATTTATTGGCAGTTGAAATTACGAAGTATGATTTATATAAAGGTCTTTCCATCGGCTTTATAGTCGGCGCGCTTTTATGCGCAATTTTCGTGACAATCGTCGTGCTTATTCAACCCGGTAACTCCAACGGTATCAGCGCGCTCGGATCAAACGCCGAAACGTTTTATAACAAAGACAAGGGCAAAACCCTTGAAAGTAAACTTAAAAAACTTACCTACATAAGCATTGCTATTATGGCTGTGTTTATGATCGGTTTCTTTGTAATTCAACTCAACGGTGTTATTTTATAATCAACGCGAAGATTTATAACGGCTGCTTTTACGGTGGCCGTTTTTATTTTTTTCTCGGCGGCGATTTACCGCCGATTTACGCAGTCGTATTCAGGTAACGACTATTATACGGTACCTGTTATCGATATAATAATAAATATTGCGCCGTTTTCATCGGCGAAAAGGGATAAATATGTCACTTGAATCGCGTATAGCGAAAAAATTCAGATCGGGAGAGTTAAAAGACGTAAGTTTTTTTGAACTCGGTAAGTCCGTGGGCGCGGTTACCGAAAGCGATCTCCGCCTTTTGCGCAGCGTTCTGAACAACTTGAAAAAAGCAAACGTCGTATATTACGACCGAGGAGTCTATAAACTTTCAAAATCGGAAAAACTAAAAAATCCGAGCGAACGCGAAAAAGCCGAAATCGTAGAGGGAATTATCCGCGCAAACGAAAAAGGATTCGGCTTTTTGTGTACCGATAACGGTGATTATTACGTTTCACGGGAGAATATGGGCTACGCTTTGCACGGCGACAAAGCAGAATGCGCGGTGATAAACGGAAAAACAGGTAAAAAAGATTCCGCGATAGTTCTTAAAATTATAGGTCATACCATAACGAGGCTTGCCGGCACTTATTTTACCGAAGGCGCATTTTCCTATTTGCGTCCTGATGAGGAAAGATATCTTTCGGATATACTGATTACCGACTTAAACGGTTACGCGCCCAATACAGGAGATAAAGTTTTCGTCGAAATTATCGATTTTCCTAAAAAGGCTTGCCCGCAGGGAAGAATAGAAGCCGTCTTAGGCAGACAATTCGAACTGTCCGCAGAAGAAAACGCAATCTTGTTAAGCGGCGGCTTTTACGACGGTTTTAGCGAATCTGTTAAAAAAGAAGCAGCGTCATCCGAACAAAAAGTTGCCGATAACAGGCTTATAGGCAGGCTTAAC
The DNA here is from genome assembly GCA_934278995.1 of uncultured Clostridia bacterium. GTDB lineage: Bacteria > Bacillota > Clostridia > Christensenellales > Borkfalkiaceae > UBA4636. The sequence goes on from CAKQWM010000002.1 coordinate 25,788, forward strand.
CTTACAAACAAACTTATATTTACGATTGACGGCGACACCGCTAAAGATTTTGACGACGCCGTATCTTTAGAAATAACCGATAACGGAAATTATTATCTGGGCGTCCATATTGCCGACGTTTCCGAATACGTTACGATAGGATCCGCAATCGACAACGAAGCCTACAAACGAGGAACGAGCGCTTATTTTCCCGACAGAGTCGTTCCGATGCTTCCGTTTGAACTTTCAAACGGTATTTGTTCGCTTTCGGAAAACAACGTACGTTTAACCGTTTCCGTGTTTGCCGAAATCGACCGCGACGGCAACGTTGTACAAAGAGAATTTTACGAAAGTTACATAAAATCGACCTATAGGCTGACTTACGACAAGGTTCAGCGTATTTTGGACGGCGACGAAGCGTTATATAAGGCTTATGAAAACGTCGCGCCGACACTGAAAAATATGCTTGAACTGAAAAATATTCTGGAAACGAAAAGACAAAAGGAAGGATATATCGACCTTTCCGTCAAGGAAGGCGACGTGTACTTTGACGGAGAAAAAATAACCGTTCAAATTCATAAAGCGACCGACGCTACGAAAATCATCGAGCAGTTTATGATTACCGCCAACGAACTCGTTGCGGAATATCTGTACTATATGTCGCTTCCGTGCGTTTACCGTGTGCATGCTCGTCCCGAAAAGGAAAAAATGCTTGCGTTCAAACAGTTTTTGAAGGCGCTCGGTATAAACGTTTCGTGGCGAAAAGACGAATTATATCCGTCTGATTATCAGAACGTTTTGAAAAAGGTCGAAGGCTCCGATAAATTCGCCGTGGTCAACAGGGCAATGCTTCGTTCCATGAAAAAAGCCGTTTATTCGACGGAAAACGTAGGGCATTTCGGGTTGGCGTCGAAGTGTTATTGTCACTTTACTTCGCCTATAAGAAGGTATCCGGATTTGCTTGTCCACAGAGTTTTGAAAGCGACGTTAAACGGCGAAATAGGCTCGATAACCGACTTATATCAAGACTTTTTAACTGAGGCGGCGTATAGATGCACTGAAAGAGAACGTATCGCCGACGAGGCGGAACGCGCCGTCGATGACCTTTATAAAGTCAAATATCTCGAAAACTATATCGATTGCGAATTTAAAGGCGTCATAAGCGGAGTAAGTCAAAAAGGTTTATACGTGGAACTTGAAAATACCTGCGAAGGGTTTGTTCCTATCGAACTTTTGCCCGGATTTTACGAATACGACGCGGAATCTTTAAGCCTTGTCGGCAAAAAGACAAAATATAAACTCGGGGATAAAATGGACGTAGTAGTTGTCGGGGCGGATATTTCCGACAGAAAAGCGCAGTTTATGCCCGCATTTTTGCTCGCAGACTTGCAAAATAAAAAAAAATATGGTAAAATTTAAATATGAAAGTCATTACCGAAAACAGGAGCGCCGGATTCGAGTATTTTATCGAGGACGTTTACGAAGCGGGTATTTCGCTTGACGGCGGAGAAGTTAAGTCCGTAAGGCAAGGAAACGTTTCGTTAAAAGACAGTTACTGCTCGTTTTATAAAGGCAGCGTGTTTATCAAAAATATGCATATCGCCGTTTACAAGATGGCAAGCGCGTATAATATAAAGGAATCCAAACGCGACAGAAGGCTTCTTTTACACAAACGGGAAATCTCTAAACTCTGCCAAAAAGTTCAGGAAAAAGGCTATACGGTAGTTCCGCTGAAGGTCTATTTGTCCGGCTCGCTTATAAAAGTAGAAATAGGTCTTTGCAAAGGTAAACATACCTACGATAAAAAGGAAGCCGTTAAAAACCGCGACATTGAAAGAGCCGCCGCGCGCGAGATGAAAAATTACGGTTGAAGCATTACTTTTTTAACGTTATTAAATTATAAGGAGATACAATCATGGCAACGAAAAAACCCGATGAAAAACCCGTTACCGGCAAGGAAAAGAGCGCGTCACAGGTTAAAAGCGAAAAAAGAGTCGCTACGACGAAGCAAACGCCCCAAACAAAACCCGTCAAGGCCGAAACGGCTAAGTCCGACGTAAAAGGTTTGGAAAAGAGCGCGACGGTTAAAACGACTTCCGCTCCGCAAAAATCCGCTCAGGTAGTCAAAAAGCCGACGCCGAAGAAATATCACGTCGCGCAAAGAAACGACGACGGGCTCTGGCAGGTAAAAGCCGAAGGCGCCGAAAAAGCGTTGAAACTTTTTAAAACACAGCAAGAAGCCATCGATTACGCCAAAAAGGTTGCGGATAACCGGGAAGGCAGTATTATGATACACAAAAAGGACGGAAGTTTCAGAAAACTAAGTTATTGATGTTTTTTTAAGCCCTGTCGCGGTTTTTAAAAAACGCCGATAACGGGCTTATAGGGGCATTTTTGCGTAAAAAACAGAAAAACGCATTTAGATAATATCGCTAAAAAAGGCTTTTGCCTTTTTACGGGGCTGTACCGGATTCGACTGTAGAAAAAAGGGATAGCATAAGCATACCGAAGGCTCGTCTTCGTTAAAACGGAAAATCTTTTAAAATTAAATGCTGATAATAATCAATTAGCACTGGCTGCTTAATTATAGCGCCTGTCTTTGCGGGAAGCGCCGTCGGTCCCGTACAAGGCATGATTCAAGGCGGCGTACTGCTTTTTTGTTTCGATTGCGGCACAAAAGCGGAATTTAGCAATATACGGCAATAAAGGGGAGTCTTACCGCCTTTAACGCAAGAGATTAACGTAAGAATAAGTATGTAGAAAGTTATTCGGTTTTTTTGCAAGACGAGAGTTCGACTCTCTCCAGCTCCACCACAGATAAAAAAACGAACTCTGATATAAAAACGGAGTTCGCTTTTTTCTTTTCAAGAGATTTTTTCGGCGTCAGATTTAAGTTTTGATTTCATCAACGACAACCGAAAAAGCATCGAGCGCCACGCTTGCGCTTTTTACGGAAAACGAGACACGCCTCGTCAAAGACAAGCAGGTGCTACGGTTAAAAGTGAAAGATTAAACCGAATTGATAGAACTTTGACGAGTCGGCGCACGCTTTTTCTAACGCTATCAGAGAAAACCTAACGCTATCAAAGCAGACCGAATGCTAACCGAATAGATCAAATGCTATTCCAAACGGCTGAATGAAATGCTATTCGACACTATACTTAATAATTTCGGGCTATTTACCAAAAATATTAAGTGAGTAAGCGTATTACGACTTGCATTTTCAAAAATAATATGTTACAATACACTTAATAAAAATGGTAGATATACCAAATAAACTAAATTGAGGTGTCTGAAATGGAGATAAAAAGAGATAAATACCTGGAAATGCTTCAAATAAGACGTCATAACGGTTTTGTAAAAGTTATCACCGGCATCAGAAGATGCGGAAAATCTTACCTTATGAATGATATCTTTTATGAAAAATTGAAAGAAGACGGCGTAAACGAGAACCATATCATTAAGTTTGCTTTTGATTCGGCGGAAGATTTATTGCTTATCGGAGAAGATTTACAGGAACTTGTTTCCAATAAAAAGAAAGTAGATCCGAAGAAATTTATGGCATACGTTTCGCAAAGAATGACCGACAACGATATGTATTACCTTCTACTCGATGAGGTGCAAAATCTTGATTGTTTCGAGGCTGTTCTGAACGGATATTTACGCAAAAAAAATATGGACGTGTATGTAACCGGCAGTAACTCAAAATTTTTGTCAAGCGATGTATTGACCGAGTTTGCCGGCAGAGGTGACGAAATACATGTTTTACCGTTGTCTTTTTCGGAGTTTTATGCAAATTACGAAGAAGGGCTCGATTATGCTTTCGACGATTATATGGTTTACGGCGGCTTGCCTGCGGTTGCTTTAATGAAAACTCCGGAACAGAAATCGAGTTATCTTAAAACGCAACTAAAGAACGTTTACCTTAAAGATATAGTCGAACGGCATAATCTAAACTCTGATGAAAATATCGGCGAATTGCTTGATATCATCGCATCGGGGATTTCTTCTTTGACTAATCCGACGAAACTTGCAAACACTTTCAAAAGCGTTAAAAATTCGTCGCTAAGCGCGCTTACTATCGATCACTATATTACCTATATGCAACAGGCGTTTATGCTTTCAAAAGTAAACAGATACGACGTAAAGGGCAAAAAATATATCAGTACGCCATACAAAATATATTTTGAGGACGTCGGCTTGCGTAATGCAAGACTCGATTTCAGACAGATAGAAGAAACGCATCTGATGGAAAACATAATTTACAACGAACTTCGTTATCGCGGCTATAACGTTGACGTCGGCGTTGTGGATACGCGAGAAAACATTGACGGTTCGTCGGAAAGACGACAACTTGAAATTGACTTTGTTGCAAATCAAGGCAATAAACGGTACTATATTCAATCGGCGTACGATATCCCGAATGAAGATAAAATGAAACAAGAAACCAAATCGTTTGATAAAACCAACGATTCCTTCAAAAAAATAATCGTTGTCGGCAAAAGCATGAAACCGCGCCGCAACGAAAAAGGTTATTTGATTATCGGGGTAAAAGAGTTTTTGTTAGACCCGAATAGTCTGGAACTATAATTTTCGATTTTATTTTTCGGTGTAAGGCAAACGAAAAAAGTCGGCTTCGTCAAGGGTAGAAATATTACACAAAACATCAGTTAATCGACCTATACGGCAACATTTTCTACTTATTCCTTGACCGTTCCGACATTTCCCGATAGTACGTTTGCCGAAAAAATACAGTAAGCGTCTTTCCAAGCGAATCCGCGACGGCATCGATACAAGTATTGCCAACGGAATGTTTTGCGGCGGAAAAGTGCCTTTCGGGTATCGTCTTGAAATAGAGCAAGCAGCCGATAACGCTAAACCTGTTAAAAAAGTCGTTGTTTACGAAGAAGATGCAGAAATCATCAGATTTATTTTCACTCAATATGCCGACGGCAAGATGGAAAAGCATCGATCGCCACGCTTGCGCTTTTTGCGGAAAAAACGCGACACGCTCCGCCAAAGACAAGCAGGTGCTACGGTTAAAAGTGAAAGATAAAACCGAATTGATAGAACTTTGACGAGTCGGCGCACGCTTTTTCTAACGCTATCAGAGAAAACCTAACGCTATCAGAGAAAACCTAACGCTATCAGAGCAGACCGAATGCTAACCGAATAGATCAAATGCTGCTCCAAACGGCTGAATATCATTTTAGCAGATTTAACGCTATCAGAGCATAACGCTATCCGAATAAACCGTACGTCCGGTTTATTCGGTTTTTTTTGCGTTTGAAAAAAGACGATCGGTATAATTATTTTTTAACGACGAAGAATATTTACATGATAAAAAAAGTCGCGTGCGTATTCGTGGCGGTTGTTTGTTTATCGCAAATATTTATTTCCGTCAAGTACGTAAAAGCCAAAGCCGTCGTAAAGGTTGAGGCGGCGGGAAAAATCTTTTGTTTTGACGAGCCTTTTTACACGGTTTTCGGCGAAAGTTTTTTCGACGTTAAAAAAATCGTTGATTTTGTCGCAAAAGAAAGTTACGTAAACCCTACGAACGCTAAATTTTATATTGAAGACGGAAAAATAAAAATCGCCGAGGCAAAACAAGGCAAAAAAATCGACGAAGAAAAACTTTTTAATGACGTAACCGCCTGCGTTCTGGCGGGAGGGGGCTGTGTTAAGGCAAAATTTAATTCAGTAAAACCCGATTACGAAGTACGCGATCTCATCGGTTACGACAAGTTAAGAGCGAAATTTTCGACTATTATTTACGGTTCATGCGAAAGACTAAAAAACGTTGCGGTTGCCGCTAAAAGCGTAAGCGAAGTTACCGTGTATCCCGACGAAGTATTTTCTTTTAACGACACGGTCGGCAAAAGAACGGAGGAAAAAGGTTATAAAAGCGCGAAAGTCATCGTCGGAGGTAAGTTCGTTGACGGCATAGGCGGCGGAGTTTGTCAGGTTTCCACTACTTTATATAACGCCGCGCTTTTAGCCGATTTAACCGTTACCGAGCATCACAGGCACACTCTTGCGGTAAGTTACGTGGAAAAATCTTTCGACGCAATGGTAAGTTACGGTTATGCCGATTTAAAAATAAAAAACACGACGGGCGCGCCTGTCTTTATCGTCGGTAAAATAAACGGAAGCAAAATAGAGTTTGCCGTGTACGGAAAACGTCAGACGAGAAAAATCGAAAGAGAATCCGTCGTAACCAAAATATACGAGCCGACCGTAACCACCGTGGAAACGGACTCTCTTGCGACGGGAAAAAGCGAAGTAGAGGTGTTCCCCAAAAAAGGCTTTGAAAGTAAAGGGTACCTTATAATCACGGAAAACGACGAAACGACGAGAGTGTTTTTAAGGAAAGACGAATATAAAAAGGTTGACGGAGTTATAAGGGTGGGTAAATGACGATAAAAACAGAAAGAAATCTGAGATATTTTTCGTGCGCTTTATTCAGCGTTTTTGTTATTTCGATTTTGAGCGTCGGGCTTATCGTGTTAAAAGACGTCACCCAGAGCGGATTTTGGGGATACGTCGCTTTTACCGTAACTACGGCAGTATTAACGGTAATATTTGCGCCTACGCCCGAAAAATGCGCTTTCAGGTTGTTTTTGCTTGTTTCAATTCCTTACGCGGGTATCGTTATAAACATTCTTTTAATGTTAAAGCGAAAACGCCGTAATGCTTCGGATTCCCCAAAAGTCCGTCTATGGACCGATAAACGGCAATTTATTAAGGAAGGAAAGGAAGCGGTAACTTACTTTTCGGAAGGAAAAGAGTATTTTTCGGATTTAATTTCCGAATTGCAAAGAGCAAAAGAAGAAGTCCTTATTTTTTCCTATATTTTTACTTTCGGCAAAGCCTCGACGCTACTTTTTAACGAGTTGTTTCCGCTTTTATATAAAGGAGTTAAAGTTACGATAGGCGTTGACTACTTCGGCTCGGGAAACATTCTGAAAAGCGAAACTATAAAAACGCTTAAAAAAGCGGGACTCGGCGTTATAATAAAAAACAAGCCGTTTTTATTTTTGGGCATCGGGGATAATCGAAGAACTCACGCGAAGACCGTTATTATAGATAAAAAAACAGTCTATCTTTCTTCCGCTAATATCGACGACAAGTCGATTTTTAAAGACGTCAACTGTTCGGTTAAGATAAAGGGAAACGTGAGCGAAATTTACAACGAGTACCGTTCGCTTTTTAACGCGCCGCTTATCGCGGAAAAGAAAACCGAAACGTGTTTTCCGTTGCTTTCCGAAGGCGATATAAAAAAAGACGATTTGTACGTCGATTTTATTTTAAAAGCCGAAAGCGAAATAAAAATAGTTACGCCGTATCTGTCGTTTGACGCCGAACTAAAAAAGGCAATTATAAGAAAACTGTCGCGCGGCGTAAAAATTACCTTGATAATTCCGTCGCCGGTTTTTCCGTCCAAAGCGGATCCCGTAACCGAGTATTACGCCCGAACGCTACAATCTCTTGGGGTTAACGTATTTTACGAAGACGGTGAATTTCTTCATTCCAAAATGATTATAATCGACGGATATTTTGCGGTTATAGGCTCGAACAATTTTGATCTTCGTTCGGGTTACGCAACCGAAACTATGCTTTTAACCGTCGATAACGGGCTTATAGCCCCGCTTTTAAATAATTTTGACGGTTTAATGCGCAACGCAAAGATTTTAAAACCAAAAAAGAGACAAGGAAAACTTATGGGTAAGGTTTACTCCGTCATTGCGCCGCTTATATAGATAAAACGGAAAAGTATCAACCGAAAACTTTATAAAAACGATTGACATAGGCTTCTTTTTATTTTATAATTTAAGAACGTTGTTTTGACGACGTCAATCAAGAAATTTTACTTAAAGGCGACCTTTTATGAAACAGTTTTATCCGAACGTTGCGTTTAACAAAGCTAAAAGAGTCAAGTATCTCGTTCTTTACAGTTTGCTTATAGTTATTTTCGGCGGCGCGGGAGCGGCGTGCTTTTTATCGGGAAATCAAATGATATCGACGCTCGGTATGTTCTGTATTTTCTTTATACTGATTTTTGCCGTTCTGATTCCTTCGGTTATAACGGGCAATCCCGTAAAACCCGGTCCGGTTATCGAAATCGACGGGCAGAAGGTAAAATTCAATCAGAAAGAAGAAGTGAAAGTGAGCGACATTGTTGCCGTTTCGGTAAATATAGAAGTCCCGAAAGATGGTGCCACGAAGGAAGAAATGTATAACAATCTTCAAAAAATTGCTTCTAAACGGCCCGACGAACCGGTTTTCGGCACTTGCGACGTGGTTTGCCTTGACGCGAAAAGAAGAGAAGCGCCTAAATACAATTACGTTGAGGATTGCCTCGGCGCTCTGGAGGCGCTGGTGGAAGCCGGCGTCAAAAAGTACAGAATAGTTTATTCGATGAAGCGATTAAACTGCGTGGCGACTTTCAGGCTTAACTTTACGCCGTCGGGTAACAGCGAATACGACGCTTTATCCGAAACGGAAAGAATAAAACAACTTATATAGGGATTCCAATCATTATCACTAATTATTTTTGCGGGAATAAATCGGTTTTTGCTGTGTTAAACTCCCATCACCGTACCATAGTACGCTTTCGGTCGTTTGCCTTGCAAAAACTTTAACCTAAAGAGGCGATTTCTTCGCCGCAAAAATGCTTCGCACCGAAAAGAGCGTATTTTTAGATGATTTTTCGTGAGCGTAAGGGATGCCGCATAGTCGTACTGCGACCGAGCGGTCACGGAAAAGGGCTGAAAAGTCGCCTTTTCGGTAAGAAGTAGATGACGAATGGAATCCCTAACAAAATTTATAATTGAATTACCGCAAAAAAATCAAAAAACGCGACGTTGGCTCGCGTTTTTAATATGGTTTCAGGAGATAAAAATGAGTAAAACACTTAAAACGATTCAAACGTTAGCAAAAATCGCGCGTATTTTATGTACGATAGTATTCGTTTGCTCTATAATAGGCGTCGCGGGATGCTTTATCGGAGTAATCGGTTTAAGCCTCGGCGAAGCCCTGGTAAAGGCGTCGGGGCAAAATTTATCCGAACTTGTTTATCAAAGTACGGGTATGACGACGGAAACTTTTTACGCCGTTATGGCTTGCAGTGCCGTAATATGCGCAGGCGAGATAGCGATAGCGAAATTTGCCGAAATATATTTTAAAAACGAACTCGAAGCGGGAAGCCCGTTTACTTTCGACGGCGCGAAAGAAATGATGCGTCTCGGCATTATTACGGCGGCGGTATCTTTAGGCACCGCTATAATTGCAAGCATCGTTTACGGAGTGATAAAAGCGGTGAACGCTAACGTCGGCGAATACGATATCGACAACGCTTCAAACTTTTTTACGGGCATAGCGTTTATTATAATTTCGCTTTTATGTAAACACGGCGCCGAAATATCCGCTCAAAAAATCGAAAACGAAGTCAGGGAATAAAGCGGTTTTAAAAAACCACGCAAAAAAATAATCGTCGCGTAAAGAGACGATTATTTACAAAAAAAACCTCTCGCCGATAAGCGCGAGAGGCTTTTGTTTATAGGGCTATAAGCCCGTTATCGACTTAAATTTAATACCGTTACGCTTCGTTTTAATACCGTTACGCTTCGTTCCAAGGCGTAGGCACACCGTCAACGTATCGCCATGAAAGGTAACTTTCGGTTGAATTTTCCGAATAAAAGTAGCGCTTTGCTTTTGTGTAAACTTCTTTAAGTTTAGTATCTATTACGTTGCCGTTCGGGTCAACTTCGATTTCTTCTATCGCTTCGTATTCCTCGGGCGAACAATTTAAGAAAATCGACTTGCATCCCGCTGAGTATGCGACGAAAGAATGGTTTAACTTTTTCAAGGATTTCGGAAGTACGACGTAGTTTAATTTATAGCATTGCGCGAAAGCGGCGTATTCTATTTCGGTTACGCCTTCCGGAATAACGACGGAAACGAGATTTTGGCAGTAAAAGAAAGTAAGTGAAGCGATTTTTGTCAGTTTAGAGGATAATTTTACGGAAGTTAACGCTTTGTTTTCCATAAAACTCATCGAACCTATCGAAGTAACGCTGTCGGGAAGGGTTATTTCCGTCAGTTTTGAACAATATGAGAAAGCGCTTTCTCCTATAGTCGTTACGCCTTCCGGGATAACTACGGTTTCTAAGCCCGAGCAATACGAGAAAGTTCCTTTGCCGATTTTTTCAACGGTTTCCGGTATTTTGATTTCGGTAATCGCTGCGCATTTATAAAAGGTATAATCGCTCAGGATTTTAGTTCCTTCCGAAATTTTTACCGCTTCGAGCGCCGCGCAACCGTAGAAAATTCCTTCGCCCAAAAATTCTACGTCGTGGGTATAATCGAGGGTTTTTAGTTTAGTACAATTATAAAAAGCCCCGCTTGCAAATTTAGTTACCGTTTCAGGTACTGTGTATTCGGTTATTTCTTTGTTTTTAGCAGAGTATAAAAGGTTTCCCATAACGATGACGTCGTCAACCGCATTGGTAACCATCGGCGTTTTGTCGAACGCGTTTAAACCGAAATATCTAAGATCAGAAGAAAGTTCGACCTTTGTAAGAGATTGACATCCGTCGAAAGCCTGAGTGCCTATCGAAGTTACGTTCCGAAGATTTATGTTCTGAAGCCTCGTACACGTATAAAAAGCCGCGTTTCCTATTTCGGTAACCGTTTCGGGAAGTTGAATATCTCTTATAACCGTACAGTATGAAAAAGCAAAATCGCCGATCTTTTTAAGGTATTTGGGGAATCTGAAACTCGTGGTAACGTTATTGCAACCGACGCCCGTCGAAGGGTTGACTACTCCGCCGGCGTTTGTGAAAAAGGCGTTTGCGGCAATTTCTTCTACGGGAAGCCCGTTATAAAAATCGGGCATTACGATTTTTCCTACAAGCGACTCTTTATCCATGGCGTAACTCGAAACCGAGTAATGGGTTTCGTCTTCGGAAAGTTGAAAAACCAAAACGTCCGAAACCTTTTCGGCAAACAGTACGGGCTTGTTTTCATCGGAGTCCCTCGTGGTAAAACCGTTTCCGACTGCTTTAACGTAAACTCTCGAATAAGTGCCTTCGGTCATAAGTTCGGTTGCGTTGACGGAGGGCGTTTTTGATTCCGCCTTTTTTCCGTTAACGGTTATCGAATATTTTTCGGCGCCTGAAACGGCGTCCCAATAAAGCATGTATTCCGTTCCGCTTCTCCTGTGATTTATTTCGATTCTTACGTTAAGAGGCATTTCGAGTTTTTTGGCAAGAGAACCGTTTTTGCAGGAAGATAAAGCAAAACATAAAGAGCATAGCGCCGTAAGCGCAAATATTAAGATAAGAAATTTTCTGAAATTTTTCATATTTACGTCTCGTAATCGTTTATTAGTCGAGCGCGAAACGTCGCGTACGCGCGCGTTCACGCAGTTTTTTATATAAAACATACATATTATAACACAGTAATTTTAAATTTGCAAACACTTGTTTGCGTTTATAGTACACTTTAAGCAGATAATAAAAATTTTTACAAAAAAACGGACGCTTGCGCTTGTCTTTTTGATCGGATAGTTATAAAATGCAAGCACAAAAATAAAAAGTTGTTTAAAAATAAGAAGTCGTTTAAATTTTACGAGAAAAAAATTTCGGTTCTTAAACGTGGCTTTATTCTTTTGCCGGTTCTGATTATCGCAACTTATGACGAAAACCAAAACCCCGACGCCATGCACGCCGACTTGAGAGGGATAACGGATGACGCCAAAACAGGTATTTGTTTAACAAAAATCCGCAAAACAACTCAAAATATCCTTTTAAACAAAGCGTTTACCGTAAGCATTGCGGACGCGCGCCACGTTCCCAAAGCCGATTACGTCGGTATCGTTTTTCAAAACGACGATCCGGTTAATTTAGAATATATAGAACTCGGTCGCGTCGAAGTAAAGCCTTTACGGACGGCAAAAAACTGAAACAGTATAGCGTAAAAACCACGCTATAAGCCGATTATCGCCATATTAACGCAATAAAAGCCCCGCTTTAATTTTTTAAAGCGGGGCAAATATTATACGGGAGAAAGATGAAGTTTAGCCTTCGGTTTTTTCGTTTGAAGGCGTCAGCGCCGTCCAGTAATTGTTGTTGATGTAAATAAGATTTTCTTTATTGAAAGCGTCTTCAAAGTTCTTTTTGGTTTCCTCGATTGCTTTATCGATGGTTTTTTGAAGATCCTTAACGGTTATATTAAGAGATTTTACAATCGTATCGATAGCGGCTTTAGCGATAGTCAAAGTAGATTCAAACGCTTCGTTTGCGGTATCGATAGACGCCTTTGCAAATTCTTTGGCTGATTTTAAAAGTTGCATAGCCGACTGATAAGCGGTATCCAAAGCCTGTAAAGTTTCTTCGGTTGCGCCTTGAAGTCTTGCTTCTAAAAGTTCTTTTTTAGCGGCGATGACTTCCTGCATCTTTACGTAGTATTCGCTCGTTTTATCGAGAAGTTTCGTTTTATATATTTCTTTGTAATGGTTAATGGCGTCAAGGACGTTTTTCAGTTGTTGCTGTGCAGCCGTAAGAGCAGCCGAAACAACGCCTAAAGTATCTTGCGCCTTTACCGCTTCGATGTAAGCGTCGAGTTGGGCTTTTCTTATTTCGAGCGCGCGTTCCGCGTAGTAGTAATCTTTAAGTTCCTGACTTAACAGATCTTCGGTTTCCTTTCTCGACTGTTCTAAAAGTTTCAAAAGTTCAGCCTGAGTTTTTGCTTTTATGTTTTCGGGATCGAGTTCACGCATGCAGTCCCCGACTAATTTTTCGAGATCTTCTTTGGTGATCGTGCCGAAATTGAATTTAACGTCGATATCCGTATCGGGAAGTTTTTCGATGTATTCCTTTGCTTTTTTGGTTACTTCGTCGTAAATTTTTTGCGCGTCTTCGCCGGAGATCGAAATCTTAACGTTGTTTTTACCGGCGTTTACTTCGCCTTCAAGCAAAAACCCGTCTTCAACCGATATTTTTAAGAAAGCGTTAACGGCTTCGTCGGCTGTTTTACCGATAAATTCGGCTTTGGCGATAACGTAGTTACCTTCGTCGTTTATCGCGTTGACGGAAATAACTTTGTTGTTTGCGTCGAGAAGAAACTCTACCTGAGGGTTAAGTTCCACCGTCATAACCTTAGATTCTTTGTCACCGTTCGAGCAGGCGGTAAGAGGAAGGCAAACGGCAAAAGCCATAACCAAAGTGAGTAAAAGTGCGATGATTTTTTTCATATAGGTTACCTCGTTTATAATATTTGTTTTTGGGCGGAAGATTTTGTTACGTCGCTTCCGTTCTTTCGCTTTATATATACCCGAGAAGCCTTTGGCGTTTGAAAAAACGCAAAAAAAATCGCAATTTCAACACAATTTTTAAAGTGTAAAAATTATCGCTTTACGGGGGCGACGGCGTTTTTGGCGACGTATAAATTAAGGAAATGCGCGCGGGAGCGACCTTATGAAAAACTTAAAAGAAGAAATTAAAAAGTCTTAAAAAGAAAATTAAAAAGTCTTAAAAACGTAACCGTTCGTCGGAAAATTCACGCGGATAGTTTTTAATCGGAAAAGACGTTGACTAACGCGCCGGTTTGATGTACAATGTCAGTGAATAAAAAAGGTGAGTTATGATATTTAAACCTAAGTTCGACGCCGAAGGCGTTTTAAGCGAGTACCCGAGACCGCAAAAAAGAAGAAAAAGTTATTTTACTCTTAACGGAGAATGGGATTACAAGTTTTCCTTAAAAGAGAGTTTTGAAACCTGTTTCGACGGAAAAATTATCGTGCCGTATTGTCCCGAAAGCGATTTGTCGGGAGTAAAAAGACAACTTAAAGCCGACGAAGTGTTGCACCTGAAAAAGACCTTCGCTTTGCCGGAAGGTTTTAATAAGGGCAGAGTTTTTTTATACGTCGGCGCGTGCGATCAGACGTGCAAAGTTTACCTTAACGGGGAATTTTTATATGAAAATCGGGACGGCTATACCGCTTTTACGGTTGAACTTACAAATATAACCGACGGGCAAAACGTTCTTTACGTTACGGTAAAAGACAACGCCGACAGCGACGTTTACGGCAGAGGAAAACAAAAATATAAACGCGGCGGTATCTGGTACACCGCGATAAGCGGTATCTGGAAGTCCTGCTTTTTGGAAAGCACGCCCGACTTTTATTGTAAAGATTTTACTTTCGATATCGATTACGATAATAAACTTCTTACCGTTTCGTGCGATCTAAATTATCCCGAAAAGTCAGCCTATGTGTCGATTATCGATGAAAATAAAGAAGTTTCGGGCGGTTTTTCGGTAAACGGAAAGATAACTTTCGACGTTAAGAATTTAAAAGAGTGGTCGCCGGAACACCCCGAACTATACGTCGTAAAAATAGTCGCCGGCGACGACGAAATAGAAAGTTACGTCGGTATAAGAAAGTTTTCCAAAATAAAAATAAAAGATAAATGGTATTTTGCCGTCAATAATAAGCCCGTATTTTTCAGCGGACTTCTCGATCAAGGTTACTATTACGGCGGTATCTATACCCCAAAGTCTAATTTAAGCATGTTCGACGAACTTTCAAATCTTAAGAAAATGGGGTTTAACATGCTCAGAAAGCATATTAAAGTCGAGTCCGCGCTCTGGTATCATTATTGCGATCTTTTAGGCATAGCGGTTTTTCAGGATATGATAAACGGGGGCAAGCCCTATAAGTTTTTAAGGATTATTCTGGCGCCGTTTCTGAATTTACGGCTTAACGACAAAAATTATAAATCGATGGGAAGGGATAACGAAGAATCGAGAAATCAATACGTTTACGAAGCAAAGCGTATGATGGACGAACTTAAAAACGTAACTTCGCTTTACCTTTATACTCCCTTTAACGAAGGATGGGGGCAGTTCGATTCGGTGGAAAATTATCGGAGATTTTCCTCCGAGGACGGCTCCCGACTGTTCGATCACGCAAGCGGCTGGCAGGATAACGGCGAAGGCGATACTTTGAGTAAACATATATATTTCCGAAAACTCAAAATGAAAAACGACGGAAAAAGGGTGTTGTTTTTATCGGAGTTCGGCGGGTATTCTCTGTACGTTAAAGGACACGCGTTTTCCGATAAAAAGTTCGGCTATAAGTCGTTTAACGGACAAAAGCAATTTGAAAAAGCGCTTAAAAATCTTTATCTTAAAGAGGTTTTGGACATGATAAAAAAGCAAGGGCTTTCCGGCATTTGCTATACTCAGGTAAGCGACGTCGAGGACGAAACGAACGGACTATATACCTACGACGGAATTTTAAAAATAAACCCCGCCGTTATGCTTGAACTCAACGAAAAACTATATAAAGCGTTTTTTGAAACGCTAAACGAACAAATTGAGCAAATAAACGAATAGAGATAACAAAAAAACCGCCTATAGGTCGATTATCGAATCTAAAGACGGTTTTTTTGTATTATTCTTTTATAATTTTATACTCTTATATTTTCAAATACGAAATTTACGGCGTAAGTTTTCGCCTTTTTCAAATCTTCTTCGTTTCTTATAGTCCAGCAAATCAAAGGCAGTCCGTTCGTAACTTTTTTCGTTATAGGTAAATCGTTCACGCAGTAGTGTATGAAGTCGGGTTTAACCAAAAAATTCAACGAAAGATTTCTGACGATATACCATTTCAAACCTTTTTTATCGTTACTCGAACCGAGTTGACCTCTGATAACGTCGGGGGCGAGTTTTTTTATTTTCAGCATAACGAAAGGATCGAAAGACTGAATAACGTATTCGCCTTTATAATCTTTCAGCGCGTCAATCGTAAGTTTTTCCACGCCTTTGTTAATTTGTTGTTTGATTTCTATCAAAAGGGGTACTTTGCCGTTTACCGTTTCCAGAAACTCTTTGAAGGTAGGTATTTTCTCGTTTCCTATTCCGAGTTCTTTAATTTGCGCCGCGGTAAGAGTGCGGATATCTTTATCCATACCCGTCATACGCTTCATATTGTCGTCGTGGAAGCAAAAAAGTTCCCCGTCGGACGACATCTGAATATCCATTTCGATAGGATAATCGTGTTCGACGGCGTTCCTGTAAGCCGAAAGAGAGTTTTCGGGAGCGTTTTCGTCCCATAAACCTCTGTGCGCGATGGGGCGGGACAAAACCCAATCGGTCGAAAGTAATCTTGTTTTCATATTAACGTCCTTTTACTTAAACACTCTTTAAATTATAACGCCTTAAAAAAAACTTTGCAACTAAATAATACCGAAATTCGGAACGCGCCTTAAAATTCGTCGATAAAAATTCGGTAAAATATCACTCTTAATAACTTGATTTAACTTATGAAATACTATATACTTATATCAAAGAAATTATAATAGGGACATTATGGCAAAAACCGTAAAAAACAACATCCGCAACTTTTGCATTATAGCGCATATCGACCACGGAAAATCCACTTTAGCCGACCGTCTTCTGGAAATGACGGGGCAAGTTTCCGTACGCGATATGGAAAATCAACTTCTCGACTCAATGGATCTCGAACGTGAAAGAGGCATAACCATAAAACTTACGCCGGTAAGAATGTATTACACGGCAAAAGACGGCGAAGAATACGTATTTAATCTTATCGACACGCCGGGGCACGTTGACTTTTCATACGAAGTGTCAAGGTCTTTGGCGGCGTGCGAGGGCGCTATTCTGATAGTTGACGCATCGCAGGGCGTACAAGCCCAAACGCTCGCCAACGTATATCTCGCGCTCGACAACGATCTTGAAATTTTACCCGTCATAAACAAAATAGACCTTGCTTCCGCCGACGTAGAAGGTACGAAAGCCGAAATAGAAGAAACGATCGGTCTCGACTGTTCGGGGGCGCCTTTGATTTCGGCAAAAAACGGCATCAATATCGAAGAAGTGCTGGAAAAAATAGTAACCGATCTTCCCGCACCCGTGTGCGACGACGAAGCGCCGCTGAAGGCTCTCATTTTCGATTCTTACTACGATAACTTCAAGGGCGTTATTTTGTTCGTGAGAATTAAAGACGGTTTGGTTAAAGTAGGTTCTAAAATAAAAACGTTCAAGTCGGATAAAGTTTTCGAGGTTACCGAAGTAGGAACTTTCAGTCCGAATCTCACGCCGAGAGCGGTTCTTTGTTCGGGCGAAGTAGGCTATATCGCCGCAAGTATAAAAACCATTCAGGACACGAGGGTAGGCGACACCGTTACCGACGCGAATAACCCCGCGAAGGAACCGCTTCCCGGATATAAAGAAGCCCTGCCGGTAGTTTTTTCGGGCGTATATCCGCTGGACGGTTCAAAATTCAACGACCTTAAGGACGCGATCTCCAAACTGAAATTAAACGACGCCTCGCTGACGTTCGAGGCGGAAAATTCGATGGCGCTCGGTTTCGGTTTCAGATGCGGTTTTCTGGGGCTATTACACATGGAAATCGTTCAGCAAAGAATCGAAAGAGAATTCGACCTCGAAATAATTACGACGGCGCCGAGCGTTTCTTACAAAGTTTACAAAACCGACGGCACCATGCTGATGGTGGAAAACCCGTCAAAACTTCCCGATCCCGATAAAATCGATTACATGGAAGAACCTATAATAGAAGCGAATATTTATACCCCGCCCGACTACGTCGGCCCTATAATGGACCTTTGTCAGGAAAAGCGCGGTGTGTTTTACGACATGACGTATATAGATTCCAAAAGAGTCAGGCTTTTATACAAGTTGCCGTTAAACGAAATAATTTTCGACTTTTTCGACGGATTAAAGTCAAGAACCCGCGGTTACGCTTCTTTCGATTACGAACTTAAAGGGTACGAAAAAAGCGACCTCGTTAAACTCGATATGTACTTAAACGGGGATATTTGCGACGCTTTGGCGATAATCGTTCATAAAGAAAAGGCTTACGCGAGAGGAAGAGCCATCGCGGAAAGGTTAAAAGAAGTAATTCCGCGCCAGATGTTTGAAATACCCATTCAGGCGGCAATCGGCGGAAAAATTATCGCAAGAGAAACCGTTAAAGCGCTCCGTAAAGACGTGCTTGCAAAATGTTACGGCGGAGACATTACGAGAAAGAAGAAACTTTTAGAAAAACAAAAAGAGGGCAAAAAGAAGATGCGTAAACTCGGCACGGTGGAGATTCCGTCGGAAGCGTTTATGTCTATTCTTAAAATCGACAGCGAATAAAAACGCCCCTATAGTACCGAAAACGGCGTTTTTTACTAAAAAAGAGAAGAGAATTATGGCAGGTATTTATATACACGTTCCGTTTTGCAAACAAAAATGCACCTATTGCGATTTCGCTTCGTATCCTCGGGAAATTCAAAAAGCAGAACTTTATTTCGGGCTTTTATATAAAGAGGCTAAAAGTCGCGGTATGGAAGTTAAAGATAAAACTTTCGATACGATTTATTTCGGAGGAGGAACCCCTTCTTTCGTGGATCCCAAATATATTTTGGGTTGCATGCGTCTTTTAAAAAAGTATTACACGCTGTCGCCGGATGCCGAGGTTACTTTAGAAGTTAACCCCGGTACGATCGACCGAAACAAATTGCGCGTTTACAAGCAAGCGGGAATCAACCGTTTCAGTATAGGGCTTCAGACTGCCGACGACGATATTTTAAGAAGTCTTAACCGCGTACACACGACGGAAGATTTTATCCGCGCCGCGGAAATATTGAAAGATTATAATTTCAGCGCCGACGTAATGATAGGGCTTCCCGGACAAACGTCGGAAAATGTAAAAAAGACGATCGATCTCGCGGTGCTTTGCGGTGCAAAACATATTTCCGTTTACGCTTTAAAACCCGAGGAGGGTACGCCGATGTATTCAAAGTACCTTAACGGCGATTTACCCGATGGCGACACGGTTGCCGATTTTTACGATTTTTCGGTTTCGTATCTGAAAGAAAAAGGTTTTTACCGTTACGAGGTGTCGAATTTTGCGATTCCCGGATACGAGTCCAAACACAACCTTAATTACTGGAAGCGCGGCGAATATATGGGGCTTGGGGTATCCGCTTCGTCGTTTATAAACGGAAGGCGGTTTACGAATACCGAAAGCATCGACGAGTACGTGCACTGTCTGTTAAACGACAAGTACGCCGAAGTTTTCAGTGAAAACATAGAAGGCGAAGAAAGTAAATTCGAATACGTTTTTCTTGCATTAAGAACTACTTACGGCGTAAACTTCAAGGAATACAAAAGCGCTTTCGGAACGGATTTTTATATGGATTTCAAAACGAAACTTCCGACCGTAATCAAATATCTGGACGTAACCGATACGTCCGTTAAAATTAAAGACGAATACCTTTACGTTCAGAACGAGATTATAATAAATTTGATGGATTAAATGGCAAAAATCGACCTATAGCCCGACTTTTTGCCGAAAAACAATATCTAAAACCAAAAAAGGACAGAGCAAAATGACAGATTTCGTGCATTTACACGTTCATACCGAATACAGCATTTTAGACGGCGCATGCAAGGTGGAAAAAATATTTCCGAGGCTTAAAGAAACAGGTCAGAACGCCATAGCCATAACCGATCACGGAAACATGTACGCTACTTTATATTTTGCCGAAGAAGCGAAAAAAGCGGGAATAAAACCCATTATCGGTTGCGAAATGTATATGTGTGAAAACATGTATGAAAAGGGAAGCGGAAACGGCAACGGGAATTACGATCACCTTATTTTGCTGTGCAAAAACAAACAAGGATATAAAAATCTTATTTTGCTCGATTCCGACGCGTACGTTGACGGTTTTTATTATAAACCGAGAAGCGACTACAAGCACTTAAAAGAGCATAGCGAGGGTTTGATTTGTCTTTCCGCCTGTCTTGCGGGAAAACTTCCGCGGTTATTGCTTTCGGGTAATTACGAAGCGGCGTACCGTCACGCCAAAGAGATGAAAGAAATTTTCGGCGAGGACTATTATATCGAACTTCAGGACCACGGGTTAAGAGAACAAAAACAGGTAAATCCTTTACTCATAAAAGTAGCGAGAGAACTCGATATCGGGCTTGTTGTAACCAACGACGCGCATTACATCAACAAGGAAGACGCCAAAATTCAGGAGGTTATGCTGTGCATAAACACCAAACGCACGATGGACGATCCCAACCACATGCGTTTTGAAACCGACGAATTTTATCTTAAAAACGGAGATGAAATGGCGAGTTTGTTTCCCGATATCCCCGAAGCCGTTTTAAACACACGCGTCATAGCCGATAAATGCAGCGGCGAAATTTTCGATCTCAACGCAAGATGCGAACCTATAAGAGATAAATCGTTGACGCCCGGTTACGTTCCCGCCGACGGTACGACGCCGTACGTTTTTCTTAAAGGAATAGCGGAAAAAGGTCTGCACGAACGTTACGACGTAATAACGCCCGAAATACGGGAAAGATTCGATTACGAACTTTCAACCATAAGCGACATGGGGTATCTCGAATACTACCTTATCGTATGGGACTACATAAACTGGGCAAAGGAACACGGTATCCCGGTAGGCGCGGGAAGAGGAAGCGGGGTTTCGAGCATTATTGCCTACTCGATGGGCATAACCGACGTCGAGCCTTTGCAATACGATTTGATTTTTGAAAGGTTTCTGAACCGCGAAAGGGTGTCCATGCCCGATTTCGACGTTGACTTTTGTACGGAAAGACGACAGGAGGTTATCGAATACGTCCGTGAAAAATACGGTAAAGATAACGTCGCGCAGATAGTAACTTTCGGAACCATGGCGTCCAAGGCGGCGATTAAAGACGTCGCAAGGGTTTTCAACGTTCCTTTCAACGAAGTAAATAAAATTACCAAACTTATAGATTTCGGTAACACGATAGCCCAGAGCCTCGGCTTGGAACTTAAAGAAAACGTCAACGTAGGTTCCAAAGAATTAAAAGATATTTACGACACGGACGAAAGTCTTCGCAACGTTATAGATATTGCGATGAAGTTAGAGGGCATGCCGAGGAATATTTCCATGCACGCCGCCGGCGTAGTTATCTGTAACAAAGTCATAAAAGAAAACGTGCCTCTCGCAAGATCCGGCGAAGATATAGTCACGCAGTTCGATATGAAAGAAATCGAACAACTCGGTATGCTGAAAATGGACTTTTTGGCGCTTAAAACCCTTACCGACGTCAAAAAGTGCAAAGACTATATTTACGACGATTACAAAATCACGATTGATTTCAGAAAAATAGGATATAACGAAAAAGTTGCGTTCGACTTGATTTCGGCGGGCGATACCGACGCGGTGTTCCAACTCGAATCGGGCGGGATGAAACGCTTTATGCGCGATCTTAAACCGAACAACCTTGAAGATATTATAGCGGGTATCTCGCTTTTCCGTCCAGGACCGATGAAGGCAATACCTCAATACGTAAGGTTCAAAAATCATCCGGAAGAAATGACTTACAAACACCCGCTTTTAGAGTCTATTTTAAAAGTTACTTACGGCACCATAATTTATCAGGAACAGGTTATGGCCATCGTGCAGAAACTTGCGGGATATTCGTTAGGGCAAGCCGATATTATCCGTCGCGCCATGGGCAAAAAGAACGTCGAAGAAATGAAGCGTCAGCGCCGGAAATTTATTTACGGCGAAAAAGACGCTAACGGAAAAGTAATAATCGAAGGAGCGCTTTCGAGAGGGGTGCCCGCGGACGTTGCCGCCGATATTTTCGACGAAATGGCGGATTTTGCCAAATACGCCTTCAATAAATCTCACGCGGCGGCTTACGCCGTTCTGGCGTACCAGACGGCTTATCTTAAAGCCTTGTATCCTCAGGAATTTCTGGCGGCGATTTTAAATAACCGTATAGACAACATCGACGAAATCACCAAGTACGTCATGTATCTCAAAGAAAGAAACATCAAGGTACTCGCGCCCGATATAAACAAATCCAAACAATATTTTTCCGTCGAAAACAAGTGCGTAAGAATAGGGCTTGTGGCAATTAAAAACGTAGGACACGCCGCGATGGATTCGATTGTGGAAGAAAGAACGAAAAACGGTCCGTTTACTTCGTTTGAAAATTTCATGTCGCGCGTGGACGTAAGGGCGCTTAATAAGCGCATGGTCGAAAACCTTATTTACGCGGGCGCTTTCGATTGCTTTAAAACGGAGCGTTCCAAACTTATCTGCGTGACGGAATCGCTTATAGAAAGAGCGACGGCTATCGCTAAAGAAAGGGATAGTTCGCAAATAAGCCTTTTCGGCACAGTTCTGGAAGAGACGAATCTTCAGGTAACTTACCCCGACGTCAAAGAATACGATAACAAAACCAAACTGTTACACGAAAAAGAAGTCCTCGGCGTCTATATATCCGGGCATCCCCTCGAAGGACATATTGAAGAATTTAAAAAGTACAGTTTCTCCTGCGTGCAACTTGCCGATTACGAAGAAGACGAAGACGGTAACAAAATCTACCCGTCGCTTACCGACGGCGAGCCGGTTACCATGGGCGGTATGATAGGAAGTTTTTCAAAAAAGACTACCAAAACGGGGCAGAGTATGGCTATCGTGTCGGTTGAAGACGTTTACGGCTCCATAGAAGCGGTAATGTTTCCCAAAGTTTACGAAAAATACAAAGACAGGCTCGAAAACGAAGCCATTATAGAAGTAAGGGGAAAACTCCAACTTCGCGACGGCGAAAAGCCTAATATCGTAGTCGATAAAATCGAGTTGATTGACGAAGAAAAGTCCGCCGATAAGCCCGTTATCGCACAAAATACGATTGAATTTTCCGCTCCTTTCACGAAAAACGGTTCAGACGAAGAAAAGCCTAAGGAAGAAAAAAAATATCTCGTCATCTACCTTAACGGCGCCGATAAAGAGTGTCGTGAAGATATTCTCGACGTATTGCAGAACTACCCCGGCGACATACCCGTTTACCTGAAAATCGACGGTCAAAATTTCTTTACGAACTGTTACTGTCGTAACTCGAAAGGGCTGTATCACGAACTTTGCACTTTTATCGACGGCGAAAACGTTAAATTTATTTAAATTCCTTATGAGAAAATGCGAAAACAAGCCTTTAAAAGATAGCCAAACGACGTGATATTTGCTACAATTACAACGAATTTAATTTTTTGACGATTAAGGGCTTTTTTTACGGATTAAAGGCGTTAATCGTCGTCATAAAGAGGTATACAATGAAAAAAATTGCTGTTTTGACAAGCGGAGGGGACGCCCCCGGCATGAATGCGTGCTTGCGCGCCGTAGTAAGATACGCAATTTACAAGAACGTTGAAGTTTACGGAGTCGAACGCGGTTACGAGGGGCTTATAAAAGACGATATTTTTCCCATGAATTCCCGTTCGGTTTCGGATATAATTCAGCGCGGCGGAACCTTTTTAAAGAGCGCGAGAAGCGTTGACTTCACTACGCCCGAAGGAATGGAAAAGGCGTATAAAAACCTCAGGGTACACGGTATAACCACCCTTATAGTCATCGGCGGGGACGGAACCTTCCACGGCGGAAAGGATTTATCCGACAAGTACGACGTAAACGTAATAGGTATCCCCGGTACGATCGATAACGACCTTCAGTACACCGATTATACGCTCGGATTCGATACGGCGGTAAACACTTGTCTTTCCGCAATCAATAATCTGAGAGATACTATGAGTTCGCACGACCGTTGTTCGCTTGTGGAAGTCATGGGGCGTCGTTGCGGGGATATCGCTTTATACGCAGGCATCGGCGGCGGCGCGGAATATATTCTCGTTCCGGAAATCCCGTACGATCTCGACGTAATAGCCCGGAATTTAAAGCGCAGTCGTGAAAGAGGCAAAACTTCAAACATGATAGTCTTTGCCGAAGGCGCCGGAAAACGCGACGAAATTGCCGCGTACTTAAAGGAAAAAGCAGGGACGAAGATTACAACCGTAACGCTCGGCCATATTCAGAGAGGAGGTTCTCCTTCCATGGCGGACAGAACGCTTGCGGCAAAATTCGCTCTTCACGCAATAGACTGCATCCTGGGCGGAAAGCGTAACCGCGTAGTCGGAATACACGACAACAAAATTATCGATATGGATATCGGCGAAGCGCTTTCTATGCCGAGAGTCATCGACGAAAAACTTTACGAAGCCGCCGCTATTCTGGCTTTGTAACAGCCGCCGCTATTTTGGCTTCGTAATAATCGTAAATACACATAAAATAAAATAAAAACAGGGCTATAAGTCGATTATCGCGCTATATGCCCGCAAAAGGAGACATCATGAAGAATTTAAAAGGCGCGTGCATTTTCGCACAATCGGGCGGACCTACTTCCGTTATCAATTCGAGCGCGGCGGGCGTATTCTCGGAAGCGCTTAAAAGCCCATTCATTACGGCGGTTTACGGCGCGGCGCACGGCATCAGAGGAATTTTAAACGAAGATTTTTACGACATCGGAAAGGAAGATCCGAAAGAAATCGAATTATTGACGCATACTCCTTCGTCGGCGTTGGGTTCGGTAAGGTACAAACTCAAAGACGCATCGGTTGACAGTACCGATTACGAAAGAATCTTAAACGTCTTCAAGAAATACGATATACGTTATTTCTTTTATAACGGCGGTAACGACAGCATGGATACCTGCAACAAGATATCCAAATTCATGGCGGCTTCCGGTTGGGATTGCAACGTTATAGGCGTTCCCAAAACCATTGATAACGATCTTATGGGTACGGATCATTGCCCGGGGTTTGCTTCGGCGGCTAAATACGTCGCCACGACTTGCGCCGAAATCGCTTTGGACGCGCGCGTTTACGATACGGGGCTTGTGTGCGTAATCGAAATAATGGGAAGAAACGCCGGCTGGCTTACCGCGGCAAGCGCGCTTGCAAAACTTTCCGATAACGGCGTTGATCTTATTTATCTTCCCGAAAAACCTTTCGATATGGATAAATTCGTTCGGGACGTAAAAGCCGTATGCGAAAAGAACGAAAATAAATGTATCGTTGCGGTATCCGAAGGTATCCGTTTTGCCGACGGCAGATACGTTGGCGAGTTTAAAGCCTCTTCGACCGACCTTTTCGGTCACGCTCAGTTAGGCGGTGTTTGCGGTGTTTTGGCTTCGGTAATCAAAGAAAAATTAGGGGTTAAAACCCGCGCTATAGAATTTAGTTTAATGCAACGTTGCGCCGCTCACATTGCGTCGAAGACCGACGTCGATGAAGCGGTAAGAGCGGGCAGAGAGGCTGTTAAGGCCGCCGTTGCGGGAGAAACCGATAAAATGGTAGCCTACTTCCGTAAACCCGGCGATAAATACGAAATAGAGTATAAACTCATTCCGTTAGAAGGTTGCGCGAACGCCGAAAAGAAAATTCCCGACGAGTGGATCGTCAACGACGGCACTTACGTTTCGCAAGACTTTATCGATTACTGCTTACCGCTTATTCAGGGCGAAAACGAATTCGTTACCGAAAACGGTATGCCGAGATACGCCAAACTCAAAAAAGTTCAGGCGGGCAAAAAAGCGTAAGTCGATACGATTCGATAAAAACGAAATAATTACGACGAGGCGATATGATCGCCTCGTTTCGTTATATTCGGGCAAAAATAGTCAATTCCTTGACAGATAATTATTCAAAATGTTACAATAGAAAAAGCATGAAGGTTTTTATCCGCGAGGAAAAAAGTGAGGATACTGACATGGGAGAAGTTTTTTACGACAGGCTTAAACGATTAAGAAAAGAAGCGAATCTTACGCAAGGCGAATTGTCCGAAATCTTGCTCGTACATATTCAGACGATATCCCGTTGGGAAAGGGGGCTTATAGAACCCGATATTTCTCAACTCGGCGAGTTGTCCGTCGCTTTACGCGTTTCGCTTGAAAAACTTTTGGGAGCCGAGGAAACGGAATTAAGTTTTACGGGAACTTTCGACGCGGTAAATCTCGGTAAAACTATTCAGAGTAAACGCCAGAAAGCGGGCGAAAGCCAAAAAGAACTTGCCGAACGAATCTTCGTTTCCGCCGACGCCGTTTCCCGCTGGGAAAGAGGAGTAACCTGCCCGTCTATAGAAGAACTTATAAAGTTATCCGAGCATTTCAACGCGCCGGTTTCAGAGATATATTACGGTTTTACCGAAGAAAAAACGCCGACGATAGAACCCGTAGTTTACACTCGGGCTAAACGTAAAACGTGGTTTATAGCGACCGTTTCGCTTTCGGTGATTTGCGTCGTTATGTCGATACTTTTTATAACTGCGCTTAATTTAAAAGGCTCGCCCGAAATTACCCACACCGTAACGGTTGACGGGGTTTCTTACGAAATCAGCGAAAATTCCGTTTATATTCCTACGCCGTCCGTTAAAAACGGATACGAATTCGTCCGTTGGGAGAACTCAAACGGCGAAACGATAGAGTTTCCGCAAATAATAGATGCCGATAAAACCTATTTTGCCGTTTACGCGCCGAAAAATTATCCGATAGATTACTGGCTTAACGGAGGAACTTTTTCCGGTTCTCCTAAAACGGCTATAACCGTCGAAGATAAGAGCGTTTATTTACCGACGCCCGAAAAGGACGGCGCCGTTTTTACGGGGTGGTACCTTTCGCCCGATTACAGCGGAGAAGCCGTTTCCGAAATATCCTGCGAATATAAAAACGTAACTTTATACGCTAAATGGGATACCGTGGTTTACGCCGTGCGTTACGAACTTTCCGGCGGTTTTTGTCCTTTGCCGAACGCTCAGACGGTTACTTGCGAAAAAGAAGAAATTTTAAACAATCCGATTAAAAAAGGTTACGTTTTTATCGGGTGGTTTGACGGCGCGGACGGCGGAAATATATATACAGCCGTCGGAGGAAAGAACGCGAAAAACGTCGTTTTATACGCGAAATGGCAACGGAGCGATAAGTACTTTGAAATATCTTACGACTTGGGCGGCGGAAGTTTAATAGGGGAAAATCCTTCAAAAATAGCGTCGGGCGAAATGATTACGTTAAACGCAGCCCGAAAAAACGGCTACGAGTTTTTGGGTTGGAACGACCGCGAAGACGGGCAAGGCAACTATTACGAAACCTTGTACGGTATATATGACAATCTCTCGCTATACGCCGTTTATCGTCCTAAAACCTATCTTATCAGGTACGAGTACGACGGCGTTTACGAAACGGAAAAAACCAATCCTAACATATTTACTTACGGCGATAAGTTCGACCTTCTTCCCGTATATAAGTACGGTTACGAGTTTTTGGGCTGGTTTACCGAAAAGTCTGAAACGGCTGAAAAAATCGAGAGAATAGACGCTTCCAACGTTGCCGATATAGATACGCTGTACGCGGTGTTCGACGTGCAAACCTATTTAATAACGCTTGATTCTTCGGGCGGCGTTATCGACGAAGCCGATATAACCGGAAACTTAAAAGCCGAAAACGGCAAATACGTTTACCGCGCTACGATAGAATACCCCTCGTTTTATCTTCCTACGTGCCGAAAGGAAGGCTACGTATTTTTAGGTTGGTTCAGAGGCGAAACCGTTATAGACAGGATCGGCGCCGACAATATGACCGTTTCTTATCTTTCGGCTAAATGGGAAAGAGACGACAGAACCTATAATATAACTTACGATTTGAAATACGATCTTGCCGAAAACGATAACCCCGCGACGTTTTTGTGTCGGAAAAAACTCGTCTTGAACGAGCCTACTTTGGACGGTTACGAGTTTTTGGGTTGGTACGACAACGAGGACGGTTTCGGTAAAAGTATAACTTTTATCCCCGCAAACAATCAAGCCGACGTTAAACTTTTTGCCGCGTGGCAAAAAATCATCGTAAGCGGGACCTATGATGATTTTACCTACGACAGTAACGGCGACTACGTTAAAATTACAGGCTACGAAGGCGAAAGGGGCGAAAACGTTAAAATAGTTTTGCCCGCAAAAATCAACGGGCTTCCCGTAGTCGAAGCATCCGATTTAAGAGGACCGTTTTATTCGGTAACGATCCCCGAAGGCGTAATAACTTTGGGTTCGCTCTTTCTGACGGATAAAGTCGTTATGCCGTTAAAAATTCCCGCAACCGTTAAAACGATAGACAAAAACGCGTTTATAAATTTTAAAGGCGAAATATTGTTTTCGCAAGATTCTTTACTTGAAAGAATAGATGAAAAAGCCTTTTACGAAGCCTTCGTCGTAAACTTAATGATTTTGCCCGATACCGTCAAATACATAGGCGCAAACGCTTTTTCAAGCGGACAGGAAGTAGTTATGTCCGACGGCATAGAATACGTTACGGAAGGTTTTAAAGCGCGGGTTTTCTTTAGTGAAAATGCGGTTAACAGCCTTAAAAACGCTCAATCTTTAGAAACCGAGTTGTATATGCCGCGGTCCGCCGCTATGACGGATAAGATAAAATCGGAATGGAGAATCCCCGTAAACAAAACTGCCCTTACGCTTGTTGACGGAGAGGATAGCGAAACGCTTACCGACTATTGGTTTGCGTTGCCCGAAAGAAACAAAACGGGTTACACGTTTATAGGTTGGGAAACGTCAGACGGTTGCGTGATACCTTTTAAGTTGTACGTTCCGAACGCAGAGGCTGTTACGCTCACCGCGCGCTATATTAAAAATTCCGATAACGACGGTCTTTTTGCGGCGACGGCAAAACCGCTTGAAATAAACGGAAAAGAAAGTTTTAACCTTTACGTCGAAAACACGTCGAAAAAAAGAATCGATTTCTTTTTTACAATTAAGTCCGATAAAACCGTTAACGTAATGTTTGATATAAAAAACTCTCTGAGTTTCCGGATTACGCCTGTAACTATTGCCGAAACTATGGTTGCTTATATTGACGAGAACGGACAATTCAGGAAAGCGAACGGTATTACGGAATGTAAAAAAGGTATGATATTTTGCGTTACGATATCGGACAGCAATTACTTTACGGATTTAAACAATATCTTTTTCAGGAAAAACTTAACCCTTACGATAACGATTACGTAATTTCGGGAAACGGTTAAAAAGTCGCCTTTCCGGTAAAAAGCAGATGAAAAGCGGAATCCCTATGTCAAAAATAATACGAAGAAATAAAAGGCATTTATAGAAAGGTAAATTGCATATAAAAGGTTGAAACGGCGTCGGTTACGGCGTCGTTTTTTTTGCGAAAATTTCGGCAAAAAAAGCAATAAAAACCTTGTAAAATTCAAAAAAAGTCTTTTTAAAAAGATTTTAAAAAATTAGCAAAAAATCGGCAAAAACAGTAACGGAAATCGCTTTTAAGCGTAAATTGCGACAAAATAAGCGTAAAATGCGAGCGGTTTTGCAAAAGAGGGTTACAAATTTCGTCAACTTTCGTGCTAAAATAAAATCGTTAAAAGGAGAGCGGTTTTTTCGGGAATAAAAACCTTACGGCAAATTTTTTAAGCCCCGCGGCGAAGGCAAAACCAACGGACAGGCGAAAGTTATGAAAGTCAAACTTGCTTTATTTATGTACGATACTTTATCACGAGGCAAAAAACTCGACCGTGACGTTTTTTGTAAAACCAACGGCATTACCGAGCGTACGTTTTATCGATATCTTGCTGAAGTGCAAGAACATTTGCTTTTAAAAAAACCGAATCATAAAATCGTGACCGTAGGTAAAGGCGCATATTGTTTGATTAAGAAGTTTTGATTTTTCCGGTTATCGTAAATTTTTCAACGTAAAAGCGTATTATATCCTGTTACTAAATAATTGATGACATTCTGTCGGTAAATAATTGATATTCTGACAGCGGTTTTCAGATAAACGTTAATAAAAAACTATCCACGCTGCTCCAAGGTTTTTGAGGGGTTAAACCAAAGTAGATCAAAAGTTTTGTCGTTCGGGCGAAAGTCCGAACGGCAAAATTTTTGTTTTTAGCGACGCAAAACTTTCAAATAACTTGTTAGTTGATAGAAAATATGTTATATTGGTTAAGTAAAAATAACGTGTTCGGCGATTGGAAATATTGGGGAATATCGTTTAGACCTATCGATTCAGGAGAATAGTTTTTATGAACGTATTATACGACATAATAATTCTTATTACTTTCGGCGTGACTATAACGCTGTTTATCGGCGTTGTTAAAGTATTCCCTGAGCAAATAAAGTTTATAGATGCAAGCGTATCTTACGATGATACCTCGCGTGACAAAAAATGGGTGAAAAAATACGTAAGTTATACTATCGCCGCTTTCGTAATTCAACTATTGACGGAAAACGTAGCTTACGCCATGTGCTTACTCGATAGCGTTACGGATGACAAGGTAGCCCCTTATTTTTTATTGTCGGCATACATGAGTGCCGTTACTGCCGGTATAATCTTTTTAATGAGTTTCTGTTTCAGAATATATAAATATAAAATAAAATGGCCGAATATCTGGTATTCTAACGGTGTCGGGTTTTGCGGATTTTTTTACGGCGTGCCTCTCGGAATATCCGTAGTTTTATCCCTATACGTTTTCACCTACGTCTTTATATTGTAGAAGGAGCAGTGCATGGCAATTTTAGATATTTTGACGCTATTCACCTGGTGTGTGTCGCTTACGCTCGTTATCGGTCTTATGAAAAAAATGAAGCCGTTACTTTTTAGTGTTGCAAAATGCGGAAATAGTTGCGTAGCCGTATTGGAAAAGGCTTTTAAAATTTACGGGGAGTGCCTAAGGAACGTTGCGCTTATAGAGTTTATCACGGCTGTTTTCGCGGTTTTGTCTTGCGCGTTAAGAAGCATACAAAATTCAAAAATCGCAGTGCTTTTCGGTTGCTTGGGCATTGCGTTTTTGCCCGTGACGGTTTTAACGATAGTCGTTTTTAAAAGTTTCGTAAAAACTTTCGGTTTTGACGGTTTAAAAGGGGCAAAGACTTTACCTGTTGTATATGGTTTAACTTTCGGCGTTTGCCATACGGTTATAATGATTGCTTTTTTATATGCGCTGTGCGTATCGTTTGCTTTGATTTAGGGAGGTTTTTATGGACGTTTTTATTTACGTATCGACTGTTTTAAGTTTTTTAATTACCGTGTTAATTTGCGTTATATTTATCAAAAAGATTTTCGTTGAATTAAAAACGACCGACGTTGAAGACGTTTCGGCTTTACCGTTAAACTATAAGTGGAAAAAGTTCAGAAACTCTTTTATAAAACCGGTGCTGTATCTTATCGTTCCGTTTATAATAAGCGTAGTCACTTCGATATTCAATTCGTATTTTCAAGAAGCGGTAAAAACCGAACCGTATGCGGGCGCTATGTTCTCGACAGCCGTTTGTTTTATAGGTTTTTACGTTTTGTTCGGCTCTATGGTAAAAAAACGTTCGCTTATAGCGGATAGTTGGGAAGTTCTATTAAACCCTGCGGGCGGTTTCGCTGCTATTTTTATCGTAGAAACGGCTTTTATATCGGCTTGCACGTTTTATACGGTTGTTTCGCTTTTACTTGCTGTATAATTTACTTGCATATATTTGAGAAAACGGGCTTACGATTAAATCGTTTGTCCTTTTTTATTATGTCGAATCTTTCGTAAAACCACGCAAAAAGCGCTTTTGTGGGATATATAACCCGAAAGTTGCTTTACAAAAAGAATTTTCAATGATAGAATAGATAAAAAGAATTATCCTCGGTGACATTATGAACGTATTTGAAACATTAAAACAACGCGGTTTTTTAAAACAGACGGTAAACGGCGAAGAACTCGAAAAATTGCTTAACGAAAAGAAAGTTTGCTTTTACGTCGGTTTCGATCCCACGGCGGATTCTCTCCATATCGGGCATTACATTCCCGTAATGGCTATGGCGCACATGCAAAAAGCGGGGCATAAGCCCATTTGTCTTTTCGGCGGCGGTACGGGTATGGTCGGCGATCCTACAGGGCGCACGGATATGCGTTCCATGCTCACCAGAGAGCAAATCGCAAATAACATAGAGCAGTTTAAAAAGCAGATGTCGAGGTTTCTTGACTTCGACGGCGAAAACGCCGCTATAATGGTAAATAACGCCGACTGGCTTTTAAACCTTAACTATATCGACTTTTTGCGCGACGTCGGCGTATGTTTTTCGGTAAACCGTATGCTCACCGCGGAATGTTTCAAACAGCGTTTGGAACGCGGTCTGAGTTTTTTAGAATTCAACTATATGCTGATGCAGGGTTACGATTTTTACAGGCTGTTCTGCGATTACGACTGCGTTTTACAACTCGGCGGCGACGATCAATGGTCTAATATGCTTGCGGGCGAGGACTTGATAAGAAGAAAAACGGGTAAAGACGCTTACGCTTTAACCTGTACTCTTTTACTTACGAGCGAAGGCAAAAAGATGGGCAAAACCGCAAAGGGCGCTTTATGGCTTGACGAAAACAAGACTACGCCTTACGAATTTTATCAGTACTTCAGAAACGTAGAGGACGCTAAAGTTGCCGAGTGTATGAAACTTTTAACCTTTATGGACCTATGTGAAATCGAAGAACTCACTAAATATAAAGACGAAAGAATCAACGAGGCGAAGGAAATACTTGCCTACGAAGTAACGAAACTCGTTCACGGCAAAGAAAAAGCCGACGAGGCGAGAAAGCAGGCAAAAGCGGCTTTTTGCGGTAACGAAGCGGATATGCCCGCGGTGGAAGTGGAAAAGACGAATTTTATGCCGGATATTATGGTTGCCGCGGGTATAACCAAGTCTAAAGGCGAGGCGAGAACCCTTATTCAGGGCGGCGGCGTTTCCGTAAACGACGAAAAACTTCTCGGTTTAACCGTTTCCGACGAAGTTTTGGAAAAAGGAGAGTTTATTCTGCACAAAGGCAAAAAAGTTCACGTCAAAGTTATTCTGAAATAGAGTTTAACGACTAACGATTAACGGTTATAAGGTTGTCGTCGATAACCCGAATAATCGTGATTATAAAAAAACAAACTTAGGTCGCCCGTAAAATCTTACGGGCGACGCGGTTTAACGGGATAAACTATGGAAAGTTTCCTTTCGATTGAAAAAAACGCGACAGCCGAAACGTTGATAGAACGTTCTCGGTTTATTACCCACGTTTTTTATGCCGAAACGGAGGAAAAGGCAAGGGGATACCTTGATAAAATAAAAAAAGAGTATTCCGACGCGACTCATAATTGTTACGCTTACGTTACCGATTTCGGTCTTTCTACAAAATCTTCAGACGACGGAGAGCCTTCCGGAACGGCAGGCGCCCCTATTATGGAGGTTATAAAAAATAAAAAACTTATAAACGTTTTAGTCGTGGTTACAAGGTACTTCGGAGGCATAAAACTCGGCGCGGGAGGGCTTATCAGAGCGTACTCAGCCTCGGCGAAAGAAGGCATACTTAAAGCCGTTGAAAAAGAATATTTCGTTTGCGATATTTTTAAAGTAAAACTTAAATACGACGAGTTGAACGTTTTTAAAAAAGAAATCTTACCCGTATGTTTTTTAACGGAAGATACCGTTTACGGCGAGGGGGTTACAATAACCATTGCCGTTAAAAAGTCGGGCTATAAGCCGTTTATCGATAAATTTAAAGCGGTTTTTTATGATAAAACGCCTGAAAAAATCGGAGAAAAATACTATTAGTTATGAAAAAAATAACCGACGTGAAAAGGCAAAAAGATAAAAAAAGAGTAAATCTTTTCGTTGACGGCGCGTTTTATTCGGGCGTTGAAGAGATAGTTCTTTTATCGAATAATCTCCATATAGGCGACGAGGTCGATGAAAAAAAACTTGCCGAAATTATAGAAGAATCCGAATATACTTCCTGTTTTCAGAAAGCCTCCAACTATATTTTAAAAGGTAACCACACGGTAAAACAAGTGTGCGGGTACCTGAAAGACAAGGGCTACGACGGGAGAATTATTGCAAAAGTAGCGTATAAATTATGCGACTACGGCTATCTCGACGACGCCGCGTACGCCAAAAACTACGTCGAACTGAAATGCGGAAGCAAAGGCAAGCGTCTTTTGGAACTCGAACTGAAACAAAAAGGCGTTTCGGAAGAAAACGTACAAAACGCCTTGTCGGATATCGCGGACGAGGACGAAAACGCCTATAAAGTTGCTAAAAAATATCTCAGACGCAAGCCGTTTACGGATATGACGAAGCAAAAGTGCTTCAGATACGTCGTTTCAAAAGGGTTTTCTTACGATTCCGCAAAAAACGCCCTGGAAAGGATTGAAAGAGAAACTATCGAATCATGAAAATCATTTTTGTAAAAAAGATATCTTCGACGGAAGACTATATTCGTAAACTTTTAAAAAAACTGATAAAAACCCGTGAGGACACTGCGGTAATAGCAAGCGTTCAGACCAAGGGGAAAGGTACGAAAGGCAGGGCGTTTTCGTCGAATATAGGCGGCGTGTATCTGTCGTTCGTAAAGTTCTACGATAAATTCCCCGCAAAAGACGCTTTTAAAATCAATCAAAAAATATCCGTTGCCGTCGTTAAAACTTTGCGCGCTTTTAACGTTCGGGCAAAAATAAAATGGCCTAACGATATCTACGCCGAAAACAAAAAAATATGCGGTATGCTGATAAATAATTCGCTATCCGAAAAGTACGTCGATTACACCGTTTGCGGAATAGGGGTAAACGTCAATAACGGAATCCCCGACGAATTAAAAGATATAGCGATATCGGTAAACGAAATCACGGGCACAAAAGCCGACTTGAAATCGTTTGTTTTTACTCTTTTATATAACATCGAAAATACCGAAGAAGTAGGGCTATACGCCCGTTATTCGATGATTTTTGGCAGAAAAATCAAAGTTTGCCCGTTAAACGGAGAACCGTTTATTGCGACCGCGGAAAAAGTTTCGGACGACGGAAGATTATTGCTTTCGGACGGCAGAGCCCTTTGCGCCGAAGAGGTCTCTTTAAAGTTTTAATCGGTAGAGATTTCAATCATTATCACTAACTAATTTTGCGGGAATAAATCGTTTTTTGCCTTGTTAAACTCCCGTTAGCGTACGCCAAAGTACGATTTCGGTCGTTTTCATGCGAAAACTTTAAACGTAAGAGGATATTTCCTCTCCGCAAAAACCCTTCGGAAATAAGCAGATGACGAATTGAATCCTTAAATTACGCTTATCTTAAACGGGTTCTTGCTTAACTTACGGCAAAAAACCGTTTTTTTGCGCCGCAATATCCGTAAAACGACGGTATTTTCGTTGCAGACACGTCCAAGCCGTCGCTTTTTTTAACCGTTTTATATAAAACGCAAAAAAATATAAAAAAAGTTTACGGAAACAATTGAAAAAATCCGAGTTTTATTATATAATAGAAAAGGCGCGATTTCAAGCGGTATTTTTCGCCTATTGTTTCGCGCGTTTCAACAAAGCAAAAAAATATTATAGATAGGATGGAACAACACTTATGGGAATTTCTACTTCCAACATCAGAAACATTGCGCTCATCGGTCACGCGGGCGAAGGTAAAACCACTTTGGCGGAGGCTATTTTGTTTAATTGCAAAGCAATCGACCGTCAGGGAAGAGTTGACGACGGCAATACCTGTTGCGACTTTGATCCCGAAGAAATAGCAAGAAAGACGTCGATTTCTCTCGCATGCGCTTACGGCGAATACAGAGGCTTCAAGTTTAACCTTTTGGACGTACCCGGCTTTTTTGATTTCGAAGGAGAAATGATAGAGGCTCTTACCGTTGCCGACGGCGCTATAGTGGTAACCGGCGCTTCCGGCGGTATGACCGTCGGTACCGAACTTGCGTTGGAATATTGCATCAAAAACAAGATTCCCACTATGATTTTTATAAGCGGTCTCGACAAGGAAAACACAAATTACGACGGAACCGTAGAAGCCATTCGCTCCAAATACCCGAGTCTGATCGCTCCTATGTTTATCCCTTATAAAGAATCCGATAAATTTGCGGGTTGGGTTGATGTAGCACTCGGCAAACTGTTCGATTTGCAAGGCGCCGAAAAGGGCGGGGTTCCCGCTTCTTTGGAGTCTTCTTACGAAGGCGTTTTCGGCGAACTTGCGGAAGTTGCCGCCGGTAACGACGAAGAACTTATGGAAAAGTTCTTTGAAGAAGGAACGTTATCTGCCGAAGACGTGTTAAAAGGCGTTAAAATCGGCGTTAAAACGTGCTCCTGCATTCCCGTTCTGGGCGGCGCGGGCGCTTCCAACAAAGGCGTTTTCAATTTGATGGATAAAGTTATCGCTTTACTTCCTTCTCCCGACGAAGCAAAAGAACAGGTTATGCTTAAAGGCGAAGAGCAAGTTAACGTCAAATGCGATCCGAACGGTAAAGTCATACTCCATATTTTCAAAACCATAGTCGATCCCTTCGTCGGCAGGCTCAATATGTTTAAGGTAGTAAGCGGTACGCTTGCTTCCGGTATGGTTTTAAAGGACGTCAATAAAGATAACGACGAAAAAGTAAGTTCTATTTACTACATCAAAGGTAAAAAGCAAGAACCCGCTTCGTCTATCGTTGCGGGCGACATCGGCGCTTTGGCAAAACTCGGCGACGTTACTACCGGAGACACCTTGACGGAAGATCCTTCCTTAAAATTTGCCCCCATCGTTACGCCTACGCCCGTTTACTCGATGGCTGTTTTCGCGGCTAAAAAAGGCGACGAAGATAAAGTCTTCGGAGGTCTTAGTAAACTTAAAGACGAAGATATTTCCTTTACTGTAACCAAAAACGCGGAAACCAACGAAATGCTTTTGTCCGGTATCGGCGAAACTCAACTTTCCATTCTTTGCAAAAAGTTAAAGAGTAAATTCGGTTGCGAAGCCGTTTTGAAAGAACCCCGTATCGCTTACCGCGAAACGGTCAGAAAAACCGCGGAAGCCGAAGGTAAACATAAGAAGCAATCGGGCGGCGCGGGACAGTTCGGCGACTGCTGGGTAAGATTCGAACCGGGCGCGGAAGACGGCGTTTACGAATTTGTTGACGCGGTTGTCGGCGGCGCCGTTCCCCGTCAGTTTATTCCTGCGGTAGATAAAGGTTTAAGAGAAGCCATTAAAGAAGGCGTTTTGGCGGGTTATCCCATGGTTAACCTGAAATGCACCCTTTTCGACGGAAAGTATCACCCAGTTGACTCGAAAGAAATCGCGTTCGTTACCGCTGCGAAACTCGCTTATCAGGAAGGCATCGCTAAAGCAAGCCCCGTTATTTTGGAGCCTATAATGCATCTTGAAATAACCGTACCCGATTCGTTTATGGGCGATATTATGGGCGATATGAACAAGCGTCGCGGCAGAATTTTAGGTACCGATCAGGTTGAAGGCAAGGCTATAGTATCGGCGGAAGCCCCGCAGTCCGAACTTTCCAAATACGCTACCGATCTTCGTTCAATGACGCAGGGAAGAGGCAGATTCGTATCGGAATTCGTTCGTTACGAAGAAGTTCCTCCTACCGCTCAGGACAAGATTATCAAAGAAGCCAAGGAAAGGGCGGCTAAAGAATAATTAAGAATAATAATAAACCGAGAGCGTACACACGTCAGTTTGTGTACGCTCGACTTTTGACGATAAACGGCTTATAGCCCGACTTTTTTGAAATTATGATACTAACAGTATGTCCTAACCCGTGCATCGACTACACGATAGAAGTCGAAAATATAAACGTCGGAAGACTTAACCGCATCGAAAACCGCATCGAACATTTTGCCGGAAAAGCGTGCAATACCGCAATAGGCGTGACGCGCCTCGGCAAAGCCGTTACCGCAACGGGTTTTTTGTTCGACAAGGGCGGAAAGGCGTTTATAAATTACCTCGAAAAGGAAAACGTGAATTGCAATTTCGTTTTCAATAAAGGTTCTTTAAGAGTCAACTTTAAAATAATAGATTCCAAATCCATGCTGACCGAACTTAACGACAGCGGTCACGAGGTAACGGAACAAAAACAAAAAGAACTTTTGACTCTCGTTAAAGAACTTTCTTCCTCGGCAGACGTTACCGTAATATCAGGGTCTCTTCCCAAAGGCGTAAAGGCGGGATATTATTACGACCTCGTAAAGGCTTCTAACGGCAAAGTGATAGTCGATTGCGAAACCGATAAACTTAAAGCGGCGATATCCGCAGGCGTTTATATGGTTAAACCGAATTTATTCGAACTCGAAAGTTTTTCAAACAGACAATGCAAAAGTTACGACGACATGCTTTCTTGTTGTCACTCGCTTATAGACGCGGGCGTGAAAAAAGTTTTGTTATCGCTCGGTACAAGAGGCGCTATTTTAACCGACGGCGTTACTAATTTATATTGCCGTAGCGAAAACGTTGCGGTAAACTCTACGGTCGGCGCGGGTGATTCCATGATAGCGGCGGCTTCGGTTTGCTTGCAGGAAGGCTTTGACGACGAAGAACTTTTAAGATGCGCCGTCGCGGCGGGTACGGCTTCCGTAACGACGCCCGGCACAAGTCTTTTTAAAAAAGAAAAATACGACGAAATTTATAAAAAACTTAAAGTCAGTAAAATACAGAAAAAGTAAACGAAGAAGGGTTGCCGATTTTTGACGGCAACCTTTTTTAAAACGGATAGTCTTCAAGAAGAATATCCGTTATTTTGTTATTTTCGACCGTCGTTTTTACGTACTTAGCGGTTTTTCCGACGACGGCGTAAGTAGAAGGAAAGTCTTTTAAAAACGGAGGAAGAATAAAAGAATATTCTCCTAAAAAATCCTTTATAAGCGAATAATCGGATAAAAGATTATCGCTTAAAAAATGCCGATAATCGACTGATAGACGGACTTCTTCCAAAAATGCGTAGGTTATAAGTTTATCGGGGAGTTCTT
Source organism: uncultured Clostridia bacterium (assembly GCA_934278995.1). Taxonomy (GTDB): domain Bacteria; phylum Bacillota; class Clostridia; order Christensenellales; family Borkfalkiaceae; genus UBA4636. The sequence continues at coordinate 64,465 of CAKQWM010000002.1, forward strand.
TATAAGGATAAAAAACACGGCAGGTTTTATCCGTTAAATTAACTTTTCCGTCGTAATTGTATCGGGAAGTTTCCTCATAAGAAAAAATCGTTCGGCTGATTTTTTTTATCGATAGTTCTTTTGATACGTCGTAACTATGACAAACCGCGGAAAACTCTTCCTTTATCGTCGGCGCCGAAAAAACAGCGACGTAGTGAATACCCGATATCAGATCTACCAAAAACAGATTGCCACCTACGGGATAAATTTTTAAATCTTGCGGGATAAAAGGTATCTGTAAAATCAATTCTTCGTTATATCCGTTAATGCGTAGTTTTATTGCGCCGTCCGTAAAAACTGTAATCAGATATTCTATGTTATCGAAAACAAACGAACGTTTTACGATTGTTTTATAAGGTAAATCAAACTTCGGTTTTAAAATCGGATAACACAAAAAAGCCCCGTATAGGTCGGTTATTGCAACATTTTCTTGAAAAAAAGCGTCTTTATGATATATTGAAGGTTCGTAATTTTTGCCGTTAAAAAATCTTATGACGTCACCGCATAAAGTTATTTCGGACGGGTTTTTATCGATGACGACCTCTTGATTATCGAACGATGCCAATGACTTTTGCGAAGAATAAAGAAAAACTTTCATACCTTAATATATTAAAAAAACCGTTCGGCTATGTTTGAAAGTATATTTTGTTGTCAACAATTCAATCGAAATAATATTTAGGACGGTTAATTTCTGATGAAAGGATTTACTGAAACGGAAACGAAATTGTTGCTTTTTGAAGCTGTTAAGGCGACGAGAGCAGGAAAAAGTTTGTCCGAAGTTTTTTCTTCGGTTGCAAACAAAACGGGGCGCGCGAAAGGAAGCGTGAGAAATTACTATTATAATTTAATCAAAAACGAAGAAAAGAAAAAAGCTTATTCCGAAGTTATAGAGGGAGTAAAAGATCTTAAAGCGGAAAAGTTTGAAAACTTTTCCGACGCCGATTTAAATTTGTTGCTTAGTAAAATCAGACAAGGTAAAACGGAGGGTAAATCGGTAAGGAGCGTTATACAAAAACTTGCCGGCAAAGATCCTAAACTTGCCTTGCGCTATCAGAACAAATATCGTAATTATCTTAAAAAAGAAGATAAGTCGCGCCTGAACGATTCACCCGTTCGCGCCGAGGATTATCTTTATTTTTCCAAATTGTCCGAAGAAATCGACGGGCTTGTGGAAAAAATCAAAGACAAGTACGCCGTTGAATGTGTGAAATTAAAAGCGGAAAACGACGAACTGACGAGAGAAAACAAAGCGCTTAAAAAAAGACTGTTGAAAACAAACGTCGCGCCGTTTTTCGTTTCTGAAAACAAGCGTACAAACTGACGGGAAACCTTAAATACTATCATAAATTTCTTTACTTACGAATACCTTATAATAAAGGTGTAAAAATGAGCGAACATCAACTTACGTTATGCAAAAACGGGCTTGAAGCAAAATGCGTTGCCGAAGTTCTCGGCTTTTCGGAAAAAGAGGTTAAAATTTCGCTTTCCGACGACAGAAGGATAACGATTTCGGGAGAAGGGCTTAAAATCGTCGGTTTTTCGAGAACGACGGGAGACCTTTGCGTTTCCGGTAAAATAACGCAGGTTACTTATCGTGATAAGGGCGAAAAATTTATCAAAAGGCTTTTGAAATAGATTATGTTCGTATCGAGCGGTCAGTTTAAAAACCTTCTTATTCTTTTCGCCTGTGGTTTTGCGTCCGGGTTTTTTACGGACGCTTTTACCTTTTTTAAGGACGCAAAAAAGAAAATCGCATCCGTAGTGGGATGGTTATTTTACTTTTCAGCCGAGTTTATTTGTTATTTTTTCATCAAAAACCTTTTCGATATGGGTTCGGTAAGGTTATACATGCCGGTTTCCTTTTTGTGCGGGGCATATTTAAGTCATATTATTTTTAATAAAACACTTGCAATTTTTTGTCGAAAAGTGTATAATATGCTTGAAAAACGTTACGACGTAATAAAATCGCACGTCAAAACGGTAACGTTAGGGAAATATCATGCCGGCAGAAAAGATAAAAAGACTAATCGTGTCGTCGGTGGTAACGGCGGTTCTACTGTTGTTTATTCTTTTGAGTATCATGGTGTATCAGATGATAGCCATAAAAAATACAAGAAGGCAAATCGACGCGTTAAATAAAGAAATATCCGAACTCGAAGCGGAAAAGGAACAAACCGAGGACAAAATTGAACTTTGGCTTTCCGATTGGAAAATCGAAGAAAGACAACGCGAACTCGGTTGGGTTTACGAGCAAGACAAATGAAACGCGCAATTATAGATATTGGTTCAAATTCCGTCCGTATGGCAATTTTTGCGGACGGAAATATTATTTTCAGAGATAAAATAACGTCTATGCTCGGCGAGAATATCGCAACGACCGGGAAACTCGACGAAAAAGCCGTCGAAAGAAATATACAAGTCATTGATGATTTTTGTAAAACGGCGATAGAACGGGGAGTTTTTAAAAAGGATATCTTTCCGTTTGCGACGGCGGCTGTTCGCCAAACCGAAAACGGAGGTTCTTTTGTCGCCGCCGTAAAACAAAAAATCGGCGTAACGGTTAAGGTGCTTTCCGAAAAAGAAGAATGTGAAGTCGCTTTGTCGGGCGCGCTCGGCGACTCGGACGGTGCGGTTCTGGACGTAGGCGGCGCGTCGAGCGAACTTATCGTAAAACGAGACGGTAAAATCGTTTATGAAAAAAGCCTTGCCGAAGGCGCCGTAAAACTAACCGACGAGTTTTCCGAGGAAGTTAAGCCTTTGTCGGAGTATCTTAAAAAAGTCGTAAAAACTTATAACGCGCCGAAAATAGCCGCGCTTACCGCAATAGGGGGTTCGGCAACGTGCGCCGGCTATATCGTAAGCGGTGATAAAACATATCAAAGAGAAAAAAACCACGGCAGATTTGTGTCGATAACCGACCTATACGCCACTTTATTGAAAATCAAAGAAGTACCGCCGCAGAAAAGAAGCGAGGTTTTCGATATTGAAAAGTCCCGCGCAAAAACGATTTTCAGCGGTGGTATGCTCATTTACGCTATTTTAAAATATCTCGGTCTTGAAGGGTTTAAAGTAAGCGAAAAAGACAACATAGAAGGCTATTATAACTATCTTAAAGGAATAAAAACATGAAGAAAATCGCATACAATGTTATTTTGGCGATAATTCTTTCCGTTGCGGTCGCCACGGTTTCCGTTCTGACGTCGATAAGTATTTGTTCGGTTTGCGACGGGCAGTATTATAAAATAGCAATTTTTGTCGTTATCGGGCTTATAGGCGGATATTTTATGCACAATATTTTGCATGAAGCAGGTCATGCGTTATTTGCCGAACGCGCCGGCGCAACGATTTTTGAAGTTGCTTTTTGCGGATTCGTTTTCGCAAGGGATAAAAAAGTCGGAATGAATCTCAGAAGCGGCGTTGCGGGCTGGACGGAATTTGTCCCGAACGAACCGAAAAAAGCAAGCGAGGTTTTGCGTAAATCTCTCGTCGGGGGAATGATCGGAAGTTTCTTATCCCTGTTTATCGCGGTGATTGTTTACTGCTTGGGTATTTTTACGAAAAATTATTTTCTCGCTTCGGCGTTCGGCGCTCACGGAGCGGTCAACGTTTATATGATAATGCTTAACTTTTTTTCGTCGGCTCGGGGAACAGACGGCAGACTTATGGCTTCCGCGCCCGAAGAATACGCCTTAGCGGCAAGTTTTCTGGAATATCAATCGTATCTATATAACGGCGTAAGCGCGAAAAACATCGAGCGGCTGGATTTCGATAATCCCTGCGGTAAAAAAATAACGACTTTGTTCGACGTTCAGAAAGCCTTGCAAACGGGCGACGCAAAAACCGCCGAGGTTTATTTAGACGTTGCGCTTTCAGAGCATAAAACGACGGATAACGGGCTTATAGCTTTATATTTGGAAAAATTATTCGTCAGCATATTGTTTAACGATAAAGAAAATACGGAAAAATATTTTTTGTTATCGAAAAAAGAAATCGAATACCCCTCGACGGTTACTTCGCTCAGGGTTGCCTGCTATTATCGTAAATATGACGGCGAAGAAAAATGGGCGGACAGCCTTAAAACCACTTTTTACCGCAGTCTTAATAATTGCGCGTTAAAGGGGCAGGCGGAAACCGAAAGAGAAATTTTTGAAAACTACTCTTATTATTTAAAAAACGAAAAGTAAGTCGAAAGAAAAACGAAAAGTAAGTCGAACATTAAGATCAAAAACCCGCGAAAGGACAACTTTTGCGGGTTTTTCGTTGTAAAAAACAGATACTAAGAGCCGAAATTTTCTTGCTAAAACGAAATCACAGAGATTATACTTTCGTTTTTGCTTTGATACTTGCCGTTTTGGCGGTAAAAATTAAGAGTAAAGCGTCGAAAAACGCTTTACTTATATTATTATTTAATATATAATAATATAAACGCACACGCATGCGTGCGTGCGAGATGACGTAATCCGGCAACGTCGCTTTCGTCGAAAACAGTATTAAAACGAAATAATAAAAACGAAATAATAAAAACGAAATAATAAAAAGGAAAAGAAAAATGGCAACCGACAACAAAGTTCAATCAAATTACGGCGAAGAACAGATACAAGTCCTCGAGGGGCTTGATCCCGTACGTAAAAGACCGGGAATGTACATAGGCTCGACCGATACGAGGGGGCTTCATCACCTTGTACAAGAAATCGTCGATAACTCCATCGACGAGGCGTTAGCGGGCTACTGCGACACGATTAAGGTTACCCTCAATAAAGACGGTTCCTGCACGGTTGAAGACAACGGCAGAGGCATTCCCACCGACATTCACCATGCCGAAGGTATTTCGGCGGTAGAAGTCGTTTTGACAAAACTTCACGCCGGCGGTAAGTTCGGCGGCGGCGGATATAAAATTTCCGGCGGTCTTCACGGCGTAGGCTTATCCGTAGTCAACGCTCTTTCCGAATGGTTAGAAGTAGAAGTTTTTCAAAAAGGCAAACACTTTAAACAAATATATAACAGAGGCGTTCCTCAAAGAAGGCTCGAGGTCGTCGGCGAATCCGACAAAACGGGTACGAAAGTAACTTTTCTTCCCGACAGCGAAATTTTTGAAACGACGGAGTTTTCTTACGACAACTTAAAGGTAAGGCTCCGTGAACTTTGCTATCTCAATAAGGGGCTTACCATAATAATTACCGATTTAAGAGGCGAAGCGCCGAGAAGCGACACGTTTTTATTCGAGGGTGGCATAGTTCATTTCGTCAACGATCTCAACCATAACAAGAACGTTCTTCTCGACGAGCCGGTATATCTTGAAAGAAGTTACGGCGACAACGTGGTGGAAATAGCAATTCAGTATAACGATTCTTATACCGAAACCCTTTTCGCTTTCGCCAACAACATTAACACCGAGGAAGGCGGAACCCACGTTGACGGTTTTAAGTTCGCCCTTTCCAAACTTATAAACGAATACGCTCATAAACTGAAAATCATAAAAGACGACGATAAATTGAGCGGCGAAGACGTAAGAGAAGGCTTGACCGCGGTAATATCGGTAAAACTTCCCGAACCGCAATTTGAAGGACAGACGAAAACCAAACTCGGCAACAGCGAGATGCGCAATATCGTTCAACGCGCCATGCAGGAAGCCTTCGGAACTTTCCTCGAAGAAAACCCTTCCAAGGCTAAAGAACTTATATTGAAGTCGGTTACCGCAAAACGCGCGAGAGAAGCGGCAAGAAAAGCAAGGGAAGCAACGAGAAAGTCTGCTTTTGAAGGCTCGGCTCTTCCGGGGAAACTTGCAGACTGCTCGGAAAAGAACGCAGAACTATGCGAAATCTTTCTGGTCGAGGGAGATTCGGCAGGCGGTACCGCGAAACAAGGCAGAGACAGAAGATTCCAAGCCATTTTGCCGTTGCGCGGTAAGATTTTGAACGTCGAAAAAGCGAGAGTCAACAGAGTACTCGAAAACGACGAAATCAAAGCCATGATAACGGCTTTCGGCGGCGGTATGCAGGAAGACTTCGACGTTACGAAACTTCGTTACGACAGAATAATCTGCATGACCGATGCCGACGTTGACGGAAGCCATATCAGAATACTTTTGCTGACCTTCTTCTTCAGATACATGAGACCGCTCGTCGAGCAAGGTCACGTATATATCGCGCAGCCGCCTCTTTATAAAGTAACCAAAAATAAAGTAGATAATTACTTCTATTCGGATAAAGAACTTTCCGATTTTCTTGCGGAAAACGGCAAGTGCGACATTCAAAGATATAAAGGTCTCGGTGAAATGAACGCCGAACAACTTTGGGAAACTACCATGAACCCCGCAACCCGTACCATGCTTCGCGTTACCATGGAAGACGCAATCGAAGCGGACGGAATATTCACTTTGCTTATGGGCGACGACGCAGAACCGAGGCGCGCGTTTATCGAAGAAAACGCAAAACTCGTTGCGGATCTCGACGCGCTCGACATTTAGTTACGGAGGTATAAATTAACTTATGGCTAAAAAACAATCAAGTCCCGAACTGACTTTAGAATTTAAAAAGACGCTCGAACAAACCAAGGTTATAAATATCGAAGTCGATAACGAAATGAAGCGTTCGTTTATAGCCTACGCCATGGCGGTAAACGTTTCGCGCGCGATTCCCGACGTAAGAGACGGGTTAAAGCCCGTTCACAGAAGGATTTTATATTCCATGAACGAAATCGGTTTAACACCCGATAAAGCCTACAAAAAGTGCGCCACCATCGTCGGTGACGTTTTAGGTAAATATCATCCGCACGGCGACAGTTCCGTTTACGACGCTTTGGTGAGGCTCGCTCAGAACTTCTCGATTAACCTTCCGTTGGTTGACGGTCACGGAAACTTCGGTTCGGTTGACGGCGATCCCCCCGCGGCTTACCGTTATACGGAAGCGAGAATGAGTAAACTCGCTTTGGAAATGCTCCGCGATATCGATAAAGAAACGGTAGATTTCTATCCTAACTTCGACGATACGAGAATGCAACCCACCGTACTCCCGTCGAGAATCCCTAATCTTCTTGTGAACGGTTCCGACGGTATAGCCGTAGGTATGGCGACTAATATTCCGCCTCACAATCTTACGGAAGTAATAAACGGTACCATAGCCCTTATAGATAATCCCGATATATCGATAGACGAACTTATGGAATACATACCCGCGCCGGATTATCCCACGGGCGCAATATTGCTCGGCAGGGCGGGTATAAAGCAAGCGTATCTTACCGGTAAAGGAAACTATATTCTTCGTTCCAAATGCGAAATCGAAGAATTTAACGGCGGTACCCGTTCGAGAATCATCGTTTCCGAAATTCCTTATCAGGTAAACAAACAAAAACTTATCGAAACCATAGCGGATATGGTCAAGGCGAAAAAACTCGAAGGTATTTCGGACATCAACGACGAATCCGATCGTACGGGTATGAGAATCGTTATCGAGGTCAAGAAAGACGCGAACGCTCAGGTGGTTTTAAACACGCTGTATAAACGCACCGCGCTTCAGACGAGCGACGGAATCATAATGCTCGCTCTCGTTAACGGCGAACCTAAGGTTTTAAATCTCAAACAAGTTTTACAGGAATACGTCAAACATCAGATTTCGGTTACCGAAAGAAAAACCCGTTTCGACCTTAACAAGACGAAGGAAAGGGAACATATCGTAAAAGGCTTGGTTATAGCGCTTACCGACATAGACGAAGTAATTGCGATTATCAAAAAATCGAAAGACAGATTCGAAGCGGCGTCCAACTTAATGGCGCATTTCGAACTTTCCGACAAACAAGCCAACGCTATTTTGGAAATGAGGCTCCAAAGACTTACTTCTTTGGAAGTCGAAAAATTAAAGGAAGAATTAGCGGAACTTGACGCTACCATTGCCGATTTGACAGACATTCTCGAAAAACCCGAAAGAGTTATTGCCATCGTCAAAGAAGATTTGACTACGGTAAGGGACAAATATTCCACGCCGAGAAGAACCGAACTTTCGTACGATCCGTCAAGCATCGAAGACGCCGACCTTATCGCGCGGGAAGACGTAGTTATTTCGTTGACGCACGGCGGTTACATCAAACGCCTGCCCGTTTCCGAATACCGTTCGCAACGCAGAGGCGGAAGAGGCGTTACGGCGCATAAACCCAAAGAAGAAGACTTCGTCGAAAAAATGTTCGTCTGCTCAACGCACGACAGATTGTTGTTCTTTACAAATTACGGCAAAGTTTACGCCGCCGTTGCGTTTACCATTCCCGAAGCCCAGAAAACGGCAAGGGGCAGAGCGCTTATCAATCTTTTACAACTATCCGACGGCGAAAGAGTTACTTCGGTTATTGCCGACAACGAAAGCGGAGAAGGCTTCATAGCCATGGCGACGAAGAAAGGCTTGATCAAGAAGACTTCGATAAAAGAATTCGACAACATCAGAAAGACCGGCAAGATTGCCGTTAACCTGCAAGAGGGCGACGAACTTATCTCGGTTGACTTCACAACGGGCGAAAACGAAATGATAGTTGCTTCCCGCAGCGGTAAGTGCATAAGATTTTCCGAAACCGACGTAAGACCTACCGGCAGAGATACTCAGGGTGTCAAAGCAATGGAACTCGATGACGACGATTACGTCGTGGATATGGTAATTCTGAAAGAAGGTTACGATATTTTCACCATCAGCAACAACGGCTTCGGTAAACGTAGCGACGTTGAAGATTATCGTTTGCAAAACCGCGGAGGCAAAGGTATCAAAGCGGGCGTATTCGACGAAAAGACGGGTAAACTTGCAAACCTCAAACAGGTTTCCGACGCGGAAGACATAATGATTATTACCGACACCGGTACGATTATCCGTATCCACGCCGACGAGATATCAAAGATCGGCAGGGATACCAAAGGCGTTATCATTATGAGAACCGACGATAACGCGGAAGTAGCAACCGTTTCGGTAACCCCCCGCGACGACGAGGAAGACGAACCCGCAGAAGACGACGAAGCGGGCGTTGTCGATACGGAAGGCGCTTTAAAAGAATCTTCCGATGAGATCGAACAATAATATTTTCCGATTAGGGATATTTGTATTTTACAGCATTAAACGACGCGATTTTCTTCGCGTCGTTTTCTTGTTTTCCCGCAAAAAATCAAAGATAAAAGGCAATTTTCACGGGTAATTCATTTTTAAAGCCGTTTTTTACTGTTAAAAACGGCTTTTGTGTGCTACAATAAAATAAAACTAAACAAATTACCGTTTAAGGAGGCTTATAATGGAAGAAAAAGTAAGAGTACAAGACGATCTTTATATGTTTACAAATAAAGAATGGCTCGATAAAGCGGTTATCCCCGTGGATAAACCGACGACGGGCGGTTTTGCCGATCTGGCAACGCAGGTCGAAGATTTACTTATCGCAGACTTCAACAAAATGTCGAAAGGAAAAATGCCTGCCCCGGACGGCAATACGGAAAAGGCGATAACCCTTTATAAAATAGCCAAAAACGTCGATAAAAGAAATAAAGAAGGTTTTAAACCCGTACTGAAAACGTTGGAAAAAATATATAAAATGAACAACGTTTCCGATTTCAATAAAAAGTTGAAAGAAATGGTTTTAAACGATTACCCTTTACCGTTTTCGATTGGCGTCGAAACCAACATGAAGGACAGTCTTCATCACTCCCTGATGCTTTCGGGACCTTCTACGATATTACCGGATACGACGTATTACAAAGAGGAAATGAAACAGCAACACGACGCGCTGATGCTCGTCTGGACGGACATGGTGTCGAAACTTCTTAAATTTACGCCGCTAAACGAAGAAGAAAGAAAAACTTACGTGGAAAACGCAGTTAAATTCGACGCTATAATCGCCACTTTGGTTAAAAGCAGCGAGGAATGGTCGGAATACGTTAAAATGTATAATCCGATGCCGATTAAAAAAGTTTGCTCTCTTATAAAACCCGTTAAACTTAAAAAACTGTTGACGGCTTTTTACGGTGAAAAATTACCCGAAGAAATCATCGTTGCCGATCCTAAGTGGCTGAAAGGCTTCAAAACGCTTTTCTTAGAGGAAACTTTCACCTTGTATAAATGCTGGGCTTACGTTGAAAAAGTTTTAACCTCGTCAAGCCTTTTGAGCGAAGAATTACGAGAAATCGGTTCGATTTTCCAAATGGCTTTATCCGGAGTAAAAAGTTTGTCAACCATCGAAAAACAGGCTTATAGGCTGGCTTCTAATTATTTTTCGGAACCCGTCGGATTATATTACGGTCGCAAGTATTTCGGCGAAACGGCAAAAAAAGACGTCGTCGAGATGGTTGAAGAAATTATAAAAACTTATAAAAAACGCGTTCAAAGAAACGATTTTTTATCCGAAGAAACCAAACGAAAGGCTTTATTGAAACTCGATAAAATAGTGATTAAAATGGGATATCCCGATAAAGTCGATGAAATTTACGATTTGTTTTCCGTTTCTAAAAACGCTTCGCTATACCAAAGCATCGCAGATATCAAAGCCGTAAAGATAAAGGATAACTTCGACAAGTTATATAAGGACGTAAACAGAGCGAAATGGGTTATGCCTGGGCATATGGTCAACGCGTGTTACAATCCGTTCTCAAACGACATAACTTTCCCCGCCGCCATACTTCAAGCCCCGTTTTATTTCATTAAGCAGTCGAGAAGCAGTAACCTCGGCGGTATCGGCGCGGTTATAGGACACGAAATCTCTCACGCCTTCGATAACAACGGCGCAAAATGCGACGAAAACGGTAACCTTAACAACTGGTGGACCAAGGACGATTTTAAAAAGTTTACTTTAAAAACGAAGTCGATGATTAAAGAGTTTGAAGGTATAGAACTTCCCTGGGGTAAGGTCAACGCAAAGTTTATCGTCAGCGAAAACATTGCCGATAACGGAGGTATGGCGGTAACGCTGGAAATTATGGGCGGTATGAAAGATGCCGATTATAAAGAATACTTTTTTAACTGGGCGCGCGTATGGTGCATGAAGGCAAGAGAAGAATATCTTAAACTTCTTTTGCAGATAGACGTTCATGCGCCGAGTGTTTTAAGAGCGAACATGCAACCGAGAAACTTTACCGAATGGTACGATACGTTTGAGGTAAAAAGTACCGATAAAATGTATATCGCGCCGCAAAAACGCGTTATTATCTGGTAAGTAAAAAGCCCGATAACGGGCTTATAGGGGCGCTTTTATTTAAAAAAATCAAAAGCCCGACTTAAAACAAAGGAGTAGTAATGAAAAAACTTTTATCGATATTGTTATCGATTTCGATGCTTATTATAGCGTCTTCATGCGCGTATCAACCAAAAAAGCCGGGACCGACGCTTTCCGCGGACGTGGTTAATATAGACCTGTACGCAGTTAACGATATGCACGGCAACGTCGTTGACGGCGACGGCAAGTATAACGGCTTAGGTATATCGAAAACTTCTTCATATTTAAAAAAGATGAAAAGTTACAACGAAAACTCGATATTTCTGTCGTCAGGCGACATGTGGCAGGGTTCGTCGGAATCAAACAATACTCACGGTAAAATCGTAACCGAATGGATGAATTTGCTGGATTTTTCTTCGATGACGGTCGGTAACCACGAATTCGACTGGGGAATAGAACGCATTTCGGAAAACAAAGAAATTGCCCGATTCCCCTTTCTCGGCATCAACGTTTACGACAAAGAAACAAACGAGCGTTCGGAAGTTTTCGACTCTTCGGTAATGGTTGAAAAAGACGGCGTAAGCATAGGCATTATCGGCGCGATAGGGGATTGTTACAGTTCCATATCGAGCAGTAAGGTTACCGATTTGTACTTTAAAACGGGCGACGAACTTACGGAACTTGTCAAAGAAGAATCTAAAAAATTAAAGGACGAGGGCGCGGACGTAGTGGTTTATTCTCTTCACGACGGATATTCCGGCGGAAACTATAAAACCACGAGCGAGGAAGCGCCGACTCTCGATTCCGGTAAAATAAAGAGTTTTTACGACGTGAGTTTATCCGACGGCTACGTTGACGTCGTTTTTGAAGGGCATACTCACCAGAAATACGTATATAAAGACGCTTACGGCGTGTATCACGTTCAGGCGTCGGCAAACAACAGGGCAATCGCTCACGTTGACGTTGACGTAAACAAAAAAACGGGCGACGTTAAAGTCAACACTGTCAGAACCGCCGATACGAGCGCAATCATGGAAGGAAAAGACGCCCAGACAGAAGCCCTGTTCGATAAATACGCCGACGATATAGGTAAAGTTTACGAGGTTATCGGTCAGAATTATAAAAAGAGATATTCGGACGAAATAGAAGATTTGTGCGCCGATTTATATCTGAAAGCGGGCTTAGAGGAATGGGGAGAAGAATACGAAATTTTCCTCGGCGGCGGTTATTTGAAAACGAGAAGCCCTTATAACCTCGAGGCGGGTAACGTTTGTTATAAAGACTTGCAGTCTTTAATGCCTTTCGATAACGAAATAGTTTTGTGTTCGGTTTCGGGCGCCGATTTGTCAAATAAATTCGTAAATACGAGTAATCGTGACTATCATTGCAGTTATTCGGAATTCGGAGAAAAAAACAAGTCTGATATTGACTTTTCAAAGACCTATTATATAGTGGTTGACAGTTATACTTCGGACTACGCTTTCAATCGTCTGACAGTGATAAAACGATACTCGAAATTAAACTTTTACGCGCGAGATTTACTTGCCGAATACGTTAAAAACGGCGGGCTTTCTTAAAAAATAAAACGCAAAAAAACGGCGATAACGGGCTTATATCCCGACTTTCGCCGTTTTTTATAAATAGCGAGCCGTCAAAAAAACCGACGACTCGCTTTTTATGCTAAATATTTTTAAACTTTAAAGCAACTTCCGCCGATAAATTCACGCAAAAGAGAGTTGCACGGGATAATCGATTCGTCCTCGATGGGTTTAAAGTATTTCAGATACTTTATAAGTCTGTTTGCGATAAGGTATTGCGGTTCTTTACACCCGATTTCCCTCAATGCCGGCAAGGCTTGTTTTCTTAAAACGCATAGTTCGTAACTTAAACTCGAGTTGAAAACGAAGTCGGCGTCTTCCTGATTCGGATATATCCAACGGAATTCCCCGTTCCTTACTGATTGCCACATATCTATGGTGGTTGCGGCGGGGCAGTTTCTGAACTTCATATCGCGCACGATGCGTCTTATCAGTCGTAAGTTGGTTATAGAAAGAGGCGAGTGGTTATCAACGCTTATCGGCGCTTGCGGCGCGATAAAGATTTTGAATTTCTGATGTTTGGGTATGGAAGCCGTAAGTTTTTCGTTTAAAGCGTGTATACCTTCTATGATGATAGGACTTGACTGATCGACTTTTATCGTTTTACCCGCTTCGCGCTTACCCGTCTGGAAGTTAAAATGCGGAAGAGTAACTTCTTCTCCGTTGATAAGGTCGAAAAGATCTTTGTTGAAAAGTTCGATATCGAGGCAGTTGATATGCTCTAAATCGAGATCTTCCTTGTCGCAATTCTGAATATTGCAGATTATTTCTTTTTCAAAGTAGTAGTCGTCCATTGAAATCGTAACGGGATTTATACCTCTTGCCAGAAGTTCTATTCTCAATCTGTTGCAAAAAGTAGTTTTACCGCTCGAACTCGGTCCCGCTATCGCAATAAGTCGTATGTTTTCGATATCGCTTTCGATTGCGTCGCCGAGGTAAGTCAACTGTTCGTTGTGACGTGTTTCGCACATCTGCACGAATTCGAGTTCGCTTCCGTTTTCGATCTTACGGTTGATGTCGGGTATGGTCTGAAGATGGGTTTTTTCCGCCCACTTGATGGCTTTTTGTAAGGTTTTGCCGTAGGTGGATTCTTCCTCGAATTCGGGGATTTCCGCGTCGAGTTCGTGGCGCGGATACTGAATTATCAAACCGGGACTGTAAGGCGTTATAGTATAGTTGTGTATGCAACCCGTTGACGGCATCATATAAGAGTTGAGGTAGTTGTAATAGTCCCCGCACTTATATAAATGGACGGTGTTTTCCGGACGATATTTTAAAATTTCGATTTTGTCTTCTAAACAGTAACGATTATAAATATCCGTCGCTTCTTCTTTTGTCACGGTAATTCTTTCAATGGGCAAATCCAGGTCTATAAGCCGTTTAACCTCGTCTTTTATCGATTCAGCCGCCCTTGACATATTAAAGTTTTTTCTGTTCGCCTGACAAAAAATCGAACGGGAAACGTTATAAGTGAACTTAATTTTTACGTTCGGGTAAAGGTTGTGAAACGCCATCGCGATGACGTAGCGTAACGTCGCCTGATAGGCTTTGCCTGCTTCGGCATCCGTTAAATCCAGAAGTTTAATTTCCATGCCGTCGTTTTTTTCGGAAAGCGCGTAGCGAAGTTCTTTTACTTGCGCGCCTATCCGGCATAAAACTAAGTTTTTGCGTTCGTTTTCAGGCACTAAGTCAATAACCCTCGTGCCGTTTTCGATGTTTAATTCTTTGTTTTCAAAACGTACTCGTATCATATATTCTCCTATATATGTATTAAAATAATTATATTATATTTTTAAAATTTCGATTTTAAATCGGTTGGCTTTATATTGTAACATACTTTTTCCCGGTTTGCAATAGAGAAACGTAAAATTTTCATCGTTTTTTTACAAACAGGCGTAAAGAGACTAAAATTACATAAAAAAATCAAAAAAAGGCTGAACGTAAGTTTATGACAACTTGCATTCAGCCCTCTTTCAGATTAAAATTATTTTGTAAAAGAGTAGGTGATTTTTACTGTTCCGCCGTCGGCGTTCAAGTAGTCGATTTTTATCGTCGAAATAGCCGAATCATTGAAAGTTGCGTCGATTTTGCAGTCTGAAGCGACAAGAGAATCGTTACCGAAAAACGCTTTCGGATTCTGAACGTCGCCCTTATACTTCGTTTCCGAAAAAGTCGCGTTACAAAAGTTGGTTTTCGTAAAATCCAAAGTTACGTCGGATATCGCGGAAAAATCCCTTTCGACGTCGTCGCCCTCCGTTTTTTCGACGGTGCCGTCCTTAAAGACCTTAACTTTGCCTTTTAAAATATCGTATTCTTTATCGGGCAGAGTAATAACGCCGTCGTTTACGATTATTTTATTAGCCTTCATAACCGAATAAGATACTTCGTTGAAGTCGGTTCCGTAAGTTACTACGTATTCGTCGGTAAGCGTCAGATTGTTTTGAGTGGTTTTTACCGTCAGGGTGACAACGCCGTATTTTATCTGCAATAAGTCCTTTATCTTTTCCAGAACGCCGTCTTCGTTAAGAACGGGGGCAGGATCGGGATCGACGTCACCGCCCGTAGAACTCCCGGAAGATCCTCCCGAATGGGAGGGGAATTCGCAAGAACATAAAGCAAACAACAAAAGCAACGATAATATAAGAGTTATAAATTTTTTCATTTTATTCGCCCTCCGTCAGGGTATTACCTGTTTTGCGTTTATCCTTATCGAGCGCCGATAAAGCGTTTTCGGTCGCTTTTTTATGAGCGGAAGAAGCAAGTTCCGTGTTGGAGTTGTATGTTTCGATGCAGGTAAGTAAAGAAGCGTATTCTTCGCTTACCAGAAGTCTTTCTTCTTCGTTAAGTTTCCGGTAACAGTTTATGGCGTTTATTATGGCGTCGTAAGCAGTCGGACTGTTCATTTTTGCTTTTGCGAACAAAGCGTAAGTGCGGAAAGCCGAAGCGTCGCCGCTTAACCCGTCCTTTAAAACGTTGACGGTAACCGTTTTTTGCAAGTTACTGTTAGTTTCGGTAACGGTGATTCTCGCGGTGCCTTCGGTTAAGCCCGTAACTACGCCTTGCGCGTTTACTGACGCAACGAGTTCGTTGCTCGACTTGAAACTGAAAGCCCTTTGTGCCGTTAAAGGTTGCGCCGAACAAGTTATGGTAAACGTTTCGTTTACCTTTATTTCTTTGTTTTCGGGGGTAACGGTAATGCTTGAAGGTATAACGGGTTGATCTCCTCCCGTCGTATAGTTATCGTATAGATTCGCTACTTGTCTGAGAGTAGAGTTATAGGACTTTCCGTCGTGGCAATAAATTTTGGTAGCGTACTCGGGATGGTCGATAAACGGATTGCGGTTGCCCTGAATGGCGAAAACCGCTTCGTTTCTAAGTCTTTCTTCCTCCGTAGGCGGTTCCTGATAGTGCCATTTCATCAAATCTTCTATATCGCCGATGGTTTTTGAAAAGCCCGTACCGAGTACGAATTCGAGGTTGAATTTGTCGCCCCAGCGGGTTTGTACGTACATTAAGACTCGCGCCGTCGCGCCTCTGTAATTTTCACCGGGATAAAAAGTATTGTTTGCCTGGTAGCAAAGATATTTATAGGAAGTAGAGCCGTTTTCTACTACGATATTTCCGTTGGTTTTCGGTACTTCGCCGAAGTTGTTGTTGCTTCTTGACGAGTTAAGGCTGCTGTTTGCGGGGCGAAGGTGGTGAGAGTCGGATCCACATTCGGATTCTTTCGGAAAAGCCTTGCCCGCCTGTTTCGGCCATACGTGTTCGCGGTTGGTTCCCGTATTGAACGAGCCGTTAAAGGGAACAGACGTTCCCGTGTAAAACCACAAAATATTTCCGGGGGTATAGGGATCTTTGTCGGAACTTGGGAAAACGTTTCTCAAACCGTCGTAAGTGGTTTGTTTTACGTGCGTTCGGGTAATAAGGCTTGCTACCTCTCGTCTGAAGGCTGTTCCGTTCAGATTCGTATCAAGCCCGCTGTAATAACTGTCCGTCGTTTCGGCTGCTTCGGCAACGACTACGCCGTTATTGCGGACGTAAGTGTCCGTCGGGGTGTAAGATGTGGTAAACGTCAACGTCAAGCATAACGCGAAAACGCTTACGAAAAGTAAAATTTTGCGACTAACGTTTTTCATTCAATCCGTCCTTATTAAGAGTGTATTCGTCGGAAAAACTTCAGTAGATCGGTACCGACAATTATATTATAACACATAAAAAAATAAAGTCAATACAAAAAAGAAAAATAGGCTTTTTTGTTCAAATTAAAAAATATAAAAACCGCTTTATCCGCGTCTTCTTTAAGAGAGCGTATAAAACGGTTATAATCTGTAAAAGTCCGCCTATATGTCGTTTTTCATCATTTTTCGTATGGCGTCAACTATCATTCCGACGGCGATTCTGTTGTGTCCTCCTTCGGGAATAATAAGGTCGGCTTTTGCTTTACTCGGCTCGACGAATTGTTCGTGCATGGGTTTTACGGTGGACAAATATTGCGTAATTACCGATTCCATACTGCGCCCGCGATGGTTTACGTCGCGTCTTAGCCTTCTTATGAATCTTACGTCGGCGTCGGTATCGACGAAAAGTTTAATGTCGCAAAGGTCGCAAAGTTCTTTGCTCGTATAAATCAAAATGCCTTCCACGATTATAAGGTCGGCGCTTTTCATTTCCGACCACTCTTTATTACGGCTGTGCGTAGCAAAATCGTACGTGGGATGGGTTATGGTTTTTCCTTCCTTTAAATCCTTCACGTGTCTGACGAGAAGGTCGGTATCGAGACTGTCGGGGTGATCGTAGTTAAGTTTTTGTTTTTCCTCGAAAGTCAGTTCGGGATATTCTTTATAGTAGTAATCGTGCGATAAAATCAAGGAATCGTGATTAAACGTCTGAAATATTTTTTTTGCGACGGTCGTTTTGCCCGAACCCGTACCGCCTGCTATACCCACTACGATTTTGCCCATATTTTTACTCCTCAAGTATATTTGCGATAATTGTACCAATTAGCGTTCTTACTGTCAAGCGATAGGGCGTAGCAAAAGTTATTACGTCGAAAAATTAAAAAACCGACTTCCGGGTTTTAACGGAAAGTCGGTTTTTATACGGCAATTATTCTTGCGAAGAAATCTTTTTGTCTATAGCGACGGATATCGCGTTGCGTAAATAGTTAAGCCCCATCGAAATCAATGCGGTTAAGGCGTAAGTAGATATTACCGAAAGGGGAATAAACGCGTAATTTCCGCCGAAGGTAAAACCGTAAAAATCGGGCCAGTTTTTAACTAAAAGCACCTCTGTCGTATATACGATACTATATAGCACCGTAGGCAAAAGACCTAAAAAAGACAGTTTAAAAGGAATTTTGTTTTCCGATAAAGCAGCTGCCATTATGGCTAAAACGGGAACGATAACGTGTAAATACAGACCTGCTCCCGAAAACACTAATTTAAAACCTTGCGTAGGACCTAAAAACACCACGCACGTAATAAACGTTTCCGCAACCGCTACCGCGCCGATAAATCGGCAAACCGCCGTCCATAAAGGAAGTTCGTTTTTTCCGTTTATTATAGAATTTATATTGAAAGGAATAACGAACATCGTCGCCGCCGCAACGAAGATATTAGACAAATTCGTAAAATATCTGAAAGTTTTTACGCCTGCCGCCATATTGTTTTCTTTTCCGCCTATCATCATAAGGCATACTGCGTACGCCGCAATAACGACTATCGCAACGTTAACTATAAGCGAGCATACGTTGATAATTTTCGTTTTTGTTCGCGCGTCAATTTTCAATCGGCTCATATACGGACACCTCGTTCATTTTGGTTTTATGTTTTTGTCGGATATATTTGGTTTAATCCAAACCCGTAAGATCGTTAAGCCAGATACGCTTGCTTATCAGTATAACGCCCGCTACTACTTTTACGAACCAAAGCCCTAAAACTATCGCGTAAATCGCCGGAGCGGAAAGCGTTGTGAACGTTACGAGAAGGTACGCTACGGGTACGGCAAGACAACATTCGAATACGCTGTCGAAAAAGAACGTTATAATCGTTCTTCCGCCCGAGCGTAAGGTAAAATAAGTGCAGTTAATGTAAGAATTAACGGGCATATATAAAGCGAAAATAAAGATGAATTTAGACGCAAGCAGTTTGATTTCTTCGGTCGTATTGTAAAATTCGGGAAACACAGAGGCTAAAGCCGCTAAAATAATACCGATTACTATGGAGGACGCAACCGAAATAGACACGAGCCTTACGTTTGCCACGACGGCTTCTTCGGTTTTTCCCGCCCCAAGATAATTGCCGAGAATAATCGCAACCGCGTTGCCGAGCGCAAGTAAAACCACGGCGAAAAGGTTGTTTATGGTGGAGGCTATACTGTAAGCGTTTACTACCGCAAGACCTCTTAAAGAATAGCACTGAGCCAAAAGAGCGACGCCGCTTGCCCATAAAGTTTCGTTTATCAGAATAGGCATTCCTTTTTTCGTAATGTTTTTCGCAAGCGCCTTAGGAACTTTAAACGACGAATAAAGCCCTTTGAAAGCCCGATGTTTATCGGATTTGTTGTGCGCGTATATTACGAGTATGGCGGATTCTACCGCTCTTGCTATAACCGTGGCGATAGCCGCGCCTTTTACGCCGAGCGCGGGAAGCCCCAAAAGACCGAATATCAATAAAGAGTTTCCTATAAAGTTACAGATAAACGAGGCGAGCGAGGCGAACATGGGAACTTTAGTTTCGTTCGCTTCTCTTAAAGTACCTGCGTAAACTTGCGAAATCGCAAAAAAAGGTAATTGAAGAATCGCTATAAACAGGTATTCTTCCGCTCTTAAATACGTGGCGACCGGGTCCGTACCCGATTCGTCGGGCGTTATGTAAAGGTCTATAAGAGGTTTTCTGAAAACCAGCAGGACGCCCGCAAAAAATATTACGGCAAAAATCGCCGAATATATTTTATAGCGCACGGTGTATCGCATGTTGTCGGTATCGCCCCGACCGTAGTATTGAGCGGTAAAAATTCCCGCGCCGGAAACCGCCCCGAATATACAAAGGTTAAAAACGAATATAAGCTGATTTATTATGGAAACGCCGTTCATTTCTTCGCGGCCTACCTGACCTATCATTATGTTGTCGAGTAAACTTACGAAGTTGGTGATCCCGTTCTGAATAACGATAGGTAACGCTATCGCCAGAACCAGTTTATTAAAGGCTTTATCGCCGAATACGTTTTTAAGCGTGTACTTCATGGTTGCTTCCTTATTGTGCGCTGTCAAGCGGAAAAATCAAAAATATGTCCGTCCCGTAAAGTCTTGACGTACAACGTATATGATAACACAACGCGACGACTTTTACAACGTATTTTAATTGATTTTAAAAAATAAAGGTTCTTACTTAACCGAGCGGCGTATTCGCTTTTTTTAGCGCGGGGGATAAAAAAGAGTCGGCATCAAAGTAAAAGTCGGTCGGTAAGTCTAAAATATCAAAGTATCCGTAAGTGAAAAACGTCAAAGTATTCGATAGGGGTAAACGTCGTTTTAAAATAACCGTCGTATATCTCTTTGATAACTTCCTTACAAGATTACATGAAAACAAAACCCCGACCGAAGGTTATAGAAGTAACGAAATATTCCGTATAACTAATAGTCGCGCGCTTTTTTTTACGGTTAAAGCGTTCAAAAAAAGACAAAAAAAGAGCCGAAAACGGGCGTATAGCCTCACTTTCGGCTCTTTTAAGGGTTATTTAAAAATCAGGCTTTCTTAGGTTTTTCGGTCGTTGCTTCTTCGGGTTCTTTTATTTCCTTAGGCGCGATTATTTCGGGCATTTCCAAGCCCGCCGATTTGAAAACGTCCTGAAGGGGAGGAAGCGATTTAAGCATTCCTGATAAAAAGTTTGCCGTTGCGGTTTTGTCGCCGCATGCTCCGTTGTCCCAGACGGTAACTTTGTCGATTTTGATGTTTTTGATTGCTTCAACCTGAGTAGAGATAATCTTTTCGAGTTTATCCGTAATCATAAGTCTTGCCGCCTCGTTGGTATTTCCGCCTGCGGCGTTGACTATTTCTTTAAGACCTTCCGCCTGAGCGGTTAAGACCTGGCGCGCGCCTTTTGCTTCGGCGTCCATTTTTGCAAAAATAGCGTCGGCTTCGCCCTTTGCTTTCTTTCTCGTTTTTTCGGCTTCCGCCTCAGCCTGAAGTTCTATTTGCTCTTTCTCGATACGGGTTCTGACTAAAACGTCGGCTTCCTGAGAGGCGCGCATTTTCTCGGCGCGGGCGTTTTCGGCTGTTTTTTCCGCCTGATACGCTTCTTCGAGCGCTTTTGCCGCGTTGATTTTTTCCGCGGAAACGGCGCGTTGTTCGGCTTCAGCCTGACGCTGACGTAGTTCCGAATAAGAATTTGCTATTGCCGCTTTGGCTTCGTTTTCGCCCTTTATGGCAACCGCGTCGGCTTCGGCAACCTGAATTCTCTGTTCTCTTTTCGCGTTGGCTTCGCCGATGGCGCCGTTTCTGTCGGCTTCGGCAACGGAAATTTTCGCGTCGTTTATGGCTTTAGCCGCCGCTTCTTTACCGAGAGCAACTATGTATCCCGATTCGTCGGAAATATCGGTTACGTTAACGTTGATAAGGCGCAAACCGATTTTTTTAAGTTCGCCTTCGACGTTTAAACTTACGGCGTCTAAAAATTTATCGCGGTTGGTATTGATTTCTTCGATGTCCATCGTTGCTATTACAAGACGAAGTTGACCGAAGATGATGTCTTTAGCGAGTTCCTGAATTTGTGAAAGTTTAAGACCTAAAAGCCTTTCCGCGGCGTTTTGCATTACGCCGGGTTCCGTCGAGATGCCTACCGTGAAGATGGAAGGAACGTCGATACGAATGTTTTGACGGGAAAGAGCGCTCTTTAAGTCAACAGAAATAGAAATAGGGGTTAAATCCATAAATTGATACGCCTGAAACAGCGGAACGATAAACGTTACGCCGCCGTGCAGGCATTTTGCCGAACGGTGAACGCCGTCTTTCCCCGACGATACTTTACCGTAAACTACCATGATTTTGTCGGAAGGACATTTTTTGAAGCGCGTTGCGATAAGTAAAATTACCATTACCAAAAGAAGGGGAATAAGTACCGTAAGCGCGACTATGCCGCCGCCGGACGCTAAAAAAGTGTTCATTTGTTTCCTCCGTGATATTTATAATATTTTTTAAAATTTAAAACGAATAATTTAAGACGGCGGGCTTATTTTCAAGGTAAATCAACCGTTGAAGGTAAGATTTAAAGACTTTACCCCGCCTGTGATTTTTTTATAAAAAAGGGCGTAAATCGGCTTATAGAAGGACTTTTATACCAAATAAGCATTGAAAAGCCGTAAAAAATTCATATAAAAACCCGCTTTGTCATAGGACAAAGTGAAGTTTTTTTAAGCGCGTAATCGGTTGCTATTTAATTTCTTCCACGATAAAACTGTCGGCTAAGGTTCCGACGATTTTTACCTTTTTTCCGGTCAGGATAGGTTCGTCGCCGTTTTGAACGGCAGATAGTTCCACGAGTCTTTCGTTCAGTAAAACGTTGATTTTGCCTTTACCGCAACCTTGCTTCGGAACGGTAAGATAGACTTCGCCCGAAAGCCCGATTGCGTCTGAATAGCGCAGATTGCCGTTGGATTGAAGAGAGATAAGCCATTTTAAAAGCAGCCCCATAAGAACGAGCGCCGCGGTTCCCGAAACAAGAGATAAGATAACCGCTAACGGCACGCTTCCGTCCGCAAGGGTATAGCCTACCCATCCGCCCACCGTGAAAAAGGCGATAAGTCCTCTTACGGTGAAAAGACCGAAACCGTGATCGGCGTCTAAAACTTCACCGCTCTCGGTATCGATGCCGGCGTCAACGTCGGCGCAATCAACGTCGGCTCCGTCGGTATCGACTTCCGTCTGTCCGCCGAAGCCCACGAGCATCATGACGATCTGTACTATTAAAAGTACCGTTGCGGGCGTTGCTATACAAAAGTAAATTTTTTGCGCGAGATTTAACGATTCCCACCACATAGTAGTAAACTCCTTTGTTTTATATTTTCTGTCGGCAAGATAATTCCTGCCCGATTCGGTTTTTATATTGTCAAAAAGCGCTTTACGCGAAGACGTATAGTTTAGTCGGGTATTTTAGTGAATTTATAAATGTTTTGTAATAAATTCGTTAAAATCCGGATACTTTTCGCGTGAATTCTGAACGGCAAGATACATCGACACCGTATCGTAAGCGGCGTCGTGACTTTTTTTATCGTATAAAGAGAAATAATCTTTTACGAATTTATCGACCTCGAAGGGATAGACGTCGTTTACGGCGCAAAATTCTTCGAGTTTAGGATATTTTATACCTTTGCCGTTAGGGCGGGGAAGTTTCATAATGGGAGTAAAATATCTCATCGTATCGAGGCTTTCGTTGTATCTGAAAGTTTTAAAATTGTTTTGAAATTCCTGCGACATAAAGCCGAAGTCGAAACTGAAATTATGCGCCACGATAAGTTTTGCGCTTGAAAAATCGTTTTCGATTTCGTCTATATCGTCGCAAAACCTGCGTCCTTTAGACAGTTCTTTCAGTTTTTCGACGGTAATGCCGTGTACGAAACTTGCAGAAGGTTCTATATACGAAACTTCAAAATAAAAATTTTTGGCAGATATTTTATCGCCGTAGTCGAGTATGTAAGCAAGTTGAATAATATGCCCCGGTCTTAAACCGGTCGTTTCGGTATCGAAATATAAAATCATAATAAATCTGAGAAAAAGTGTATTTTAAATCGTCTGTAAATAAAGCGTTGACAAAACTTACTCCGTAATGATATACTTAAAAAAAGGTATTTACAGAGGTAGTTATGAGTCGCGGACGTAAAGTTTATTTTATTATAACGAGCATCGTAGCGGGAATTGCCGCCGTAACAGACCTTACTGCCGTCGCTCTTTTTTTATCGATTGCTTTTAGCGGCGGAAGCGCTTTCGGACAGGTCTTATCTTTGGTTATATTCGGCATAAGTTATTTTGTTTACGGTGGCATCGTTTCCGCTATAGCGGCTATAATGTCGTGTATTCTTTTAAAGTTTTGCAAAAAAATCGGAATAGCCTATATTATCGGCGTTATCGGTTTGTTTTTAATAGGCGTATTATGCTTTTATATTTGCGGAAACTTTAACAAAGACGCCGCGTCGATAAGTTTTTATTTGCCTTTCATAATTTAAAAAAACGTAAAGTTATAATTCAAAAACGCCCCTATAAGCCCGTTATCGGCGGTTTTTAATCGAAATTACGTAAATCTTTACGCCATTTGTTAGGCGTTACGCCGTGTTTTTGATGAAACCTTTTATAAAAATAACCGATGTTTTCGTAACCTACCGAAGTAGCGACGTCTTCTATATTTTTATCGGTTTTTAAAAGTAGATTTTCAGCCGCCAGAAGGCGTTTATCTATAACGAGTTCTTTAAAATTTCTTCCGTATTCTTTCGCTATTTTACGGCAAAGATGTTCGTTTGAAAGATTTAGATTTTTCGCAAGTTCGTCTAAAGACGCGCTTTTATAATGCGCGCTTACGTAAGAATCCACTACGGTCGTAAATTCGTTTTTGTCGTTTCGCGGGGCGCTGTCAAACGTGAGCGCGTTCGGATGAATGGATAAATAATCGAATAACAGAGAAACGAGTTTAGGCGTCAGGACTAAATCGTTTTCTTTTTTTTCTATGACGGTATATACTACGTTATCGAGAAGGTTCCGTATAAGATAATTATTCTTCGCGTCGAATTCGACGAAACGAGCCGAGCCGTCCTTTTTCAGATTTTCCGAAACGAATCCGTATAAGACGTTGTCGGTTTGCTTGTTTTTCAGAACTTCCGACAAAAACGCATCGGATAAAATGAAGTTTATGCCTACGTCGTTTTCCTTTGCCGACAATATTTTATGAGCGGTAAATTTGTTTAACAGCAATAAACTTCCTTCGTTTATATCTACGGTTTTACCGCCGATTACGTGCGTAATTTTTCCGCTTACCGCGTACATCATTTCCATATAATCGTGCCCGTGCAGAGGAAACTCGGTAAACCGCGGATGCAAAGTAACGGTTATAGGCATATCGCCGAGTAAAGTATTGCTTTGCAAAATCAATTTTTCGGCGCCTTCCCGCGGGGGGAATGCTTCGCCGCCGCGGTTTTTATCGGGCGTTATTTGCATTAAATTTTGCAGAAACAACTTATCCATAATTACAATATACACTATTTTAACCCGTATGTCAACAAAAATATCAATTTAAGACATAAAATTAGTCAATTTAAAACCTTGATTGACGTCAAATAAGGATATATAATATAAATATGAAAAATTATCTCGCTATCGATATAGGCGCGTCGTCCGGACGCCACATAGTTTTCTCCGACGGCGTCCAGACGGAAGTTTATCGCTTTAAAACGGGTTTTCACCATTCCGAAAAAGGGCTTCTGACCGACGTAAACAAACTTTTCGACAACGTGGTTTTCGGTATAAAAAAGGCTTTTGAAAAGTTCGACGAAATCCAAAGTTTATCTATAGACACCTGGGGAGTCGATTACGTTTTGCTGAAAGGCGACGAAGAAGTTTTTCCGTGTTACAGTTATCGTAACGAAAGAACGAAAGCGGTCATAGAGAAGGTACATTCGATAATACCGTTCAAAAACCTATACGAAAAAACGGGCATACAATTTCAACCGTTTAATACCGTTTATCAACTTTACGCGGATAAAGAGGAGGGAAGATTAGACGGGGTAACCGACTTTTTGATGCTTCCCGAATATCTTAATTACCGCCTGACGGGTAAGAAAGTAAAAGAATACACTAACGCTACCACGACGGGACTCGTAAACGCTTTCACGAAAGAATTCGACGCGGAAATAATAAAAAAACTCGGGCTACCGGAAAACGTTTTCCTTCCTCTTCACGAGGCGGGCGAAACGGTCGGTAAACTTCTGCCGGAAATTTCAAAAAAAGTCGGAGGAAATCTTAAGGTCAGACTGTGTTTGTCGCACGATACGGCAAGCGCGGTTTACGGAATTTTTATGGCGAAGCCGGGGATATACGTATCGAGCGGGACGTGGAGTTTACTCGGAATAACGACGGATACCCCCAAGACCGACGAACAGAGCATGCGCGCGGGCTACTCGAACGAAGGCGGGATAAATCGCACGGTAAGGTATCAGACGAATATTACGGGCATGTGGGCGGTCAATAACGCCGTAAAAGAACTCGGAATCCCAAGCCCCGCCGTGTTTACCGAAACGGCAAAAGAAAGCGACTATACGCAAACCGTCAACCTCAACGACGCGCGCTTTTTTAATCCCGCGTCGTTCGTCGAAGAAATCAAAAACGCTTTGATTAAAGAGGGCAAACCGCTTCCTGAGACCGACGGAGATATTGCAAACTGTATTCTTTTAAGCCTCGCAACCCTTTACGCCGAAGCGATATCGGAACTCGAAAAGGTCGCAAAAAAAACTTACGATACCGTTTACATAGCGGGCGGCGGAGCAAAAAACGAGTATCTGAACGAACTTACAGCCCGCTTTTCGGGTAAAAAAGTCGTTGCGCTTCCCATAGAAGCCACGGCTCTCGGAAATTACAGAATCCAGAAGGAGCACGATTTATGACAAGATACGATTACGCGAAACGAGAATACGCAAAACTCGGCGTCGATACCGAAAAAGCAATAAAAACTTTATCCGGCGTCACGGTTTCCGTTCACTGCTGGCAAGGGGACGATGTGGTCGGCTTTGACAGTAAGGAAAGTTTATCGGGAGGGATTCAGACGACGGGTAATTATCCTTTCAGGGCGACTACGACAGAGCAACTCACTCAAGATCTCGATAAGGTTTTTTCGCTCGTTCCCGGCAAGCACAAACTGAATCTTCACGCAAGTTACGCTATAACCGGCGAAGAAAAAGCGGACAGAGATAAAATAGAACCCAAACATTTCAAAAAATGGGCGGAGTACGCCAAAGAGCGCAATATGGGTATAGATTTTAACCCTACGTTTTTTTCTCATCCCATGGTTAAAGACAATCTTACCCTGTCTTCTCCCGACGAAAAAGTAAGAAGTTTTTGGGTGGAACACGGCAAACGCTGTATTAAAATTGCCGAATACTTCGCAAACGAAACGGGATATCCCTGCGTTATAAATTTCTGGATACCCGACGGTTATAAAGACTTACCCGCCGACAGATTGTCGCCGCGGGCGCGCTATAAACGGTCTATGGACGAAATTCTGGAAACGCCTTACGATAAGAGCAAAGTTTTCGTAACCTTGGAAAGTAAAGTTTTCGGTATCGGGCTTGAAAGTTATACGGTAGGAAGTTCGGAATTTTGTCTGTCTTACGCAAATTATAAAAAAATAACGCCCCTTATGGACAACGGACATTATCATCCGACCGAACTCGTTTCGGACAAAATTTCGGCGCTTCTTCTGTTTAACGATAATATTGCCCTCCATATAACGAGGGGCGTAAGATGGGACAGCGATCACGTAGTCTTGTTTGACGACGAAACCAAAGAAATAGCGAAAGAAATCGTCAGAAACGACGCTTTAAACCGCGTGTTTATAGCAACCGATTATTTTGACGCTTCCATAAACCGCGTTTCTGCCTGGATAACGGGCGTAAGAAACGTATATAAAGCGCTTTTATACGCGCTTTTGGAACCCGCGTTTGTCAAAGAATTGCAAAACGAATCGGATTTTACTTCGCTTATGGCTATAGAAGAAAGTCTTAAAACCATGGATTTCGGAGGCGTCTGGGAAGAGTTTTTATCCCGTGAAAAAGTCGAAAGCGATTATCTAAGGGAAGTCAAAAAATACGAAAAAGAAGTTTTATCAAAGAGGATTTGATTATGGATATTAAAGAAAGCGGTTTTTTAAAAGAATTTACTTCAACTTGTTCTAATATGTACAGGCTCGGCTGGGACGAAAGAAACGGCGGTAACGTTTCTTGTCTGTTGGACGAAGCCGAAGTCAAAAAGTACATCGACGTCAACAAAGTGATAAGAACGATTGATACGGGTTTTACCGCAAAGGAACTTGCGGGAAAGATTTTTCTGGTAACGGGTACGGGCAAATACTTTAAAAACGTCGAAAAAAACCCCGAACTCAATACGGGGATCGTAAGAATTTCGGAAGACGGAAAAAGCGCTAAGGTTTTATGGGGCTTTTCCGACGGCGGAAAATTTACGAGCGAGTTCCCCGCGCACATGATGTCGCATATAGAAAGACTTAAAGTCGATCCCGAAAACAGAGTGGTAATGCATTGTCATCCTACCTATACGCTTGCGATGAATTTCGTTCACGAACTCGACGAAAAAAAGTTTACAAAATCACTCTGGCAAATGTGTACGGAATGTATGGTAGTATTTCCCGACGGTATCGGCGTTTTACCCTGGATGCTTTGCGGAACCAACGAGATAGGTAAAAAGACCGCCGAAAAAATGAAAGAATTCAGACTCGTTATCTGGGGTATGCACGGTATTTACGGCGTCGGTAAGGATTTGGACGAGGCTTTCGGCTTGATAGAAACTGTTGAAAAAGCCGCTCAACTTTATATGCTTACCGCCCATCTTCCGCGCGTCAATACGATTACCGACGAAAATCTTGTCGAAATAGCCGAAGGCTTCGGGGTAAATTACAGAAAAGATTTTTTAAAGTAATAAGACTCATAAATCGATTTTATTTTACGCGCTTACGCTCCGGAACGAAAATTTTCGCCGTAACTAAAACTCTTCGGAAACCTTTGCGTTTTCCGAAGAGTTTTAATATAACGATTTTCAGAGCGCTTTCCGCCGGCTTACTTTATACGCTTAGATGATACGATTGAGGAAAACGGGTAAGTTTGCTTTATAGATACCTGCCGTCATACCGACGGCGTTAAGATAGGGCTTCCAATCATTATCACTAATTATTTTTACGGGAATAAATCGGTTTTTGCCGTGTTAAACTCCCATCACCGTACGCATAGTACGCTTTCGGTCGTTTGCCTTGCAAAAACTTTGACCTAAAGAGGCGATTTCTTCGCCGCAAAAATGCTTCGCACCGAAAAGAGCGCGTTTAAAGATGATTTTTCGTGAGCGTAAGGGATGCCGTATAGTCGTACTGCGACCGAGCGGTCACTTAAAAGGGCTGAAAAATCGCCTTTTCGGTAATTAGCAGATGAAGAATGAAATCCCTATACGTAACAATTTTAAAAACGACGACATGCATTTTGCGCCTTCCGTAGGTACTATCGATTGGCAAAAAACGATTAAAGCGCTGAAGGAGGTCGGCTACGACGGCTATTTTACGTCGGAAAGCGATATTTTCGACGGCGCGTTAGTTGAAGAACAAGTCAAACATTTATACGACTGTCTTTTAAAAACAGAAAAACTTTTTCGCGCGTCGTAAGACTTTCAGACTTATAAAAATCGAAAAAAACGAGCGGGTTTTATTGCTTCCGGTCGTCAAAAAAGGGCTTTCGCAAAATCTTGAGAAAGCCTTTTTTATGCCGTTATTTCGTGTTTTCCGTTTTCTCGGTTTTTTTCGGCGGTATGACGATTTCGCCCGCTTTTTCGAGCGCCATCTTGGTAAGAAGCGGACCTATAAGCTCGTAAACGAGGGTTGCCGACAAAACCACCGTCGTTATAACGGACGCGTAAGAGGGAAGATCACTTATAACTTCCTGCGCCATTCCTATCGCAACGCCCGCCTGAGGCAAAAGCGTAAGACCGAGATATTTTTTAACGTTGGGTTCGGATTTGGCAAGGGTTGCGCCGAGCGCCGCGCCGCCGTATTTGCCGAGCGCTCTCGATACCAGATAAACGATGCCGACGACGCCGACCGACAATAAAATTCTTACGTTTAACTGTGCGCCCGATATTACGAAAAATAAAACGTAAAGAGGATGCGCCCAACGGTCGTAAGAGTCCATTACGGGTTCCGTGTGAATGTCGAAGTTGCAATATATCGCGCCTATCATCATGCAAAGAAGAAGGCTTGAAAGATTCAGCCATTTCGACAGAGCGACGCCTACGAAAATGCACAATATGATTATAGTGAGTCTGTTTGCCCTCGAACGGAAAATTTTAACTCCGCCCGAAACTACGAAGCCGAGCGCCGCGCCGATAACGAGCGATAAGCCGATTTCTTTAAGAGGTTCGAGCAAAACGATTGCCGAAAATTCGGTGCCGTTTGCGAGCGTTTGCGACACGGCGAGGGAAATAGAAAAGATCATAAGACCTATCGCGTCGTCTATTGCGACTACGGGTAACAGAGTATCGGTAACGGGACCTTTTGCGTTATACTGATGTACGACGAGCAGAGTCGCCGCAGGCGCGGTTGCCGTTGCTATGGCGCCCATGACGAAAACCACGGGGAGATCTATTACGCCGCAAAAGTATAATACGAGCATGGCAAGGTCCACGAGAATCGCCGTCGAAACCGCCTGAACCACCGTGATGATAAACACGCCCTTACCGAGCGTTTTAAGGGGAGATACTTTAAAACAAAAACCTATCGAAAAGGCAATAAAGCCGAGAGCTATTTCGGTAAGTAAACCAAAAGAAGACAACAAATCTTCCTTGACGATACCGAAGGTGTAGGGACTTAAAATAAGCCCTGCCAAAAGATAAGCCGTAACGTTGGGAAGATGTACGAGATTGCAAAACCTCGTCATTACTATGCCGAGCGCCATCATGGCGGCAAGCGACAATAAAAGGATAACCGTTTCGGACATGAAAAAACTCCTTCAAAAAATGGCTCTATGAGCCGATTAACTCAAAAATTCTTCTTTATGATAGCGTATTGTAGTCCCTTTTTTGGTAAATTGCAACTTTTTTAGGGGGAAAAACGGAAAAAACGGCGAAAAATCGACGTATAGACGCGCCAAATAAAAATTTTTTCGACTTTTTTTGGATAAATACTTGATATTTTAATTTTTTTATTATATAATACTAAATGTGTAGGAGTTTATTTAAACTTTAACCGCTAATTTCACGTTAAAGAGGTTTAAATTATGGAAGGCGAAATGAAAAGAAAATTTTTGGCTGTGATAGAAGAGCTTGAAATCGATAACGAAGGATACGTTATTATCCCCGCAATTACAGAAGAGGAGCCTTCCGCCGTTACGGAAGAACCCGTAATTGTCGAAACCGAACCCGTGGCGGTCGAGGCGGAACTTCCCGTCGTGGAGGCGCCCGCGGAAGAAGTGGCGGTTGCCATAGACAATATAGGTGAGGTTCCCGCTCCCAAATACGTAAACAAGAACTTCGCTCAGAAGATGATGCTCGCCGACGAAGTAATTCAGGACAGATACGACGAGGTCAAGAATTACGCTTTGAGGTTTAAAAAACTTAAAGCGAGAATTTCCAAGAAGTTCGAATCCATCAACCAGGGGCGTCTGCAATTCGTCAAGATTTCCGTTGCCGGTAAAACTTTAAAACTTTACCTTAACATGGACATCTCCGAAGTAGATCCCAAGTTCAGATGTAAGGACATGCGCGACAAGGTTACCTATGCGACCGTTCCCGTAATGCTTCGTATCAAGTCCGGCCGCGCGGTACGGTATGCTAAGATACTGATCGATCAATGCGCCGCCAAATACGGTCTGGTCGAAAACAAGAAGTTCCAGGAAGTTGACGCAATGAAGGTCGTAGAAGATTTCCTCGCCGAAAGAGAGGCGAAGAAACTTGCGAAACTCGGCGGCGACGAGGATGACGCAGATAACGACGTTATGGAAGAAGTAGCGGATACCGCCGTTACGGAAGAAGCCGTAGAAGATACCGCTACGGAAGAAGTTGCGGTTACCGAAGATATCGAATAATAAAACCGATTATCGGCGGGCGCGCGTACGATGCGCCCGCTTTTTTATGAAAAATTTCAGGTTTTTCGCGGTGTAAATCCGAAAAACGCAAGAAAAAATCGAAGTATTTTTGCAATTAAAAAATTGCCGAAAACAAATAAAAACGCTTGACATATATATTATAATATAGTACAATATCTTAGCATCTCGAATGGGGTGTTAATTTTTTAGGAAGGCAAATACTATGGCAAAGGGTGTAAGAACAAGAATTACGTTGGCATGCACGGAATGCAATCAAAGGAATTACGACGTGTATAAAAACAAAAAGAACACTCCGGACAGAATCGAGTTAAGCAAATATTGCCCGTTCTGCAAAAAGCATACTCAGCACAAGGAAACGAAGTAATTTCGTTTGCTTTTATGCTCCCCGTCGGGAGTTTTCGAGGTGAATCATGGAAGACAATAAGAATAAAACCACAAAACCGGTAAAGAAAGCCGATAAAAAGCCCAACGTTTTCGTGAGAATGGGGCGTTGGTTCAAAACCAAATTTTCCGGAATGATTTCGGAACTCAAAAAAGTTACCTGGCCTAAATTTTCAAAGGTATTAAAACAAACGGGCGTCGTTTTAGCCGTCGTTTTATTTTTCCTTATAATCGTTACGGCAATAGACTTCGGTCTGACGGAACTTTTAAGAGTTGTCGGAAAGTAATAGGTGTTTTAAATGAGCGCTGAAAATGCAAAATGGTATGTTCTTCATACCTATTCCGGTTACGAAGCAATCGTTGAAGAGGGTTTAAAGAGGCTTATCGAAAACAACAACCTCGGCGACACGATTTACGAAATCAGAATCCCCGAAGAAGAAACTATCGAGGAAAAAGACGGCAAAAAGAAATTCGTCAAAAGAAAAAAATTTCCGACTTACGTCTTTTTAAAGATGGTTTACAATAACGATCTTTGGTTTTTGATAACTAACACCCGTGGCGTAACCGGCTTCGTAGGTCCTATGGGGCGTCCCGCGCCGCTTACTCCGGACGAAGTTAAACGTTTGCGTCTCGACGATTGGGTTGAAAACGTAGATATTAAAGTCGGCGATAACGTAAAAATCGTTTCCGGCGCGCTGGCAGGTATGATAGGAACGGTTGAAGATCTTCAACCCGAAAGTCAGAAGGCAAGCGTCAAGGTGGAGGTTTTCGGCAGGGAAACCAACGTAGAGTTGAGTTTTATAGAACTCGAAAGGATTAACGAAGAAAATTAAGCCGACGGGTTTTTAATCTTATTTTCGACTTCTTTGCGCGCGCATGTGCGCGCCATCAATATATAATAAGATAAATTGTCTGAATCGCTTTCTCAGGTTTTTTGAAAGCGTTTGTGGGAGAGGCGTTAAATTTTTTCTTACTGGCGCCTTGTTATACCACGTATATGGAGGTAAGTTATGGCAAAAAAAGTTACGGCTGTTGTTAAGCTTCAATTACCCGCCGCTAAAGCAACTCCGGGCCCACCCGTAGGTTCCACGCTCGGCCCTTACGGTATTAACATTCCGGGCTTCACAAAGGAATTTAATGCTAAGACTCAAAATCAAGCCGGTCTCATTATTCCTGTAGTAATCACCATTTATCAGGATCGTTCGTTCACGTTTATTCTCAAGACGCCGCCCGCACCCGTTCTGATCAAAAAAGCATGCGGTCTTGAATCCGCAAGCGCGACGCCCAACAAAGTCAAGGTAGCGAAACTTACCAAGGCTCAGGTTGAAGAAATCGCTAAGGTCAAGATGGTTGACACCAATGCCGCTTCTTTGGAGGCTTGCATGAGCATGATATCGGGTACTGCTCGCAGTATGGGTATCACCGTCGAGGAATAATTATATAGGTGGGAGGGCGTTTTACGTCCGTTTAACCACGAGGAGGATTTAATTTTATGAAATACGGCAAAAAATACGTTGACAGCAGAAAGTCTTACGACCGTTCCAAAGCATACGAAATCGGCGAAGCGGTAGATCTCGTTTTATCGACCGCAAAAGCCAAATTCGACGAAACCATAGAACTTCACGTCAGATTAGGCGTAGATCCGAAACAGGCAGACCAACAGGTCAGAGGCGTTTTGGTTCTTCCTAACGGTACGGGTAAGTCCGTAAAGGTTTTGGTCATCGCAAAAGGCGAAAAGGCAGACGCCGCTACCGCCGCCGGAGCCGATTACGTCGGCGCCGAAGAAATGGTCGCAAAAATTCAGAAAGAAAACTGGTTTGATTTCGACGTTGTTATTACCACCCCCGATATGATGGGCGTTGTCGGCAGAATCGGTAAACTTCTGGGGCCTAAGGGCTTAATGCCTAACCCGAAGTCCGGTACCGTTACCATGGACGTTCAAAAAGCCATTCACGACGTTAAAGCAGGTAAAGTCGAATACAGACTCGATAAGTCGGCTATTATTCACTGCCCCATAGGCAAAAAATCTTTCGGTAAAGAAAAACTTATCGAAAACTACACCGCTTTATATGAAGCGATTATTAAGGCTAAACCTGCCGCGGCAAAAGGGCAGTACGTTAAGTCGGTAAATCTGGCTTCAACCATGGGCCCCGGCATAAAAGTTCTTAACAAAAACAATTAATAGCAATAAATTTATTTGACTATACGGCAAAGTTTTGCTAAAATAGTCGTGTTAAAACAAAATAGCCGAAGAAAGCCGGTTTTAAGTCCGATTATCGGGCACCTGCCGAGGTACGATTTTTTTAGACGTATACTATTTTTACGCCTTTACCGTACGCTCGGTGAAGGCGTTTTTTCGTGCCACATCGAATAAATATAGGAGGATAACCATCTTGTCGGCAAATATTGAAAACAAGAAACAAATTGTTGAAGATATCAAGACTGAAATTCAGAACGCCAAAAGCGTAGTTTTCGTAAACTATAAAGGTCTTACCGTCAGCGAAGATACGGAATTCCGTACGGCTTTCCGTAAGGCTGATTGCAAGTATCGGGTTTTAAAGAACACTATGGTAAGAAAGGCGTTTAACGAACTTGGTATCACTTGCTTTGACGAAGACTTAAACGGACCTACCGCAGTTGCTTTCGGTAACGACGAAACGGCAGCCGCGAAAGTCGTAGTGGAAGCGTGCAAAAAGTATAACGATAAAATCTCGGTAAAGAGCGCTTACGTTGACGGCGCCTATATCGACGTTAACGGCGTAAAGGCATTATCCGCTATGCCCTCGAAAGAAGAACTCATCGCAAAGATGCTCGGTTCTATGCAAGCGCCTATTTCCGGCTTTGTCGGAGCATTATCCGGTATTACGCGCAAGTTAGTAATCGCGCTTAACGCCGTTGCGGAAAAGAAAGCCTAAAAAAATCAAAAAATCTAAAAACAATATAAACGGAGGAATTTTAAAATGGCTGATGTTGCAAAATTTATCGAAGAAATTAAAAGTATGACAGTTTTAGAGCTTAACGAACTCGTTAAAGCGTTAGAAGAAGAATTCGGCGTAAGCGCTGCCGCTCCCGTAGCCGTTGCCGCTGCTCCCGCTGCCGCTGCCGCTCCCGCTCAGGAAGAAAAGACCGAGTTCAACGTAGTATTGAAAGACTTTGGCGCTAACAAGATCGGCGTTATCAAAGTTGTCAGAGAACTCACCGGTTTAGGTTTGGTCGAAGCGAAGAACATGGTTGAAAAACTCGGAACCGTTAAAGAAGCCGTTGCTAAAGACGAAGCCGAAAAGATGGTTGCCAAGTTTAAAGAAGCCGGCGCTACCGCTGTTATGGAATAATTTCTTAACAAAACAAAAAATCCGTTGCCATTTGGCAACGGTTTTTTTATTTAATTTACTTGACAATTTGATTGTTCGTGATAAAATGAAAGCGTAAGCCGAAAGTGTTTTCGGCAGTATTATAGTCATAAGGAGAATTTTTATGTCAATTTTTAAACGCGTCAGCGTGAGAGAGTTTACCGACGAAAAAGTAACCGACGAACAGTTAGAACTTATCTTAAGAGCGGGAATGCAGGCGCCGTCCGCCGTAAATCAGCAACCGTGGGAATTTTTAGTTTGCCGCGATATCGAAACAATCAGAGAGTTTTCTAATTCGGGCGGTTTTGCAAGGGCTTTAAAAACGGCTACCGTTCTTTTGGCGCTATACTATAAGGAAACCGTAAGCCATCCTATGTTTACTATGCAGGATATGGGCGCTTGCGCCGAAAATTGTTTGTTGGAAGTTGCCGAGTTAAACCTCGGCGCCGTTTGGATGGGAATCGCGCCTAAAGAGGAAAGAATGGCGGAGGTTGAAAGAACTTTCGGCAAAATAGAAAACGCAAGACCTTTTTGCCTGATTGCGATAGGGCATCCTAAGGCGCAACCGAAACAAGTTTCAAGATACGACGAGGCAAGGGTACACTACTTTAAAAAGTAAACCTTCTTAAAAAGAAGTTGTCGCACGTAGATAGAAAATTGCGTCTTGCGACGCTTTACGCGGTTTGGGAAAAAGCACGATAAAGCCTTTTCAATCGATAATAAAACTATAACCCTTCGGAATTTTCCGAAGGGTTATAGTTTATCGTTTCTTTGAAGTTATTACGTGAGCGCGTAAAGCCCCAACGTTTTTATAATAATCAGATACGCCAGTCCGTAATAGACCACCGCGGAAACCAAGTCGTTTAAAGTGGTAATCATAGGTCCAGAAGCAACCGCCGGATCTATTTTCAGTTTTTTAAACATCATCGGAAGCAACGTTCCGCCTAAACTCGAAAAGATGATGGCGACCATAATCGTTGCGCCGATGCAACCGGCGATAGCAAACGCGTTAGGAGCCGGCAAACCGCGCAAAAACATAAGATATGCCGATGCGAAAACAAAGGCTATACCGCAAAGAATCGCGCCGTTTATAAGCCCTATGCGAAGTTCTTTCAGAATAAATTTCAGTTTCTCTTTAAAAGAGAGGTCCTCGCTCGTAATAACTCTTATCGTAACGGAAAGGCTTTGCGTTCCGCTGTTACCCGACATATCGAATATCATGGATTGAAAGGGAAAAAGCAGGGGAATTGCCACTATTATAGGATCGAACACGCCCACGACGGTAGAAACTATAAGACCTAACCCCATTAAAATAATGAGCCACGGTATGCGCTTTCCGATGGATTTCAAGACGGGTTCGTTAAGATCTTCTTCTGCGGTAAGACCTGCGAATTTTGCGTAGTCGTCGCCGAGTTCCTGATCTACGACGTCAACGAGTTCGGTCCCCGTGATGACGCCTAAAATTTTATTGTCTTTGGACAAAATAGGAATGGAGTCTTCCGATAAATCTTTTAATTCTTCGATGCAATCGGCGATAGGCTCGTCTGCGTAGAAGTAAGGATACGCCGTCATGGTAATGTCTTTCAAATCGACGTTGCTTCTTGCTACCACGAGATCCCGCAAGGTTGTGGCGCCGTAGTAGGTGTCGTCTTCTTTTTTAATTACGTAAACGGTCGAAATATTATCATTTTCGGCGGCTTGTTCTATGACGCTTTTCGTCGCTTGTTTAATGGTGTCGGTGTCGTAAACGGTTACGAAGTTCGTACTCATTTGCGAACCTATCAGGTTTTCGTCG
Organism: uncultured Clostridia bacterium; assembly: GCA_934278995.1. Taxonomy (GTDB): domain Bacteria; phylum Bacillota; class Clostridia; order Christensenellales; family Borkfalkiaceae; genus UBA4636. The sequence continues at coordinate 101,641 of CAKQWM010000002.1, forward strand.
TAGGCGTCGATAAGTTGAATGTCTTTTGCGGCGTCCTCGTCCATTAAGCCGATAATTTCTTCGCGCTTGTCTTCGTCGAGTTCGTCCAGAACGTCAATAGCGTCGGAAGCGTCCATTTCTTCGATGATGTCTGCCGCCGCCGAGGAGGATAATTCTTCGATGAAACTTTCTACGTCGTCAAGATATGCGAAAATTTCGGAAACGGCTTCGTTTCCGAGAATTTTATACAGTTTTAAACGTTCGTCTTTGGTAAGCGAGGGGATAACTTCGGCTATATCCGATTCGTGGTAATCGGACAGTTTGTCTTTTAGTTCCTCGGGAGGCAAATCACCGCTCAGTAAATCGCCGATTTCTTTTACGAAATCTCGTTTTAAAGATTCTTCTTTTTCTTCAATGCGGTTTTCTTTTTCGAGTTCTTCCATAGTTAAGACCTCCTTACGATAAAAATTTATTTTAAAAGCCCGAAATCAACCTGAAAAGGTCGGTTTCGGGCGCGATAAAATCAAGTATTAGGTATCAGCCTTCAACCGTGGTTTTATTTATGATATAAGTAAACGTGCCTAACGAATAAGGCGCAATGGTTTCCATTTTTATAAGTCTTGCTCTCGCGGGTTCGACAGATACGTCAGCGTACCAGCATTTTATTGCCGAGCCGGAAAAAGTGCCGGAAACGTTAAAATTGACTACTCGGCAAGGAATGACCTGACTTTTTTTATCCTCGGACAAAAACTCTTTTTTCTTATTGATAAAGTATTCGCCTTGAATGGAGTTCTTCTCGGTGCCGTCTTTTGAAAAAACGAGATTTTCGCTCGGTTTATTCGCGTCGGATCTCATTATCATTTTACGGTTTATGCCCGAAATTGCGTCGATAGACGAAAAAGAAAGAGAAGAAGAATCCGTAAGTTTAACAGCCCTCGGCATAAAAAGCATGGTAGTATTGTCAAAATAGTAACCGTCGGATATTTTATATTCGCGTTTGCCTTCAGGGATGCCGAAATCACCGCTCTTCTTTGTAAAATCGACGATCGCGGCGTTGTCCGAATAGGTAATCGTAAATTTATAATTCAGATTTACTACGGAATACTTCCCGTTTTTATCGGTAACGGGAGAATTTGCGTTTGCTTCCGTTTCGGAGTATAACGGTTTAAGTTTGTTGGAAACGCTTAAAAAATAAACCTTGGATTTTACGTAGTTTTCAAACGTGCCGAAAGGTTCGCCGTCGAGAACGTAACCGATCTTAGTTTTTAATTCGGTTTCGAGAAGATAACAATCGGCGCCGTTATACGTCGTGTTTTTTAAACGAGTCGTGTAAACGTTGAAGCCCTCGGCGTTCTCCAAAGAAATCCCGACGCCGGCAGCGCCAGAATTTTCGGCTTTTTTGAAGGAAACCGAATAAACGTTTTCTTCGTCTATATTGCCGATAATGCTGACGTTTCCCGCGTTTTGTAAAAAATAGGAGCCGTTCAAGGTCGTGGCTACGCCCTGAGAACAAGCCGAAAAAACAAAAACGAAACAAAGCGTCAAAGATATAAGTAAAACTTTAATGGAATTTTTCATATTAAATCCTTTTATATATCTTGCGATATATACGATTGTAACAATTTTTTTTACTAAAAGCAAACAAAAACGGTAAAAAAACTTAATTTATGCGATTATTTATGATATACTTTTATTATGAAGATATTTACCACGCTGTCGCTCGCCCGCGCGATAAAGATAACGGGCAGCCTCGTTGAAAAATTACCGCGCGACATTGACAAAAAAATATACGTCTTTTGCGAAAGCAAAGCCACGCTTTCTTTTGAAAAAGAAATTACCCGTCGCTTAGGCGGCAGTTTTAACGCGGAAGTCATGAGTTTTTCACGCTACGTTTCCAAAAACGTAAAAGTGGAAAACTATCTTAATAAAGCGGAAGCAAGTTTGCTCGTAAGAAGGCTTATGAAGGAAAACGAAGCCGAATTTTTACGCCTTAAGACGGAACAGATTTCCGTGCCTTCCAACGTTTACGGGCTTATTTCGCAGTTTAAGGCAGCCATGATAAAACCTGACGACCTCGAGGAAATATTAAAATCCGAATCGGGCGCTTTAGGTGCAAAATTAAACGACGTTTTCAAGGCGTATTCCTTATATGAAGACTACCTTTCAAAAAACGGACTGACCGACGAAAGCAATTATTTGTCCCTTATGGTAAGCGCGCTTAAAAAAGACGCCGGAATAAAGGGCGCGAAAGTCATAGTCGCGGGGATTCAGTCGTTTACGAAGCAAAATATAGAAATAGTAAAAACCCTCGCCGAAATTTGCGACGTGGATTTCGTAACCGTGTCGTCGGGCTATCCGGGCTACACGAACGAATCGGTAAACAAAATATCTTCTGCGTTTCCTTACGCCGAAGTTATACCGGTTAATGATTTAAAAAAAGAACAAAACGCAATAGCAAGGTGGCTTTTCGATCCTGAAGGCGCCGGAAAAAACGGCAAATTCAGCGATAAAATAAAGATAAGCGAGGCTAAAAGCGTTTTTTCAGAATGTGATAAAATAGCCGCAAGAATACGTTATGAAGTGGTAAAAAACGGATACAGATACAGGGACTTTTCGGTAATAACTTCCGATCCCGAGAATATAGCGCCTCTTATTAAAGAAAGTTTTTCCAAATACGATATTCCGTTATATTCGGATACGGGCAAAACTTTGCAGGATCACCCCGTTATCGGGCTTATAGGCGCACTTATTGACGTAAAACGCTTTAATTACGCTACGAATAAAGTGATAAAACTCGTACAAAACGGTTTGTTTTGTTCGTATGAAGAGTCGCGCGCGTTTATAAAATACGTTTACGAAAACGCCGTTTCGAGAAAGCAATTCAAAGAGCCTTTTTCCGATCTCGTTTCGGAAAGCGTACGAAAACGCGTTATCTCGGCGACGGAAAAACTAAAGGCGAAAGATACTCAGGAAGGGTACGTATCCGTCGTAAAAGAATCGCTTTCATATCTCGACGTATATTCGCGCGCGGAAAAGTTTTCGGAAAAATTATCGAACCTTTCAGAAGGCGTAACGGCGGAATTTAATCTTGGCGCGATGAAGGCGCTTCCCGATTTTTTGGACGGAATCGCAAAAATTTTAGGCAAAGTAAAATCGGGACTTATCGAATTTAAACATACCGTTATCGGCGCGGCGAAGTCAGTGGCGGTCTCCGGTGTTCCCGAATATAACGATACGGTGTATCTCGGCGATTACCGAGCCGGAAGAATAAAAGAATCTAAGATACTGTTCATGCCTTGTTTATCCGGAGAAGTACCGTTTTATAAAGCGGACGTTGCTTTGCTTAATGACCGCGAACTTACCAAAATGGACGGCTATAAGCTCGTTATCGAGCCAAAACTTCAAATAGTAAACGAAAGAGAAAGAGAAAATATAGTCGCTTCGATGATAGGGTTTACCGACAAATTGTACCTTTCTTTTTCTACGGTAGATAAACGCGGAAAGCCGACTTTAAAAAGCAGAATCATCGACAGCGTGATAAATATTTTTTCCGACGAAACGAAAAAACTTATCGTCAGTACTTCGGAAACGGAAGAAAATCGTTATCCCGAGTTAAATTTTATGAGCGAAAAAGCGGGCGTTTTATACAGCGCTGTTAAAGCCGAAAAGTTTAGCGACAGACTTTCTGACGATACGAGCGATATAGCGTCGTTTTATCAGGCTATCAGCGATAAAAGAAATCTCGAAAAAGCGATATTTACCGAGGAAAGACAGATTTTTTCGGAGGGCTTAAAATACGACGGCAAGTTTTCGGCTACGTTTATAGAAACTTATTTTTCCTGCCCGTATAAAGCGCTTTGCCAGAACGTTTTAAAACTGAAGGAAGCATCGGACGGTGAAACCAAAGTTTACGAAATAGGTAACGTTTTACATAACGTTATGGAAAATTTTATTAAAAAGTATCCTGAAAACGAAGACGAAACGGGTGTCGAAGTTTTAGCGTCCGATTTATTCGAGCAGGAATTAAAAATGCCCCTATATGCCCGTTATCTTAATAAACCGCAGTATAAACATATCTTTGCGTTACTTAAAAAAGAGGCTGTAAAGGAATGTAAAAAGGTATATTCGGATATAGAAAATTCTTCCTTTAAGCCCATGGGCGCCGAAATAGAATTCAACGAATACGCGGGTAACGGCTTAAAACCGCTTATTCTCGAAACAAAAGACAAAACGGTTACGTTAAGGGGAAAAATAGATCGCGCCGACGCATACTACGACGAAAATAACAAATACTTCAGAATTATCGATTACAAGTCCGGTAGCGCCGCGTCGGACGACGGGGAATTGTATTGCGGCAACAAAATTCAACTGTATTTATATATGAACGTCTTTACGGACAAGGGATTTAAACCCGTCGGCGCGCATTACTTTAAACTTTCCGACGACTTTTCGCCTAAGGGAACAAGCGGAGGAGAATACCTCGGAAAATCTCTTGCCGACGCAAGATTGATAGGAAAACTCGATAGCGAATTTGCTCTTTCGGGCGCAAGTAAAAATCTCGGCGTAAAACTCAAAAAAGACGGAGAATTTTCTCAAAGCGCCTCTTTGTTAAGCGCGGACGAATTTAAAAAATATATCGATTACGCTAAAAAAGTCGCGGCGGTCGGCGCGGAGGAAATCGGTAAAGGTTTGTTTATTCCTTCGCCCGTTCCGGGCTCTTGCGAGTTTTGTAAATATAAAGGCATGTGCGGATACGATTACGAAGCGGATTTTCTTAATCGTGACGTTTCGGGCGCGAAAAAACAGTCGATTTTAAACGCGGAGGAAGACCATGAGTAAATTTACCGAAAAACAACTTGCCGTCATAAGTCACGATTACGGCAACATGGTGGTTTCCGCTTCCGCCGGCAGCGGGAAAACGAGCGTTATGATTGAAAGGCTTATTCGCCTTATCGTCGAAGGAAAAGCCGAAGTAAAACAGATTTTAGCCGTAACCTTTACCAGAATGGCGGCGCAGGAAATGCGCGAAAGGCTTGAAAAAGCCATTGTCGCAAAACTCAAAGAAGGAAAAAATACCGAGATGCTGAAAAAACAACTCGGCGATTTACCTTCCGCATCCATTTCCACGATAGACTCGTTTTTAAATTCTCTTATAAAAAAATATTTTTATCTTGTCGGGGTAGATCCTTCTTTTACGATAATTGCCGAAGCCGAAGAAAGCGCCGTTAAAAGTTCCGCTTTAAAAGAAGTTTTTGAAAACCTTTACGAAACAGACGATCCGGACGTTAAAAAACTTTTGAGCGTTTTTATTAAAAAACGCAAAGACGACGGTTTGAAAAAAACGATTTTGTCCGTTTACGATTTTGCCGAAAGCGAAACCGACGACGAAGAATACTATCGCAAGGCTCTTTATAATTACACGGAAAATGGCTTAAAAACCATCGATAACAGGCTTATAGCCCGATTTATACAAAGTTTAAACAGACTTTTGCCACAAATAATCGGTCTTGAATGTCAGGCAAAAGCCGATAATTTACCCGTCGTTACAAATTATATTGCTTCGGTTGCCGAGATTATAGAAAACGCTAAAAGACTACGTACTATAGAGTCGTTAAAAGAAGTTTCGGCGTTTTCGCTTTCGCGGCCGAAACTTAAAAAAACCCTTTTAATATACGACGATTTCGCGCGATTTTTTGCCGATTTCAAGACGATTCAGAACGAAATAGCCGAATTTTTCTACGCGGATTTTGACGACAGACTTTCCGATTTAAATACCCCGCGTGAAATCCTCGAAAGCATAATACGAGTCGTAAAAGCCTTCAAAGAAGAATATTCCGCCCGGAAAAAGGATATCAACGCGCTCGATTATTCCGATTTGTCGCATATCGGATATAAACTTTTAAAGAACGAAGAAGTTTTAAACGACGTCAAAGAAACTTATAAATTTATTTTCGTTGACGAATATCAGGATACGAACGGTATTCAGGAAAGCATTTTTAAACTTCTTGAAAACGAAAATCTTTTCGTCGTCGGCGACGTCAAGCAAAGCATATACGGTTTCAGGGGCTGTGTAAGCGATAATTTCGCCGCGCGCATTAAAAATGCCGCGACCGAAAAATCGCACGTTGAACTCGATTCAAACTTCCGTTCAGCAAAGGCTGTGGTGGAAACGGTAAACAACGTCTTTTCGTTTGCCATGACGCAATTTACCATGGGCGAGGATTATTCGCTTCATCCCATGATATACGGTAATTTGTTCGGCGAATATAACGGAGCGTCTGAACTTTTCTATTGTAATTATAAATCTGAAAAACCTTTGCTCGATATAGGCGTATATAGCGTCGAAAAACACCTTGAAGCCGAAAAGAACGAAAAAATCAATTACGAAAAATTAATCGTTCACGCGGTAAAAAAGGCGCTCGAACAGGAAATCACCGTATTCGACGAGAATAAAAAGCCTGTAAAACGCCTCGTCGGATACGGCGATATAGCGGTTTTATCGAGAACGGTCAAAACGGGAGTTGACAGAATCGTAAAAGAACTCGAAGCGGCGGGCATACCTACCGTTTCCGAAAATGAAAGGAGCATAGAAAGTTATCCCGAAATTCAACTTATTATAAATATATTGAAGTGCGTGCTTGCGCCCGACGAAGATATTCCTTTGGCGACGGCGTTGTTGTCGCCGGTAGGGGGGCTTACCGACGCCGATTTAAAAACGGTAAAAGAAGCCTCTTTTAACGTAGATTTCAATCAAGCCGTATTGAATTATCGACTGAAAGGCGATGAAATTGCCAAAAAAATCGACGACTTTTATTCGTATCTCGGAAGGATAAGGCTGTTTTCTACCTTTGAAGGCGTTTCCGACTTGCTGAGAAGAATAGTAAGAGAAAAATCTCTCGACGTATATTTTTCGGGAAGACCGGGAGGGGAATACAAACTCGACAGAATCAACGCTTTTATAGCAGCGGGCGAAACGAACGGAAAAATGTTCCTCGAAGACTTTATGGAAAATCTTGACGACGCCATAGCCGATATGACGGTTCCTTCGACGGGCGGCGTAAACGCGGTAAGCGTTATGAGTATGCACGCTTCAAAGGGGCTTGAGTTTCCCGTGGTTATTGTTACCGGCGTCAACAGAGACTGGAACAGCATGGACCAAAGAGAAGAAGTTTCGCTTTCGAGATCAGCCGGTATAGGAGTAAAAATCTACGACGAAAACACGAAAAAAGCGCGTAACAGCGCGGTAAAAGATTACGTTTCGTTAATTAAGCGCGACGATAACCTCAAAGAAGAATTGCGACTTTTATACGTAGCGCTTTCAAGAGCGAAATGTATTTTGTACGTGGTCAGTAAAACTAAGCCCGACGACGATTACAATAAGGATATCTTCCGCGCGAAAAGGCAAATAGATTTGTTTTTGGAAAGACATATAAAGTGTACGGAAATCCCCGTGTCCGAACTCGTTTCGGAAACCGAAAAAGAGGAAAGACGCAGTTTTATATTGCAACCGCACGGCGAAGCCTTAAAAGAAAAAATAGCCGAGTACGTCAATTTTGTTTATCCCTATGAAAAGGATACAACCTTAAGTATTAAAAGGACGGTTACCGAAATAGCGACTTCACCGATAAATACAGACGCTGAAGAAAATTCGTATATGCCGATATTTTCTTCAAGCGACGCGCTGACCGGTACGGCGTATCATAAATTTTTAGAACTTATCGATTTTGATAAAATCGACGATAACGGGCTTATAGACCGACTTTTTGATGAAAAATTTACAGCGGAAGAGAAAAGTTTAATAGACGTTTCGCAGATAAGGCGCATACTCGGGCTGAAGATCTTTTCTGAAATAAAAGGTTATAAAACGTATAAAGAACAGCCTTTTATAGTATCTTTACCCCCTTTATTTGCCGGGGAGAGCGGAACAGAAGATCTTTTGTTGCAAGGCGTTATAGACCTGTTGTGCGTAAAAGACGACGAAGCGATTATAATCGATTACAAACACTCAGGAAAATCCCTTACGAAATTAAAAGAAACTTACTCGAAGCAACTCGATCTTTACGCTTACGCCGTAGAAAAGGCTCTCGGTAAAAAAGTCGTCAAAAAAGTACTCGTCAACGTAAAAAGCGCCGAAGAAACGGAAGTTTAAAATAGATCTTCAGGCGTACGGGTATAAAAAAACAAAAAGCGGAAACAATCGAAGTGTAAATTTCGTGTTTCCGTTTTTTTAAGGAGTAAAATGAACGTTTTGTCGGAATCTTTTTTTGAGTATTCGGTCTCGGTTTTATCGTCGGTGGACGTAATAAAAATAAGCGCGGTTATAATAATCGTATCTTTAATAGCAAGCAGTTTCTCGGTATGTTTAACTACCACCGTATATGGTTACCCGAAGCCGAGTTTGGGGCTACTTATTTTGTTCTTTACCGAATCGCTTTTTTGTTACCTTATAGCCTTGTCCGATTACGCCGTCAAAGGCAAAACGTTTTCTCGTTCGTCGTACGCTTTTATATATTTTATTGCCATAATTGTGGCGATAACGGGCTTATACGCCGTCTTTTTAAAAATTGCAGAGTCTGTTTGCGACAATTTCAAGCCCGCTAAGGAACTGACTTTTACCTACGTAAATAAGATAGCCGACGTTATTGAAGAAGAAGACGGATCGTATGGCGTAAGCCGTGTTTTAACCGAAAAATCGGGAGTGAAAAAACAGCGTTACGACGACGGAATAAACTATTATAAACTATTTAAATTCGTTGACGAACTTAACGGCGTAAATTTAAGCCCCGTGGAAAGCGCGACTTTAAGCGTGTGCGAAAGAGTGATAAAGCGTTATAAAAATACGATGATAACCGATTTATCAAGACGCGAACTAAACGAAGCGTTTTTGACGATAGTTAAAATATACGCTGAAAATCATACGCGTTAAAGCCTTTAAAATCAATCGAAACAGCGTCGATAACCGAGCCTTAACTTATCAAAGCGATTAAAAAAAGACCTTTCGCGGAAAGGTCTTTTTTTGTCAGTTAAATAAATCTTTATATGCTTTGCTGAATTTTACCGTGGGCGACTTACAGCCGGGAATGATAATTTTACCCTTCGTTTTGGGGTTCACGCCTTCGCGGGGCGTTTTATCTTTAACCGAAAAAGTAGCGAAACCCGAAATATGTACGTATTCGCCCGATTTTAAACTGTCGGTCAAAGTTTCGACGAAAGCAACGAAGTTTTCTTCTGCCTCTTTAATGGTAACGCCTTGTTTGTCGGCGAGATTTCTTATGAATTCACCTTTATTCATACAATTCCTCCTATGGCACGCCGCGGTGCAACGATAATTATTTACGTGCTTTCGTAAAAGACGGCGATATAAAATACGGACTTTCACGGAAGTTACGCAATGCTATTATTGATTATAACAAATAATTTCGTAAATGCAATACCTTTTTTAAAAATTTTTCAAAATTATTAAAATTTTTTATAAAAAGCCGAATTTTTAACATCCGTAACCGGTCGCGAAGGCAGAATTTAATCGAGTATTTTATATCGAGTATTTTATATTGACGGATAAAATAGAAAGGCGGATATTTCAAGATTTAAAGTTGACAACTCTTAAAAGCAATAGTATAATTTAAGCATGGAATCGATATCGAGCATCATCACGAAAAAACCGTTTTGCGATAAATTAGTCACGGGTAACTTTATTGAAAGAGTTTCCGGGGTTTTAGACGAATATTTTTTCGGCGCGAAAAATCCTCCCGAAATCGCTCTTATTACAACCGAAAAAGATTATCTTTTTATCGGAAAGACTTTAAAAGACCGACTTACCGACGTCGGCAAAAGCGTGACGGTATTCGTTTTCGAGCGTATAGAAGGGGTTGAGTTTCTCGAATGTTACGACGCGGCGGTCATAGTAGGCGACGCCGATTACGCCGGTATCGTCTGCGTAAAAGAGCGTAGTAAACCTGTCGTAATCGTTTCGAGTTCGCTCGTTTTTTCTCCCGCTTTTTCGTTTGTTTACGAAACGTCGCCGATAACCAAAGAAAAAGGGGATTTATATAAGTTCGTATTAGATACCGAAATATACAAGGGACTTAGGCGTAAAGATTTTGCCGACGGATACGCTTTTACGGCGTCTATGTGTCTTTTAAAGTTTGAATGCGCGGTGTTAAGAGCCTTTGGAGAAAAAATCCCCGATGAAGTTGACGACCTTCTGGATTCCGCTTATAAGACGCTGTCTTACATAAATAAAGAAAACATCGTTGGGGTTATCACCGTTGCGGGGATATATATCATGAACGCGCTTTGGCTGTATCCTAAGATTCTCGATACCGGAGCGGTTTATTGCGGAAAAATTCTCTCCTGTATGACGGGGCTGAATAAGTACGAATGTACGTTGGCGTCTTTCGGTCCGCTTCTTGTTTTTTTCAAAGCCTATCTTAAACTAAACAAAGATATTGCGATAGTTCCTTTCGTCAGGGAAGACGCGGAAAAGTTGGCTGAGCGCTTACGCGTCGATTCTCTGGAAGTTTACGAAAAGATCGATTTTTTATCGAGCGATAAGATTGCCTTAAGAAAAACGGGGCTTAAAGATTGTAAAAACATCGTAAGCATCATAGACGAAACCGAAACGCGGCTTAAAGAACTGAAAGTCAGATACGCAAACGTTTACAACGCGCGCCATAAGCGCGGCGAGTGCGATAAAAAAGACGTTTTAAAGGCGCTTACGCTGTCGGGCGTCCTTGCGAAAGGTTCGGTTGGGCTTATGTATTACGACGGTTTTTTGTCCGCGCTGGCGCAAATTTAAAAAAATCGGTTTTATCTTAAAAAAAACCGTATAAAACGAATTTATTCGGTCGATAATCCTTACCGTAATCGGGAAAGGATTATTTTTTACGTTATTTTAAAGTGTTTTATGAAAAGAATATGTTCGCTCATTTTAATATTTGCGCTTATCTGCGCTTACAAAATACCTTTCAGACCGCTTTTTAAAAGCGCCGAAGGTTATTACACGTTAACTGTAGGGGAAGGTACTTTAGGTCGCTTTTACACCGTAAAAGCCGAAAAGATAGATTGCTTCAAAGGGGTTTTCAACGTTTCGGGGCAAAGTTTAAAAACGGAAAACAAAGAATATATCGATAACTTTTTAAGAGATTATTCTTGCGTTCAGATAAAAACCGAAACCGTTGAAGGTTTGACGATACGCTATTACTATTCCCCTGAAATCCCGGTCTATAGGTCGATTAACGGTAAAAAAGTCAACGTACAGACTTGCTTTGGTAAAGATTATTACGTTATAGGAAGCCCGCTTATATATTGCGGATTTTAAGGATACATATCAGGAGGTACTTTCTATCAATGAACGAAAAAGTAAAATCAAAAAAACAAAGAATAATTTATTATTGCATTTTGGCGGTAATGATAATCCTTGTCGGCGTCGTAACGATTATTGCCGCAAGCACGGGCAAGGATAAAACACCGACGCTCGAAAACGAGTCTAAACCTTCCGCAACCGATACGGGAGGTAAAACGCCCGACGATACGCCGATTGACAATCCGGACGAGCCGAAAACGCCCGACGACGATAAGCCCGTCAGCGAAATTATTTCCTTTATAACGCCCGTTAAAGGCGGAACCTGTTTTAAAGACTACACGGATAATTCGGTAGTGTATTCTTCGACGCTCAAAGTTTATACGGGGCATCTCGGCATGGACTTTAAAGGCGCCGAAAACGCTGAGGTTGTAGCCGTTTACAAAGGCACGATTAAAGAAATCACTACAAGTTACCTTAAAGGCACGACTATCAGAATCGACCACGGAAGCGGATTATTTACGATATATAATTCGGTGGAACCTATTGAAAGTCTGAAAGAGGGCATGTCGGTTAAACAAGGCGACGTTATAGGCACCGTTTCCGAAAACAACAAACAAGAATATAAAGACGGACCGCATCTTCACTTTGAAGTCATAGAAAACGACAAAAACATCTCTCCTATGAAATATCTTACTGTAGAAGAAAAATAGGCGTTCAGCCGTTGTTTAAAAGCAACCGACCTTTCCGAGGATTTTACGGAAAGGTCGGTTTTTGTTGTAAAATTATATCGATAACGGGCTTATAGCCCTACTTTTAAAAAAACAGAATATAAAAACAGGCTTAAAATCAAGAAAAAATATTTGTTTGCAAAAATACCTCTTTTTAACAACGCGATACTCTGAAAAACAGCCGACGCGTTCCGCGCGAAATCATATTCCGATTATATTTTGAATATTTCAATCAAAACCACACGCCATCAAATAATATACTTAAATAACATATTCATATAAAAATTACGCAAAAAACCCGCAAGCGGTCAAAAAAGCGTTGAAAAAATAAAGCGGTTGTGTTATACTTTATGCGAAATTAAATAGGAGGATGAATTATTTCATGCAATATTCAAACGAAGTTGAACAAATGGTTTGCGTTGCAAAGGGACCTAAACACGAGCCCGCGCCTATTCCCGAAGAAGGAAAATGGGTGTTTGCAAAGGAAATCAAAGATATTTCGGGCTTTACCCACGGCGTGGGTTGGTGCGCCCCGCAACAAGGCGCTTGCAAACTTTCCTTAAACATTAAGCAAGGCATTATAGAAGAAGCGTTAATCGAAACCATCGGTTGCTCAGGAATGACGCATTCCGCCGCTATGGCGTCGGAAATCCTTCCCGGAAAAACCATACTCGAAGCGTTAAACACCGACCTCGTGTGCGACGCAATCAACACTGCGATGAGAGAACTTTTCCTGCAGATAGTTTACGGAAGAAGTCAATCGGCTTTTTCGGATAACGGTCTTGTTATAGGCGCGGGGTTAGAAGACCTCGGCAAAGGTTTGCGCTCTCAGGTAGGTACCATGTACGGAACCAGAGCCAAAGGCACGCGTTACCTTGAAATGGCTGAAGGTTACGTTACGAGGCTTGCGCTCGACGAAGATATGCAGGTTATAGGTTACGAATTCGTTTCTCTCGGCAAAATGACCGATTTTATCAAAAAAGGTTTAGAACCCAACGAGGCTTACAAAAAGGCGATGGGGCATTACGGCAGATTCGAAAACGCTTATAAATATATCGATCCCCGTAAGGAATAAGGAGGCATACTATGGCTTTATTTGAAGGTTATGAAAGAAGAATAGACAAAATCAACGGCGTCCTTAATCAATATGGAATCAAATCCATCGAAGAATGTAAGGATATTTGCCTGAAAAAAGGCGTTGATTGCGACAAAATCGTAAGAGGAACTCAGCCCATCTGCTTTGAAAACGCCGTATGGGCGTACTACGCGGGCGCCGCAATCGCAATTAAAAGCGAAGCCAAAAAGGCTTCCGACGCCGCTACGGCTATAGGTATAGGTTTGCAATCTTTCTGCATCCCCGGCTCGGTTGCCGAAAACAGAAAAGTCGGGCTTGGTCACGGAAACCTTGCCGCCATGCTTTTAAACGACAATACCGATTGTTTCTGCTTCCTTGCCGGTCACGAATCTTTCGCGGCGGCTGAAGGCGCGATATCTATCGCCATGAACGCAAACAAAGTTCGCGGTAAAGAATTAAGAGTTATCCTGAACGGTCTCGGTAAAGACGCCGCCATGATAATTTCACGTATCAACGGTTTTACTTACGTCGAAACCGAATTCGATCCTTATACGGAAACCGTCAAGGTCGTTTACGAAAAGGCGTATTCCGACGGTCCGAGGGCAAAAGTCAAATGCTACGGCGCGGATAACGTTCCGGAAGGCGTTGCAATTATGAGAATGGAAAACGTAGGCGTTTCAATTACCGGAAACTCCACCAACCCGACGAGGTTCCAACACCCCGTTGCCGGCACTTACAAAAAATGGTGTGTGGAAAACGGTAAAAAATACTTCTCGGTTGCGTCGGGCGGCGGCACGGGCAGAACCCTCCACCCCGACAATATGGCTGCCGGTCCTTCCAGTTACGGCATGACCGATACTATGGGCAGAATGCATTCCGACGCGCAGTTCGCAGGTTCTTCATCCGTTCCCGCTCACGTCGAAATGATGGGCTTGATAGGTATGGGCAACAACCCCATGGTAGGCGCTACCGTTGCGGTTGCCGTTGCCGTCGAGGAAGGAATGAAGGCTTAATTCGGTCATTTTGCGATGACGTTAAGGCTTATTTGGTTATTTAACCAAGGCATGAAGGCTTAATTCGGTTATTTAACCAAGGCATGAAGGCTTAATTCGGTTATTTAACCAAGGCATGAAGGCTTAATTCGGTTATTTAATCATGTCATTGAAGGCTTAATTCGGTTATTTAACGATACGGATTATAAATTCAAAATATAAAACGCGGCGTTACCCGTCGAAAGGGTACGCCGCGGTTTTCTTTAATGAAAGCGTAACGCAAGTTATAGTGAATTGTTGCTGACGCAACGTGAATTGCTCCCGCTGGTCGCGTGCAAGGCCCCTTTGTGTAAAGGGGGCTGTCGCGTAGCGACTGAGGGATTGAAAAAAGTGAATTGTTGCTGACGCAACGTGAATTGCTCCCGCTGGTCGCGTGAATTGCTCCAGCTGGTCGCGTGAATTGCTCCCGCTGGTCGCGTGAATTGCTCCCGCTGGTCGCGTGAATTGCTCCCGCTGGTCGCGTGAATTGCTCCCAATGGTCGCGTGAATTGCGTCTTGCAACGCGTGAAAGGCTTCACCCTGCGGGAGAAGCTGGCTCGTAGAGCCTGATGAGGGTGGCTATATAATCTTTCCAACCTCATACGCTTTCCAACCTCATCCACCGCAAGCGGTCCCCCTCCCGCCTCGGTCTTACGACCTTCGGGCTACGGCTACGGACAACACACTGTGTTATCCGTTTAACGCCTACGCACCCCTACCAGGTGAAGGCTGAAGCGGACGGTAAATTATATAAAACAATCCCTCCGTCACGCTAACGCGCGCCACCTCCCTTTACACAAGGGAGGCTAAGAGGAAAAACGAATTGCTTTGCAATTCAATTCATGGAGCGAAGCGAGAATTCACGGCGTAGCCATTTCACGACGAGTTTACTCGTCAATTCATCAGTTAATAGTGAATTGCGCGTAACCGCGCGTGAATTGACCTTACGGTCATGAATTGCGTCTGACGACGCGTGAATTGCAAACTTACGTTTGCGTGATAATCCCTCCGTCACGGCAAGCTGTGCCACCTCCCTTTACACAAGGGAGGTTTATAAGAAATGAAATAAAAAATCAAAGATAATAATTGATGAAGTCTTTAAATTACAAATAAAACTTGATAGAATCTTCAAATCAAAGATAATAATTGATGAAGTCTTTAAATTACAAATAAAACTTGATAGAATCTTCAAATCAAAGATAATATTTGATGAAGCCTTTAAATTACAAATAATATTTGATAAAATCTTCAAATCATAAATAATACTTGATAGAATTTTCAAATCAAAGATAATATTTGATAGAATCTTCTATCCAGTAGCCGAATTCGGCGGAAGGACAAAACTTTTCCGAATCTTTAAATTTAAGATACAAATCTCGTCCGTCGCCGCAATCGCGCCAGATGTCGGCGTAGATATAATCGTAATCGCCGTCTTTTAAGTTTTCGGCAAATTTAAAAGCGTCGGCGCGGACTATTTTTATTTTCTTTTTGGCGCGTTCGGGAAATCCCGGTAAAATTCTTTCGCAAAACACGTCGATAACGTTTTTATTAACGTCAACGACGGTTACCGATTCGACGTCGGGTTTTATCGCCGCGTGAAAAACGTAGTAACCAAGCCCCAAACCGTAAGTCAAAACCTTACCGCGGGCTTTTTTTATATACTTTTTTTGAGAGTTTATTTCGTTTGGTAAAAGCGTCATCCATTCCACACCGTTCTGAAGTATTGCGGGGTAGCGGTATTCGGTTTTGAAAAAGCCGATAAGCGGTAAAACCTTGCCGTCGTCGAAAAATTTATAATCGTCCCGCACGAAGCCCTGACAAGGCGCGTAAGTTTTATAAGTCAAAACGACGTCGCCGAGGCTTTCGTCGTTAAACGTTACGGTTTTATAATATTCGTCGTTATAATAATCGTTTACGTCGAGCGCTTTTATCGACTGTAAAAAATAGTCGTTGAAAAATTTTCTGTCCTTTTTACGGGCGTCGATGCCGAGAAACGCGCTTAAAACGTAGCAAAACGCCGCCGCATCATCTACGCCTATATTTGCAACTTCTTTTACGTCTTCAAGTTTTACTATGGTATCGAAGTCGTTCAAATAGTAAGACATAAGTCGCATAAATCTGTCGTTTTGTATTTCGACGGGGGTGGCTTCGTCTAAGGAAGCGTTTTTTACCCTCGTGATTTTTATAATTTCGTCTTTCATTATTATAATAATAGAGCGGTTAGGTCGCGTACAAAAACTATACTTTCGTTTATCAAAAAGTAATTTCCACGAGTTGATTTTTAACGAGATCGCAAGAGGTAAGGTAATAATATACGCCGTCTTTTACAACGATTTTATCCGCCTTGCAGTCGTTGCCGTGCAGATGCCCGTAAACCACCGCGTTGACGCCGTATTGTTTAAAAAGTTCGGTAAACAGAGAATTATCCCGTCGTACGTTGAACGGGGGATAGTGTATCATAGCGATGACCTTATCGCCGTTTTCGCGCTGTTTTTGCATGTCTTTTAAGGCAAGTTTAAGTCTTTCGTTTTCGCGCAGGTATATTTTTTTGTCTTCCTCGGTAAAATCGGGGGAGCCTTCCACCGTCCAGCCGCGTGTTCCCAAAATCAAAAGATCGTTTATCCTAAGACAGTCGTTTTGCAAAACGTAAAAATCGGGCGGAAGCGCGGCGCGTATTTTTGAAATGCTTTTCCACCAGTAATCGTGATTACCGCGTATAAACACCTTTTTTCCTTTTAAGGGCTTTAAAAGGGCAAAGTCGGAAAGGGCGTCTTCAAGTTGCATTGCCCAGGATATGTCGCCGGCAATTAAAACCACGTCTTCGTCCGAAACCTTTTTTTTCCAGTCTTCGGTTATTTTGTCCATATAATCAGTCCATCCCGTCCCGAAAATATCCATGGGCTTAGGGGCGGCGGTGGAAAGATGCAAGTCGCTTATAGCAAAAATTTTCATAGTTTTCCGAGATATTCTATAAAGCAATCGACGCCGCGAACGATTTGGTCGTAACAGGTGTCGAAGTCGCGCGTGTACCAGGGGTCGGCTATGTCGGCGGGCGCGTCGGTATAGTCCGAAAGCCGTTTTATTTTATAATGGTTTTTTTCGTCGATTATTCTTTTTACGGCGTTTTTATTAGAAGTTTCCATTACGACAATATAATCATAATAATCGCCGTCGGAACGCTTCATTTGTTCCGCGCGCTTATTATAGTAGTCGATTTTCAGTTTGTCAAGGTACGGGCGTATCGCGTAATATACGGGGTTGCCGATTTCTTCCGCGCTCGTCGCTTTGGAATCGGCTTCCGCGTTAAGACCGGTGTTTTTTATTTTGTTTTTAAAAATAAATTCCGCCATAGGGGAACGGCAGATGTTGCCGTAGCATACGAATAATATCTTCATTTTACGACCTGTGATATCTTCATTTTGTAACCCGTAACCAGGCGTCGGTTTAAGTTTTATAAATTCAGAGGGGGTAAGGCTACTTATAGTGGATTTAAGGCTATCTTATAATACGGATACTTTATAAGTAGGCGGAGAGTTTTTTTGCTATAGCCTGTTCGTCGATGCCGTCTTTCGTCCAGAAGGTTACGAGAGGCAATTTTGCTTTTTTGCAGATTTCCGACACTTTTTTATCGCGCTCGATTCTGTCTTTTCTCAAATGAGTGTTATCGTTTATTTCGATAAGAAGTACGGGACGATAATTGTAGTCGAAAACGCCGAAATCGGCGTTGCGGAAAAGTTCGGTTCTGTAACCTTCTCCTACTTTGTCTATTACGGCGGCAAGGTTGACCTGAGGAAAAATCAGATATTCGTCGCCGTAAAAAGCGTCGAAAATTTTATAGTAGTCGTACTCGGTTTTACTCATAAGCCTTTCTTTAACGACGTAATCGGGTCCGCGTTTTTTAAAAATCAGAAAGACCGTTATTATAATTACGATGACCGCAGCAGTTACAGCAAGAGGCAGAACGTAAGCGGGAACAAGTAGATTAAGCATACGTTTATCATATCATTTTCGTCGTATTTTATCAAGCGTTTACCGACCTAAAGACTGCCTTTAAAAAACTATTTTTAGCAGTAACGATGTCACCGTAAAATTTCCGACGGTTTTAAAAAGCGTCTTATAGGCGTTTGTTTGTAATTTTTTACATAGACAAAACGTAAAAACAATGGATAAAATATACTTTTTAAAGAAAATACAAAAAAAAGTTAAAAAAGGACGGAAAATTTTTCAAAAAACTATTGTAAAAAAAATCAATCTATGATATTATAATCATAACTACGTTAACTTTATCGCGCTCGCGCGACGATGCCGCGCGGGCTTGATGAACGAAAAAGGAGAGTCTAATGGTTAATGTCAGAAAACAACGCTTGCTGATCGTTTTGGCGGTTATCACGGCGTTACTTTTTACGACGTTCGGCGCCGTTACGGTTGCAAGCGCCGCCACGGTTAACGACGATATTGCGTTAACTTACGCGGACAACAGAAACGTTGTAAAAATCATGGACGAGGTTGCCGGAAACGAACCCGTTTACTTCAAAAAACTGAAGGAAACTACGGAACTTAGTCCCGAAAAAGTTTTGGAAACCATGAACCGAATCGTTGCGGTTGCAAAAGCCTATACGGCGTTCAAAAAAACGTACGACAAGGTAGAAGCGTCGCTCGATGAAGTTGAGTTCGACATCGTTTTATGGGGAGATATTACTTCCCTTAACGCCGAAGAAGGCGCGTTTTTTACGGAAAAAATCAAACTCAACGGCGACAACTATTTAATTTACGACGAAACGGGGGATAATCTCACAGGACTTAAGGCGATACATTCAAAATACGAAGCCGTAAGTTACAGAGTCGTTCTCGCAAAAGAGTACGCTTCCCTGTTAACCGTAAACAATGCTAATCCGACCGCGAGCGCGACGAGCGTTTACGGTTACTACGACACGGATACGTCCGCGGATAATTACGGGTTGGCAGGGCTTAACGCCTGTTACGACGAAGGTAAAGCGAAACTGAACGGTTCTTCGGATCCCGCCGGAACGGTTGAGGAATACAAAAAGAAGATGGGCGGCATTCCGAGAAACGTTTTTGAATTCGTTTATAACGAATATCTGGAAGCAACCGCCGTCGAAAGAGGCACCCTTTCCGCCGAAGACGCCGATCTTAAAAACAATCTCATCGTTAATAAGATGGGCGAATGCGAAAGAAAAGTCGAAGATTTTTATAAGGCAGCCGCCGATGAAATCAAAGCCGCCTATAAGACGAAGTACACTTATCTTCAGAACTATTTCGCAAATCATCAGGAATACGACGGTACTGCGGTAAGTAAAAACACGGCTTCGCTTACATACGTCAAAAACGACGTGGTTATCATGACGATAAACGCTTATATAAAAAGCGGTTATCCTGCCACGAAAACGCCTGCTACCGTGTTTGCTCCTCACGCATCCATAGTGTTGTATTCGGGGACGCTTACGGGAGAAGCGAGAAACGCTTCCGATCTTTTATGCGAAAAGAACGACAAACTCGGCGCCGGATATTTCGTACGCTTCAACGTTTACGGCGGAACCACGAATTCTCAGGTTTTCGACACGGAAAAGGCAAATAGCGCGACGACCGGCGGAGTTATTTACGAAATCAAGTTCGATTTAGGAAAATATTACTCCGAAATCGTTTCCAAAGACCAAGGTCTGATAGGAAACGCGCTTGAAAGCGTACCTTTCCTCAAAGGAGTCTGGGGGGCAAGCGATAAATCGTCCCGGATAAAAGACGCTTACGAAACCCTTGAAGGCACCGAAACCGACCTTTGCTATTTATACCAGGACGGACAATTAAAGCCGTTTGACAAAATCGATTACCAATCCGACGGAGGTATTTTAATGTTAGAAACTGCAACATTCGGCAACTTTGCTATCGCGGCTGTCGATTCCACACCTAAATTTTTGGGCAATATCTGGTTCTATGTTATTACGTTCGTCGCGCTTATCCTTATTTGGATAATCGTCGCGCTCGTAAGAAAATTCTACAAATATACGGTTAAGTTCTATTCAAACGGCGGAAACAAAGTTAAAAATTCCCGCGCGAGAAAGGGCGAATACATCGAAATGCCCGCTAACCCCGTCAGACAAGGTTACGTGTTTGCCGGTTGGTTCGCGGATAAGGAACTTACCCGTCGTTTCGTTGCGAGCCGTATGGTTACCCGCCACAATCTGAAAGCGTACGCAAAATGGAATCTCGAATTATCCAAAGAACGTATCGACAGATACTACGAAACTTTAAGAAACGAATTAGCTTCTCACAGCGCCTTATACGAAGGTTGCGCCATCGAAGAAGGCAAAGAAAAGACGTTTGCCGTTGTAGTAAAGGGCGAAAAGGATATTACGCTTTACACCGCGTTTGAATTAAAGACGTTAACTCAGGACGGTTACAACGTCAAAGCGTCCGGCGAGGGTTACGAAGAAACACCTTCCATGTTCGTTATCGCAACGAGGGACGATTTCGTAGTCGCTCAGAAGATAATCACCAAACTTATCAAGACTTACGACCTTAAAGAAACCGAATACGAGGAGGCAAAACCCGAAGAAACAAGGTTTGCTCTTACGCTCGTTGCTCCGGTGGTAGTCGCTGCGGAAGAGGCTGAACCCGTAGAAACCGCGGAAGAAACCGTAGCGCCCGCCGAAAAAGAAGGCGAAACCGAAGTTACGGTAGAAACGGAAGAAGCGCCCGAAGAACAGGTCGAAGAACAGGTAGAAGAACAGGTCGAAGAACCTATCGAAGAACCCGCTCCCGCTACCGAAGAACAACTTATCGAATACTTCACCAAGATTCGCGCCGCCGTTTGCGGTTACGCCTTGTATGAAAGAAACGATAAAGCGGAAGACGGTAAGATGCTCGTTAAACTGTATAAGAAAGACGACGCCGTTTACTGCTATCTCGCGCTCGATCCCGCTTCTTACGGTCTTGAAACCGTCGGGCTCGGCTTCAGCGATACGCCTGCTCTTATGAAGGTATCGACCGATGAAGACCTCGAAAAAGCCGTTTCACTGGTTGAAGCCGTTATGCTCGCTCACGGGTTTGAAAAATCCGACGAGCCGGTAGAAGAAAAGCCTTACGAAGGCAAAGGGTTCGGTTACAGAATCCACTTCGTGGAAGAATAAAAACAGCGACGGCTACCGCTTAACGGCGGTAGCCGTTTCGATAAAAGAGGAAAATTATGAAAATAAGACTTAACGACGATCAGGAAGTCGTAGAACAAATTCGGGAAGGTTTGCGCCTTAAAGACGGGTATTGTCCGTGTAAAGTCGGTAAACTTCCTGAAAACAAATGTATGTGCGAAGAGTTCCGCAATCAGATCAAGGACGAAAATTTTGAAGGTTATTGTCATTGTAAACTTTATTACAAAGAAAAGTAATCTTCATAGGTTTAAAAAAAGAAGAATCCGTTTCTTCTTTTTACCGGTTTTTATAAAAAACCTCGTTTTTGTTTGACAAATAAATAAAAAGACGATGACGGTTGCAATTAAACTAAAAAACGGTTTGGTTATTTTTAGTTTGCAATCGTCTTAAAAGAAAGGGGATTCGCCGAAGAATTTCGGTTGAACTTTCTGCGCGGAAACGGTCGCAAACGTCCCTTTCTTTTTTATTTATTCGGTTTTGTCTTTGGGCGGAAAAACGAATTCAGCCGTTTAAAAAGCGCGGAAAACGACGGATGCCGACTAAATACTTTTTTCTGCGCGCTCCTTTTTAACAGGCGCCCGTTATTCTTAAAAATTCCGTCGCAATTTATCGTGACAAAACGGATAAACGATATTTCGGCGGAAAAGTAACGCCTAATCATAAAATACGCCTTGCGGTCTATGAAACCGCAAGGCGTATTTCAGACTAAAAAAGAAAAGCGGAAATATTTTTTAATTTTCGATAAAAATCTACCTTCGATTACAAAACGGAACAAAATATTCCACGCCGTATATGTTAAACTGATTTTTACCTAAAAAAAGACGGCAAAAGACGGAGCGATTATGGCAAGAAAAATTCTTATTACTTCGGGTAAAGGCGGCGTCGGCAAAACGAGCGTTACGGCGCATTTAGGGTATTCTCTTTCAAAACTCGGACAAAGGGTAGTCGTTATCGATATGGACGAAGGTCTTAATAATCTCGACGTGGTTACCGACGTAGATAACAAAGTTTTGTACGATTTAAAAGACGTTTTAGACGGCAAATGTCGGGTAAAACAGACGCTTATAGAAGTAACGCCTACCTTTTCGGTCATTGCGTCGCGTCACACTTTTGAAAAGGAACTGACGGGCAAAAACGTAAAAGACCTTACCGACGGTCTTTCCGCTCGTTTCGATTATATTCTTATTGATTCACCCGCCGGCATAGATTTCGGCTTTCGGCGCGCCGTTTCTGCCGCCGAGGAGGTGCTTTTGGTGGTAACGCCTACGCTTACGAGCGTGAGAGACGCCGCGAAAGTTCTTACCATACTCAACAATTATTCGGTAAAGGTTACGGGCGCGGTAATAAATAAAATGAGGGGAGATCTTCTTTTAAGGGGAGACGTACTCTGCGCGGAGGAAATTTCTTCCGTACTTAAAACCGCGGTGATAGGCTGTATTCCCGACGACGACGCGGTGTATCTCGCCTCGGGCAGGCTCGATTCGTCTTCCCGGGCGGATAAGGCTTTCAGAATGCTTGCCAAAAGAATATTGAAAGGAAAAGGCTCGGTTTACGACGCTACTAAATATTACAGAGGAATTAAAGGAGCGTTGCGCCGGAATCTTCGGCAAAACGTATAAAGGTTTTTATGAACAAACAATTATCCCGTACGAAAAAAATAATCGAAAACGACAGGCTTGGACTCGTTTGCGGTTCGGAAGAAATCATAAGAAGCGACCTCGAAAATCTGTTAGGGGAATATTTTTCGCTTTCGGAACCCGTTAAAATAGAATTTTTAAAAAAGGGCGATAAGATAGAAATAACCGTATCCGCAACCTGTTCGGGAGTGAAACGCTTTATCGCGGGCGTCGGTAAATATTACAGGTCGTAAGAATAAAGCCGTAATCAGTCGGTATTTATAAAACCGCGTCACCATATAATAATTGAGGCGGGTTTACGGATTGATATTAAATATTTTTATCCTGCTCGGTGGAATAGCGGTATTTTTGACGGGGCTAAAATTAGTTTCGGACAATTTTACCCTGCTTATCGGCGAAAAAATAAGCGAAAAACTTAAAAAATTATCCTCCTCGTCCGTAGGGTGCGCGCTTCTCGGCGCGGGAGCAACCGCTCTTACTCAAAGTTCGGTAGCGGTCAATATGATAGCCGTTTCTTTTGCCGAAAAGGGAATAATGAGTTTAAAAGGAGCGTGCGCCGCAGTAGTTGGGACGAACGTCGGCACGACGATTACCGCGCAACTTACTTCGCTGTCGGGCGGAAACGGTTTCGTCGTTCCGATAGGGTATTTAATTGCGTTTTTCGGGGTTATATTGCGTGAAATAAACAACGATAAATTATTGCCTTACGGCAACGCCGTTGCGGGGCTTGGTTTTATTTTTATAGGCATAAACGTAATGACCGTTTCAATGCAAAGTTTTTATTCCGAGGAGCGGTTTTTAAACTTTTTTCTGATAAAAAGTCCGCCTATATTACTGTTAAACGGGTTTTTTATAACTTCAGTCTGTCAAAGTTCATCGGTGGTTACAAGTATGCTCGTAATACTTTCGGGCGGTAAAATAATAACCGTCGAAAGGGCAATATACATGATACTCGGGGCAAACGTAGGTTCTTGTACGGCGGTGATTTTCGCTTCCAAGGAAAAGAACGCCTGCGCGAGAAAAGTTGCGTATTTCAATCTCGTTTTCAATCTTTTAGGGGCTGTTATACTTTTTATTCCGATGATTTTTGCAGGCGATATCGTTTCCGCTTTTTTGGTAAAAATATCCGGAGGCGAAGGCAAGGCAGTGGCTGATTTTCACACTCTTTTTAATTTGATTTTCGGAATACTTTCTTTGCCGGTGATGGAAAAACTGACCAAAATAACGGATTTTTTGGTTCGGGAAAGAAATTTATCGGTAAAAAAACGAACGGCTTAAATATTGTTCGATATATGATTTTAACGGGGCTATAGGTCGATAATCGACCTATAGCCCTACTTTTTTGCTCTTGTATTATTTTTTGACAAAAAAAGGCGAAAAACCGAAAACTGTTTTGCATCGGTTTAACCTATTTTAGTTTGACAACTTTAATTCACTATTATATAATGAACGTACGGATTTTTCTATATTCGTTACGGATTTTCTATATTTGTTCTTTCGGAGGGAATAAAAAAATGGACACGAAAAAACTAAGGACGATCAAAAATTACAACTACGGCATATACTCGCTCGCAATATTTGCCGTGTTTTCTTTCGTAAACGTCTTTTTGCTTGCGTTTGACGGCAAATATTACGTTTTTTCCTCGTATCTTAATACGTTTGTAATTACGGTTTTAATCCAAATTTCGTCAGACTATCTTCTCGCCGCAATACTTATTGCGCTTGCGCTTATCGTGCCTTACGTTCTTTGCGCCGTATTTGCGCGTAAGCATTTTGCTTTCATGATTGCGGGGCTTGTGTTGGTAGTTGCCGACACGGTGTTGCTTCTGGTTTTCTCAATACCCGGCGCGCTCGTCGATAATTTACTCGATATTGTCTGCCACGCGATAATTATAGGTGAACTCGTAATTGCGCTCGTCAACAAAGACGGTCCCAAATACGTAAAGGAACAAAAAGAAAGCAAATCTTCGGCGCCGGACTCGGTAAGTGAAGAAGTTTTACCGAGCGGCGAAACCGTCGCCGTGCTTAAAGACAGCGAAACTTTTAACGAAAACGAAAGCGTTTTTAACAATCTGCAAAGACAGATTACCGTAAAAAGAAAGAAAAGTTTTTACGCTTGCGCCGTAAAACTCGACGTCGTTATAGACGGCGTAACGGTTGCCACTTTAAAAAACGGACAGGCTCAGACGGTCAAAGTAAGCGGCGGAACCCACAGTATGTGCGCTCATTTCGGATTCGGAAGCAGTGACGTTCTGCAAATCCCCGAAGGCGCCTGCGACAAAGAATACGAATTCAGTTTCGTTATGAAGATGACTACTACCGAAGTAAAAATTACCGAACTAAAATAAAACGCCTCATGGGAAAAATCAGAAGTTTTATAAATCAAAAATCGCTTTTTGGCGAGATAATGCGATTTTTGCTCGTCGGCGGAATATCTACCGTAGTGGATTTTATTACGATGGGCGTTGTCTTATATATTTCCGCGCCGGAAAATTACGATAATTTTTTCAACGTTTTTGTCGGTCGTAACCAAGCCCCCACTTCTTTTGCCGCCCTTTTCGGTACCGGTTTAGGATTCGTTTTCGGGGTTATAATAAACTATACGCTGTCCGTCTTTTTCGTTTTTAACGAAAGCAAAGACGCGCGGACCGTTACGGGTTTTTTGCGGTTTGCGGCGCTTTCTCTGGGCGGGCTTATACTACACGAAGCAGGTATGTGGGGGTTGCACGTCAGACTTTGCGTTAACGAATGGATAGTAAAAATTATCATGACGATAATCGTAATGGCTTATAATTTTACGACGAGAAGACTTATTTTGTTCAAAAAAGCGCCGTCAACGACGAGCAAGCATTGTAAAGACTATAAGGAATCCGATAAAAAGACGGAAAGGTGTAAATAATGAAATTGAGCGTGGTCGTTCCGTGCTTTAACGAGCAGGCGACGATAAACAAATTTTACCAAGCGATAATACCCGTGTTAAAGTCGCTTGACTGCGAATACGAAGTGATTTTCGTAAACGACGGTTCAAAAGACGAAACTTTAAATATTCTTAAAAATCTTGCCGTCTTAAATAAGAACGTCAAAGTCGCAAGTTTTTCACGCAATTTCGGGCAACAAGCCGCTATTTTATGCGGATTGAGATTGTCTTCGGGCGACGCGGTTATCCCCATCGACTGCGACCTTCAGGATCCCGTCGAGGTAATCCCTTTAATGGTCGAAAAGTGGAAAAACGGTAATGCGGTAGTACACGGCAGAAGAATTTCGCGGGCGGGCGAAACGGGTTTTAAAAAGGCAAGCGCAAAAGCGTTTTACAAATTTTTAAACAAGATTTCATCGCAAAAAATTCCCGAAAACACGGGGGATTTTAAACTTCTCGACAGAAAAGCGGTCGATATAATAATATCGATGCCCGAAAGAAATAAATACCTCAGGGGGTTAGAAAGTTGGGTTGGTTTCAGGCAGGATTTCGTCGATTTTGAAAGAAAAGAAAGAATCGCCGGGAAGACGAACTACACTTTTAAAAAGATGCTGAAATTGAGCGAGGACGGTATAGTATCTAATTCGGCGTTTCCGCTCAAAGCGTTTTTGTATTTCGGAATCGCTTTATCCGGCGTTTCCTTTCTCGCGCTTATAGCCTTTGTTTTTCTTACGATTTTTCTGCCGTCTTTTGACGCTGTCTGGTGGATTTTAGGCGCTATCGGGCTTATAGGCGGACTTTTATTCGTATCAAGAGGCGTTTCCGACCTTTATTTATATCGCGGTTATCAGCAAACGCAAGCCCGTCCCGAGTACGTTATTGAAGAAACGGTAAACTTCTGACGATTTGTTTTCGGGGGGCTGATTTTACTTATTTTTCGCGTCAACTTTGACTACTGTTACGCGTTAACTTGGGTAAAGCAAGGTTTTTTTGACATTTCGCATTCCAATAATTGACAAAATACAAACAAAAGTATATTATATTGTTGAAATGACAAAATACAAACAAAAGTATATTATATTGTTGAAAATTCAGGAGGTAATTTATGAACAAATTATCAGTAAAAGACGTTAACGTACAAGGCAAAAGATGCCTGACGAGAGTTGACTTCAACGTTCCCATGAAAGACGGCGTTATAACGGACGAAAACCGTATAAACGGCGCGCTTCCCACCATTAAATATTTAATCGAACACGGCGCGAAGGTCATACTTTGCTCCCATCTCGGTAAACCTCACAACGTGCTTGACGAAAAAATCAAGTTAAACAAAAAAGAAAAAGCGGCGGTTGAAGCGCTTCCCGAAGAAGAACGCGAAGCGGCTACCGAAGAATATCTCGAAAAGGCTAAAAAAGACCTCAAAAAATACACTTTACAGCCTGTTTATAAAAGATTAAGCGAACTTTTACCCGGCGTAAAGGTAAGTTTTGCGACCGACACCGTCGGCGAAGACGCTAAAAAGAAAGTTTCGGAACTTAAAGACGGCGAAGTTTTGCTTTTGGAAAACACCAGATTCAACGCGGGCGAAGAAAAACGCGACGAAGAATTCTGCCGTAAACTCGCTTCGTTTGCCGATATTTTCGTAAACGACGCTTTCGGGACCGCTCATCGTTCCCACGCCTCCACCGCGGCTATAGTCGAATACGGCTTTGTTAAAACAGCCGTTTGCGGTTTCCTGATCGAAAAAGAACTTTCCGTTATGGCGGACGCTTTGGATCACCCCGTTCGTCCCTTCGTTGCCGTTCTGGGCGGCGCAAAAGTTGCGGACAAGTTGAACGTTATTTCCAACCTTTTGGAAAAATGCGATTCTTTAATCATCGGCGGCGGTATGGCTTACACCTTCCTGAAGGCGCAGGGTAAAGAGGTCGGCGCGTCCTTAGTTGACGACAGCAAAATCGATTACTGCAAAGAAATGATGGAAAAAGCCGAAAAACTCGGTAAAAAGTTATATCTTCCCGTTGACACGGTAATCGCAAAAGAATTTCCAAATCCTATTGACGCTCCCGTTGAAATCAGAACCGTTTCGGTTGACGCCATTCCTTCCGACATGCAAGGGCTTGATATCGGTGAAAAAACGCGCCAACTTTTCGCTTCCGTTATCAAAGAAGCGAAAACCGTTATCTGGAACGGACCTATGGGCGTTTTTGAAAACCCCACTCTGGCTGCCGGCACCAAGGCTATAGCGGAGGCTATGGCGGAAGCGAACGGAACGACCATTATCGGCGGCGGAGACTCTGCAGCGGCGGTTGCTCAACTCGGTTACGCGGATAAGATGACGCATATTTCTACCGGCGGCGGCGCTTCCCTCGAACTTTTTGAAGGTAAAGTGTTACCCGGCATCGCTTGTCTTAACGACAGAAAATAAGAGGCGTAGTTATGAGAAAACCTATTATCGCAGGAAACTGGAAAATGAACAAAACGCCTTCTGAAGGCGCTAAACTTTGCGAAGAACTTCTTCCTCTCGTTAAAGACGCCGATTGCGACGTGGTCGTATGCGTCCCCGCAACGGATATTTACGCGGTGGCGAACGTAGTTAAAGGAACCAACGTACGTCTTGGCGCTCAGAACGTTCACTTCAAGGATAACGGCGCTTACACGGGCGAAGTTTCCGCAGACATGCTTAAAGAACTCGGCGTAGAATACGTTATCGTCGGACACAGCGAACGTCGTCAATACTTCAACGAAACAGACGAAACGGTTAACCTCCGTACCTTAAAGGCTCTTGAAAAGGGTTTAATACCCATCGTTTGCGTAGGCGAGTCTTTGGAAGAAAGAGAAACCGGCAAGACGGAACAGGTTTTATATAGGCAGATTACCGAAGGGTTAAAAGGCGTTGAGGACGTTAGCAAACTCGTAATCGCTTACGAACCCGTCTGGGCTATAGGAACCGGTAAAACCGCGACGAGCGAACAGGCAAACGAAACCATCGGCTTTATCAGAAAGACTTTAGCCGAAACTTTTTGCCCGAAATGCGCGGAAAAAGTCCGTATTCAATACGGCGGAAGCATGAAGCCCTCTAACGCCAAAGAACTTATGGCTATGGAGGAAATCGACGGCGGTTTAATCGGCGGCGCTTCCTTGAAAGCGGTTGATTTTTCTCAAATCGTAAATTACGACAAATAATTTAATTTGTTTAGTGTGTTTGAACCGCTCGGTTTAAACAAGAATAAAACCGTAAGGCAAAGACGACGTGGTTTTTGCCTTACGGTTTTAAAAAATCGATTTTAGATATACCGAAAAAAGACGCGTCGCTACGCGTAAATTATTGCGAAGTAACGACGATTGCTTTTTTCGGGCGTAAAACGTAAAAAGAGGTCGCCAAATGAAAATTTTACTTATCAACGGAAGCCCCAAAAAAGACAAAAGCGACGTGTTAAAACCTACGCTTGCCTTTTTAAAGGGCATGAACGAAATCGAAAAACAGGATATCGAGGTTATTAACACCGTCGATTTAAACGTTCAATATTGCAGAGGGTGTTTGTCCTGTCTTTACGGAAGCGATTGTCCCGTTTCCGACGATATGCCGGGCGTCCTCAACAAGATAAAACAAAGCGACCTCGTTTTGTTCAGTTATCCCTTATACTGTTACGGCATGCCCGCTTCTTTGAAAGCCGTAATCGATCGTATTTTACCGCTTTGCACCATAAAAATGGTAAAGTCGGGCGACCGATACGTTCACGAAGAAAAAGGAGAGGGAATAAAAGCGCGGTTTATGATGATTTGCGGTTGCGGGTTTCCGAATTCAAAACAAAATTTTGAACCCGTTATAGAGCAGTTCAGACTGCTTTTTCCGAAAAGAAACTTAATTATTACCGTGCCGGAAGCGCCTATGTTCGGCGTTTCGGAAGCCTTATCTATTACGAAACCTAAACTTGAAAAATTTACGAAAGCGGGAAAAGATTTTGCAAAAACGGGCAAAATTCCCGACAATCTTATGGAGCAAATCTGTTCGCCGATGATGCCGGAAGACGAGTACGCTAAAACGGTAAACGGGTTATGACTTTAAAATAAAACAGACGCCGTACTGCAAGCGACGCCTGTTTTATTTTTTTATATTATCGTGAGAGTTTACCGTTATTTCCGTTTTAACTATAAAATCGGAGAGCGGTATTTTTTTATACTCCTCGTAATTTTTATGATGATACTTATAGGTTAAATTGCGGATGCCGAAAACGTCTATTTCTTTTTTCAGCATGCGGTTTGTTAATTGATTTGCGGTGTCCGTAAGGCTTTTTTTAAGAGAGTCCAAAAACTCTTCTGGAACCGTTGCGCGTCTTCCGAGAGTGTTTTTCTTGTCGTCGGACGATTCGTCCAAAATCCTTACGGTAAGCGAAAGTTTTAAAACGATTTGCGGTTTTACACCGTAACTTAAACTTATTTTATGGCGACTTCCGAACACTTCAAGCGCCGCCTTTCTATTTTCGGCAAAAACGGGAAGAACGATTCTGTCTGCGGGCAGATGAAGTAAATTATATAATATGGTTTCGTCCTTAGAAAAAATATCCGCTATTTTGCCGTTTTTAAAAATAGCGGTTTCGGAAGCGTCGAATACGGCAGTGGGCTTTCCGCTTGAACCTCCGCCGTTTTTATTTTCGCCTTCTTTGTCGCCCTTTTTACTGTCGCCGTCGCTTTCGGAAAGCGAAATATTATCGTAAAGTCCGCCTATAAGCCCGTTATCGTCGGTTTTATCGAAATAAAACGAGGTGGTAGCCGAACTACTGTCTTCTTGACCTAAGGCGTTATTTTTTATTTTCAGATAGGGCATATAACCGCAAGCGTTTCTGCCGTG
The DNA here is from genome assembly GCA_934278995.1 of uncultured Clostridia bacterium. GTDB lineage: Bacteria > Bacillota > Clostridia > Christensenellales > Borkfalkiaceae > UBA4636. The sequence goes on from CAKQWM010000002.1 coordinate 132,322, forward strand.
GTTGGATTCGCAAAAAGATTTTATGGTCGCGTCCATTACGGCGGAGGACGCTCCGCCGTTTTCTATAAGCACTTTTTGTATCGCAAACGATGAAATGGAGTCGAGCGGCGTAGGCGTAGATAAAAAATTTTTCGCATTGCCGTCGCACACGGAAATAAGCGCGGAATTTTGAAAATGCTCGGAAGCAAGCAAATTGTCGGTTATCGCCGAAACGTCGTCGTAGGCTAAAGTTTTACCTATAATTATCACGTTGCAAAAAGCGAGTTTAGGAAACCACCCTGAATTACGGGATAAGTTTTCAATGGCGTTCATAACGGTTTTTCCTTTCGCGCTTATCAAAGTATCGTTGTTGACGAGCGCCTGATCGGTGGCTTGCGGAACGCCTATTTGCGCCGTGATTTCGATATCGTCGTCAACTTTGTCTATACCGAGCGCCACGATTATCGCCGTTTTTTCTATATCGATAAGCGAAAAATCGTTTGAAAAGAAAAGCAATGAAAGAATCAAGGCTATTATTATAACTATTCTGTGCTTAATACGGTTGCGCATTTTGTCGTCTCCTTGGGTATAAACAATAGCAAAAGGGGAAGCAGGTATCCGAAAAAGATGAATACGTAACTTAAATAGGTCGAAAAGACGTTTAATACGGTAAAAAGTTTCCCCCTGAACACAAATGTAAACGCGGCGAGAAAAAGGTTAATAATTATTGCCGGAAACAAGGCTTTTTTTAAGTTAAAAACCCTTTCAAAACATTTCGTCGAAAGATAAATAGGCATAGTTATCGCAAAGACCTGCGAAAACATCAGCAAAAATATCGCAAGGTAATCGATTCTCGTGGAATTCGTAAGTTCAAGACTGTATATGGTGAGTTCCGGCGTTGCGAAAAACCTCGTATCCGCGACCGAACCGAAAGCCGAATAAAAAACTATCATAAAAAATATAACCGTAACGCTTGCGGCGGCGTAACTTAAAGTTATCTTAATAGTTTGTCTTTTTTCATCCTTAAAATGCCCCAAAAACAGCAAGGCGTAAACACTGTCCGAAAACCATATTACCGATTTAAAAACGCCGATAACGGGCTTATAGGTCGGTTTTTGTATAATAGGAAGCATGTTTGAAAAGTCCGCCGTGGGAACGGACAGAAGAAAAGTCAGCAAAAGCCCCGCCGCGGTGAGATAAATGCAGGCGTCCGCGCATCTGCCGAGAATTTTAAGTCCTTTAAGCGATTGATAAAAAGAAAGAAGAAAAAACGGAAGAAAAACAAAAGAAGAGGGTTTTATTTCGTACAAAGTATCCTGTATATAGTCTTGCTGTTCCAAAAGCGTTACGAGCGCTTTTAAAATGAAATATACGCCGTAACCGAAGTAAACCGCTTTTGCGACGAACGGAGAAACTTTGCTTTCCAGAATATGATAAAGAGTGCAGTTATCGTGCTTTTTAGCGAGCGTCATAATGACTAAAAGCGTCGATAGGTCGAAAAAAAATCCTATCAAAGCGGAAACCCATAATCTTTCGTCCGCAAAACCCGCCAGAACGGACGGTAAAAGCGAGATTTTTGTCGCGGGCATAAACGCAAGAAAAATAAAACAGATTTGTCTTACTTTTATTTTATTTTTTTCGTTTTGACTCATCATAATTCATTCTCACCTTATTTTTCGGTTTAACAGAAAGCGGTCTTAGCGTCATCGAGGTAACGTCGGTTATCAAAAAGGTATCTTTTAAATCCTGCGTTTTCATAGGCGCGAAAGGCGCTAAAACGGGTACGCCGAAGTTTTCGAGCGACGACAGATAAATAAACAGAAAACACGTCAGAAGTATCAAGCCGTAACCGCCGACGGTACCTGCTACGAATAGATAAACAAGCCGTAAAAAGGACATGGAATCGACAAGTTCGGGTACGGTGTAAAGACAAATTCCCGATAGCGCCATTATCATTATAGTAGGTGTGGAAACTATTCCGGCTTTGACCGCCGTATCGCCTAAAACCAAAGCACCCACGACCGACAAAGCCATACCCACGTACTTGGGCATTCTTACGCTTGCTTCGTTTAAAATTTCAAAAATCAAAAGGGTGAAAAACATTTCAAAACTCGGCGAAAGAGGAATCCCTTTTATGCTGTTCACGATCGTAAGTAAAAAATTAAGAGGGATAATCTGAAGATGAAAAAGTTGCGCCGAAACGAATACCGACGGCAAAAACAACGCAAGAAGTATCGATATAAAACGCAAAATACGTTGCATGTTGGCTCGGTAATGGTTTTGAAAGTAGTCTTCGCTCGACTGAAAATCTTCTATGAGAAGATACGGAACGGTAATCGCTATGGGAGAGCCGTCAACCAGTATCCCCACTCTGCCTTCTAAAAGTTTTGCCATTAAAATATCGGGCTTTTCGGTGTTGCCGACTTGTTTTACCAGAGAAACTCTGTGGTCAACTATAAATTTTGCCACGTACGAACTGTCCGGAACACCGTCTATAGAGATGTTTTTTATGCGGTTTATAACCTGCTTCGTTATTTTATCGTCCGCTACGTCTTGAAGGTAAACGACGGCAACGTCGGTTTGGGAATATTTTCCCACCGAAAGGCTTTTGACTTTAAAACTCTCGTTCTTTATTCTTCTTCTTATAAGCCCCAGATTCGTTTTCAGATTTTCCGTAAAACCTTCTCTCGGTCCTTTAACGACGGATGACGTCGGCGGTTCGGTTATCGAACGCGAGGTGTATTTTAACAAGTCAACCACTACGGCTTTATCGTCTTTATCTATAAACAAAACGCCTTTACCTGAAACGACTTCGGTTATCGCTTCGGATAAATCGGTTATCGTTTTAGATTGCGGGCTGAAAATTTCTTCCGCTATTTTTTCAGCCGTCAGATTCTTTTTTTCGGTAAGCGGAGACACGACGAGTTTACCCAACCCTTCTTTATCGGTTATCGAATCGATATAAACTATAAACGCTTTTTTGTCTTTCGTTGTAAATTCAAAGGTGATAACGTCCGACGAATCGAGGCGAGTTTTTATCGTTTCGAGATTTTTTGAAAGGTCCTTAAAAATCGTCATATTTTTAGTGTGACTTTTTCGCGGAAATTTATGCAAATTTTGTCATAACGATATTGACAAACCCGAAAACCGTTATATAATTACCGTGACGCTTGGAAAAAATATACGGAGGTGCGGGGGATGACGAAGTGTTTTTTATATAAATTTAAAAATCGTTTCCGAAGACGACTTGAAGAAAAACGAAGAATACTTTTTTAACGCTTCCGCGCTTCAAAGGTGGTTTTAAGTGCGGGAAGTCAACATTTTTAATTTAATTAAAAACTCAAACGCGGAAATAGTGGTAGCGGCTGCAATATCGTGCGTAATAACGTTGATTTACAGTTCTTCTCATAAGCTGTCATCTAAAAAATTCTTTATTATATCATTTATCTTAGGAACTGCCGGTTGCTTTTTGCTGTCACTTAGTACGAATAAGTTTTCCGTTACGGCGGGAATAATTAAAAACTCCGTATCGGGCGGTACGCTTTCGGTTACCGTCACGGCATTTATAAAGCGCTTTGCTTTTATTTCTTCAGACGACGTAAAAGAATCCCTTCAACAACTTTTGTCAAGTATTATTTTGTCCGACAAACTTGACGAGGTCGTTGACGAAATCATAAACAACTTACGAAGCGAAACGAGCGAAATAACGCTATCCGAACTCAAGTCGATTATAAAGGAAAACACTTCTTTATGCGACGACGAAAAACTCGACGAAGTTTGCCGTATCGTTATGGAAGCACTTGAAAAACACGAGAAAACTTAATAGAAAACGCGACTAAATGCGAGTTTTTCCTTGCTTTATAGTCGCGTTTTTTCGTTTTTTATAAATTTTGTTTTGAGTTTCAAGCCTTGTTATGATACAATATCAAAAAAGAAAGGGATTGAATTTATGCTGTACGAAAACGTATTGTTTGATTTATATGGTACTTTAGCCGATATAAGAACGGACGAAACTATGCCGTTGGTGTGGAGAACTACAGCCGATTTATATAAGCGTTACGGCGCCGAATATTCCGTCGAAGAATTAAAAAAGTCCTTCTATAGGTCGATTAACGGCATGTTATCTCAAAAAGACGAAAATTTTGAGGTCGATATTTTAAAAGTATTTGAAGAACTTTTCGTTATAAAGGGCGTAAAGGCATCGAAAGAAAATCTTCTTTATACCGCTTACGAGTTCAGAAAAGCGTCAACGTTATTTTTGTCTCTTTACGACGGGGTAAAAGAGGGGCTTGATAAACTTAAAAAAGACGGCAAAAGATTATTTTTATTGTCAAACGCGCAGGCTTCTTTTACGGCGCCCGAACTTAAAACGCTCGGTATCTACGAAGTTTTCGACGATATATTCATCTCGTCCGACTATGGCGTTAAAAAGCCCGATTATAAATTTTTCGAGATACCTTTTAAAAAGCACGGGCTGAAAAAAGAAAAATCCATAATGGTCGGAAACGACGGTACAGCCGATATCTTAGGCGCAAAAAACTTCGGTATAAAATGTTTATACGTAAAAACCGAGATTTCTCCCGAAGAAGCCGTTCCGCCCGCAGATTATTGCATTTCAAAATACGATTTTTCCAAAATTTTAAAAATACTGTCCTTATAATGCTTAAAAAGAAAAAAACAAATTAAAAGAAAAGACAAAAAATAAGAGAAAAAAACTAAAACAAAGATAAAAAAAGCAATCGGATAGTCGGTTGTTACACCGACTACCGCTTGCTTAAATTTTTAACGGATTAGTATCAATAAATGTAGTTTTTGGATAAAAAGTCGGGCTATAAGTCGATTATTCACACTTTTTTAAGGTTACAGTCTTTCTCGCCAAAGAGTATGCGTCATTTGGCGAAGCATAGTCGTACAAAAAATCAAGCGTCAGCGTATCGTTTTTGCAAGGATATTCGCCTTGCCCTTACGCCTTTATTATATGGTCGCTAAATATCGTTGTCAATACCTTTCGGTAAAAAATAATTCTACTATTAGTTGCATTTCGATAAAAAAATCGCTTTTTAAGCGAACTTTGTTTTTTTACGCTGAAAAACCGCCCGAGATTTTCGGGCGGTTTTTGCTTGATAACGGGCTTATAGCCCTACTTTTTGTTATTTTTTAACTTGTTTTTATCGTTTTTGAGTTAATAACCCTATTTTTTATTGTTTCCGGGCGTTTTGGTCGGTTGTAATCGTTATAAATTTTTGCGGTTTAAAACGAAAGTTCTGTTAAGCAGGCTTTTTTCACCCGGTCTTCCCGTATAGTCGTAGATGATTTTAAAAGTTACGGCTTTTTTATGCCCGTTAGTCTGCGCTATAAAAACTCTTGATTTAGTCTCAAGCGACCATTCGCTGACAGACGTATCGACTTCGTTTGCTTTAAAGGCAACCGCGACTTCTCTTACGTGGTCAAAGTACAATATAAGTTCCATCTCGACTCCGTCCAAAACCATTTTGCCGGGAATCCTCAATCTGCTACTTTTGTCGGTCGTAAAGGTTAGTTTTACATCACCGTAATCACACGACCAGACTGCGTTGAAGTCACTGAAGCACGGATCTTCTGCGCATGTCGAAGCCGTTAAAGGCAACAGTACAAGTAATATGACAAGCATGCATAATATAATCGATTGCAAAATCTTTTTTACCTTTCTATTCATGCTGTATCTCCTTGATATCCTATCGCTTCGGGCGGTGTTATATCTCTGCCGTGGAAAACGTATTTTCTTCCGACAAGGCTTTCTTTGCCTTCACGGTTGGTTTTATCTTCATAAATTTCAATTGTCAGCGTCGTTCTTGTGTATCGGTATATACCTTCGATGATGTTTTCACGCTTCTTATAATATTCTTCTCTGCTAAAATCTTTAGATAAAGCAATATCAAAAGCCTGTGGCGGATGACCGATAAATATCATTATTTCGATGGCTTCGCCATCTAAATAAAGAGTAGATGGAATTAAATAATCTCGCCTAAAGCCGGTAACGGTAAACTCCAATTTAAAATCTTCGTAATCGCACGACCAGACTTTAGGATAATCAAGTATCATCTTGCCGGTACGGCACCCCGAAACCGCCAATAATGCGGTTAATCCATATATAACGGATAGTACAATCCGAAATATCTTTTGACAATAGTTATTTCGTTTCATATAATGCGTTTCATCTCCTTACAATATGATATAACCGATTATAAAATATGAAAACTCGGCATGGTAGTCGGCAAAATTGGTCTTTGATAGTGGTTCCTCGTCATACGGGTAATAATTATACGCATTGTAAAATGTTGATGTATCGCCTTCTATGGTAGTATAAATTTTATTCACATAAAAAGTATGTAAACCTTTACTAACAGGTTTGTTCCACGCTGAATAAATGTAATTGTCACTATGTGTGTTTGCAACGGCACGGCGGAACCTGCTCAGTGAAGTATATTTCGTATAAGCAATTCCTCGGTTTCTAAGGTATTTATAAATTTGTTTAGGATTCGATCCTAAATTACCCCAGCCGACAGCATATACTATACTCCATTTTTCAAAATTGTAAATTACTTCCGATAATAATTCCGCTCTACCTAAACTAATTAACAGATTATAAACCGAAGCGACTTCACATCCTACTCCATCAAAATCGGCAAAGCCTAATTTATATTCTCTTACGTTATCATTTGCTTGTCCCGTAATATACGTCTCTAAAGGTATATCGTTCAATGTATTAAGATCATTTTCAAGGTTTCTATTATGTACAAGGTTTTTTTCTGCTTGTATTTGTTCGGCGGTTTCACATACAATAACGTAAACTACTACTATAACCGCAACAATAAAGGCGAATAACCTCCAACCGCGTATTGCCCTGTTTGTATTTTTTGACGTATTAGAATCTTGATTTAACACACCGTATTCATCATTTACCGAAGCAAACTCGATTTCAATCGGTTCAAACGGCGGAGCAATGTTTTCAAAACCATATACCGAAATAAGATCTCTGTTAGTTATGCCGTAAAGTAATTCGCTTAAAGCGTAATCGCTAGTGTACCAACTCGAATATAATGTCGTGTCAATGGCGTCAATTATGGCGTAAAGACTACCGTCCTCGTCACTTACAAGCGCTTCGGATTCAATGAATTGATCGTATAAATCGGAATCTTGTTCCAAAACAAACAACATATTATCTACGTCGAAAGTACAACTTATATTAAATTCCTCTATATATACGTATTCCATATCCTCAAAAATACTACAAGTTCCGTCAAAAGTAACGTCACCGTCTTCAGTCGTTTCAAGTTGTGCTTGTCCTTCCGGGAAAAGTAACGGCAATAATTCGGCATACCTGTTGTCTTCTTGGTCTGCTTCAGGATTCTCTTCATCATTTCGTTCGAGTGCGTAAGCCGACAAAATTTTGTCTGTCGCTTTAAATCGTAACCCGTCCGATGAAAAGTTCGTAAGCATAACAAAAGCCAAACATACGGATAAAAGCATGATAAACTTTTTAGTGAAAAAGTGCCTTTCAAACATAAATAAAATACCTCCGATTTTTTTGCAAGGTTTTTCACCTTGCTTTTATGCCTTTATTATATGGTCGGTAAACCTTGTTGTCAATACTTTTCGGTAAAAAATAATTCTACTATTAGTTGCATTTTAATAAAAAAATCGCTTTTTAAGCGAATTTTGTTTTTTTACGCTGAAAAACCGCCCGGGATTTTCGGGCGGTTTTTGCTTGATAACGGGCTTATAGCCCTATTTTTGATTGTTTTAAAGCAGGAATGAAAGTAAAAGACGAAAGTGCAACTTTTAATACTACTTACCGGTGGAACCGAAGCCCTTTTCGCCGCGTTCGGTTTCATTTAAAGTATCGGTAACCGAAAAACTCGCTTTTTTATACGGGGTAAAAATTATTTGAGCGATTCTGTCGCCCGCAGAAATAGTCCTCGCTTCGTCGCCGTGGTTTAATATGGCGACGAGGATTTCCCCACGATAGTCGCTGTCTATAACGCCCACTTTGTTTGCGGGGGCAAGATCGCTTTTTATCGCTAAACCGCTTCTTGCGTAAATAAGCCCGACGTAGCCGACGGGTATTTCTACGGATATTCCCGTTTTTATAAGAACGGTTTTATGGGGAAGAACGATTGTGTCTTCCTGCGCGGAATATAAATCAGCGCCCGCGGAAAACTCCGAACCGTAAGTGGGAACTTTTGCCAAATCGCATAACTTTTTGATTTTTACGTTAAAGTCTTTCATAGGTTTGTCCCGTTAAATCGTTATTTACCGTTAAATTATACCAAGTTTGAAGACGAACTGTCAATAAAAAAGCGAGGCATTGTAATCATTATTCCTTTTTAAACGATTTTTTAAATTTCAGGATAAATTTTTGAAAAGTATTGAAATCGCGGTTTTTCCGTGATATAATAACTATAGGGATTCCATTCGTCATCACTAATTACCGAAAAGGCGACTTTTCAGCCCTTTTCCGTGACCGCTCGGTCGCAGTACGGATAGTACGGCATCCCTTACGCTCACGAAAAATCATCTGAAAATGCGCTCTTTTCGGTGCGAAGCATTTTTGCGGCGAAGAAATCGCCTCTTTTGGTATAAAGTTTTTGCAAGGCAAACGACCGAAAGCGTACTATACGTACGGTGATGGGAGTTTAACACAGTAAAAACCGATTTATTCCCGCAAAAATAATTAGTGATAATGATTGGAATCCCTAACGAAAAATATATGAGGTTGTTTTACGTTTGAAATAACCTTTACGAGGATTTTATGCAACACAAACTGACGGGTGGCGCTCTTTTAGACGAAAACGGCAATTTAAGCGAAGCGGGTTACGCTTACGACGCGGTAAAAACTTACGACCGCAAAGATATAAAAGCGGGAAAATGGCGCATTAAGGAGTGGGACTACTATCTCATAACCGACGGAAAGCGCGCCGTTGCGCTTACGATAGACGATAATTCCTATATGAACCTTGCGTCGGTAAGTTTTCTGGATTTTGAAAAAAAATCCTATATAACAAAAAGCGAAATAGGTTTTTTCTCTTTTGGTAAACTGAACTTTCCGTCGTCGTTTAAAGAAGGAAGCGTTTTTTATAAAGGTAAAAGCGCTGTCGGAAGTTTTGAAAAGAAGGAAGATAAAAGAATCCTTAAATTTACCTATAAAAAATTCGACGGCGATAAAGACTTCTCGTGCGAATTTACGCTTTTTGACGAACCGCGCGATAAAATGGTTATCGCAACGCCGTTTTATAAACCTAAATATTTTTACTACAACGCAAAAATAAACTGTATGAAGGTTTCGGGCTTCGCAAAAATAGGCGACGCGGTATATAATTTCGACGACTCCGTAAGTTTAGGTACGCTCGACTGGGGCAGGGGCGTCTGGACTTATAAAAACGAATGGTACTGGGGAAGTATGCAGTGCTATTTAAGCGACGGAAGACGCTTCGGCTGGAACGTCGGCTACGGCTTCGGCAACACCGAAAGCGCTTCCGAAAACATGCTGTTTATAGAAGGCGTAGCGCATAAACTCGATAACGTGGTTTTTAATATACCAAGGACCAACGACGGCAAATACGACTATATGTCCGAATGGACGATTAACGACAACGAAAATCGTTTCAATATGCGGTTTAAACCTATCATCGACAGATACGATTATACTTCCGCGGTCGTAATATCGAGCCTTCAACATCAGGTTTTCGGCGTGTTTTCGGGCGAAGTCGTTTTAGACGACGGTTCCGTTATAGAAATAAAAGACAAAATCGGTTTTGCCGAGCACGTTAAAAACAAATGGTAAATAATTTAAACGGAAATTTAAAAGACGGCGACGTAAAAAACGTTGCCGTTTTTGTTTGTAATGTGAAAATTGACGCAATATTATTTTTACCGGGCTTTACTTGTTGACATTTCCTCTACGTCGATATATAATTTTCGACGAAACCGATAAAGGAAGTCGTTACTTTATAAAAAATGCCGATAACGGGCTTATAGCCCCGTTTTTAAACTTTTCGGCGTCAATATAACGTAAAACGGCGAATACGGAAACATGGAATTATTTATCACTATACTCGTTACTTTTTTTGCGGGACTCGGCGCGGGTTTGGGAACGGGCTTTGCGGGAATGAGCGCCGCCGCCGTGATAAGCCCGATGCTCATAACTTTTTTAGGCGTCGATCCTTATATGGCGGTAGGCATAGCACTTGCCTCGGACGTTCTTGCAAGCGCGGTTTCGGCGTTTACTTATTATAAGAACAAAAACATAGATATCAAAAACGGACTTGTAATGATGATAAGCGTGCTTTGCTTTACCTTTGCGGGAAGTTTCGTCGCTAAACTCGTGCCGTCGGCAACGATGGGCGGTTTTTCGGTATTTATGACTTTTTTACTCGGCATAAAGTTTATAATAAAGCCGGTTATGACGACTAAGGAAAAAATGCTTGAAGTTTCCGAAAAAAAGAGAATCGTTCAATCGTTAATTTGCGGTGTAATAATAGGTTTTATCTGCGGATTTGTCGGCGCGGGCGGCGGTATGATGATGCTTTTGATACTTACGAGCGTTTTGGGTTACGAACTTAAAACCGCAGTCGGTACGAGCGTTTTTATAATGACTTTTACCGCTTTAACGGGTTCGGTTTCGCATTTTCTGATTGGCGGCGCGCCGGACCTTCTAATATTTGCGTTGTGCGTCGTCTTTACTCTTTTATGGGCGCGCATCGCCGCGGTTTTTGCAAATAAAGCCGAGCCGAAGACATTAAACCGCGCAACGGGTATTGTGCTTGTAGTATTAGGCGTAACCGTTATGACGTTTAACATCGTAACGAAATTATCTTAAAATAGAAACAAAAAAAAGACGCGCCGTTACTCAAAAAAAGAACAAAAGCGCGCGTATAGGTCGGTTATCGGCTGTTTTTGACTTTTTTAAACCGAAAATCAACCCGATTACTATTCTTTTAGTTCATAGTCAAAACATAAACGAATCTCAACGAAAGGTCTTACGAAAGTGTCCGCAACTTTAACGTGTTCGGGCGCTTTTTTATATTCTCGTAAAGCGTCGAAACTATCGAAGGTCGAGTCAAGCATCATATCCGCGCTTGACGATAAAAGTCCGCTTACGCGTACGTTAAGCGCCGTAAGACCGCGAATTTTCCCGACGAGCGATTCGAGATTCAGTTTTGCGTTTGCTTTAATAGATTCTTTTTCTGCAAACGAATATTCTTCTTTTAACTTCCAGATTATTACGTGTTTAATCATTTTGAGCCTTTTTAAGTAGTTTGTTATGCGTTACGATTATTGTAGCACTTTACGGATTATTTTGCAACCGACGCCGTTATTTTTTCAGTTCGGATATCGACGTTTTAATTCTTTTGTATTACGAACAAACTGTCGGATAAGAATTGAAAAATCATTACGTTTTCAGACACGTTTTATTAGCAAAATCAACAAAAGTCCCTCTATAAGTCGGTTTTTTAGGTCAAATAAAATTTACGGCGGCGCTTTTATCGGGGGTAAAGCCGGCGCCGTCGCATAAGTAGAGAACTGAGTTCAAACGAGAAATTCAAAATTCTTTTCTGCCTAAAAGATAATCGACGGAAACGTCGAAATAGTCGGCAATTTTGACGAGATTAGTCAAACTCGGTTCCGCAGAGCCGTTCTCGTAACGTATATACGACGGCTGCGAAATCCCCAAAATATATGCTAATTCTCGTTGGGTTACTCCGTTTAATTTTCTTTGTTCGAGCAATCTTTTTTGAAAAATTTCCATATTACACCTTTTTCTTGTTGACAATTATAGCAATTTGCTATATAATTTGGTAAAAATATAGCAAAACGCTATCACAGAGGAAGATATTTATGGGCTTATTCAACAAAGTAAAAATGGTATATACCGGCGAAGTCGGTTCTATCGTAAGAATTCCGTGCAAATCAAATTCGGAAAATATATTGTTTACCGGTACAGGAAAGTCGATTAAAATTTACAAAGCGCTTCTCGGTAATCGTCACGGGAAAAACACAAAGGCGATAATGACTTACTTCGGTTTTTGTTCGGCAACGGACGAATCCGAGGCGTCATATACGAAAAACTATACGGCTACCTATACGGGAAACGGTCGATACCGTGTTGATGCGAACAAACACTCCTTCGGCGACGCTATTGCGATGCAAGTAGTGGTAGGGTGCGAGCCCGCCGTCGCCGCCGACAAAAACTCGAACGTTAATAAATGGCTGAACGCCGTTTCAAAGCCGACGAGGGGGCTTATTTGGTGGATAGCGGGTATTCTTACTTCCGTAGTCGGTATAGGGCTTGTAATGCTTGCTTCGGCAATTTACAGGGTGTATTTGTCTTTCGTGAGGAGATCATGCGTCAAAAAAGCAAAAGAATCTTATAGGAAAAACGGCAAAGTAATCGTTTTTTGATTTTTAATATCGTAAATTCAGTCCGCCATTTCAGAAGAACGGACGCTCGTGAATACTTTATAAAAAACCGTCGCAAGTTACTTTTTGCAACTTGCGACGATTTTTTGCGGTTTTTGTGTCGTAAAATTACGCTTTTAATACGGTTTTTTGCTTCCTTATAACGTTTAAACGCCGAAACGACGAGATAATTTTTATCTTACAAAAAGCAAGATAACGTTTGTGTTATAAAAACCCACGTTATAAAAACTTGCTTTATCCGGCAAAAACCTTTAGTTTCGCATAGGATAAAACGAGTGTTACCCTGCTTTAGCGTAAAACGTCACTTTTCCTCATATATAAATAGCAGGTCGAAAAAGGCTTGCTTTTTTTTGTTTGATGTGTTATATTTAATTAACGAACAGTCGTTCAATTATTGAGACGCATCGAAATAACGCGTCGTAAAGGAGATTTATATGAATCCGTTTAAAAAACGAATAGTCATAATCGTTGTCGCCGTAATAGCCGCGCTTTCGGTTGCGGGCGGGATAACGGGCATCGTATCATGTCTTAATAAACAAAGCGTCACGCTTGAATTTGCGACAAACGGCGGTGAAGAAGTTTCTCCCGTCAAAGTAAAGGTCGGTGAAAAAATCACTCTTTCAAAGCCCAAAAAAGACGGGCTTGTCTTCTTAGGTTGGTATTACGACGAAAACTTTGAAAAAGAGTGCGGAACCGAAATAGTCGTGGAAAAAGGTCTGACTTTATACGCGCGTTACGGCGCGGTGGTGACTTTTGAAAGCCGCGGCGGAGAAGCGATCGAACCTAAAACCTATTTCGAGGGCGAAGAAATAGGAAATTTACCCGTGCCGTATAAAAAGGGCTTTTCCTTCGGAGGTTGGTTTTACGACGGAGATTACGTAAAAATAGTCAATAAAAAAGACGCGTTGAACCGAAACGTTACGGTTTACGCAAAGTTTCTGGAAGCAAACGAAACCCTTAAAAAATTAAAAAGCATTAAAAAAGCGTCGCTTTCTCCCGCTTTCGAGATAAAAGCGACGGGAATTTTATTACATAACGAAAATTTATCCGAATATCTTTCTTTTTCATCGTCGAGCGGTGAAGAAATCGCGCTTATATTGCGTTCACGCAATTCGGACGTTTACGTCGTCGAGCCTATTAAAAAACTCGACGAAGGCGCGTCATATTCGGCAAAAACGCTTTATCCCGACATTAAATTCCTTTCCGCGGACGGAAACGACACCGAAAGCGCCGACGAAGTAACCGTAACCACCGCAAAGAAGGAAAAGAGCATAATACAAAAAAGGCAAAGTCTGCACATAAGCGCCGTAAACCTTGCGAAATGGGAAGAAAACGTTTACGTATATTCTGACGCGGGGCTTGATAAAGAAGTTACGAGAATCGTCGCGCGTTATGACGGCGTAATAAAAGAAGGCGACGTTTTAACGATAGGCGAAGGGGAACAGGAGTCCGACGACGACTATATATGTAAAGTAATATCGGCGAAGAAAGAAACCATGCAATACGTGGTGGGTACCGAGGTTAAAAAGGATGATTTTTACGTTCTTGATACCGTCATGCCCAACGTTGACGACGTTTATCTGGAACTCGACGTTTACGAAACGAAGGAAGCCCAGTTGGAAAACGTAGTTAAAATATCTTCGTCCGCGCTTTCCGAAAGCGTAGAAAACAACGAGGGCGTTAAAATGCTTCAGAACGCCGTCAGAAACGCGGTGGAAAAGTCCCCGACGATTAAAAATTACGCCGACACGCTTTCAAAAGAAGAAAAAGAAGCGCTAACAAGCGCGCTTGCGGGCTTTTCTTTCAACAAACCGAAATTCGATTTTAACGTAAAGGGAAACACCATTGCTTTCGCAATAGAACTCGGCGGCGAGATAGCAGTCAAAAACTTTAAAGTAAAGGTAGGCGTAAAAATATCCAACTCGACGTCGGTAGAGTACGCTTATACGATATGTAAATCAAAAAAAATCACGCTTAATCCGCTTTTATGGTTTTACACAAACGTCAAAGTCGATTTTTCAAACGACTTTTCGATAGAGATTTCAGCCGAAGCGGAATTTACCGACGCTAAAGAAAATATTACGGGCGTAGTCGATATAACCGACGAAGTCGAGTATATAATGGACGTTAACAAAGAGGGACAGAACAAGTTTTTCGACTCCGTAACGGGAAGCCCTTTATGGGACGGCGAATCCGAACTCGAATACGTCGATATCTTCAACTTACCTCTCGCGACGATTCCTCTTTTCGTACCCGTCGTTTCGCTTCAACTCGATTTTAACGTAGTAGGCTCTTTAGGCGCGAAAGCGGGGCTTTACGTTGAGTTTTCTCATCATTACGTGGAAACGGCTACGCTTACTAACGGCTTGACCGAACGTGGCGAAAACGGCAAACCCGTAATGTACAACGAATTCAAATTTACCAGGGAAACCACCGCGAACGAAATCGACATCGCAATAACCCTTAAAGGGCAGGTAGGATTCAGGTGCGGACTGGAAGCGAAACTGTCGCTTTCGGTTTTGCAAATGAACAGGGTGGCGGCGGTTTACGTTTCCTTCCGCTTCGGTCCGTACGTGGAGTTAAGCGGTCTTGTAAGTTTCCGTTATACCTACGACGCCGTCAACAAAACCTCGAACACTCATCTTTACGGCGGAATGTATCTTGACGTAGGATTGTTCCTGAACGCGAAAATAGGCGCCAAGTTCTTAGTTTACGACGTAAATACAGACATATTCGATAAAAAAATAAGCCTTTACGCCGTAGGCGACAGACTTATTCCGCTCGAATTCAGATATAAAACGAATTCTCCGGACGATCCTTACGTTATAACGGGGCGTTATTCGGGCGTCAACATGCGCTTGATCGATATGGTATATCTCGATATAGTAACGGGTGAAAAAGTAATCGATAAAGCCACCGTTAACCGTTACGGCGCGACTTTCGGATACGAAACGGAATTTTACGACGTCCCCGATTACCAGACGGAAAATTATCAGGACTTCGTAACTTTAGGCGGCGGCGCGGCTACGTTTGTAAGCAAAAAATATCAACTTAAATCGCTTAAATACGCAATTAAAGTTAAACTTCAGCAAAAACACGGCGTTTACGCGAGCAATATAGAGCGTATATTCTATATGGAATATCGTAATCCCGCCGGCAGAGATTTAGCCAAAAAAGACAGTTTGTTCCTAAACGATTATTACGCGGGCGGTGGCGCGAGAGTTACGAAAACTCTTTACCGGCTGACCTTTACCGAAGGCGAATACGTCGCCCCGCCCGAAATGAGCGACAGAAATCTTCCCGTTCGGCAAGGATATTACCTCGATAAAGCGGATTTGTGGGAAAAATATTACCCGCAATTCGGAAACAAAACGGACGAAAACTGGGACGGAACTTTCCCGAAAGTAAGGTTTGATGACGTTTCCATGACTTTTTACAGACTTAAATGGAAGAAAAAAGACTTTTCGGCAACATTTTATTACCCTATCTATAAAGACGCGGATACTATTTCGGAAAACAGGCTTATCACTACCGTCAAAATGGATTACATTCCGGGGTTGAAGGCTTTTATCGTTTACTCCGATAAAAAAATAGAAGCGCCCGAAATAGGCGGTAAAAAATTCGACGGCTTTATAAGTTCGTCGGGCCTCGTTATGAGAAACGACTTTTTCTTCGCTCATCCCGAACAGGACTGGTTTAAAGATTACGAGATAGAAGAAAAATACTATCAGATAATTTACGTGGATACGACGTCCGACTTATACAAAAGCGACTTTGCCGTTATCGGCGGGGGCGCAGAGTTTTACGCGAGTTATTCGGATGAAAAAGTGTTTACGGAAACTTACGTTTTAGAAGCCGAAGGGGTGGAAAGAATCAAAGTCGAATATAAACCATTCGACTATATAGGTAAATCTATCCGTCCCGCTCCGCCGAAAAAATACGAAATCGGCGAAAAATTCAAAGCAAACGGTAACGATTACGTTATCAAAGGATACAGAGATATAAACGCCGACGTAAGCGCCGGTAGCGGCGGCAGATATTACGAAAAGGACTCCATGCCCGACGTTGACAAAAACAGGATTTATTACGTTTTGTACGAGCGTGAAGGCTACGATTATTTACCTGTTTATTACGTCAAAGTTTATGCAAACGACGTTTACGTGGGTGACTTCGGCGTTAAACAGGGAGAGGAAATAAACCTTGAACTAATCAAAATAAATTTTTACGACGAAAGGGTAATATCTACGCTTGCAGGTTATCCCGTATCCACCGTAAAAGAGGTTTTAGAAAGCGCCGAAGTTAAATGGGACGGCGTCACTCTTCCCGAACGTATGCCCGAAAACGACTTGAAGATAAACCTTACGGCGAACTATAAACTAAAAGAATTGACGGCAAAATTCGTCGTAAAAGACCAAAAGCAAAGTTTTTCGGCAGGGATAACTTTCGACACCGACGAAAACGGAGTTAAAACGCATACCGTAAAGGGCGTTACGTGGACTTACGGCAAAACCGACGAAAACGCATACTATTCCTTGCCGAAACTCAACGACTATTTCGACAAAGAAGGACGGAAATATTATTCCTTCTACGGTTGGAAAAACGAAAAAGGCGAAGAATATCCTTACATGGTAAGGATTGCTTTTACGGGCTTTGAAACTTACACCCCCGTATTCACCGAAAAGACGGTTCTTACGACGATTGCTTTCATGTCTTACGACGATTACGGCTACGAATACTACTACAAGATAATTTCGGGCGACTATTTCGGCAAAAAACTACAGGAAGTAATCGACGCCGAAAATATAACGAATCCCGTAAGAGAAGACGCTTACGGCATTTACGAGTACGCATTTACCGACTGGGGAACGGATGCCGCGACTTACGAAATAGGCACGGAAAAAGAAACGGACGGAAACGTCAAGACCTATCTTATTTTTAAAGCGCGGTTTACGCAAACTTATAAGATTCACGAAGTTACCTTCGATGCAATGGCGGGAACTATTCGGAACGGAGAGAAAAAAATAGTCGTAAAAGGTCCTTACGGTACGAAAATAGAAGACGTTAAAGCCGACGATTACACCGACGAAAAAGGAAAATTTACTTTCGTTTGCTGGACCACCGTTCCGTATTCGCTTTCCGACGCCGTGGAGGCTTCAGACCTCGTGATAGGCGCCGAAAACGTTACTTATTACGCCTACTATTCGTTAAACCCCGCAACTATAACTCTTACCTTTAAGGGGAAGGTCGAAACCGAACCCGAGGACGGTACGGGTAACGTTTATTTTAACGGCGATAAAACCAAAACCGAACTTAAAGTAAGCGGGCTTTACGGCACGAGTTATTACATTAAGGCAATCGATTTTTCGGTTGACACCAAGTCGAAAACCTTTAAACCCGATTATCTTAAATGGACGGCGGACGGAAAAGAATACGTCAGCGAGTTTTACAACGACGGATATATGGCAAACGTTCCGTTCGACTTTAACGCCGAAGTGGAAATATTCTTTAAACCGGCAACGGCTAAAATAGTCAACGTTACCTTCCTTTCTGACGGACCGTGCTACGAAAAAGACGGAACGCAGATAGAAAACGTCGTTTGCAAAGGCTTTATGAAGGGCTTTAAACACTTCGTTAATTTCCACGAGCCTTACGGCAGCGAGATAACCGTTCCGTACGTGGATTATTACAGCGAAATAAATTATAGGTTCGATCGCTTCGAGGCGGTAAACAGCGACGATACCTTCGCGGGTATAAGCGTCAGAGCGGGAGAAACTATAACCGCCGAATACGACCTTGTCTTTAAGGCGATTTACCTTCACGATACCGATATACCCGTAGAACTGACCTTCAGGGCGGACGAAAAAAAGGATAACGAGCAGGAAGACGAAATATACGGGATTAAAACTTTTTCGGACGGAAACGTCGAAGTCAAGAATTACGGTAAGGAAGGCACGGCGATTTCCTTTACGGAAACACCTTCCTGCCAAGGCTTGAAATTCGTCGGCTGGACGACGGACGGCGAAACGGTCGTTTCAAAAGACAAACTGTCGGAAGTTAATTATTCCGCAAAACGAACTTACTACGCCGTGTATGAAAAAGACACGCTTACCTACAAAGTTACTCTTTCGTCTGGCGACGGAAAGTTCTCGGACGAAAAAACCGAAAAAGTAGTTTACTTACCTTTCGGTAAGAAAACGTCGTCGCTCGAAAAACCCGTTTCGGACTATGCGGGGCTTGTATTCAGCCATTACGAAACCGAAGAAGGTTATCCTTTATCGGTTATAAAAGGCGAAGTCAGATTGACCGCACGTTACGCCAAACCCGTTTCTTCCTACAAAGATTTGAAAAACATAAATCTTGCCCCGGACGAAAACTACGTTTTAACGGCGGATATTTTTTCCGGCGGAAGGGACTACGATTATAACACGTACGCCGAATGGACGGCGATAGGTTCTTCGGAAAGAGGTTTTTCGGGTACCCTTAACGGCAACGGTTACGTCATCGAAGTTTTATCTAAAAAAACGGATAAGGATAGTTTCGGGCTTATAAAAAGGCTTTCGGGTACGTTGTATAACGTTTCGCTTTTATGCGACTTCAGAATAACCGGAAGCACCGACGCCACGGAACTCGGCGCGCTTTGCTGTAACGTTTTAAGTTCCGGAAGAATCATTGATTGTAACGTTATGTCCGCTATAGACGTATCGGTAAAAACGTCCCGAAATTTATCCGTTTCGGGCGCCGTAGGCATCAACAACGGGCTTATAGACGGATTTATGGCGGCATCGAACGGGCAAATCGTCGTTGACGGCGATAACGAAATTTCCCTCGGCGCGCTTTGCGGTAAAAATTACGGAACGATAAGAAACGCAGATCAGAGCGGCAGGCGCGGTAATCTTTACGTATCGCTTACGAGAAGTCAGAAATTCAATATCGGCGCTTTTGTCGGGTTAAACGGAGGGCTTATCGAAAACAGTCTTTCGCAAAGACCTATCGCTATAAACCTTGCGCAAGGCGACAATCTGTACGTTGAAAAATCGATTGTTTACGGCGATTTCGTCGGCGTAAACGACGGAAAAATCGTCGATTCGGTCGTTGTTAGCGGCAAACTCGAATACAGCGTGGATAACCTCACCTTATTAAAGAGCGGGCTTCATCTCATGTACGATCCTTACACGGAGTATCCCAGGTTTATAGCCTATTCTGTCGGTCAGGACAATCAGGGCATAACCTACACGACGGAATTCGTCGTTTACGTCGATGACGACGCCGTAAAGACGGATACGAACGAATACGAGCAGTACACTTTGTCGAAATTTAAAACTGATCATCCTTCCGAAGCCGATAAACTGTTACGGTTATTCAACGCGGTTAAATACGGAAGGTTTTATTCGACAAATAACGGAGAAATTTTAAACTGCGAAGAGGAAGTCCACGTAAGCACGGGTAACTACTCGGAACTCGCTACGGCGTGTGATTTCGACGGCGTAAAATGGAATTACGTTGAAGAATGGTTATTCGGGAATATAATGCGATATATCAACGAAAAACACTCGTCACAGACAGAATAACCTTAAAAGGGCTTTCCGAAAAGCGTTTACGCCTTCGGAAAGCCTTTTTTTTGCCCGCCGAATGTTAACGGGATAATTACCGACTAATAATTGACTTATTTTTTCAAGAGTGATATCATATAAAAAGGCGGTATTATTAAGCGGTACCGTATAAACGAAGTTAAGACGTCAGAGAGAAATATGCAAAATACTTTTAAATGTACGGTTTGCGGGTTTACCGCGAATATAAACGAAAAAGAATACGACCATTGCCCGAAATGCCTTTCAAAAAGGCACGAAACGGATTTCGACGGTTACGAATGCGGAAAAATAATGGAGCCTGTTGCGGTATGGGTTAAGCCTTCCGACGAATGGGAAATCGTTTACAGATGCAAAGTTTGCGGAGAAATGGAAAGCGCCCCCGTAAAAAAAGACGACAATTATCTCAAACTTATGTCGATTGTCGCTAAACCGCTGGCTCAACCACCGTTTCCCATCGAAAAAATAGAAGAATTGGCAGAAATTACGGGCGGAAGCGGAAGCGCGGGAGAAAACTTGGATGAACAGAGAAAATAAAAAACGAACCTACGATAAAAAGTACTTTCAGAATCATCCGTGCATCGATCCGTTTACCTGTAAAGTTTGCGGAAAACCCGTTCTTCCGGAAGGCGCCGGAACGGACCACAGAAATCATTGTCCGTATTGCTTGTTCAGCGTTCACCTTGACAATCGGCCGGGGGACAGGGAGTCCGATTGCCACGGCAAAATGGAACCCGTCGCCGTATGGGTAAGAAAAAACGGCGAGTGGGCAATTATCCACAGATGCGTAGTTTGCGGAAAAATCAGTTCCAACCGCATCGCCGCCGACGATAACCCCATGAAACTTATGGCGCTTGCATTGCGTCCTTTTAAAAGCGAAAAGTTTTCAAAAAAGACCGTCAAAGATATGGTTGACACTATGGAGGAATACTATCCGTCGGATAACCGATAACCGTAGCCCGTCGGCGGTTTTTTAGCCAATTAAATATCAAAAAATATCGCTATAAGCCCGTTAAAGGCGTATTTTTATCAAAAACCGCAAGGGGTTTCGCTTTTTATAGACAAAAATAATCCTTAAAGCAATTATTTTTAATCTTAAAAAATCCCGTTGCTATGTTTTTACCGAAAAGTAAGGCTATAAGCCCGTTTTCGCCTTATTTTTATCAAAAACCGCGAGGTTTTTTGCGTTTTTTAAAAAAATGCTCGGTTTTGCGTTTTATCGATTGACAAAGTATAATACTTTTGATATAATTACTCCGTAATTGCGTTTAAAGAATACGTAATTAAGGTAATTTTTCGGTTTTTTTTAAGCGACGGGTTTGCTTTTTTGCAAATTTTCTTCGCTAATATTTCAAAAAAAGCCGTGGCAATTTTAATATTTTTCAGTAAACTCGTTGAAAGACGGGGACACAAAGCTATAGGGGCGTAAAT
Source organism: uncultured Clostridia bacterium (assembly GCA_934278995.1). Taxonomy (GTDB): domain Bacteria; phylum Bacillota; class Clostridia; order Christensenellales; family Borkfalkiaceae; genus UBA4636. The sequence continues at coordinate 153,777 of CAKQWM010000002.1, forward strand.
AAGCCAGCCAGTTGCAATTTTTTGCTTCTGGCTTTTTTTGTTTCTTAGGGATTCCATTCGTCATTGCTAATTACCGAAAAGGCGACTTTTCAGCCCTTTTCCGTGACCGCTCGGTCGCAGTACAGTTATGCGGCATCCCTTACGCTCACGAAAAATCATCTAAAAATGCGCTCTTTTCGGTGCGAAGCGTTTTTGCGGCGAAGAAATCGCCTCTTTAGGTTAAAGTTTTTGCAAGGCAAACGACCGAAAGCGTACTATGGTACGGTGATGGGAGTTTAACACAGCAAAAACCGATTTATTCCCGCAAAAATAATTAGTGATAATGATTGGAATCACAAAATAATTTTCCGCCGAAAAGCGCAAGGCGGGCTAAAAAGCGCGCAAAACTGACAAAAGGAGGGAATACGTGGTTTGAACAACGGCAATTTGAAAAAAGCGGTTTCTGTTTTTTTAAGTCTTACGTTGGCGCTTATAGCGCTTATTTTATCCGTATCGGCGTATTACTTTTCCTTTTCCTGGTTTTCCGTTAACAAAGAAGTCAAAGGCAACGGTTTAAACGTAAACGTCAAAGACGTAAACGACTTTACCATCGAAAAGATAACCGTTTATCGTTATAACGAATTCCGAACCGACGTAGAAGCCGTCGAGATTCAAAAAGACCAAAAAATACCGCTTTCACTCTGGACGTACGATAAAGTATTCACCGCAAGAAACTCAACGAACGCAATCGTAATAAAAATCGATTTGGCAAACGTAACGGCAGGCTCTATATTGTACCTTGATTTTTCCTGTACGGACGGAACGACTGAACTTAACCATCTTTCGGACGTCGTGGCGTACAAGGTTTGCGTGGCGGATAAAAATCTTGGGGAAAAAGCAAAAGTTGTTTACGACGGCGCGCGAGACGCTCTTTCAAATACACCCGAATATGCTTTCAGGTCGGGCATCGGTACGGGCGGTATCGTAACGAAAATTATCCAAACCGAAAGCCATACTTTAACTTGGGGAGAAGGAAAGTCTTTATACGTTATGCTCGATTATTCCGACGCGCTTACTTCAGACGTGCCTAACGATTTTACTACTCAGGAATACACTTTTTCCGGAGAACACGGCGATTTGACTTCGATTACGATATGTAAAAAGCAAGGGGTATGAATATGAAAAAACACACTTTAATTATAATAATTTCTTTGGTCGTCATGCTGTTTGCCGCAAGCGCGACGGCTACTTTTGCTTGGTTTACAAAGGGAAAAAGTCTTGATATCGATTCAAGCGGCGGTATTTTGCGTCAATATTTTCATAAGGGAAGCGGTACAGAAAACGATCCTTACGAAATAACCCGTCCCGTGCATTACTATAACCTCGTAATGCTTTATCAGGTAAATCCCGAATTTACAGAAAATTCTAAATTTATAAACGCAGCCACGCATTTCAGGCTCGGAAGCAAGGACCTTGATCTTGACGGCATAGACGAAAGTGAAGTGTGTCGCGTTTTCAACTATGAAGACAACGGAACGTCGGATAATAAGGCGGCTACGGACGGCTGTCTTAATTTAAAATCCTATTGTAACGGCGTATTCGGAACAGGGCTGTTTCCGATAGGTTCGGCGCAAAAGCCCTTTCAGGCGTCTTTCGACGGTAGTGAACTGACGCTTAAAAATCTTACGGTGGTAGGCTCGGTCACGTTGGGCGACGTTACTTACAAAACGCCCGATATCGGGCTTTTCGGCTACGTTGCAAAAGAAGCGAAAATCGAGAATTTATACGCGAAGGACTTTTCGATAGATTTAAGCAGTGTTGACGGAACCGATTCTCAGCAAGTGGAAGAAGGGCTTGATACCACTCATACCGGACACGAAGGAAAAGCCTACGTTGGCTACATAGCGGGGCATATAATCACCAACGCGCAGATAAACAACGTTTATATCAACGACTGTCTGATAGCGGGCGGAAACGCCGCGGAATGTAAATTCGGGTTTTTCGGACGCGTCGAGGACGAAAACGGAGTCGAAGTAACGACGCTCGGCACGGAAATCGCTACTCAGCGCAGAGCGGGCGACGCCGCGGGCTTCGGCGGAAGTCTCGATATGAAAAAGATTCACAAAAGGTTGCAGAGTATATGGAGTGATTCTAACGCAAAAGTACCTTCCTCGTACGACAAGTTTGAGTACGTAATAGTCGATCAGGACGGCGTGACCGTTAAAATAACGTCCGATACCGAGGGTAATATCACTTATATTACGGATCAAAATGAAAAATACGAATACAAACGATTTTCCAGCGAAAGCGGTTTTTCGGGAGAATACTATTTTTATCAACGCGATGATATGTTGCCGGGGCATCAATTTATGTGCTTATACGGCGTAGATCCCCAAAACCCAAAAACCGTTTTTACCTACAAGTTAAGCGCCGACAATCAATCCGCCTGGTATATAAGCAGCGGAGGAAACTATCTCGATATTTCTACAAACGGCGATATATCCGCTTCTTCGGATAAAGATAATTCCGCAAAATGGGTATTCGACCAAGGGCATATTTTTGCTTACTACGATAAAACTTATAAATACGACAATTACTATCTGAACGCGAGCGGTTTATCCAAAGTTACCTGTTCACCTTCCCCTCAAACGGTATGGGAAAAGGACGGAGACGGCGAACTGTTTACGACAATCGACGGTTATAATTACTATCTTTATTACGACGTTTCCGCCGGCGAGTGGCGTATTTCGTCGATAAAACTTTATTACTATATTAAGGACGGTGCCGGTAATTATCTTTCCGCTACCGAAGAAAACACCCCCGCGATAAAAAACGTAACGTCTTACGAAAATTCCGTCAGATGGCAGGCGGAAATTGAAAACGGCTTTTATACGTTTCATACCGTTATAAACGATAAGGTTTATTATATCACGTGTAACGGACAACTGACGCTCGGCGAGAGCAAATTCAGTTGGACAAAAAAAGGCGATTATTTTACCGCCACGGTAGAGGACGTTGTTTATAAACTCGTATATGACGGCGGCTGGAAGGTCGTTACGGAAGGAAAACTTATTACGGACGGTAACAACCATTATCTTTCCGCCACCGCCGATGGAACCGTTCAGAACTCCACCGCTTCGGATTCCGTTATATGGCAGATAACGGAAGAAGGGGACAACGTAACTATATTTACGGTTTTAAACGGAAATAAATACTATCTGTCTTTGGATTCTTCGAATAAACTCACGATAAGTCAGACACCGTATAATCTTAAAAAAGATGGAAATACCTATTATGCCGTATCCGGTAATACCAACTATTATATACAATACGCGGAAGGTAACTGGCGCGCGTTGCCCGTCGGTTATCAGATTATAAAAAGCGGTAATAATTACCTCAAAGCCAACGGCGGAAATTCCTTCTCAAACGTTACGGACGAAAGTCAAGCCACCTGCTTTTATTTTTCTAATGAAAATCAAGGTACGGCTTTTTACTACCATAACGGAAACCGTTACGAATTCGGTCAGAATAACGGCTCGTTTTCAAATTCCGATACGTTTTGGGTAAAAACGAACGATAACAAACTTAAAGCAAACGGTACGGATTATTATCTGACCTACGACAACGCCGACAACAGTTGGAAAATCCTCGATTGCGGGTATTACACTATTTCTTTCGGCAATAATTACCTGAATATCAATAGTAGCGGTAACGGGGTAACAAACGGAACCAGCGCCAACGCTACTTGGTGGAAGTTTTCAACCCCCGACGCTAATACTCCTTCGGGTACCATTAGGGAGAAAGAAACCGGTAAATATTTGTATATAGATAGAAGTTGGGGGTGGTTGGGATATAATTACACACTCACGGTATCCTCTACAAATCAAAGTTGGACGAATTACGGGACGAATTTCGGCGGCAAATTACAGGAGGATAGTACAAAGCAATACGTAAGATACAATAGAGGATGGACGAATACGAATCGGCAAAATCAGGCAACTACTTTGACTATTGAAAAAGTCCAAAACACGGCGTCGGTAATCGAGGTGATAAAAATAACACCCGCAAATGTTGCATTGCCGGAATTAACCGTTGAAAACGCCACCGTCCCCGCGGCGAACGTTCAAATCTCACAGCAGCCTTATGAGGTTAATTATCCGCTCACCCACGAGAAAACGACCGAAAAAGTCGTTATCAAGACGACAAAGGAGAATCAGCCGGGAGGGTATCACACCTATTTTCCGTTAAAAATAGCCGAAGAAACCACCGTCGATAAGAACGGTAACGTTATTGACAGTTACGATAATATTAAGGGTTGGTACGATGCGAACGAGCCGTATAAAGCGTCGCTTCAGAACACCGGCTATATAGTAAGCGGCGCAAGAATTACCGGCACTACCGCAGATAATTTTCAGAAACGCGCCGGCGATATTCGTATCTCTTACTTCCCGATAAGATCGATTAACGGATCGTATAATAGCAATAACAATGCTTTTACTACGATTTACACGGTGGACGCAAACGGACGCCGCACTATAACGGATACTTCCGACGTATCCGTATATGGAAAAGCAAAAAGCCAACTTTTGAAAACTCTTAAAGATTCATCTTCCGTTTACGGCTTACACTTTATGGATGCAGAAATCGGTGAAAAGCATTTAGTGACGGCTAAAAAGGCGGTACTGCTCGGAAAAGTGTACGATAATTATCAAATGCCTCTTGACAGCATCAACTTTCACCTGATAGAACGCGGCGCGATAAGTTTTTTTGCGGGAACGTACTTTGATAATAACAACACGTTTTTTTCTCTACACCAGGTGTTTCGCAACGATAAAAACGTAATTACGGAAATAAAAGAAATTGCGGAAATTTACGAACATCAGAGCGGAAGTACTCAGCCCTATTGTTACAAGTTTACAGACGGAAAATATTCCGACGGCACAACGCAACTACCCGAAGGATATAAACCCACGCCGATTTTTAAAACCGAATGGATTACAAATCCCGGAATAACCCAAGGCAGCGACATATATTATTATGAAATCCCCGTAAACAAGGGAGAATATTGTTTAGGTTCCGTAAAAGGAAAAACAGGGGCGTATCTTATATACCTCGATATCGCAGCAAACGGCGGTGACGCCATAAGCAGTATTATAAGTTCGGAAGGAAACGCCGTAACCAACGCGTTTAAAGCAGAATACCGTTACTCTCCCGAAACGCTCGGGGATAATAATTATTCCGTATTGCTTTTTTCTATATCCGCTCCCGCGGGCGCGAATAAAGATAATTTTTCGGTAAAAGTGCGATTTATCCCTCCCGGTGCAGGGACCGAAAACGACTACTCTAAAGGCATGTACGAAATAACCGTAATCAACAAATCGAACGCGTCTTTGCAACTCGACGTCTTTTTGTGCGACGACGACAGAGATCCTACTAACGATTTTCTCTACGCGTACAAAGTTATTTACACAAACGAAACGGGGACTTCGCAAATAATTAAAACCCCTCAGAATCGTGATTACTGGAAGTCGATGGCTTCGTTTACCATACCTTCTCAAGGCGTGGCGACGGAGGTAGATTATCATCAGTAATAAAACGCGTAACTTCCTGCCTTTTTTAGGCAAAGTTTGCAAAAAATCGGGCTATAGGTCGGTTATTAAACATTTTGTTTTACCGAAAGTTTAACGACTTTTACGCAATTAAAAACCGACGTTTCTCTTTTGACGAAACGTCGGTTTTTTTGTCAGCATGTCATGGGGTATTATTACAGACCGTGCAATAACTTCAATACCCAAATAATACCGGTTTAATACCGGTTTGCACCATCGCACGTAGCTTGCAAATTGTTCATCGCATTGTTTGCTTTATGTGAATTTGTTTTCTCTGCTATAAACAAAACCAATTGTATCAGGCTAAATACCCAATGCGGATAGATTTAGTGTAATTTTAGTTTTTATCGGCGCTGTTTTTAGTATAAACATCGTCATGTAAATAGGCAAGTATAATCTCTTGTTTTTCCTTTCGATATTCCCATTGCACAATACAAACGACTATTAAACATTTTCCAACCATAATAATACAGAAAATCAAACATTTTCCAACTTTTATATCGGCTGAATTAAACATTTTCCAACCATTGATGTGTTAGGAGTTCGTTTCCATCTGCAAAATATCGCAAAAAATTACAATTTTCTTGCGTTTTATCGCGTTTTAAACAATATTTTGCATCTAAATCGACTAATTTGGGCGTTATTTGAGTAATTTTTATAACTATAAATAACTTTCAAACCAAAATAATACCGATTTAATACCAACTCTGAAATTCCTACGGCTTCGTATTTACAAACATATTGTCATAGAGGAAAACACCGACTCTATTCATGAATATCGAGAACATTCAGAATTCTTTTGAATGTGTCTTGTCCATCAAGGCAAGTGTCTCTGAGCCAGCCCCTTTCTTGATTCCAGTTTGCAAGCCCGCGATAATAGAACGACTTTTTCGAATCTTCTATAATAAAAGGAATTATATTAAATCTGAGACATTCTTTCAGGGCAATCAATCTGCCGACTCTGCCGTTTCCGTCTTGAAACGGATGAATATATTCAAAATTAGCATGAAGTTCGATAATGTTGTCAATTGTTATATCGCTTTTAGTGTTAAAATCCGTAACAAGTTTATTCATAGTTTTTGAAACTTCGCTCGGCTTACATGTTTCTCTTCCGCCGACGGTATTTGCCCGTTTTTTATAATCTCCGACGGCAAACCAGTCGAGAGAAGAATCTTTAGTTCCTTGTTTTAATAGCAAGTGCAAGTGTTTGATAATATCTTCGCTCAAAGGCTCTAATGCTTTATCGATTACGTAATCGATTGCGCGAAAGTGATTGCTTGTTTCGATAATATCGTCAACTGGAATACCTTCGCCGATGTCAATCGTTCTTGTTTCAAAAATCAATCTTGTTTGATCTTCCGTAAGCTTGGAACCTTCAATGTGATTAGAGTTATAAGTCATTCTGACTTGTAATTCATGGTAAAGCCCGCCTGAAATCTTAGCTTCTTTTTCTTCACGCAAAATTTGCAGAATGTGATTATCGCAAACTTCTCTGAACAACTCGTCAGGACTGCAATGTAAGAAATCCGCAATCTTAGCAAGCACATTATTGGCAATTTTCTCGCCCTTTGAAATTTTAGCTATAGTTCTGGATGATATACCAAGTTTGGTAGTTAAGTCAGACTTGGTTAATCCAATTTCATTTAGTTTATTTTCTAATGGCTTATAAGAATACATGTCCGCCTCCCGATTTCTTTACTTATTATATCACAACAAAAGCAAAAAGTAAAGGTAAAAAAGAAAAAAAGTAAAGACTTCATATTTTTTGTCTTTCTTAGTTGCTGTTGTACGGCTTTGCTATTACGAACCGAGGACGATTCACGAAAGAGCAAAAAAAATGACGGACGCAAGACTGCATTCGCCATTTTTTGGTACTCCCGACGGGAATCGAACCCATAACTAACCCTTAGGAGGGGTTTATTATATCCATTTAACTACGGAAGCGACTTTCAACCTCCACAGTTTACTATATTTACGCTAAAATGTCAATCAAAAGTAAATAAATGACGAGGAAATCGCAAAAAAAGTAAAAAATATTTAAATAGTGCTTTTCAAAATGAAAAAAATGTGATACAATAACTATGCATGGCGGGGTTTTTACCGCAAAAAGCAGTTTGTATGGAGGTTTTTCGATGAAAACATATAAAGTAGTTCCTTACACCGGAACGCTCGTAATCAACAAAAAAGACGTTGTTCAGAACAAAATCGTCGAATATTTCGACGTTATAAATCAGGAATGCGTTGACGGTTGGGAATTTTTAACCATGGCGCCCGTAAACGTTGCCGTCAAAGAAGGCGGTTTGAAAGCCAAAAACGAAACTTACAACGCTTTCGTTTTTGTTAAAGAGGTTGAAGAAGAATAATTTTGTGATTATTTAAAAACCGTAAATGCCTTAATTATTCTATGCGCAAATGACCGCACTATTTTTGTGCGGTCTTTTTTATTGCTTTTTTTCGCCGAAACGGCTAAATTTGAAAATATTTTTAAGATTTTGTTAAAAAAGTTATATAAAATAGTTGACAAATTATTGAAAAGTGGTAAAATAATAGTCGAAAAAGGAGGCAGAAAATATGGGTAAAAGCGTTTACAGCATGGTTTTAAGCGACGAGGTTATAAAATTGATAGATAACGCCGCCTTAAAAAGCGGAAAATCCCGTTCGACGCTTGTCAATGAAATATTGGCTAACTACGTCGGTTGCAGTACAACCAAGCAGAGGATAGAAGAAATTCTTTCTATCGTAAGCGAGGCTTTTGAACCGCACAGACGCATGAGGGTGGAAAGGCGACAGCAGTCCACTATAGACTTTTTGAGCGCGATAAACTATAAATATAACCCGCGCGTAACGTATTCGGCGGAATTATTTACCGAAAACGAGAATACGGGATATCTTAAAATAACTTTGAGGACGACTTCGCAAGCGCTTATTAACGTAATAAACGATTTTTTCGTTGAGTTTATCAGGCTTGAAAAAAAATATTTACCCGAAGTGGAGTATTCGGTCGTTGACGGAAAACTCATAAGAAAACTCAACTTTAAAGACGACGCGAGCGCCGCCGACATAGCGGTTAAACTTACGGATTACGTCAACAATATAGATAAACTTATAAACGAATATACTCAGGATTATTTTTCGGGAAAAGCCGAAGAAAATCTTGAAAAACAGTATTTAAAAATAAGAAAGGGTATAGATTTTTAAAATAATAAAAAGGGAAAATAAAAAATTGAGGAGGTAATTTATGAATACTGAAAAACTTACGCAAAAAACGATAGAAATAATCAACGCGGCGCAAAGTACGGCGTTACAAAACGGCAATCCGGAACTTACCGAAGCGCACGTTTTAAAGGCTATGCTCGATAACGAAAATTGCTTTATATCAAAACTTCTGGAATCTTCAGGCGCCGACGTAGAAAATTTAAAAGACGGCGTTAACAGGCTTATAGGCGGACTTTCCAAGCAATCCGGCGGTAACGTTTATCTTTCGGGCAGTTTAAACGCAGTGTTTTTAGAAGCCGAAGCCGTTGCAAAAAACATGAAAGACGAATACGTTTCCGTAGAACATTTGCTTATAGCGATAATAAGAAAAGGGGATGCGGGCGTTAAAAGACTTTTAAGCGGCGCTAACGTTTACGAAAGCAAGATATTATCCGCTCTTAAAGAAATACGCGGCGCGCAAAGGGTTACGAGCGACAATCCCGAATCGACTTACGACGTTTTAAATAAATACGGTCAGGACCTGGTCGAAATGGCACGTCAGAATAAACTCGATCCCGTAATCGGGCGCGATGAAGAAATACGTAACGTTATAATGATTCTTTCGAGAAAGCGCAAAAACAATCCGTGTTTAATCGGGGAAGCGGGCGTAGGTAAAACCGCTATCGCCGAAGGTCTGGCGCAAAGAATTTTATCCGGTGACGTTCCCGATGCGCTTAAGAACAGAAAACTTTTCGCGCTCGATATGGGCGCGTTGGTTGCGGGCGCAAAATATCGCGGCGAGTTCGAAGAAAGGCTTAAAGCCGTTTTGAACGAAGTTAAAAAGAGCGAAGGCAAGATTATTCTTTTCATCGATGAACTTCATACGATCGTCGGCGCGGGGAAATCCGACGGCGCAATGGATGCGGGTAACCTTTTAAAGCCTATGCTTGCAAGAGGCGAACTACACTGCATCGGCGCAACCACTTTGGACGAATACAGAAAATACATCGAAAAAGATCCCGCCCTGGAAAGACGTTTTCAACCCGTTACGGTAAACGAACCGACGGTTGAAGATACGATATCCATTTTGCGCGGACTAAAAGAAAGATACGAAGTCTTTCACGGCGTAAAAATCAACGATAACGCGCTTATAGCCGCGGCAACCCTTTCCGACAGGTATATAACCGACAGATTTTTACCGGATAAAGCAATCGATCTCGTTGACGAAGCCGCCGCTACGGTAAAAACGGAAATCGATTCCATGCCGTCGGAAATGGATGACGTAAGACGTAAAATAATGCAACTTCAAATCGAAAAAGAGGCGTTGAAAAAGGAAACAGATCAATTATCGGCGGCAAGACTAAAGAGTATCGAAAAAGAACTTTCCGAACTTCAAAGCAGTTTCGACGCAATGAGCGCAAAATTGAAAACCGAAAAAGATTCGATTGAAAAAATAGGCAAAATCAGGGAACAAATCGCTCAGGTTACCGCAGAAATAGAAAAAGCCGAAAGAACGTACGATCTCAATAAAGCCGCTCAACTTAAATACGGCAAACTTCCGGAACTCAATAAAGAACTTAATAAGTTGGAAGAAGATAACCCGAAATCCGAAAAAATGCTTTCGGACAGAGTAACCGAGGAGGACATTGCCAAAATAGTTTCCAAATGGTCGGGTGTGCCGGTGTCTAAACTTTTGGAGGGCGAAAGAGAAAAACTGTTACGCCTCGAAGATATAATGCACAAACGCGTGGTCGGACAGGACGAAGCGGTTAAACTCGTTACCGAAGCAATTATACGTTCGAGGGCGGGAATTTCCGATCCTAACCGACCTATAGGCTCGTTTTTGTTCTTAGGTCCTACCGGCGTAGGCAAAACGGAACTTGCAAAAACGCTCGCTCAAACTCTTTTTGACGACGAGAAAAACATGATTCGTATAGATATGACGGAGTATATGGAAAAATTCTCGGTGTCAAGGCTTATCGGCGCGCCTCCGGGATACGTAGGTTACGACGAGGGCGGCGAACTTACCGAAGCGGTAAGAAGAAGACCATACTCGGTCGTACTGTTCGACGAAATCGAAAAAGCGCATAAAGACGTTTTCAATATTTTGTTGCAAGTCCTCGACGACGGCAGGCTTACCGACAGTCAGGGCAGAACGGTCGATTTTAAGAATACAATTATAATATTGACGTCGAACCTCGGCTCTGAATACCTTCTGGACGGCGTGAAAAACGGCGAAGTGACCGAAGAAGCGAAAGAAAAAATCAACGCGCTTTTAAAATCTTCGTTCAGACCGGAGTTTTTAAACAGATTAAGTTCTATAGTTATGTTTAAGCCGCTTACTCAAAAAGAGGTCGGCAAAATAGTCGATTTGTTGCTCGAAAAATTAAAATCGAGACTTAGCGACAAACAAGTTAAGTTTGAAATAACCGACAGGGCTAAAAATTATATCATAGACCGCGGTTACGATATGGTTTTCGGCGCAAGACCGTTAAAACGGTTTATTGAAGAACACGTCGAAACTATGATTGCAAAAGCCATCGTCGCGGGAGAAATTTTACCTCAGACCACCGTTACCGTGGACGCGGACAAAGACGGATTATATATAACAAAATAAGCGAATAATCGACATATAGACGGACTTTTTGATTACGATTATAATCAGAAAGCCCGCCTTTACGGTTATTAGATAAGGAAAAATATGAAAGGAAAAATCCAAACTTTTTTCATAAAAGGCAGATACGCGAATATAAACGGCAAAGAAAAAAAGATTTTCGTCTATACTCCCGAAGACTATACTTACGCAAACGGACAAAATTACCCCGTTATGCTTTGTTTTGACGGACAAAACGCTTTTACCGAATGCGAGAACTATAGCCACGACGCGGTAGATACAGTCGCTCTTGACGAGATTTTAGAAGAAAAAAACAAAAAAACCGTAGTCATCGGTATAAATAACGGCGAAGGCAAAGATATAAGAAACCGTCAACTTACTTTAAGCCCGAAATTCGGCGTCGCAAACGATTTCGAGCCGGACGACAGTTATAACAGAGGGACGCTTGAAGACTTTTGCGAATTTTTGATTAACGCGGCGCTTCCGTTCGTTAAAGAAAAGTACAATTTAAAATTCGACCATAACGTTACGTCTGTCGGCGCAAGTTCGGGCGGACTTGCCGCGTTATATATAGGGCTTAAATATCCGAATATATTTTGCTCCGTCATAGCGTTGTCGCCCGCGACCTGTTTATTTGCCGTAAAGGACTGGAGAAATTTTTTGAGTAGAGAAAAGATCGACGTCAATCAGAAATATCTTATCTATTGCGGGAAAGACACCGAAGATAAACTCGAACAATATCTTTACGATTGCTTTGGCGACGATTATTATCTTTCGGCAAGCAAAATAAAATCGCTTTTGACGGAATACGGAATCAAAAAAGAAAACGTAAAAGAAGCGTACAAAGCGAAGGCTTATCACAACGAAAGGTTCTGGCATTACGCAGTAAACGACGATATAGATTTTTTGACAGATTAACAAAAAACACCGATAAGTCGCCCTATAGGTCGATTATCGGTGTTTTTTATCGCATAAAAACGAAAAAGGCGAGAAAACTCGCCTTTAATATTTAAGGTGTAATTATTTTAAAAGGGTTTGCCCGCCCATGAAAGGACGCAATACTTCGGGAATCGTAACGGTTCCGTCGGCGTTCTGGTATTGTTCTATAATAGCGGGGAAAACTCTGCTGGTTGCAAGACCGCTGCCGTTAAGAGTATGAACGAATCCGATTTTTTTGTTTTCGTCTTTGAATCTCGTGTTGTTTCTTCTTGCCTGATAGTCGTTTGCGTTGGAAACCGAACTTACTTCCTTATAAATACCCATGGAAGGAATCCATACTTCGATGTCGTAAGTTCTCGCCATGGAAGCAGAACAATCACCCGCCGCAAGTTTTGAAAGCCTGAAATGAAGCCCTAATTTTTCCATCAGAGAGCAAGCCTTTCCGACGAGTTCTTCAAAAGCGGCTTTTGAATCTTCGGGCCTTGTGTATTGAACCATCTCGACCTTGTTGAACTGATGACCTCTTATCATGCCTCTTTCTTCGGCGCGATAGGAGCCTGCTTCTTTACGATAGCAAGGGGTGTATGCGAAAAACTTCATCGGAAGTTTTTTAGCGTCAATAATTTCGCCGGAGTACATGTTGACGAGAGCCGTTTCCGCCGTCGGAAGCATAAATCTCTGCTTTTTGACCGATTCTGCTTCCTTGTCCTCCACCCAGTACACTTCGTCCGAAAATTTAGGGAACTGACCTGCGCCGAAACCGCAGTTATAGCCGAGCATGTGAGGAGGTAAAATAAAAGTATAGCCGTCCTTTAAATGCTCCGCAACGAAGAAGTTTAAAAGCGCCCATTCGAGCCTTGCTCCGTCGCCTCTATATAGCCAGTATCCACCGCCCGAAAGTTTAACGCCTCTTTCATAGTCGATTAAGTTTAAAGAAGTACATAAATCGACGTGGTTTTTCGCTTCGAAATCAAACCGAGGCTTTTCGCCGAAAACTTTAACTACGCGGTTGTTTTCCTTTTCGCCGGGGAGAAGATCGTCGTCCGGCATGTTGGGAAGTTTAGCAACGAAATCGAATATTTTATCGTTAAGCGCGTTGATTTCGCCGTCGCGTTCAGCGATATCGTCGCCGAGCGCGCGCATTCTTGCAAATATTTCGTCAACGTTCTTACCCGCCTTTTTGAGAGCGGGAATTTCCGCCGAAACTTTGTTTCTTTCGGCTTTGTCGGCTTCCACCTGTTGCAAAAGAGTTTTTCTGTCCTTGTCCCATTTTAAAAGTTCGGTAAAATCAACGACGCACCCTTTTTTAGCAAGAGATTCTTTAACCTTTTCGGGGTTTTCGCATATCATCTTAATATCGAGCATAATTTACCTCAATAAGTCGTTATTTTTTTAATATTATATATCATTCGACAGCGGTTTGCAATCGTTTTCGTTCTCATAACGTAATTATTTTTGGCGTGACGTTGAAAAGGTCGGCTTTTTTGTTGCCAAACTTAAGTCCGTTGTGATATAATGACCGTTGCGAAAAGGTAATATAAGGTACTAATATGAAAATATATAACACGCTCACGCGTAAGAAGGAAGAATTTACGCCGATAAGCGGAAATAAAGTTAATATGTACGCTTGCGGTATCACGGTTTCCGGAGAAGCGCATATCGGACATGCGTATCAGGCGCTTATTTACGACGTAATGCGCAATTTTTTAAAAAAGAAAGGCTACGACGTAACTTACGCGAGAAATTACACCGACGTTGACGATAAAATTATACTGAAATCAAAAGAAACCGGTATTCCTCCTTTGGTTTACGCTCAAAAAATGATTGAAGATATCGATTGCGAAATGAAGCGCTTCAAAGTAGGCGAACCCGACGTATGGATGAAAGCAACCGAAAATATAGATAACATTATAGGTTTTATAAAGGGGCTTGTCGAAAAAGGTTACGCTTATCCCGCTATGGACGGAAGCGTGTATTTTTCAGTCGAAAGTTTTCCTTCTTACGGCGCTCTTTCAAACCGTAAGCCCGAAGATATGCTTGACGGCGTCAGAATTTCCAACGACGAACAAAAACGCGCTCCCTTGGACTTCGCTTTATGGAAAGCCGCTAAGGAAGGCGAAATAAGTTGGGACTCTCCCTGGGGCAAAGGTCGCCCCGGCTGGCACATAGAATGTTCCGCGATGAACCGCGCGGCTTTCGGCGATCAAATCGATATTCACGGCGGCGGAAGAGATCTTATATTTCCGCACCACGAAAACGAAATAGCGCAATCAGAGGCTCTGACGGGCAAACGCTTCGTTAAATACTGGATTCACAACGGGCTTATCAAGGTCAACGGGCAAAAAATGAGCAAATCGCTCGGCAATTCGATTTTGCTTTCGGATCTTTTGGACAAGTATAGTCCGGACGCAATTAAGTTTGCGTTGCTCCAAACCTCCTATCGTAACGATATAAACGTTACGGACACGTTTTTCAAGGAAGCCGAAAAACACGTTTCGGAGTTTTACAAAGTTTTATCCGACGTAAAAAAAAGCGGGCTTAAACGCGACGAAAATTTTGAGAGCGGAATCGAAAAAGAATTCGACGACGCCATGAGCGACGATTTCAATACGGCTTTGGCGCTTTCCAACCTCTACGGTTATTTTAAAAAGGCTAAATCCTATCTTGCCGAAAACGACGCGAAAGCGGTGAATATTGCGGAGGACGTGGTAAAAACCTACGCCGTAACGGAACTGTTCGCTCTTTCGCCCGACGAATATCTTGAAAAATATTCCCAAACCGACGAAACGCCCGAAGAAGTGTTAAAACTCGCAAACGATATGCAACAGGCAAGACTCGTTAAAAATTACTCTTTAGCCGACGAATTAAGAGCAAAAATTACGGCAAAGGGCTATATGGTAATGATATCCAAAGAGGGCGTTACCGTTAAAAAATCAAACTGAAAATACACTTTTAAGAAGGACTTAATATGAAAAAATTTACAGCGGAAGAATTAAGGAATCTCTATCTGAAGTTTTTTGAAAGCAAAGGTCATAAAATAATACCGTCGGCAAGTTTAATACCGGAAAACGATCCTTCGGTTTTGTTTACCACTGCGGGTATGCATCCGCTCGTTCCCTACCTTTTAGGGGAAAAACACCCTGAGGGAAAAAGACTTACGGACGTTCAGAAATGCGTAAGAACGGGCGATATCGACGAAGTCGGCGATCTGTCGCATCTGACTTTTTTTGAAATGCTTGGCAACTGGTCGCTCGGCGATTATTTCAACTATGAATCCATCGGTTGGAGTTATGAATTTTTAACGGGTAAGGATTATCTCGATATTCCCGTGCAAAGGCTTGCCGTAACCGTATTTGCGGGCGACGAAGACTGCCCGAGAGACGAAAGCAGCGCGAAGCGTTGGAAAGAACTCGGTATTCCCGAAGACAAAATCTTCTATCTTCCCAAAAAACATAACTGGTGGATTGCCGGAAAAACGGGACCTTGCGGACCGGATACCGAAATGTTTATCGACAGGGGAACGCCCGAATGTTCGCCCGAATGTTCGCCCGCGTGCGATTGCGGTAAATATCTCGAAATCTGGAACAACGTTTTTATGCAGTACTATAAAAACGAAGACGGAACTTATTCCAAACTCAAACAAAAAAACGTCGATACAGGTATGGGGTTAGAGCGTACTTTGTGCATTTTAAACGGCGTGGAAAGCGTTTACGATACCGAACTTTTCGATGAAGCGAAAGAAGAAATCTACGCTTTAACGGGTAAAAAATACGGCGAAAATCAAGACGTTACGAGAGCCTACAGAATCATTCTCGACCACGTAAGAACGGCAACCTTTTTAATCGGCGACGTAAAAGGCATAGCGCCGTCCAACGTAGATCAGGGCTACGTTTTACGCCGTTTGATAAGAAGAGCGGTAAGGTTCGGAAGAAACTTAGAACTTCCCGAAGGCAGTTTGTCAAAAATAGCAAAATGCTACGTCGAAAAATACAAAAACGCTTATCCCGAACTTACCGATAACCAAGAGAGAATTTATTCCGAACTCAGTAAAGAAGAGGAAAAATTTTCTAAAACTTTATCCGACGGCTTAAAGGAATTTAATAAAGTGGTAACCCATATTCAGGGAAACGTTTTCCCCGGAAAAACCGCATTCAGACTGTACGATACTTTCGGCTTCCCGCTCGAAATAACGCAGGAACTTGCGAAAGAGCAAGGGTTTACGGTTGACGTAGAGGGCTACGAAAACGCTTTTTCCGAACATCAGAAAAAATCTTCGGTCGGAAGCGAACAGAAGTTTAAAGGAGGGCTTGCCGACCAAAGCGAAACCACCGCTAAACTTCATACGGCGACGCACCTTATGCAAGCGGCGTTAAAAGAAGTGCTTGATCCTTCGGTTTCGCAAAAGGGAAGTAACATAACGCCCGAAAGACTTCGGTTCGACTTTAACTTCGATCGCCCCATGACCAAAGAAGAGATTGAAAAAGTGGAAGAACTCGTCAACGAAGCGATTAAAGCGGACGTTCCCGTCGTCATGGAAGAAATGACCGTCGAAGAAGCCAAACAATCCGGCGCGGTAGGAGTTTTCGATTCCCGTTACGGCGATAAGGTAAAGGTATATACCATGGGGAAATATTCCAAAGAAATATGCGGAGGTCCTCACGCGGGGCGTACCGGCGAATTGGGAGAGTTTCATATCGTTAAAGAACAATCGTCCTCGGCGGGAGTAAGAAGAATCAAAGCCGTTCTATATGAAAAGAAATAAAAATCGGGCTATAAGTCGGTTATTTCCGATTTTGACGCTCAACAATAACTAATACAGGTCTTAAAAAAAGACGAAAAAGAGGTGCAAAATGAATAACAAAATATATTTAAGCCAGGAAGGCAAACAAAAACTCGAAGAAAAGTTACATTACCTTATAGAAACCGAACGTCCGCAGGTAGTCGAAAGATTGAAAATCGCTCGTGAATTCGGCGATCTTTCCGAAAATGCGGAATACGACGCGGCTAAAAACGAACTCGCGAGAGTTTCGGGTGAAATCGAACAAATAGAGGCTCAGTTAAAAGTTGCCGTCATATACGAATCTACCGCCGATAACAATACGGTTACCATGGGTTCAAAAATCAGAGTTTACGACCACGATATGAAAGAAGAAGTCGTTTACAGCATCGTAGGTACCGCAGAAGCGGATATTGCCAACAATATGATTTCTAACGAATCATCCGTAGGCAAGGCGCTTCTCGGTAAAAAACTCGGCGATACGGTTACGGTAGAAGCCCCCGGCGGAAACTACGATCTTACCGTCAAAGAAATAATCTATTAGTTAAAAGTCCGCCTATACGCCTGTTAATGGCAATTTTTGGCAATTTATGTATATGTTTTACGCGCTTCGTATTATGAATACTTACGTCGGTCGGACGAGGCGTTTAGGTCGGTTATAAAAAGGGTAAATTATGAAAGGAAAACTCATCACGTTCGAAGGTTGCGAGGGCTGCGGTAAAAGCACTCAGGTAAGACTTTTAAAAGAATATCTTGAAAAAACCCGTCAACCTTTTATAGTGGCGAGGGAACCCGGCGGAACGGATATTTCGGAAAAAATCCGTTCTGTCATTTTGGATAGGCAAAATTCCGAAATGGTTGACGAATGCGAGGCGTTGTTATACGCGGCTTCGCGTTGTCAACTTTTAAAACAGAAGATTTTGCCCGCTTTATGCGAAGGTAAAATCGTCATTATAGACAGATATTACGATTCCTCGTTTGCTTATCAGGCATACGCGAGGGGGCTTGGGTACGAATTCGTTGCTTCGGCAAATAAGTTTGCAATCGATAATGCCGTCCCCGATTTAACGATATTTTTCGATATAGATCCTTACAGCGCCTTTTCGCGTAAAGGCGGAGCAGACGGAGGGGACAGACTGGAACTTGCGGGGATAGATTTTCATAACAAAGTATATCAAGGCTATAAAAAACTTATAGAAAAATTTCCTTTTAGAATAGTCGCCGTTGACGCCCATGGCGACGCGCAAACCGTACAAGATAGCGTTTTAAGATTGTTAAAAGGGAAAGGATATATACAATAAGTCGGGCTATAAGCCGATAAGAGGCACTTTATGAAAGAACTTGTCAAAAATTCTTCCGCATATAAAATAATTGCGTCGGACAAAAAGGCGGGTAAACTGAGCCATGCCTATTTAGTCGTTTGTCAGGACGCGGATATGCACGACGAATACCTGAAAATTCTTTCCAAACTTATAATGTGCGATTCGGACGAGTTTTGTAACGACTGCCGTATTTGCAGATTGATAGATAAAAACGAGCATCCCGACGTTACTTTTTATCCGAAAGACGGAGGAAAACTCAAAACCGATTCCGCAGACGACTTAATCGCGCAAAGCATAGTAAAACCGTTTGAACTCAATAAAAGATTGTTCGTGCTTAGAAAAATCGAAGAACTGAATCAATACCAGAATAAACTGCTGAAAACGGTCGAAGAACCCCCTAAAAACGTCCATTTATTGATATCGACGGCTAAACCCGCCGCAGTGCTTTCCACGATAAAATCCCGAAGCAAAATCGTCGAAATAGGTGATTTTCCGGCCGATTTGCTGTTTAAGTCGGCAAAAGAACTCGGTTACGACGGAGAAAGGCTCGACATTGCGCTTAAATTATGCGACGGTAAGATGGGGCGACTAATAAAATATTGCTCGTCCGACGACCTTATAAATATCAAAAATCTTTCAACCGACGTTTTAGTTAATATGAACGGCAAAAATCTGCCCGAATTTGCAGGCAAACTTAAAAACGTTTCCATAACCGATTTTATGAGCGTTACCAAGTTATTACTTTCCAAAATGCTCGTTTACCTATATGACAAAAGGGGCGAAGCGGGGTATGAGGAAGTCTTTATAGCAACCGAAAAGTGGCGCTATGGGGCGATTATCGGCGCAATCGAAAGAATTAACAAATTAGAAAAAAGCATAAATTACAACGTAAACGGTACGATTTTATCGGACAGCGTGCTGTTTAGTTTAATGGAGGAAAAAACCAAATGGCAAAAATTGTAGGGGTAAGATTCCGCAATTTCGGGAAGGTGTATTACTTTGATCCCAAAAACATAACTTTCCGCAAGGGCGACGGCGTTATCGTAGAAACCACGCGCGGGGTAGAGTACGGATATATAAGTATTGCCAATAAAGACGTTCCCGACAACGAAATCGTTCAACCGCTGAAACCCGTTATAAGGAAGGCTACCGAAAAGGACACCGAGGTAAACCGCAAAAATCTCGAAAAAACTCCGGAAGCCAAAAAAATAGCGGAAGGTTTTATCGAAAAACATAAATTAAAAATGAAACTTATCGACGCCGAATTTACCTTCGACGGAACTAAGGTAGTGTTTTATTTCACGGCGCCTACGAGAATCGATTTTCGAGATCTCGTAAAGGATTTGGCTGCCGCTTTCCACATAAGAATAGAATTAAGACAGGTAGGTATCCGCGACGAAGCGAAAATTTTAGGAGGAATCGCGCCGTGCGGAAGAGAAGTCTGCTGTAAGGGTTGCGTGCCGGATTTTAAAAAAGTAACCATCAAAATGGCAAAAATACAAGGGCTGTCGCTTAATCCCGGCAAAATAAGCGGACTTTGCGGCAGGCTTATGTGTTGTCTGGAATACGAAAACGAATATTACGCCGGCGTTTACAAAAAAATGCCCAAGTTAGGCGGCGCGGTAAAAACGCCCGACGGCAACGGTACGGTGGTTTCAAACAACATGCTGAGTCTGACGGTTAAGGTAAAGATAGATAAACCCGACGGAGCAGTGGTTTATAAAGATTTCCCTCTCGCCGAAGTTAAATTCGGCAAATGTTCCCGTATGGACGACGACGATAAACTATCGCCCGAAGAACAAGCGGAACTCGGTAATTTGGAAGAATAATTTCTCGTTTTTTGAAAATAGCCGAAAAAGTCTGAATTTTTCTCGTTTAATCTATGTACAAACAGGCTTTTTTATGGTAAAATTAAAAATAAGGTAAAGGCGTCAAGGCGCTTTAAAACCGAAATCAAAAAATAACGGAGGTATAACTAAATGGCTTACAAGATTTCAGATGCTTGCATTTCTTGCGGTGCTTGCGCGGATAACTGCCCCGTGGGCGCTATCACTCAGGGCGACACCCAGTACGAAATCGATACCGCGCTTTGCATTTCTTGCGGTGCTTGCGCCGACAATTGCCCTGTTGGTGCTCCTTCCGAAGAATAATCAGCAACTGAAAGGGTGACTACTTTGGTAGTAGCCCTTTTTCTCTTTTTACCCGGAATATGGAACTTTCTCCCGATAAAAAAATAGAAGACCTTATGATAAACGGTCTTAAAATAATACAGTCGGAAAACTATTACCGATTCACGAGCGATTCCGTAATGCTTGCGAAGTTTCCCGAAAAGTCGTACGATAACGTTCTTGATTTATGCGCGGGAAGCGGTATCGTGGGACTGCATTTTTTCGGCGAATACGGAGCAAAAAGAGTTACTTTTGTGGAAATACAAAAGGATTTAGCCGAAATGTGCCGTGAAACCGTCGTCCTTAACGGTTTAAATTCGGTAATGAACGTCGAAAATCTCAATCTGAAAGACTTTGACGGCAAAAAATCTTTCGACGCGGTTTTGTGCAATCCGCCTTACGAAAAGTTCGGAAGCGGTATTTTACCCGATAACGAACGCATTGCGGTTTGCAAAACAGAAGTTTTCTGCTCTCTTAACGACATAGTAAACTGCGCCCGTAACGCACTTAAAGACGGCGGTCGTTTGTTTATGTGCCATAAAACGGAAAGGCTGACCGACGTAATTACGAGTTTTCGGCAACATAAAATAGAACCTGTCAGACTTCGCTTTATAAAAGGAAAAGGCAAAAAGGGAAGTTATCTTTTTTTAATCGAAGGCGTTAAAAATAAAAAATTGCCGTTAAAAATAGAAGGCGAATTTTTTAACGACGCAACCGATTTTAAAGGATAATAGTTTAAAATATCGATGAATTTATACGATTAAGTTACGAGGTTACGGAAAACCGCTTCAATTAAACGTAGCCTTGCGCCGGAGTAAACCGAGCGTCGCTATAAGGTCATAAATATTTTTTTAAATTAAAAAGTCCGCCTATAAGCCCGTTAATGATATTTTTTAGACAAAAAATTAAAAACTATCCGTTCTGTTAGGTAAAAATCTTTACGCGCGAAAACGCTTACGGCTATCAGGTTTAAATTAAAACGTTTCAGGTGAATTATGGTGTATTTCGTTTCAACGCCTATAGGAAATCTCGGGGATATAACATTAAGAGCCATAGAGGTTTTAAAAAAGGTGGATATAATTGCGTGCGAGGATACGAGGCATTCGCTTCCGCTTCTTAATAAGTACGACGTAAAAAAACAATTGATATCCTATCAAAAATTTAACGAAGCCGAAGTTTCGGCTAAAATCCTGGAAAAATTAAAGGAAGGCAAAACCGTAGCGGTTATTTCCGATGCGGGAACGCCCGTTTTATCCGATCCCGGCGGGGTGCTTATAAAAGCGCTTATAAAAGAATCCGAGCCTTTTACGGTGATACCGGGGGCAAACGCGCTACTTCCGGCGTTAATGCTGTCGGGGCTTAACAGCGCGAATTTTTGTTTTTTGGGTTTTTTGCCCGAAAAAAAGGCAGAATGTGAAAAACTTCTTTCGGCGTATAAATTCGTTCCCGCAAGCCTCGTTTTTTACACAGCCCCTCACGACCTGAAAAAAACTACCGAGGCGCTTTATAACGCGTTCGGAAAACGCAAAGCGGTTGCCGTTAAAGAAATTACGAAGATGCACGAAACGCGCTGTGAGTTCTACCTCGGCGATACGCCGGACATGGATTTACGCGGGGAGTTCGTAATAGTCGTTGACGGCTATTACGAAACCGAAAGTTTTGAAGAAGTTTCGGCGCTTCAACACGTTAAACTGTATGAAGCCGACGGAATGAAGAAAATGGACGCCATAAAAAGAGTCGCTAAGGAAAGAGGCGTAAGTAAAAGCGAACTTTATAAAATGGTCATAGAAGAAAACGATTAGTATTTAACGGTGAAAATCGGGCTATAGGTCGATTATCACCGTTTTTTTGTTATTATTTTATATTAAATTTGTTATTACTTTATAACAAAGCGTTTAAATTGACGATATTTTTTATCTTTCTTAGGCAACGGGTTTTATTTTTTTCAAACCTTGTAAATTGAAGAAAAATTGAGTTTCGGGTGGTATAATGTAACGGCATAACGCAACATAAATATATACGTACGTATTAACTTTTGAATAGACGAATAAAGAAGAAGGAGGCTTTTTATGATAATAACCGTTGCGTGCGACGTTCTGGGAGAAGAAAACAACGGCACAACCATTGCCGCAATGAACCTTATAAATTTTTTACGCGGAGCAGGTCATACCGTAAGGGTGTTATGCGGTGATAAAAAACGAGAAGGGCAAAAGGACTATTACGTCGTTCCGAATATAAATCTCGGTAAACTTCTTAATAATTACGTAAACAAAATCGGCGTAACTCTTGCAAAACCCGAACGTGATATTATAGAGAAAGCCCTGGACGGTGCCGACGTAGTTCATATAATGACGCCGTTTTTGCTCGGCAGGGCGACTTTGTCCGTCGCGTTGGAAAAGGGAATACCCGTAACCGCAGGCTTTCACGCGCAGGCAGAAAATTTTACGACGTATTTTAAACTGCAATGGTGTCAGCCGCTAAATCATTTTTTTTACGTGTATAACTGGAAACATTTTTTTTCACGCGTGGACGCCATACATTTTCCCACGACTTTTATTAAAAACGTTTTCGAGGAAAACATTCACGAATCCACCAAAGGCTACGTGATATCCAACGGCGTAAACGATTACGTCAAACGCCGTCCGTCCAAAAAACCGCCCGAATGGCAGGATAAAATAGTAATTCTGACCACGGGCAGATACTCGCGCGAAAAGTCGCAGGATACTCTTATCAAAGCGATAGAGTACTCTAAATATAAAAACAGTATCCAACTCGTCTTAGGCGGGCAGGGCATTAAAGAAAACTATTACAAAAAACTTGGCGAAAAACTTCCCGTTCCGCCTGTTTTCAAGTTTTATTCCCGAACGGAAATCATAGACGTATTAAACATGTGCGATATTTACGTCCACCCCGCCGAAATGGAACTTGAAGGAATTTCCTGCATAGAAGCCATCGCATGCGGAAAACTTACCATCTGTTCATCCTCGAAAAAGTCCGCGACGAGCGGTTTCGTCGTTGACGAAAGATGTGTTTTCAAAAACCGCGATCCGAAGGATCTGGCAAGAGTTATCGATTACTGGATAGATAACCCCGACGAAAAGCGCAAATGCGAACAAAAGTATTTAAAAAGTTCGATAGCGTATAATCAGGAAGCCTGCATGGAAAAAATGGAACAAATGATAGAGGACGTAGTCGATGAAAAACGAAACACCGAAAAACAAGGCGAAGAAAAGGACGTTACCTAAAAAAACGATATATTATCAAGATCTTGTGAACGACGATTTCGCGGGGACGAAAATAAAGCATAAATTCATTGACGAAAACTATAATTTTGTACCAAAAAACAAGTTTTACACGGCGATGACGTACGTCGTAAGGGCGCTTGCTTTTCCCGTAATATTTTTTATAGAACGTGTTTTGCACGGTGTTACTTTTAAAAACAAAAAAGCGCTCAAAGGTATTAAGGGCGCATATCTTTACGGAAACCACACGAGTTATCTCGACGCTTACACCCCTAATTTATTGTCGTTTCCCGTAAGGCAGAAGTTTATAGTAAATTCCGACGCGGTGGCGTTAAAATTTATCGGTAATACGGTAAAAGCGCTCGGATGCATACCCATACCCGACACCATACGCGGTATGTCCAAATTTATGGAAGCCGTGGAATACTGCCATAAACGGGGAGAGAATATTACGATTTTCCCCGAAGCCCATATCTGGCCGTATTATAACGGAGTAAGACCTTTTTCGGCTACTTCTTTCCACTATCCCGTTTTAGACGGCGCGCCCGTCGTAGCGTTTTTTACGGCGTATCAAAAACCCAAGGGGATAGAAAAACTGATAAGACGGATTAAAATCGTGGTTTATTTAAGCGACGTAATATACCCCGATGCGACGCTTAATAAAAAGCAGGCTCAAAAAAAATTAAGGGACGACGTATTTGAATTTATGAAGGATTGTTCTGAAAAATACAGCGACCTTGAAGTAATAAAGTACGTCTATAAGCCCGTTATCGATGAAAAATGCGATAACGTGACTAAGGCTGAATCAAAAACGGAAAAACAATCGATAAAAACGGCGGAGAAAATAAGCGAAGAAACCGACGATTCTTGCGCGGCATAAACGGAGAGTAAATTTGTTCGTATAATTTTTTTAAAAAACGTCGGACGCCGTTACGATAAACGCTTAAAAAAACCATATAAACTTCTTTATATACAAATTATATAAAAACCGCCATAAAAGAGGCGGGCGACGAAAAAATCGTTGCCCGCTTCTTATCTTTTCATGACGCAAAATATCCTCTTAATCGACCTATAGACCGACTTTTTTAATTATTTTAATACGATTCGTAATACCGCCGGATATTTCGGCGAATATTTCCGATTATTCTTTGATTAAATTCGTAAGGTATTCTTTAGGCGAATAACCGCATTCTTTTTTAAAAAGCCTTGAAAAATAGTTGTAATCGTCATAGCCTAATTTTTCCGAAATTTTTGAAAGAGAAGATTCGCCCTGTATCATAAGCGCTTTGGCTTCTTCGGTTTTTAAGCGGTTAAAGTATTGAATGATGCTTTTTCCGGTGTCGGCTTTGAAAACGCTCTGGCAATAGGCAGACGAAAAATAGGTTTGCCTGCTTATCTCTCTTAAGGTGATTTTTCCGTAAAGTTCTCGTTGAAGGATGCTTAAAACGGAGCGTGTCAGCGGAGAATAATCGGGAGAGGTTTGCTGTAATATCAATTTGTTCAATACGGCTAAAAGAGAAAGCGTTATATTCGGATTAAGAGCGCGAAGAGAAAAACTTTCGTCGCAACACATAAGTTGAAGACGAATTTCTTTATCGACGGCTTTTTTCATAAGGGCGGGCAAGGGGAGGTCTGATTCGCAATGAAAATTAAAACTCACGTAGTCGGCGTAATTTTTACCCGCGCTACGGCTTCTTTTTTGTCCGCTTTTTATAAAAACCGCGTCGCCGGCTTGTAGGGGGGCGGAAATATCGGAGACCGAATAATTCAGTTCTCCGTCAAGACACAAAGTAAGTTCGCAAAAGTTTATCTGGTGCGGTTGTAGCGGAATAACCCTTGCTTCGCGCTTGTTATGTCTGTAAAAAAACAAATCGAGGTTGTCGTAATTCATTTTTACCGTCCGTATAATTATCCGATTGTTGCGTTTTGTGCTAAAAAACGTTTGATAAACGCATTTTAGTAGTTGATTGTGTTTCTTATTGTGCTATAATTAGTGTAAGATAAATTAAGGGTAATGTCAAGCGAAAGCGCGCGTTAAATTAACGAATACAGCAAGAAAATAAGGCGCGCTTAACGATAAATCGACCTGAAAAAGCATGAATGCAATACAATTCAAAAAGCGAACAACGGTACGCGAAAACGACCGTAGGAGGATTTTATGATAAAATTATGCGCATTTGCGGACGAATACGATAAAAAACTCGACGAACAGATAAAAGGGCTTGTTTCAAACGATATACGTCTGATCGAATTACGCAACATAGACGGTAAAAACGTAGCCGATATAACCGACGAAGAAAGTTTAAGATGCTATGAAAAACTTAAAGAAGCGGGCGTCGGGGTATGGTCGCTCGGTTCGCCTTTGGGAAAAGTCGATATCGATTGCGATTTTGACGACTATAAAGAAAAAAAAGTCCGTAGGCTGTGTAAGATTGCGCAACTCGTACATACGGACAAGATAAGAGTATTCAGTTTTTTCAACGCTTACGAAAAAAGAGAAAAGGTTCTTGCGTATTTAAACGAAACGGTGAAGATTGCCTCGGAATACGGCATTACGTTGTATCACGAAAACGAAAAGGAGATATACGGCGATACTCTTTGTCGCGTTCTCGATATATACGATAACGTAAAGGGAATTAAACTCGTATATGATCCCGCAAATTTCATTCAATGCGGGCAAAACAGTACGGACACTATAAACGCCCTTTTCGATAAAACCGCCTACTTTCACGTAAAAGACGTTATCGCAAAAACTCAGCAACTCGTACCCGCGGGTATGGGCGACGGCAACATAAAAGAGATCGTACGGCGCATAAACCCCGAAAATGATACGGTATTGACGGTTGAACCGCATCTTGCCGTTTTCGACGGTTACGCCTCGATAGATTCCACCGAAATGAAGAACAAGTACGCTTTCAATAACAATCACGACGCTTTTAACGCCGCCGTGAGCGCCATAAAGGCTGTTTTAAAGGAAGCGGGATACCGCGAAACCGCAAACGGCTTTATAAAATAATATTGATAATTTTTATAAAATAATATCTATATTTTTTATAAAACAATATCTATATTTTTTATAAATTCAATAAATTTAACGAGAGTTTTATGCGGTTAAAAAATCGCAAAAAAACGAAAAGGAGAGAATATGAAGACTGTAAGATACGGTATAATCGGACTCGGCAACATGGGTAGCGGACATATCGCAAACTTTTTTAAAGAAGGCAATATTCCCAACGCGCGGGTTACCGCCGTTGCCGACAGAAAGCCCGAAAAGGTGGCTCGCATCTGCGAAAAATATCCCGACGCGGGATTCGATTGCTACTTAGAAGGCGCGGACCTGATAGACAAAGCGGACGTTGACGCCGTAATAGTTGCCGTTCCGCACTACCAGCACCCCGAGTTATGCATACGCGCGTTAAAACGCGGATTAAACGTTATTTGCGAAAAGCCCGCCGGCGTGTACACGAAACAAGTCAAAGAAATGATGGCTGTTGCCCGTGAAAGCAAAGGGCTGTTTACCATGATGTTCAACCAAAGAACCAACTGCATTTACCGCAAAATGCGTGAAATGATAGAGGACGGAAAAATAGGCGCGATAAAGCGCGTAAACTGGATAATCACCAACTGGTACCGTTCGCAGAGTTACTACGACAGCGGCGATTGGCGCGCGACCTGGGCGGGAGAAGGCGGCGGCGTTTTATTTAATCAATGCCCCCATCAACTTGATCTTTTGCAATGGGTAACGGGCATGATGCCGAGTAAAATTCACTCTTTCTGCCATTTCGGAAAGTGGCACAAAATAGAAGTCGAAGACGACGTAACGGCGTATATGGAATTTCCTAACGGCGCTACGGGGGTATTCGTAACAAGCACGGCGGACGCGCCCGGAACGAACAGATTCGAAGTTTTGGGGACGGGCGGTAAACTCGTTGCCGAAAACGACAAACTTACGTATTGGCAAAACGAAATCGACGAACGTAAATTCAACGAGGAATACAAAGGAGGTTTCGGAGAACCGAAACACACGGTAACAACCGTCGAAACCGACGGCAAAAACCCTCAGCACAGCGGAATTTTGCGTAATTTTACCAACGCGATTTTAGGAACGGAACAGTTATTCGTTGACGGTACGGAGGGAATAAGAGGCGTTGAAATTATGGACGCGATGCTTTTATCCACCTGGCTTAAAAAGGACGTTAACCTTCCCATAGACGACGATTTGTATTTAAAATTGCTTGAAGAACATATCGCTTCTTCCGTTAAAAAGCAAGGTACCGTCGAAACCGTACTCGATACGAGCGGTACTTACGGAAGCGAGAAAAAATAGGTAATAGTATGAAAGTTGCCATTATCGGTTGCGGCGTTATCGCGCATACCCACATAAAAACCGCAATCGACTGCGGCGAATCCGTCGTCGCGTTGTGCGACGTCGATATCGAAAAAGCAAAAGCGCTTGCCAAAGAAAACGGCTTAAACTGCCATGTTTATCGGGATTATAAAACCATGCTCGCAAACGAGAGCGTTGACGTGGTTCACGTTTGCACTCCGCATTATCTGCATTGCGAAATGGCTGTTTACGCGCTTAAAAAAGGCGTAAACGTTCTCCTTGAAAAGCCTTTATGCATCTCTCCTTCGGAAATCGACGCAATACTGTCTGCCGAAGCCGAAAGCAAAGGAATTTTAGGCGTTTGTTTTCAAAACAGGTACAATCTTTCCGTTCTGGCGGCAAAGCAGTATCTAAAGGATAAAAAAATTGCCGCGGCGCACGGCGAGGTGTGCTGGAACAGGGGAGAAGAATATTATCGCTCCGGAAAATGGCGCGGAAAACTTTTGACGGAGGGCGGCGGAGTGCTTATAAACCAAGCCGTTCATACCCTTGATCTATTGCGGGTTTTGTGCGGAAATCCCACACGCGTTACGGCAAGGTGCGAAAACTGGTATCACAAGGGAATTATCGAGGTAGAAGACGTTGTTTCCGCCGTATTTTTCGGGGAAGACGAAGGTAATTTCGACTTTTTTGCGACGACCGACGCAACTGCGGATTTACCCGCGCAAATCACGATAAAAACGACTGACAGACACGTGGTTATCGTTCTTCCCGACGCCGCTTATGCCGACGGCAAAATTTTGTTGTTCGATCCGAAAAAAGAATTTATCGGTAAAAGTTGTTACGGAAAGGGACATTCTTCACTGATTCCCGATTTTTACGACGCGGTTAAAACGGGACGAAAATTTCCGATTGACGGAAAAGAAGCCGCAAAGGTAATGCGCCTCGTGTTTGCCGTTTATAAAAGCAACGGCAATGAAATTATTCTTTAAACCAAACGGATTGACTTTTTAAAAAAGACTTGTTCGGTGGTTTTAAGTAATCTAAAGTCGTTAAAAACCAAAAAAAAGATTATCTTTACAGACAGGGTTTTTCGGCGATTTCATTCATAATTTTTATAAAAAAGGGCTTTACTAAACAAAACAAGGTGAAAAAATGAAACTTACTTTTCGTTGGTACGGGGAAAAAGATTGTATTCCTCTTAATTACGTCAGACAAATACAGGGTATGACGGGTGTCGTTACGGCTGTTTACGACGTACCAGTCGGCGAAGTGTGGGAAACGGAAAAAATCGCGCGGCTTAAAAAATTATGCGACGAGCAGAATCTTCAGATGGAAGTAATCGAATCCGTTCCCGTTCACGAGGATATAAAACTCGGAAAACCTTCCAAAGACAGGTTAATCGCAAACTACGCGCAAACCATACGTAATCTCGGCAAAATCGGCGTAAAATGTATTTGCTACAACTTTATGCCCGTTTTCGACTGGTTCCGTACCGACTTGCGGTACAAACACGAGGACGGATCCTTTAGTCTCGGTTATAAGCAGGAAGATTTCGCAAAACTCGACAAACGCAATTTACGTTTGCCCGGGTGGGACGAAAGTTATACGCCGGATAAACTAAACGGCTTACTTGCGGAATATTCCGGTATGACGCACGAAAAATTATTTGACAATCTTGTTTATTTTCTTAACGGAATAATGCCCGCTTGCAACGAAACCGGCATCAATATGGCAATCCATCCGGACGATCCGCCCTGGGATATTTTCGATTTACCGCGTATCGTCGGGCGTGAAAGCGATTACGATAAATTGTTCGCCG
Organism: uncultured Clostridia bacterium; assembly: GCA_934278995.1. Taxonomy (GTDB): domain Bacteria; phylum Bacillota; class Clostridia; order Christensenellales; family Borkfalkiaceae; genus UBA4636. Next base: position 183,771 of record CAKQWM010000002.1, read on the forward strand.
CCGTTCCCGATCCGCATAACGGAATTACTTTTTGTACGGGTAGTCTCGGCGCGGGGCGGTTTAACGATTTACCGAAAATGGCTGAAAAGTACGTCGATCGCATCTATTTTGCCCATTTACGGCAGTTAAAATTTGTAAACGACACCGATTTTTACGAAAACGGACATCGCACCGAGGACGGCAACGTGGATATTTACGCCATTGTGCGCGCCTTGGTAAAGGGCGGGTTTAACGGTTATCTCCGCCCCGATCACGGCAGAAACGTTTGGGGCGAGGACGCTAAGCCCGGATACGGGCTATACGACAGAGCGCTCGGGGCGGCTTATCTTCTCGGGCTTTTCGAAGCGGTTACGAAAGATTTAAAAAATACTTGATAGCGAGGCTTAATATTATGTACAAAGTTCCTTTCAGAGTCGATTTAAGCGACAAAGTGGCGGTTATCACCGGCGCCGGCGGTATTATCTGCGGTGAATTTGCAAAAGCCCTTGCGGAATGCGGAGCAAAGGTCGCTCTTCTCGACGTAAATTACGACGCGGCGAAAAAAAACGCCGATATAATAGGCGAAAACGCGCTCGCAATAAGGTGTAATTGTCTTGACAAAGCAAGCATAACCGAAGCGTACGAAACGGTTACGGCTAACCTTGGAGAGGTGAATCTGCTCATTAACGGAGCGGGAGGAAACAATCCGAAGGCTACCACCGATAACGAAATCATGACGCCCGATTTGTCGGGGGTAAAAGACTTTTTCGCTCTTGACGAAAGCGGTCTTAAATTCGTTTTCGATTTAAACGTAACTTCCATGTTTCTGGTAACGCAGGTTTTTGCGAAGGCAATGATAAAAACGGGCGGAAACATTATAAACATATCGTCGATGAACGCTTTCAGACCTTTGACTAAAATACCCGCGTATTCGGCGGCGAAAGCGGGCGTAAGCAATTTTACCGAATGGCTTGCCGTTCATTTTGCGCCTTGCAACATTCGTTGTAACGCAATCGCCCCGGGGTTTTTCGTTACCAACCAGAACCGTAATCTTTTGTATAACGAAGACGGCACGCCTACTGCCCGCACGGGTAAAATTCTGGCGGCGACGCCTATGAAAAAGTTCGGTGAGATAAGCGACCTTATAGGCTGTTTATTGTGGCTTTCCGACGACGAAGCAAGCGGTTTCGTAACGGGAACGGTTATACCGGTTGACGGCGGATTCAACGCGTATTCCGGGGTTTAAAAAAACCGAATCATAAAAAACACAGGAGATATAAAATGGAAATAGGTGTTAATCTTTTTTCAATACGTAATTTAATTTCTACGCCGGAAGATTGCGAAAAAACTTTTAAAACGCTTAAAAACCTCGGCGTTTCTTACGTTCAGTACTCGGGCGGACCATATAACGAAGATTTGTTGCGAAAATGCTCGAAAATTCTTCCCGTAGTGCTAACCCACGTACCCATGGACAGAATTTTACAAGAGCCTGAAAGGCTATGCGAAGAACATAAAACCTTCGGTTGCAAAAACATAGGGCTTGGAATGATGCCCGTAGAAACCATAAAAGACGAAGAAAAGTGTAAAAAAACCATTGCCATGCTTAACGAATCGGGTAAAATTATGCGTGAAAACGGTTGCAAATTATTTTATCATTTTCACCACTTCGAGTTTTACAAGTTTTCCGACGGCACGCGCATCGTCGATTACATAATCGAAAACTGCCCGTACGTTAATTTTACGGCGGACACCTACTGGATTCAGTACGGCGGTTCGAGCGTTTTGGAATATCTTGCGAAAATGAAAGGAAGAATAGAGTGCGTACATCTTAAAGATTACAAAATAGAAATAAACGAAAAAGGCGATTTCGCTCCGATTTTCGCTCCGCTTTCTAAAGGTAATCAAAATTACGGGGATATCGTAAAAGTCGCCAAAGAAAACGGCGCGAAATACTTCCTTATCGAACAAGACAACGCGGCAAAAACGGAAAACCCGATGGGACAAATTGAAATAAGCGTAAAAGCCGCGCTCGGCTGGAATTTTTAACGGATATATTTTTCGGCGTTATATGATGATTTAACATATCTTAAATTTACGCAAAAAAGCCTGAAAACCGACCTATAAGCCCGTTTTTAAGGTTTTTTGAACGTCGGCATCAAGCCGATATACAATAAAAAGGTAAGCGACTTAACTTAGTCGTTTACCTTTTTTAATTGTTATTTAACCACTGTTTTTATGAGAAAATCGATTGCTTGTTTATGATAAGACTGCTTTCTTTTTGTTTTTGAAAACGCCGTTTTTATTTTAAAGAACGACTGTTTTTTATAATAGCAACGCTCGTTTTATATTAGATTATTTGTTTTTTACGGCTTGAATTAAAAAAATTCTTCTTCCAACATAGCGCAAAGGGCGTGATAGACGGGCAGGTGAAGTTCTTGGGTTTTGTAAGTTTCCGTTTCGGGTACTTTTATAGTAACGTCGCACAAGTCGGATAACTTACTTTCTTTTTTCCCTGTAAGCGCTATCGTTTTCAAGCCCATGGCTTTGGCAAGCGTCGCCGCCAGAACACAGTTTTCGCTGTTGCCGGACGTGGATAAAGTTAAAAGAGCGTCGCCGCTGTTTGCCAAACCGTAAAGTTGCTGAGAGAACGCGCATAGGGGATCTTTATCGTTGGAAAAAGCCGTCGTAAGCGACGGGTGCGACGTTAAAGAAATCGCGCGCAAACTGCCCTCTAAAACGCCTTGAAGTCGGTTTCCCTCATCGCCGAAAGACGATAGTTTTTCATATAAAACTTGGTCTATAGGTCGGTTTTTCCTGAATTTTTTCATAAGTTCTCCGACTATATGTTCGCAGTCGGCGGCGCTTCCCCCGTTACCGCAAACCAAAAGTTTATTGCCGGTTTTATAAACGTTTTCCAAAATAAAATAAGCGTCTGAAATTCGGTTTTTAACTTCGGACAAAACGGGATAGCGGTCAATCAAATCGTTTAAAACGGTTAAAGTATCAGGTTTCAATTTAATAATCTCCTTTGGCGACGGAAAGCGCCGCAACGTCGCCTATATTTTCGCTAAGTTTTGCGGGAAGAATTTTCACTTTTTCAAGACTTGATAAAAGACATTCCTGTTTCATAACGGTTATGGCTTCGGGATACAATAAATCGTGCGCGCGCATATATATACCGCCTATTACTATCGTATCGAGGTTCAATAAATCGATCAAAATGCTCACGGCGCGCCCGAGCATCCGCCCGCTTTTTTTATAAACGGCTTTGCAAAAAGCGTTACCCCGTCTTGCGTATTCAGCCATGGTTTTTGCTGAAACTTCGTCGTTCACCGCCGATAAAAAATCATCGTAAGATTGTTTTAAAGATTTGCGCGTTTTCATAATATCCGCAAGCCGTACCATACCGGAGCCGCTGCAATAACCTTCGCAAGAGCCTTTTTTTCTATAACCTTCGGGACCTTTGTCGGTAAGGCGTACGTGTCCGATTTCGCCCGCATTGTCACACGCGCCGCTGTAAAGTTTGCCGTCTAATATAAGCCCTGCGCCGAAGCCCGTGCCGAAAGTTAAAAACGCCATATTTTTTGAACCTTTTCCCGCGCCGTATTTCCATTCGGCAACGGCGCAGGCGTCGGCGTCGTTTTTTAAACGCGTCGGAATACCGAATTTATTTTGGAAATATTCTACCACTTTTACGCCGTCCCATTTCGGCAAAGAAGGAGGACGCATTACGACGCCGTTTTTACTGTCTAAAGGACCTCCGCAACTTACGCCTATGCCCCGAAGGGGGTAATCCGATTTTACTTTTTCTATAAAAGCAGAAAATCTTTCGAGTATTCTATAAGGTTCGCCGTCGAGGGTTAAAAAATAGTCCTTTTTGATAATTTCCGGTTTATCGGCTTTGATTTTTCCGAGTGTTGCGGCGCACTTCGTACCGCCTATATCAAGTCCTATATAATACATTCAGTCCTCTTTAAATTCATATCCGACTTTTTTCATCGCCGTAAGATATTTTTTATAATCTATATTTTTAATAGCAGTGTGAAAGTGGTTTTTGTAATTTATCCCGTCCGACTCCCACTCGATAAGGTAAAATATTTTATCGTCTTTTGAAACATCCAATTCTTTTATTTCATTTGCGGTAAAAGCGTCTATCGTCGCTTCGCCTTCGCAAACGCAAAAGTCGGCGTATAGGTCGGTTATCCGATATTTTACCTTCCTTTTTTCGTCGTAATCGTTCACGCCGTATAAAACGACTTTACCGCTAACTTCGTTCATGATAAGACTTAACGGACGTTGCGCGGTTTTTATATAGAAGTAGGCTAACTTTTTTTCAAAATAATAGTCGATAACCGCGTCCGAAACTTGAGGCCATCCGTCTAAAAGATTCCACCAGATAATACCGCCGTTACGGTTTCGCCGCGTTCTGAAAGATTCGATAAAAAATTTAAGCGCTTCCGCCTGCGAAATCCGACTTGCTTTTGAAAAATCTTCTATATTGTCGAAAGTTTCGCCGAAAAGAGTTTTTACCTGTTCCGCCATAAGCCGTATGCGGTAAGCGTAAGGGGAAGAATAATCGTCTTTTACCGAGGTTGCGTGGCAAAGATATTCTTTCGTCGGGTTTCCGTCGTCTTTAAAAATCGGGTAAACGCTTTTCAAAAACTTTTTAAGCGATTTCGGCGACGGACAGCCCTGGTAGCCTATTTCGGAAGCAAAATAAGTTTCGTTCGTTGCGTAAAAAGGGTTTTTAAAGTAATCGCGCGCGCCCCACAAATGATCTTCCGCAAGGAAGGTTTGCGATTTTTCAGACTTTTTTATAAACTTCGGGCTTAAATAAGGCGAACTCGGTAAATAAGGCTGATCCGACAATCTTTTTACCGCCGAAGTGATAATTTTTCTCGTAATAACGTTCTCGTTGGGATCGAGGTGAAAAGGATTCCAGTCCCGCGCGGCGTTGTCGCACTCGTTATCCCCGCAAAAAAGACATACGGAAGGATGGTTTCTCAGCCGTTTTATCTGGTATTCGGCTTCCGCTTTTATATTTTTTAAAAACTTTTTCGACTGCGGATAGGTTGCGCAAGCCATCATAAAGTCCTGCCACACGATAAGTCCGTATTCGTCGCACAAATCGTAAAATTCGTCGCTTTCGTAAACGCCTCCTCCCCAGCATCTAAGAAGATTACAATTAAGATCAACGGCGGCTTCGAGGGCTTTTTTCGTTTTTTCTTCGTCAAAATGATATAAAGCGTCGGTAGGAACCCAATTCGCGCCCAGAACGAACACTTTTTTGTCGTTTAAGATAAATTCAAATTTTCCTCCGTCGCATACCGTTTCGGAAGATAAAAGTTTAATTTTTCTTATTCCGTATCTGACGGTTTTTTCGATGACTTTGCAATCGTATGATACCGAAACGCTTACGGAATACAAGTTTTGCTCGCCGTAACCTCTTACGTTCCAAAAATAAGGTTTTTGGATAAAACCGCCGAGTTCGGCTTTATTTCCGTTAAAAGCCGATTGAAAAGAAAACACGCTGTCTTTGCAAACACCCTTTACGGATATTTTGCCGTCGGGTATCGTACCGTTTACGGTTACGAAAAATTTCAGATACACTCCGTCGTTATTAAAATCGGAAGATATGCGTACGTCTTCGATTTCGGGTTTATATTCCTTTATAACGACGTCCTTCCAGATTCCTCCGAGCGTAAAACGGGGAAATATGTCCCAACCGAACGAGTAAGGCGATTTCCGCACGTTCATGCTTTCCTGATTATAGTCGAGCGTTTTTACTACCGGCGGATATTTTTTGCCTTCCGTAACAGACGGCAAAATATGAATCAAAAGTTCGTTGTTTTTCTTTTTTACGTTTTTGAGGGCAAACGAAAAAGGTATAAACATATTGTTTGTTTCGCCGATTTTTTTGCCGTTTATAAAAACTTCCGAAACGGTATCGACGCCGTTCAGTATAAGTACGGGCTTATAAAGGTCGCAGTCAAAATAAGTAAAATAAAACTGATGGTAGTTTTCGTATTTTTGATAATCCCAGCAATTAGTCGAAAAATAAGGGGCTTTTTCGACGCCGTTTTTATATAAAACGTCTTCAAATATCGCGGGGATTTCAGTTTTAAGCAAAAGCCCGTCCGCGTCGGCGCGTTTTAAAGCGTTTACGGTCGAAAATTCGTTCGGAGCAAGTTCTTTTTCGGTGACGAATAAATGCCAACGGTTTATAAGCATCGTTATATTACCTTTATCAAGACTTTTTACACTATAATACTACCACGCCGACAGACTTAATTCTACAACGAAAATCGGTAAAACTATGCAGATTATAAGATTATACTTTAAAAATTTCAATATTTAAAAATATTTGACACCCATATCGGCGTGAATTATAATAGAGTCATGAAAACAAAAAACATACAACAAATAGAACTATCGTCGTATGAAAGCAAAAAAGCGGATATTTTCGTCAGTAAAAAATATTTAACGAAAGACTATCCTCTGCATTGCCATAATCATTTTGAGATGGAGTTTATTCTTTCGGGAGAGGCGGAAGAAAACATAAACGGCAGATCGGTCGGGGTAAAAAAGGGGACGCTTTACGTTTTAAAGCCGTCAGACTATCACGCCGTCAAAATAATATCGCCGTTGAACCTCGTAACCGTTTCTTTCGATTATCGGGTATTTCCGAAATCTTTTTTGCAATACTTCTGCACCGAAGCGTCTCCTTTCGTTTTTCAGACAAAAGAGGAGGAATTCGATACCTATAAAGTTTTATTCGAACTTCTTTACGACGAATATAAAATCAGCGAGGAAATTACCGCGTGCGCATTAACCGTTGTTTTTGAAAAACTAAAAAGGCTTTCGGCGTTTAAAGACGATTCGGAACTTGTCAAAAGGGAGCAAATCCTTGACGCCGTAAGTTACGTAAATCTTCATTTTAACGAGAACCCGTCGCTGAAAAGCGTTGCGGATTTAGTCTGTTATACGCCCGAATATTTAAGCGGATTGTTCAAAAAAGCAACGGGAAAGACGTTTACGCAATATCTAAAAACGGTAAAAATCGAAAACGCAAAAAAACTTCTGACGCTCGAAGGCTTATCCGTCGCGGAAATCTGCTTTAAATGCGGTTTCGGTTCGGTCAGTAATTTTAACCGCGTTTTCAAAACGGTAACAAACACCGTCCCGTCGGAGTACCGGAAAAACAAAAAAGCCCGATAAGGGCTTCGTTCTTGATTTGTATTCCGATACTTTCGTATCGTTTTGCGGTAACCAAGTATGCGTTCTCGCATACCTATTATAAAATGCACCTTATATAGAACGTATTTTAAATTCCTGCGAGTAGTTTTTGGTTTTTCTTGACGTAAAATAAACGCCCCGCCTAAAGTGTCTGAACTTTTTGGTTCGTTCACGGTGACGATGGGGCGTTTTTTGCTTGATAATTTTATTATAAACCGTCGATTTCGTGGTTTTCTTTGCTTTTCCTCAGGGCGGAAGGGGACATGCCGGTGAGGGCTTTTATGCATTTTGAAAGATACTTAGGATCGCCGAAAGACAAAACGTCTGCGATTTTTCCGAGAGTGTAATCCGTGTTTATTACCAGCGTGCAGGCGTAATTTATTTTGTTATAGGAGAAGTATTTTAAAGGACTTGTATGGTATTCCTCCGTAAACAGCCTTTCGATATGAGATTTGCTCAGGTTCAGCGCGTGGGATATATCGTCCAAGGTAATTTTTTGAGCAATGTTTTCATCAAGGTAATTTTTGATGAGTTCCGACATTTTCAGGGGAGTATCGACGTAGCGGTAATCGTGCGGTTTGATTCTTTGCACTATTTCAAGGGATTTACACATAATATCGTCGAGAGGCAGTTTTTCTTCGCCGCAAAGAAGGAAGATTTTTTCAAATATATCGCTCGTATTGATTTTTCGTATCAGAACGCTTTCCGAAAGCCCGAAAGAAGAAACGAGATTGTCAACGAAAGAGCCGTGCAGAACGAGAAACTGCTTCGTATAGGGCTGTTTTTTGTCCGCATAGTAGGTGTGTTTCTGTAGTTTGTTCAAAAAATAAGTATCCCCCGCGGATACCTCGTATCTGTCGGTTTCGGTTTCTATGTAACCTTTTCCGTCTATTACGTACTCGAATACGTAGTTGTTCCAAAGTCTGTTTTTCGAGAGGTTATGGACAATGCGATAGGAAGGATTCGGATTGGTTTGCCCCGCAAGCATAACGTCGAAAAAGCCGTTGTTACTCAAAGTGCGGTAATGTATGGCTTCTCCCATCGAATTATAGTACATCTAAGTTACCTCGCGTTAACTTTGTTCTACGTTCATTTTAACACGTTTGCGGTTAAATTTCAACCCAAAAACATACGATTTTCGCAAAAAATTAACAAAAATGAGAAGATTTTACCCCTATTTGGATAATATTATATGTTGCGTCGCTTTGCCACAGGTGATATAATCGACCTATAAGAACGTTTATATCAAAATCATTATCGAGCGGAGGAAAATATGACTAAATTTATCAAAATTTTATGTGTGATTCTGTCTTGTATTCTTTTGTCCGCATGTTTTTACGCATGTAACAAAAAAGGCGACGACGGCGGCGATATCATTATCGACGACGGCGGCAACGTTCGTCCTTCTGCCGACGGCAAGGAAACTACGGTTAAGTTCTGGGGCTGGGGCGAATCCGGCGAAAAAGAAGTTTTCGAGCGCATCGTAAACGACTTTAACAAAAAATATAAAGGCAGTATTAAAGTAACCTACACCCAAAGACCTTCCAACAATTACGGCGAAAGCGTACGTATGGCTCTGGTCGGTTCAAGCGGACCGGACGTCGTGTACGTGCAGGATAATTACTTCAAGTCTTACGTTACCATGGGGCTTCTGAAAGACATTACCGCCAACGTGAATCAAAGCGAATGGCTTAAAGATTATCAGACGAGCATGTTCCCCAACACTATGGCTCGTTATAAATATAATCCAAAAACCACTACGTCAAACGCCGACGATCCCATTTACGCCGTTCCCAAGGACCTTGCGCCTACGGCAATATATTATAACAAGAGCATGATGGCAAACGCCGGCATAGTTATTATAAGCAAAACGGAAGCCGAGGTAAAAACCGCTCTTTCCGAAGGCAAAACGACGTGGACGACGGGTTCCGAAGCGGGGCTTGACGTTAAAATCAAGGCTTATTATACCAACAGTTCGATGGGCATTAAGGTATTCAATAACCGGATTCCCATGAACTGGCAGGAATGTGTGGAATTATCCCGCGACCTTATGGCTGCAAACGCGGGTAAGTTCGGGTTTTATTCGGAATGGTGGTTCAATTACGGCTGGTCGGTCGGAGGGGACTGCGTTGAATATATCGAAACGGACGATCCTCAGTATAACGGCGGTTATTACAAATTCACCCTTCAGGACGCTTCCAAAAACTACATCGTTAAAGACGATTGCGCCGAAGGCGTTACCGTCGGCGGTAAGACTTATAAAGCGGGCGAAATCGTATCTTATACGGACAAGCAACGTTTAACTTCGGCGCAGAAAGCCAAATGCAACGTTTTACCTTCCATAAGAGAAGCGTTTACCGAATTCGTTCGTTTGTCGCAAGGCGCTAATCAGACCGTAGATTCGGTAAAAATGAGCGATTTGACCGACGAATACGGTTCCATAAAAGATTTCTACGGTGCGGACGCTAACGGAAATCTTAAAGGATACGCCATTTCTCCCAACCCGACTACTATATCGGCGGACGGTAAAAACGGTTACTTTACAAGCGGTAAAGTAGGTCTTTTGGTTTCGACCATGAGCGCCGTTAAGCAAGTGCGCGCAAACATGAAAGACGATTGGGACGTTGCGCCTATGCTCGTTTACAAGGAATATAACGACGACGGTACCGAAGTTCTGGTACACGGCGTGCAGGCTGCTCACAGCGGTTCGGTAGGCATTGCCCTCAACGCGAAAACTTCCAAAACGAACGCGGCGTTCTTATTCGCTTCTTATATAGCGAGCGAATTCGGTCAGACCATTCAGGCGGACGAAGGTTTTGCGATTCCTTTACAAAGGTCTCTTGCAAATTCGCCGGTTTATATAAGGCCCGAAAAGAAGCCCGCCAACATCAGAGTGTTTATCGACGCCTGCGATTACGAAACCCCCGGCGACTGGTGGTATTTACGCGATAAAAAGTGGATAGACGATTGGGCAAGTTTGTTAAACGGCGACGTCCGTAACGCAAAAATTACTCTTTCGGATTTCTATAGAAGTACGGAATTTACCAAAACGCAGGGTATTTTGTACGAATACACTAAAAAATAACAATCAGCGATGTCGGGCGTCGGTTTTTATCGGCGCCCCGGCATCGTGTATTTATCTCCCGCGATAAAATTGCATTAAACGGCGGGAAGGGAGAAAATAATGATAAAAGATGCGGATATCGCGCTGAAAAGTTATAAACGCAAAAAATTCAGGTACAACGCCGAAGGATTTTTATTTTCCTTCGCGCCGGTACTTCGTTTTTTGCTGTTCGGATTTATACCGCTTGTAGTGGGGCTTGCAATGGCGTTTTTGAGAATGGAATACACTTACGACCTTGCAGACGGAACTTTTTGTTATTTTGAAAACTTCGAGTACGTTTTTAACCCCATAAACGGTTTCTGGGACGCGGTAGGCAATACTTTGCTTATGGCGCTTGCATGGCCGATTTCTATGATTATAGCGCTTCTCGTTTCCGTGCTTCTTACCAAAAACATAAAGGGCAAGCCATTTTTCCGTACGGTATATTTTATTCCCTTCGTTTGTTCGGTGGTAGCGCTGACGCTTATGTGGAACGTTTTACTCGACTATAATTACGGTCCCGCGAACGAACTTCTGGAAAAGATTTTAGGTATTCGTATCAATTTCAAGGGAGATCCCGACTGGTACATACCGGGGCTTATCGTAATGATGGTATGGAGTACAACGGGCTACAAAATAGTAATTCTGACCGCCGCATTAACCACGGTAAACAAGTCTTACTACGAGGCGGCTTCTCTTGACGGCGCGAACGCGTGGCATAAATTCATGCACGTCACGATGCCCGCAATTTCGCCCACGATATTCTTCCTTTTGGTAACGGGAATCATAAACGTTTTGCAGGAGTTTACCCGTTCTCAGGTATGGAGTTCCAACGGCGGCCCCAACGGAAAGGGGATTACCATCGTTTTTTATCTTTACAACGAAGCGTTTGAATATAACAATATGGGACACGCGTCTGCGGTTGCGTGGGTGCTTTCTCTGATGATAATTGCCGTTACGATAGTTAACTTCGTCGTGAGCAAAAAGTGGGTGAAGTATGACTGACAAGACTAAAGACGCAAAACTGATTGCAAGAACCAAAGCAAAACGTATTACGAGCGAAGTTATTACCTACGCCGTGCTTATCATAGTGGCTTTGTCGATTTTACTTCCTTTGTATATAGTTTTCGTAACTTCTCTTAAAGGAAAAACGGAGGCGATGGATCCTTCCTTTACGTGGTGGCCCAAAGAAATGGATTTACACGGCTATAAGGAGGTTTTTACCTACACGTCCGGCAGTGACGACACCGTTCCTACGGTAATACGGGGATTTATCAATACGCTCATAATCGCTCTGCCTACGTCCGTAATAGGCGTCGTGGTGGCGGCGCTTGCGGCGTTCGCGTTCGCAAAACTCGAGTATAGGTCCAAAAATCTTCTGTTTACCGTTTTGGTGGGAACTATGATGATTCCGGGTACGATAACTCTCGTTCCGTCGCTGGTTATTTTCGATAAACTCGGCTGGATAGATACTTTCTTACCGCTTATGGTGCCTGCGTTTTTCGGCGGCGCGAGTTGCGTATTCTTTTTAAGACAATTTTACTTTACAATACCCAACGACCTTATGGACGCGGCAAAAATAGACGGACTCGGAAACTTCGGTATCTTTTTTACCATAATGTTACCGTTATCGATGCCTGCTCTTATCGCTCAGTTCGTACTTGCTTTCGTCGGCAGTTACAACGCATACTTAGGTCCGTTGATGTATTTACACTCGCCCGAAAATTACACCTTACAGATTGCTTTACAGTTCTTTAAGGGGACTTATACAACCGACTGGGCGGTAGTAATGGCGGGGGCAGCCGTATCGCTTGTTCCGACGCTTTTGCTTTATTTGTTCGGTCAAAGATATTTTATCGAAGGTATTGCCACGAGCGGTATGAAGATATAACTTATTTTTTATCGGATAAACGGCGTTTTGATTTTTCAAACGCATCGGCTGAAAATATTCCGTTTTCGGACGAAAATAACAAAAAAAACGACTCTTTTGACGGAGATAACATGAAAAAATTGCTGATTTTGATTATAACGGCGCTTCTCGCCGTAACGCTCGTATCGGCGCTGAGCGGATGCAATAAGTCTGACGATCTCGGCGTAGTCGATTTGACGTACTACGACGAAACCGACGAAACGCGCGGTTTTAACGACAATCTGTTTTATCGTAACGATTTACTCGAAACCGGCGCGGATCCTTGCGTAATCAAGGTAAACGAAGGCGAGTACGACGGTTGGTTTTTCCTTTACGGGACAACCGACACCACGAGTAATACCGCTTACGCCTGCTGGAAGAGTAAAGACCTCAACAACTGGCAAGCGGTTTCAATCTGTTTCGTTCCCGAGTCTTCCTCCTGGGGGCAAGCGTCTTTATGGGCGCCGGGCGTAATTTACGATCCGACGGACGGTAAGTATTATTTATTCTACAGCGCGCAGAACTCGGCAAGCGGTTATTATAATACAAAATATCTCGGTATGGCTGTATCCGACAGCCCCGCAGGTCCTTTCGTTCAGTACACCGGAACAAATGGAAACGGCGACGCGATAACCCTTAGCGATCCCATTTTCGATATAAGAAAGGCGAAGGACGCGCCCTTTTTCAAAACCGAATACGCCAAAAAAGTAGAATCGTACAAAGCAAATTCGAGTTTTATAGACGCATGTCCCTTCATTGCTTCCGACGGCAGTAAATATTTATATATGTGCCGTAGCAGAAACGCCAACAAAACCAACGTTATTTCCGTAGTAAAAATGAAAGATTGGGCTACTCCGGATTATAACACTTACGCCGAAATAACCACTTGTAACGCTACGACGCTCGGAGGAAGCGAAACGACCGAGCGCGCCGAAACCACTTTAAACGAAGCGCCCTACATGACCGAGCATAACGGAAAATTTTATCTTACTTTTTCCATCAACGCAACGACTGATCCCGAATACGCCGTAATGCAGGCGATATCGGATAATCCCATGGGACCTTTCACAAAGATTCAGGAAAGTAAAGGCGGGCTTGTTATAGGTATAGACTATTTAGGTAACGAATGGGACCACGTTTTGTGTTGCGGAAGCCACTCGTTTGTAGAAGACGGCGACGAAATGTGGATTGTCTATCATCAGGACCGCAACCGCGCAAGCGAAGGTTTGTCGGGCGCAGGCTCGAACAATCGCGCTTTTACCTCGGACAGAGTAAACTGGATTAAAAACGGTGACGGTATAGACGTAATCAAAGCAAACGGACCTACTACAAGTCTTCAACCCTTACCGTCCTCGTTTTCGGGCTATAAAAACCTTGCGCCCGACGCGACGGTTACGGTAACCCAAACGGTTGGCGGTAAAACGACGAATATAAACGGCGACAGCGTGAAACCTATTAACGACGGTATTATTCGTTTCCATAATATTGACATAATAGACGAATTTTACGCCGAAGGCGTCGTTGCGGTAACCCTTGACTTCAACGATTACGTCACGGCAAGGTCCTTGCTTTTATACAACAGTTGTTTTTTTGACAGCGCATTTTACCGCGTTGCGAGGATTGATTTTAAATTCCGCAAAAACGTACAGGGAACTATGCGTACCGGCACGGCGCGTATAGACAACCTTTATTACGACATAGAAAAATATTCTCAACTCGATATGGGCGTTATGCGTCCCGGCGCGCCGCTCATAGTCGAATTTGACGAACTTGAAATAAATTCGGTTACGATTACCTTCGTTTGTCCCGACGGGCAAGACAAAATAGGTATCAACGAAATAATGCTTTTAGGTAAGTAGGAGGAAATAACGTGAAAAGAAACAGATTGATTCCCATACTTATTTTATCCTTGGTGTTTGCTACCTCGTTATTGCTCGCTTGCACAACGAGCGTAAGTTATACCTTCTCCGAATACTCTTTTGAAAAAAGAAACGACAAAGTCGAAGCCCTGGTTAAAGACGAAGGCGTCGTTATCGACGGCGTTTTGGACGAACCTTTCTGGCAAGACGCAAAAAAGACTGCGTTCACTATTAAAAGCAAGGTCTCCGACGACGTAACAATGACGACTATGACCTACATTTCCGATTTCGGCGTGTACTTCGGTATAATAGTCAACGATTACGCCGTTTATTACAACTCCGAACGCGCCGCGTCGAGAAACTCCTCATCCGAAATTTATATAAGAGGTTTCGGCAACAGCGATACCGAAACCTACAACATTCGTCTTGCTCCTACGGGAATTGACGGCGAAATACAAAAATCAACCAATTCCTGGCGACTTACAATGATAAACGGCAAGCCGGAGTATCGTCAATGGGTTTACAAATGGGAAGGCGCTTCGACGGTTTTGGGTAACATTAACACGAGTTTATGCCAAGGTTACGTTGGCGAAGCCTTCGTTCCATGGAGTACTCTCGGCGTCGGTAACTGCGGTTACGTACGCTATATGCCCGCTTTCAACCACGTCGAAACGGAAAGCGCGAGCGGGGGAGAGCGTACCTGGACGGGTACCCCCGGCTGCGACCTGAAGCAACCCGACTCTTACAAAGTAGTCTGCAACGACGGCATAGTGGATCTCGACGGCAAAGAACCTACCATACTTAACGCGCCGGCAATCCATTTAAGCGACGCTTTAATTCAAGGCGACAACTACGTTGCTACGGTTTCTGCAACCTCCAACTTCGACAAGAACGGGCTTAACGATTTTCAGAGCGCCGTTGACGCGGTCTGGAACGTTCCGTCTATAGTTAAGTTAACCAAAAACGCAGATAATACGGTTAATATTGCAGTTCCCAAAAATAAAATCAACGAACTTATCGACGGTATGGAATACTCCGTTACTTATTTAGGGGTAACCCAGAAAGCCGAAATTTTATACGCGCCCGTAACCCTTGACGGCTACGCCGACGATAATTACGGGGCTAAGATATCGCGCAGTACGTTAAACGGCGCAAGTCAGATAACCCGCGCGAAGCCCGCAAGAAAAGGCGTATATATAATGGTGGAAGTTACCGACGGAAACATTCAATCGGGTACCCATACGGAAACCTACTTTACCTTCGGCGACGTATGCAAAAAGGGCAGAAGTTGGCAGATAAGATATTATCCGCAAAGCAATACCTATAAGACTTACGCCTACAACACCCCCAACAGCAGCGGTTTTGCCTGGTCGGAACTTACCGGTAAATCAAAACTTAAAATCAACGTTATCGGAAAGATAACGGCAACCGGTTACAATCTGGAAATTTACGTTCCTTATTCGTCGTTATCCTTTACTTCCTCGTGGGACGAAGTCAAAGTCCTCTCGTGTTACGGCTATTATAAAGAGGGCGCTACGAAAGTTACCAACGTTGACGGCGACACGGTTATCGGCAACAGATACGTGTGGAATATCGACAACTATCTGTCTTTCGGCGAAAACGGATATATTCGTAAATCCGTCAAACTCGACAATATAGTAATTACCGACGAAGATTTTTCAAACGGCAATTACGTCAAAGACTTTTACGTTACCGACGACGAAAACAATCCTCTTACGGTAGATGAGTTCTACTTCCTTAACGAATATATAAGCGCGAAAGAGGGCGGCGGTTATACCATAACCGTTCCTGAAAAAGATAAAAACAAATTTGCTAAACCTTACTCCGACGTAATAATGATCGACGGAGAGGAATACACTTTGTATTTTGAAATTTTCTCAAGGTCCAACGCGAATATTTTCGTCGATTATAAAAACGGCGTTTTGGTCAATACAGGCACCGATTCTTCCGCTGAAATTTCGACGGTTAAACTTAATTCGGAGCGTAACAGCACGGAATTTTTAAACGTTGCCGCCCCCGTCTTTACAACGGGCATCGACGGCGATCAAAACGGAGCAATCGTTACGAATAACCGTAACGGCGCTTACACCCTTTTGAAAGGAGTAACGACGGGTACGACCGACTTCACCGTATCGGCATGGTTAAAAATAGACGCATCCACCGTTATATCTTCCGGCAACAGCACGATGCTGTTCGGTACTACGGGCGTTGACGGCGTCAAAAAGGAAAAAGGTTTCTATCTTACGATGCGTAAAGGCTCCGTTTACTCCCTGCAGTTTTCTTACTTCGGCGATACCCGCACCACCGTTGACGAAAAGACAAAATCTCTTCCCTTCGAGGCGGGAAAATGGAATCTTATCACCATGACGAGAAAGGGGAACAATCTGACTATTTATCTCAACACGCGTAAGGTTTACACCGTTACCATGACGGACAACGCCGATTTAGGCGGAAACATACTTGCTTTCGGCGGGTTTATCGGCGATAGTTTTACTTATAGCGACAGCAATATAACCTTCGATAACGTATGTTACTTTAACCGCGCGTTGGGCGAAAACAACGTTAAAGCGCTCTACAAAGAGTACGCCGAATAATTTTTATGCCGTCCTTATTATCGGGAAAGATAAACAATGACGGCGAGTCAAAGGCTAAATTATTTGCAAGGCAAATAAAAAAATAAATTCATCTAAGGAGGAATCAGATGAAAAAAACATTGGCAATCGTAACGTTTGCGCTCGCAATCGTTATGTCGTTCGCGCTTGCGGCATGTACCGTTCAGCACGTGCATAATTTCGATACGCCGTGGTCGTATAACGAAACCGAACACTGGCATACCTGCACCGATTGCGACGAGATACGCGATAAGGCTGCGCATACCGGAGGAAAAGCAATTTGCGGTGATCGGGCAATTTGCGAAGTCTGCGGTCAGCCGTACGGCGAAATCGGCAATCACGACTGGGGCGAATGGAAACAAACAAAGGCTCCCACTTGCTCGGAAGAAGGCGTTGAAACGCGTGTTTGCAAGATAAACCCCGAACACAAGGAAAATCGTCCCATCGCTAAATTAAATCACGAATGGAGCGAGGATTGGAAAAAGAACGAAACCGAACACTGGCGCGAATGTTCGGTCTGCAAAGAAATTAAAGATAAGGCAGAACACTTGTTCGGAGACTATCAGGTAACGACGCAACCGACTTATGAATCGACAGGTCTTAAAAAACGCACTTGTTCGGTTTGTTTACATGAAGAAACCGAAGTTATCGATAAACTCGTCAAAGTCGATACCATAACCATCGAAGGTGAAAGCGAAGTAATGCTTGACGTAGGAGAATTCGTTACTCTTACCGCCCTCGTAGCGCCCGAAAACGCCACCGACAAAGGTCTTAACTGGCAAAGTAGCGATGCTTCCGTTGCCGAAGTCGTTAAAGGAAGGGTAGTAGCGCGCGGAGCGGGCGTTGCAACGATAACCGTAACCGCCAACGACGGGCAAGGCGCAAGCGCAACGGTAACCGTCAAAGTAACCGTTTTACCCGAAAGCGTAACGTTAAACTGCGACGATAAATACATTGCCGTAGGACAAAAGACGAATATTACGGCAACCGTTTTACCCGCCGACGCAACCGATACCGCGTTGACCTATGAAGCAGATAACCCTGCGGTTGCGACGGTTGACGAAAACGGTCGGGTAACCGGTTTGAAAGAAGGAGTGGTAACCGTTACGGCAAAAACTTCCAACAACGTAACCGCAAGCGTATCGTTTTACGTAACCGCGGCTACGATAGACGGCGATTTAACCGACGCGTTATATCAGGGCAAGTATGCGTTACATAACGACGCGTTAAAATACAACAATAATACGGCGACCAACCCCGTTAAAAACCTTACCAAAGTCGTGTTGGGCGAAAGCGGATTATATATAACCCACGACGTAACGGATAATTTTGTCGGCAAACAAAGCCGCGTGGAAGACTTTATCTGCTTTGGCGATACCAAGGTAGCAGGTTCCGCAACTCAGAAATCCAACACTTATTACTTCCGCTTCTATCTGCATAAAGAAAACGGCAAAAACTTTACAAACTATTATAACGGTAACGAAAGCGGTAATTATCCCTGGACGTACGACGCTTCGTTAGAAGTATATTACGTCGTTAAAGCGACTGAAAACGGATATACCGTAGAGGCGTTTATACCTTATGCCACTTTAGGCGTTAGTCAAAAACCCGAAAGCGTTCAATTCCTCGGATTAAGCATGATTTATCCTAACGAAGCGGACGCCGCCGCAGATAAAAACATAAAATCAGCGGTCGGCAACAGCTACGGTATGGCTCAGAAGAACTTCTTTAATCTTGCAAATTACCTGACGTTTGACGACCTCGGATACTACGGTTGGGAAAAATCTTCTTTCGGTATAATCGAAAAGATTAACGACGTTATTTTGGGCAGTCCCGACGTCGTTGACGGAAACTATCAAACCGAAATTACAATTAAGTCTAAATTCCAACTCGACAATTCCTTCACGGCATACGAAGGTTTGACCTTTGATAACGAGTACGTAACGGAAAAAGGAAGCGGAATATATAAAATTTCCGTACCCGAAGAAAAACAGCCCGAATATAAAGACGGCGTAACCGTATCCGTAAAACGCGGAACGGAAGTTTTAGGTACGTTTAAGATCGCTCTTTCAAAAGATATCCCCGTACAGGATATAACGATCGACGGCAATTTATATACCGTCGTCGGCGGGCAATTGAATCTCGGCGTTACTTATATTCCTGCCGACGCAAACGCTTATAAGACGATAACCTGGACGACCGGAAACGACCAAATCGCAACGGTTGACGAAAACGGCGTCGTAACGGGCGTAGGATTAGGTTCCGTCGTAATTAAAGCAACCACCGGAAACGGCGTGGAAAAGAGCGTAACGGTTTTAGTTGCGGAAGCCAATATAGACGGCGATTTAACCGACGCGTTATATCAGGGCAAGTATGCGTTACATAACGACGCGTTAAAATACAACAATAATACGGCGACCAACCCCGTTAAAAACCTTACCAAAGTCGTGTTGGGCGAAAGCGGATTATATATAACCCACGACGTAACGGATAATTTTGTCGGCAAACAAAGCCGCGTGGAAGACTTTATCTGCTTTGGCGATACCAAGGTAGCAGGTTCCGCAACTCAGAAATCCAACACTTATTACTTCCGCTTCTATCTGCATAAAGAAAACGGCAAAAACTTTACAAACTATTATAACGGTAACGAAAGCGGTAATTATCCCTGGACGTACGACGCTTCGTTAGAAGTATATTACGTCGTTAAAGCGACTGAAAACGGATATACCGTAGAGGCGTTTATACCTTATGCCACTTTAGGCGTTAGTCAAAAACCCGAAAGCGTTCAATTCCTCGGATTAAGCATGATTTATCCTAACGAAGCGGACGCCGCCGCAGATAAAAACATAAAATCAGCGGTCGGCAACAGCTACGGTATGGCTCAGAAGAACTTCTTTAATCTTGCAAATTACCTGACGTTTGACGACCTCGGATACTACGGTTGGGAAAAATCTTCTTTCGGTATAATCGAAAAGATTAACGACGTTATTTTGGGCAGTCCCGACGTCGTTGACGGAAACTATCAAACCGAAATTACAATTAAGTCTAAATTCCAACTCGACAATTCCTTCACGGCATACGAAGGTTTGACCTTTGATAACGAGTACGTAACGGAAAAAGGAAGCGGAATATATAAAATTTCCGTACCCGAAGAAAAACAGCCCGAATATAAAGACGGCGTAACCGTATCCGTAAAACGCGGAACGGAAGTTTTAGACACGTTTAAGATTAAACTGAGTAAAAACATACCCGTTACGCAAATTACCGTAAGCGGAGCCAAAACGGCGTTTTTGGGCGACGAGGTGCAACTTTCCGCAGCCATTGAGCCGTCTGACGCTACGGTGACAACCGTTACCTGGGCGAGTAAGAACGAAGATATCGCAACCATAGACCAGACGGGTAAAGTCAGTACGCTTAAGGCGGGTACGGCAACCTTTACGGCTACCGCGGACGGCATAGTAACTGAACATACGATAGTTATATCCGACACCTTGCAGATTGAAATACAAGGTCCCGGCGGAGCCTTCGTCGGCGACGAGGTACAACTTACGGCAATCGTTACGCCGAAGCCGAACGATTATACCGTTACGTGGGATAGCAACGATAAAGAAATCGCAACGATAGACGCGACCGGTAAAGTTACTCTGTTAAAAGAGGGAACCGTAACGCTTACTGCCACGGTCAACGGCTTCACGGGCGAATATACTCTGTTCGTCGGCGGTGTTTTAGCAAAAGCCGCGGTAAAGGTAGATTATACCGGTAAAACCGTTCAAAACAGCGGTACAAACGATACCGTTACTTTGGACACGGTAACCATTACTCTCGACAGTAACGGCAAAAACGGAACGGAATTCGTTCACACCGACAATAATACCTTTAATGACGGCATCGACGGCGATAAAGAAGGCGCGCTTGCCACAAACAACAAAAAAGGTTCCTATCTTTTAATAAAGGATTATGCTCTCGGAAAGGGTGATTTCACTATATCCTCCTGGGTTTACGCAAGCAGCGAAGCCGTAATTAAAGGTAATTCGTCTCAGATATTCGCAACTTCCGCTTACGACAAGCAAAATCCCGACGGTAAAATTGCGTTGGCGGCTCGTAAAGATACGAAAGGTCATTACGTTACGTATAAAATCAATAATGACAAAAACAACAATTTCCCGTCTGCGAGAACCAATCTGGTCGGCTGGCATAAATATACCGTGGTAAGAGCGGGTACGTCTTTTAAAGTTTACGTTGACGACGTTCTGATGCACGAAAGAACTTTGGCTGCCGATACCGACTTCGGTACGCAAACCATCTGCTTCGGCTCTTACATAGGAGAAACGTGGGCGTATAACGACGGCGTACTTGTTTACGATAACGTAACTATATACGATACCGCAATTACCGAAAATCAACTTAAAGCGCTTGTCGCCGCTAAAAAATAATTTAAAAGTTTAAAGGCGACTTTAAAAAACAATTCGCATACAAAAATACCTTGCTCCCTCCCTTCGGGGAGGGAACGAAGGTATGAAAACTTCTTTCAAGCGTTCGGATCGGAGGCGAAAAAGAATTAATAACGAGGAGATTTCCATGAAGAAATTTTTTGCAACGCTTGCCGTTACGGCACTTATAATTACTGCGATTATCGGAGGGACAGAAGTGTCTTTTTCAAAAGCAGACGAAACCTCTCTTAAAGATATAGAGGTTTACCTTATTGCGGGGCAAAGTAACGCCGTAGGATACACTCAGGTGGATTCCGCGGAAGAACAAGCCGAAATCGATAAAGATCCCCGCATTGCTTCGGGGTTTCAGAACGTAAAATATTACGGCTACGTGGAATGTAACAAAGACAGCGCGATTCCTGTCGATATACCGTTCAGAACTGTCAAACTCGGAAAAGGAGCCGAATCTACCGGCAAAACCCGCGAACTTAAAAACAACACGTTCGGCCCCGAGATGGGGATGGCTCGTTATTTTACCGATAACGGAGTTGCCGGGAAAGAGTACGGTATTATAAAATACGCCGCCGGCGGTACCGCCATATACGACGAAATCAATTCTTCCACAGGAAGTCAGTACGGCAACTGGATGAGTCCGTCTCTTATTGCAAAATACGGCAAAACAAGCAGTAGCCTCACGGGGCTTTGTTACAACAATTTTTTAAAGGTCGTAAAACAAGGCGTCGAGGCTTATAAGGATAACGGATATAATCCGATAATCAAGGGGATTGCTTGGATGCAGGGCGAAAGCGAAAGCCAGAGCGCCGGAAAGTCCAAAATTTACGCCGAACTTTTAAGCACGATGATTTCCGATATGCGCAAGGATATTTCGATTATCGCTTCGCAAAATTTGTCGGAACTTAGCGTTGTCGTAGCAAAAATTCCTTCAAAGTATAAAACGGTAGTGGAAAGCGCCAAATATGTTGACGTCGTGCGCGCTCAGATGGATCAGGTCGCCGAAAACGACGCCGACGTGCTTTTAATCGATAATGATTTCGTAACCCTTCCCGGAACGGACAATCACCACTACAACGTCCCCGATATGCTGAAAGTAGGCGAAAATTTTGCCGAAAAGTTTATAGAGGCGGTTTCCGGCGCGCTCCCGAAAATCAAGGTTGAAGTCGTCGGGGGAGGAAAAAGCGATCTGATTTCCAGACGCGCGACTCCTAAAACGAATATTGCAGTTACTTTGACGCCGGACACGGGCTACGAATTCGATTCTTACGAATTTCTGAACGCCGAAGGCGGAAAAGAGGACGTTACACGGATAAAAGTAGGTAACGTCGTTCGCTTTGAAATGCCCGATAAAGATGTTATCTTAAAAGTCGTGTTTAGTTTAATTCCCAAGTTCAACGTTACGGCGTCTTGCGAAAACGGCGAAATTTACCGCACGAACGCTCAACGTTTACCTTACAGGGGAGAGTCTGTTACTTTCACGTTTAAGCCCGAAAAAGGCTATAAACTCGATAAAGTAATCGTAAACGGCGTAGAAGTCAGGGCGGATACTTCGTACGAATATCCCGTTTACACTTTGGAGGTTAAAGAGGATATAAACGTTTCCGCAACCTTTGTAAAGGCTCAACAGGACGAAAAACCGAATCCCGATCCCACGCCTTCCCCCTCCGAAAAAAGAGGTTGTAAAGCCGCTACGGCGGATATATCTTTAATTGCGGTGGCAATGTTCGCCATTGCAAAACTGTTTATTAAAAAATAAAAACCGAAAACTCATTGTCGCAAATTCGTCGCTTTTACGCGCCGTTTGCGATACAACGTATAAACGTCGCAAAGCCGCTTTAAAGTTACGAGCGGCTTTAAAACGGCGACGAAAAGATTCTATCAGACTTTGGAGAACATCAGAATGAACGAAAGATTGTTGCCCGCATACCCGTTATTTGTAAACGATCCGTTTTTCTCTATCTGGTCGTGCGGAGACGTTCTTAACCAAACCGACACCTCTTTTTGGAACGGCAAAGATAAAAAAACTTACGGGATAATCAACGTTGACGGCTTATCCTATTCCTTTTTGGGGGTAGTAAAAGGCGTAAAACCCCTAAAACAAACAGATCTGAGAGTAACCGCGTTTAGTACCGAGTACGACTTTGAATGCGATTTATTTTTACTTACGGTAAAATTCGTTTCTCCTCTTATACCTACCGATATAGAACTGTCGGCGCGTCCCGTTTGCTATTTTTCTTATAATCTGACGCCGAAAAAATCGTTGAATAAAGTTACGGTAGCGCTTTCCCTTTACGAAAATTATTGTTACGACCGCGTACAGGATTTCGTTATAGGAGGGGTTTTTGAAGAAAAAAATTACCAGACGGCGTTTTTCGGGCTTAACAGACAGCACCCCATGTCGCACACGGGGGATAGTTTTGCTTCCGACTGGGGATATTTTTATATTTCCGCAAAAAAAGCCTACTTCTTTGCAAAAAGCGATTTTGAACGGTTTTTATCGGACGGGGATATAGAGTATCGTTACGCAGAAAACGAACCTAAGTATATCGCCGGGTTCGACGAGTATCACGGCGTAGGGTTAAAACCTCTTTCAGGCAAAATGACCGTCGCTTTTGATGACTTATGTTCCGTTTTTTATTTCGGCGAATGGTTGAAGGGATATTACTTCCGTAACGGAAAAACCATTTTTAACGCCATTGACGAGGCATATAACGGATACGAAGAAACTCTTGAAAAACTTTCCGGATTTGAAAAAGATCTCGACGCTCGGTTATTCGGTTACGACGACGATTATCGTCTTTTGTGCATGGCGGCGCTCCGCCAGACGATGGGCGCGCATAAAGCGGTTGAAAATAAAAAAGGTCAATTGCTGTTTTTATCCAAGGAATGTCACAGCAACGGTTGCATTGCCACCGCAGACATTACTTATCCGTCCATGCCGCTGTTTCTTTTATATAACCCGTCTTTGGTGCAAGGTATGCTTACGCCTATATTCGATTTTGCCGATATGCCCGTGTGGAAGTATGATTTTGCCCCGCACGACGCAGGCGCCTATCCCTATTGTTTAGGACAGGTTTACGCCGTTAAAGGTTGCGCCGAAAAAAACGACAGATACGTGTCTAATATGTTCAGGCGCAATCGCCAGAGCGGTATTATAGTAAGCCATCCTATGGTTTACCAGTTCCCCGAAAACGCGGAAATTTATAATTTCGATTGTCAGATGCCCATTGAAGAGTGTAGCAATATGATTATCGCAAGTTACGCTTCCGTAGTATCGGGCGCCGACGAAAACTTTTTGAAAGAACATTACGATAACCTTAAAAAATGGTACGACTACATAGACCGCGCGGGATTGATTCCCGAAAAACAACTTTGCACGGACGACTTCGTGGAACGCCTCGATAAAAACGTGGGATTATCGGCGAAAGCAATCGTCGCCGTAAAATGCTTCTCGTTGATTTCCGAAAAACTCGGCGAAAAAGCCGACGCAAAACGCGCGAAATTAAGACTTGAACAATATCTTTGCGAGTTTTACGCGCACTTTAAAGGCGTTGAACATCTTCCGCTTACGTACGACGGAGGAGAGAATACTTATAGTCTGAAATACAATATGGCGTACGACGTTTTGTTCGGCTTCGGTTTGTTTGACGAAAAAACGAGAGAAAACGAAGTCGATTATTATCTGTCGAAAACGCAACGTTTAAGCGTCCCGCTCGATAACAGATACGATTTAACCAAGACGGATTGGATACTTTACGCCGCCGCTTTATCCGGCGACGCAAAAAAACAACGCGCTTTGTATAAAGGCGTTGCCGAGTTTTTAAAAACCTCGCCGTCAAGGGCACCCTTCGGCGACTTATATCACGTTGAAACGGGGCTTATAAAAGATTTCAGAAACCGTCCCGTTCAAGGCGGAATATTTATATTGCTTCTTAAAGATAAATTATCCAAAAAGTAGGGCTATAAGCCCGTTATCGGCTCTTTTTATGTTTAATTAAGCCGATTATAAGCCTGTTTTGAGATACGCTTAAACTAATATTAAGCCCTAAAAAGCCACGCTTAGTAAAAAAAAGGTAACGGCTCAGGCTCAGACGAATTTTTCAGGTTATATCGCCGCTATATAAAAAAACGTCGGCTTAATATCGTCGGCGCGATACGCTTTACGGGATTATTTGTTTAAATTTTTATTTTCGGTTTTTATAAAGGTCATTAAACGTTCCTTAAATAAAAACCGATTATTTTTTGCGGTTGCAATTTTGCTTTAATTGTGCTAAAATTATTTCATATTATACGGGGAAACTTCCGTATTAGATTTTTCGGATCCGTATATATCTGTATATATACGACGATTCGGACGAAAATAACGGCGTTTTGTGGATAGACGCGGATTTTTTGGCGCGTATATTAACTTAAAAGAGAATTTTATGTCGGATTTTTTTAAAAAAATAATGTACGGGGACGGCGGAAAAAAAGATTTTACCGTAAGTGATCTTCCTTACACGCGAAAAGACGTGTACAAAAGACTTCTTCGTACTCAACTGAACAAACTGTTTCTGCTTAATTTATGGACGCTGTTATTTTGTCTTCCTTTTTTATGCTGGAGCGTTTTATGTTTGACGTATCAGTCGAAGTTCGGTGAAACCGCAGAGGCAGAAAAACAACTCGTCGGGTTCTTGGTAACCGTAAAATACCCGTTGTCGATAGTTTTCGGGGCGGTGTCTTTTATAGGCTTTGCGGGGACGGCGTACGTTTCGCGTAATCTTTGCTGGGGTATGCCGACGTCGGTAAATCGCGCGTTTTTCAGAGGCGTAAAACTTTCTGTCGGTCAATTTATCGTATTAGGGATAATTACGTCGGTCGCGTGGTGTTTGTTCGATTTCGCTTTTACGGCGTTAAAATTCACCGATTTCGACACGTGGCAACTTGTATTTTTGTACGCTCTTCTTACTTTTGCGATAGTTTTACTTTGCGCGGGGCTGATGTTTGCGATCAATCTTTGTTCTACCTATCGCATATCCACCCTTAGCGCGATTAAAAATTCCTTTTTGCTCGCCGTAAAATATTTTTGGAAAAGCATAGGCGCGCTTTGCGTAACCGTTTTTCCCTTCATCGTTTTATGCGGGTTTAATTATTTACCGCTTAATCTCGTCGCGGTGTTTCTTTTTTCTATATTCGGTTTCGTCCACGTCGCCGTTATATGGCATTTATTCACAGGTTTCGTGTTCGATTATCATATAAACCGCGAAAATTATCCGGACTTTTATCGTAAGGGGCTTGCTCCGATTTCCGAAGAAACGCCTTCGATAATAAAAACTGAAATTAAGAAAATAAATTCCGATACGCCCGAAAAAGGCGAGGAATAAAATCTGAGTATGGCAAAAATTATCGTTAAAAATTTACGTAAATATTATGGCGCGGCGCTCGCGCTCGACGGTGTTTCCTTTGAACTTGAAGAAGGGAATTTTCTTACCGTTATGGGTGAGTCGGGTTGCGGAAAAACAACGTTGCTGAAATGTTTGGCAGGGCTTATAGAGGTAAGTTCGGGTGAAATTTATTGCGACGGCGAAGTTTATAACGACGTTTCGGTAAGAGAAAGAAACGTTGCATTCGTATCGCAGGAGTTTTCGCTTTTTCCTAATATGACGGTTTTTGAAAACGTGATGTTTTCACTCAAAAAATATAAAATGTCATACGACGAAAAATGCGCGAAAACTTGGCAAATTTTGGAAAAGACGGGGCTTAAATCCATATCGAACGCTTTCCCTAAAGAATTAAGTTACGGACAACGGCAAAAAACAGCCATCGCCCGCGCTCTCGTTAAAACGCCGAAAACGGTGCTTTTCGACGAACCGCTTTCAAACGTCGATATCGTTTCCAAAGTCGAGTATAAAAAACTGATTGCGGAAACCAAAACGGCTTTTCCCGAAAGTATTTACATATACGTTACCCACAACGCCGGCGACGCTAAAACGTTGGGTAACAAAACGATGGTAATGTCGAAAGGCAAAATTTTGCAGTTCGGAAAAACGAAAGAGGTTTTCGATTATCCTTTTAAAGAGGAAGTCGCGCTGGTTTGTTTTGAAAATGTCCGCAAATATACGGCGGTTTTTTCGGGTGAAAGCATAGTGTCTCACGACGAGGTATTTTATCTTCCTCCGTTTTTGAAAGAAACCGTTTCTTTATCTGAAGGGGATACCGTTCATTGCGTTTCAGACGCGCAACAAACCGCTTTTTTTGATAAAGACGGAAATTCGGTTTGCGGGTATAAATCCGTAGTGGAATTACCGTGCGTATTGAATGATAATAATTTTGTTTTAAGCGATACGGCTTTTTCTTACGGAGAACTTAAAGACGGCGTCTTAAAAACGGGAGAAGCGTTGCTAAAATGTTCCGCGGATAAAATCACGGCTGTTTACGGGGATAAAACCGCTTGCGAAAACGAAGCCGTTTTACCCGCCAAACCTTTATACGAGGACGAAAATTACGCCGTTTTCGGGCTGTTGAATCAAAAAATATCGTTACCGAAAGAAAACGTTAACGATATTTTTAAAAAATCAAACGACATGGCTACCGAATGTAAAATCGTATTTAATTACGACGATTTGTCTTTTTTAACGAAAGAATACGATATCGCCGTTGCCGATTACAGAATATACCCGAATTTCTGTACGGCAAGGGTGATTAAGAAAAAAGACGGCGTTGTAGCCGTCGGCGGCGTAAAACTAAGGCTTTCGCGCCCGCTCGGAAACAAAAAAGAAGTCCGTTTGCTTTTTCAAAAAGACGCGTTTGTTCCCGTAAAGGACAAAAAAGGCTTTAAAGTCATTAACGTTCTTAACGTTCAGAAAGGGGAAAACGAAACGATTGTCTTTGCCGTGGTGCAGGGCTTTGATAAATACGTAACTTTATCGTTTAAAAACCGCGATTACACAGAAGATTGCAAGTATTTAAAAGCGGATGAAAGCAAAATAAACGTGGAGGACATTTAAAACCGCGCCCGAAATCGTCAATATAAAAAATCGCTTTTGACGGTTAAACGAAGTTTTGCGAAATAATTTTAGCCGTATTTTACCGCGTCATTTTTAACGTTGGTTATAAACCGAGTCATTTTAAAATTTTTCGGTATAAAAAATAACAAAAGCCCGTCTATAGGTCGATTAACTGATGTTTTGTGTAATATTTCTACCTTTGACGGAGTCGATTTTTTTCCGTTTACCTTACACCGAAAATAAAATCGAAAAGTCGTTATTATATAATCGAGACAGGTAAGAACCAGGCGTTTCTGCTATATGAAATCAATTCGTCGCTCATACACAAAATTATACCGGGTTCGATTTGTTTTTTGACGCTTTTATTACTTCGTTTTTAAGATGTCTTGTTATATACATTGATACAACTCTCGCAAACAATATTGAGCAAAATAAAGTCTGATTTTATTTTACACGATAATCTGTAATTGTCAAGGGTAATTCAACGGGTTATCTAATCCTTTGAAAGGTTCTTTTGTCGTATATTGTAGTTTGACAAACCGCTATTTCGCAAAAAATCAATATCAAGAAATAACAAGTTGCAAATATTTTTGGTATTTCCTCTTGACTTTTGCAAAGCAAAAAGGAAAAGTACAGACGGTGCTTTGCAAAAGTCTTCGGTCAGCCGCTAAAAAAGCGCGGAGCAACGCGCTTTTTCTTAACGCTTTTAGTTCAAATCTCTCTTTAACTTTCCCGAATAAGAAAAAAAGATAGGAAAACCTATCTTTTTTTCTTGGCTGGGGATGAGAGATTTTCCTCTTGACTTTTGCAAAGCAAAAAGGAAAAGTACAGACGGTGCTTTGCAAAAGTCTTCGGTCAGCCGCTAAAA
>CAKQWM010000003.1 GCA_934278995.1 uncultured Clostridia bacterium
AGGACCCACCTGTTCCCATCCCGAACACAGAAGTTAAGCTCAATTGCGCTGAAAGTACTTTGTCGGCAACGACACGGAAGGATAAGGAGCTGCCGCATTCAAATATTTACCGTTCCTAAGTGGAGCGGTATTTTTTTATCTTAAAAATAATCATAGTTATTTATCTGATAATTTTTATATATTAAAGAAATATATTAAAGAGTAAGTTTTTAGTTTTACCAACGTTTCTGATTGTTTTTACGCTAAAATTTTATCAGTATTAAATTATTTAGATTATTCATATTATTTTATCATAAAATTATTAAAAATATTTTAAAAAATTAGCAGTAAACACTTGACAGTGCTAAAATATGGTAGTATAATATAGGCGTCAAAAGGGAAAAATCCCGTTAGACAATAATATTAAGAGGTGTTAATTATGAAAACTAACAATAACGAACTTACTACAAGGAACAACAAAGTATATTACGACCCGTTTTTCGATGAATTTTTTGATTTTGCCATGCCGAGACGTGAAAATCATTTTTCAAAACTGATGAAAACGGACGTTACCGAAGACAATGAATCTTATAACATGTCTATGGAATTACCGGGCTTTAAAAAGGAAAACGTTTCGTTGGATCTCGAAAACGGTTATCTTACGATTTCCGCCAACAAAGAAACTAATACCGATGAAAACAAAAAATTTATAAGACGCGAAAGAACTTACGAATCTTGCAAGAGGTCGTTTTACGTCGGTGAAGGCGTTAGCGTATCCGATATCAGCGCCAACATGGAAGACGGCGTTCTGAAAGTTAAAGTCATGAAGAAAGTTGAAGCGCCAAAATCTTCTAAACGCATTGAAATCAAATAAAAATAGATAATTATCGACATTTTTTGCCGCCGAATTTATTTTCGGCGGTATTTTTTTGTAATTAAACTTATTTTAAAAAAATAGAATATATCAAGAAATTATGCTTGAATATTTACCTAATCAATTATTGATACCTATTTTGAATTTAGAACAGGAAAAGTTGACGGAAATTCGTTTGCGGGCAAACAAATCGGCTTTTGTACAGTTTGACGGAAAATACGTACCTGTCGCAAACGGGTATAAGGTCAAATTCTCCGATATAGAAGAAATTGTTTTAAAACTTACCAAGCGTTCGGTTTACGCGTATTCCGATACGATAAGAAAGGGTTATATTGCAGGTGACAACGGAGAAAGAATAGGTCTTACCGGAAAATTTTATTATAACGACGATAAACTTAAAAGCATAGGGGATTTTACTTCCCTTTGTATCAGAATACCGCATGAAGTAACAGGTTGCGCCGAGGTAGTAAAAAACACTTGTTTTTTAAACGGTATAAAAAGCGTACTCGTAGTTGCTCCGCCGGGCGGAGGTAAAACGACTTTTTTACGCGATTCCGCGCGGATTATTTCCGACTATTACAAGTTGAACGTTTTATTGATAGACGAAAAAAACGAATTTTTCGGTTCGGGAAGGTTTAACGTAGGAGAAAGAACAGACGTGATGACCTACGCAAAAAAAGGTTACGGTTTTGATTTGGGAGTGTTAAATATGCGTCCGGACGTTATAATAACCGATGAACTTTCGGAAGAAACCGACATATTCAATGCAAAAAAGGCAGTTTTGTCGGGCGTAAAAATAATGGCGTCCGCTCATGCCGAAAATTTAGGCGATTTACTTAAAAAGACATATTATAAAAAAATATTGAAAGAAAAAATTTTCGATTGTTGCATTATTTTGTCGGCATACGGAAAAATCGGTCGTGTGCTTGAAGTGTTAAAGTTATGATTAAAATTGTTCTCGGAGTATTATTGATTTTATCTACGACGCTTATAGGTTTTAAATTGTCCGAAAGAAAAAAATTCAAAAAGAACGTTTACGAGCAATTATTGTTTTTTTGCAATAAATTAAAAAGCGACGTCGGATATAAAAGCAATACGATAGACAAATACGTCGAAGAACTTCCGGACGAACTGAAAGTAAATCTGAACCTTAGTCCGAATAGTTTTATTGACGGCAAACCCGTTGAGATTACGGACAAGCGACTAAGTAACGAAGAAAAAAAGGAAATTGCAGAATTTTTTTCGGAATTAGGAAAATACGATACGGAAGGTTTTGTAAATATGATTGATTTCTATCTTGAAAAATTCGGAAAAAAGTTTAACGAAGCCGAGAAGATTTATGAAAAATCCAAATCATTCTACATAAAAATGGGCGCTTTGAGCGGAACTCTTTTGTACGTAATAATTATTTGATATGAGCGTAGATATAATTTTCAGAATCGCCGCAATAGGAATTCTTATTACGGTTATATGCCAGATACTAAAAAAATCGGACAGGGACGATATCGCTACGCTCGTGGGTATAGCGGGGCTTGTAATCGTTTTATCGATAGTGATTTCGTTGATTGCGGAATTATTTCAATCGGTAAAAGACATTTTTACCTTATATTGAAATGGACGCAATAAAAATCGTTGTAATCGGCTTAATTTTTGCCGTGATAATCGTTTATCTGCAGTCCGTAAACAAAGAATTAGCGCTACTTGCAACGATAGTAGCGGGGATAGTAATATTGATGTCCGTCGTTAATTTGCTATGCGAGTTATTCGGAATTTACGAAAATATAGCAAACGTCGGCGGAATCGACGGTAACCTTCTGAAATTGATAATAAAAATAACGATCGTATGTTACATAGTAGAATTTGCCGTAGGAATAATCGAAGATTTCGGTTTAAAATCTTTAGCGGACAAGGTTTCTTTAGCGGGAAAAATTATAGTTGTGCTTCTGGCTACGCCGGTTATAAATTCCCTAATAGGATTGATAAAAAATTTAGTAGAATAAAAATATTAGTAATTATCATATTTTTTATCATTGCTAAAATACTTATATCAGATTTTATATACGTTGAAGCAAAAACTAATCAAGAAAACAATATAGCCGAAGCAATAAATAAAGTAATCGAAACGCTTGACCTTTCGGCTTTTGAAAATGTTTTATCTGAACTTGACTTACTAAAAGGCGAAAGCCTCGGCGCAAAAATTAAGAAACTTATCGGCGGTGATGCGAGAGAAGATTTTGCCGATTTGGGTGAATACGTAAAAAAGAATATATACTCTGAAATATCTATATTGATACCGTCGCTTGCGGGCTTACTTATAGTAATAATATTACTTTCCGTTGTCGAAGCGGTTAAATCGGACAGAATAAAAGAAAATATAGCCACTGTTTGCACCTATATCGGTAATATAGTTATTGCCGGGATAATAATTTCTTTATTTACGGGCGTTTATTTACAAGCCCGCAACGTGACAAAGCAACTTACCAACGTAATCGAGTTATTGTTTCCCTTAGTGTTGACTTTATTGACTGCGTCAGGCGGAACCGCAAGCGCGGCTATTTTTCAACCGTCCGTATCTTTCTTGTGTAACGGCATTTCCGTTGTTTACGCAAAATTATTGTTTCCGATAATTTTGTTTATGCTGTGTTTTAGCGCGATAAATGCTTTTTCTCCGATAATCAAGACCGATAGAATGTCGGATTTCCTTAAGAGTTTATTCAAGTGGATTGTCGGACTAAGCAGCGTGTTTTTCTGTTTTTTCGTATCCGCGCAGGGGATAAGCGCTTCAAATTACGATAGCGTTTCACTCAGGGCGCTTAAATACGCTATGGGTAATTCGGTACCGCTTATCAACGGCTTGATTTCGGGCGGATTCGACGTAGTTGTCGCTTCGTGCGTATTGATTAAAAACGCGTTGGGTTCATTTTCGCTTATAGCAATCGTTTATATCGTAGCGTTACCTTTATTAAAAATAATTTTTTTATCGCTTGCATTGAGGTTTATAGCCGGAGTTTCTCAATCGATAGCGTCTGACTCGACAATAAAATTTATCGGAGCGACTGCAGACGTAACAACTTATCTTGCGACCGCTTTATCGGCTACTGCAATAATTTATATAATTACCGTACTTATAGCCATGTGCTCTATGGGAGCGAAGATATGAGTTTTACCTCTTATTTGCTGAGTCTTACCGCGTTAGTGGTTATTACTGCCGTAAGTCAGATGATTTTGCCCGACGGAAGGCTTAAAAAAACATCTAAAACAATTTTTTGCTTAGTTCTTATAACTTGTATGATTAAACCCGTTATTGTAAGCGACAGTTTTGATTTTGACTTTTCCTACGCGAACTTAGCGATTGACGAAAACGCCGTTTATCGGATTGATACGCTGAAAACCGAGGAAATTAAAGAATATCTCGTAAAAATTTTAGACAAAGAGGGTATTCCGTACAAAAACGTCGATATTGTATTGTACGACGACCTATTAAACGCGAAAATAAAAAAAGTAATAGTAAAGTTAAATAAATCAAGAATAAAGGACGAAAGCGAGCATATAAATATAACCAGAAAAACAATTTGCTTACTAAAAGAAACGCTTTCGGTTGACGATGAGGTGATTATAGTTGAGTGAGCAAAAAGGTATAAAAAAATTACTGTCAAAAATTAAAATCGAATATTTAATCGTTGTTGTTCTTGCGGCGGTTTGCTTGTTTATCGTATTTAACGGAATGAAAAGCAACGAGGTTAACGAAACTAACGCGGTGAACGAATACGTCAGTAGCCTCGAAAACAAGTTAACTAAAAGTTTATCGAAAGTTAGCGGAGCGGGAAAGGTTAACGTAATTATTTCTGTTGAATCAAAAATGGAAACGGTGCTTGCTTCCGTTAAAAAAACCGAAAACGGTACGACCGAAGAAGAACCGTTTACCGTAGGCGGAAAAACCGTAATTTTAACTGAAAACTATCCTGAAATAACCGGTGTAATTATCGTGGCGGAAGGCGCGAACAACTTATCCGTAAGGGTTTCTTTGATTAACGCAACTAAGGTATTTTTGAATATCAATGACGATAAAATTCAAATTCTGACAATGAAACGATAAACATAAAAATCTTAAAAATAAAAGATAAAATCTTTAATTTTGCAAATTATTATGACAAGGAGAATATTATGTCAAAGAAAAAAAAGATTATCATTTTGTCCTGTATGGTTTTGTTGCTTGCCGTTACTGCCGTTTTTAATTTTGTGTTATCCGGCAGTGTAAATAAGCAGGATGATAACACCGTAACCACAGCCGCTTATTTTGCGCAGTATAAGACCGAAAGAAGTCAATCTCGGTCTGAGCAACTCGTACAGTTAAACGAAATAATCAGCGCCGATGCCGAAAACGCGTCGGCAAAAACCGAAGCGCTTAACATGAAGTTAAAACTTACCGAAATTATCGAATCGGAACTGTTAATCGAAACGCTTATTGAGTCGAGAGGGTTCGAGGATGCCGTCGTGTCCATAGGGCTTACGAGCGACAGCGTAAACGTTCTGGTTAAGGACAACGATTTCAGTCAGGACGACGCAGTCGTTATTTATACAATTTTAGCGGAAGAACTTAACGTTGATCCAACCAACGTTACGATAGTGCCGGTTACTTGATTTTACATAAATTAACCGATTTTTTCCAACGAAGTTCATGTCTTTAAGGATCGATTTTTTTCGATAAATCAAAGTCGTTTCGGTATCTGAACTTTTGTAAAATTCATAAAGTCACCGCTATTACGCCGATTAAGTAAACCGAATTTATAACGTTTTGATTTTTCGTTAAAAATATTCGGAAAATCTGTTAAAAAACACTACCCAAAATCCGCAAAATATGTTATACTATGATAAAAGGATCCTGGGTGGTATTTTTTATGGCAGATATCCGCTTACAAAACGAAAACAACCGCGGCAAAGTTACCTATAACGAAAGCATAATTAACGGTATTGTGGCGCTTGCGGTCGGAACGGTTGAAGGGGTTTCCTTGAAAACGGGTAAATTCGGAAAACGCGCCCTTAAAGATTGCATAAAGATCGTAAGCGACAAAAAGGGAATACACGTTACCGTCAAAGTCGGCGTTTTATACGGATACAACGTACCCGACGTGGCTTTTGACATTCAGCACGGCATCAAACAAACCGTAGAAGAAATGTCAAGATATCATATTGCAGACGTTGACGTTTACATCGACGACGTTTTCTTTGAAGACAGATCGGCCGAAGCAGAATAAATATCAAAATACCGCAGTTGTCTGCGGTCTTTTGGCTATACAAGGAAATTATGAGGAAAGACGCAAGGGAAGCCGTTTATAAAATCGTTTACGCGTACAATTTTACAGGCGAATTCGATGACGACTTTAAAAATCAATTATTCGAAGAATCAAATCTTAGCGACGACGATAAAGTTTTTGCAACGAGGCTACTTGATACGATAAAAATTCATTACGACGAAATAACGGGGGTAATTTCCGATTTAGCGGTAAATTATATGCTTGAAAGAGTATATTCTACCGATAAATGCGCTCTCATTATAGGGCTTACGGAAATGAAGTATTTCGACGACGTGCCGAATATCGTCGCTATAGACGAGGCGTTATCGCTTTGCAAAAAATATTCTACCGAAAAAAGTCTCGGCTTCGTAAACGGAATTTTTGCCAGATATAAAACTATGATAGAGACACCTGCGGAATAATTATTAGGGTTTGCTATGGTAATTTTAGACGGAAAAAAGGGCTCGCAAAATTTGCGGGAAGAAATACGCGTCAGGCTTGCCGATTATTACAAAAAAGGCGCGCCGAAGTGTAATCTCGCAATTATTATGGTAGGGGATAACCCCGCTTCCGAATTATACGTTCGCAATAAAGCAAAGGCGTGCGCGGCTGTCGGTATAGGCGGGAATCTCATTAAATTAAACGAAAAAACGACGCAAGAAGAACTTGAAAAATATATATCAGCGGTATCTGACGATCCGAAAGTTCACGGCGTAATGGTGCAGTTACCGCTTCCGAAGCATCTTGACGAAGAAAGAGCGACCGAACTCGTCCCAGCCGAGAAAGATATCGACGGATTCACCACGTCGAACCTCGGCAAGTTAGTTGTCGGTAAGCGCGGTTATTTATCTTGTACTCCGGGCGGAATAATTTACTTGCTTAAACAGTACAAAATCGCGCTGAGCGGTAAACACGTTGTCGTAATAGGAAGAAGTAAAATAGTAGGTAAGCCTCTTGCGCTTGCCTTACTTAACGAAAATTGTACGGTAACGGTGTGTCATTCAAAAACCAAAAACCTTGCGGAAATAACTTCCACCGCCGACATTCTGATTTCCGCGGTAGGAAAGCCTAAATTCGTAACGGCTGACATGGTTAAATTTTGCGCGGTCGTCGTTGACGTCGGTATAAATAAAACGGAAGAGGGTATAGTCGGCGACGTTGACTATGAAAACGTAAAAAAAGTCGCGTCGTTTATTACGCCGGTGCCCGGGGGAGTAGGTCCCATGACCGTTGCGTATCTCATGTACAACACTTTTTTGGCTTATGAGAAATCATTGGGCGGAAGATACGATTCATAATGGATTTTTTATCTCACTACGATAAATACAAACGAATTGCCGAAGATTATTTTTTAAAAGTATTTGATGAAACGCTTTGCGACGGTAATCTTCAAAATGCGGTAAGATATTCGTTTTTCGGCGGTGGTAAGCGCGTAAGACCTGTTCTTATGCTTGCCGTTTCGGAATATCTCGGGGTAAATTTTTCAAAAGTTTTACCTTATGCGTTGTCGCTCGAATGCGTACATATACACAGTCTTATTCACGACGATCTGCCTCCGCTCGATAACGACGATTTCAGGCGCGGGCTTAAAAGTTGTCATAAGGCGTACGGAGAGGCTTGCGCATTGCTTGCAGGTGATTACTTACTTAATTTTGCTTATTGTAACGGTTTGAGAAATTGCGACGAAACGCGCGACGCAACGATTCTTTCGCTTTTATCCGACGCTACTGCAAAAATGCTTGACGGACAAGCGCTCGACTCGGCGTATTTACCCGACTCTGACGAAAAAACCGTTCTCGATATATACAAAAACAAAACTTGCGCGTTGCTTACGGCGTGTTTTACGATTCCGCTTGCGTTATCGGATAAAAACATTAACGTTGATTTTATCGATTTTGCGGAGAACTTCGGGTTGCTGTTCCAGATTACCGACGATATTATCGATTATTCCGTAAAATCGAACAAGAAGAATAACGAATTGAATTTCGTTTCCGAATTCGGAATCGAGCGCGCGTTGAAGTTAAAATTGAATTTGATAAACAAGTGCTATAAAACCATCGATAAACTCGGCGATTTTGAGTTTTTGAAACTTTTCGTCGATTTTGTCGCGGAGAGATGCGAATAATGCGACTCGATCAATTTTTAACCGAACGCGGATATTTCACGACAAGGGCGAAAAGCGCGGACGCCGTAAAAAAGGGGCTTGTTTCGATAAATGGCGCCATTTGCGTTAAAGTATCCAAAGAAGTTTCCTTGAGCGACGTAATCGTGGTATCCGAGCATTTAGAGTTCGTTTCCAAGGGAGGATATAAACTTCAAAAAGCGCTCGACGAATTTAAAATAGACCTTTCGGATTTGATTTTTGCCGATATAGGCGCTTCGACCGGAGGTTTTACGGACTGCCTGTTAAGAGCGGGCGCGAAAAAAGTTTATGCGGTAGATGTCGGTAAAGATTTGCTCGATAAAAAACTCAAAAGCAACAATAAAGTCGTCGTAATGGACGAAAGAAACGCGCGCTATCTTAAAAAAGAAGATTTCGGCGAAAAACTCGACGGAGTTACCGCGGATTGCAGTTTTATTTCCTTAAATTTACTTTTACCCGTTTTTTCGGACCTTTTGGACGAAAAAGGGACGCTTTTAGCCTTGATTAAACCACAGTTCGAGTGCGGTAAGAGTAATTTACCTAAAAGCGGGATATTAAAGGACGTAAAATTACGCGTAAGAGTTACGACGGACGTTCTGAATAACGCGAAACGATTCGGGTTTAACACGATTGCTATTTCAAAAGTTCCCGAATTTAAAGATAAAAACGTCGAATACGTAGTTTATCTTTGCAAGACGGGTAAAAATATGTCTGATAGTGATATCAGTGAATTTTTAAGTCGTTAATATGATCGGTCTATACTATAAAGCGAACGATTGCCGTTCCGAAAATTGCATAGAAATATTAAAAAAATCGTTGAGCGACAATTCGCTCGCGTATAAAGTGATTTGCGAAGGAAGTCCGGATAGCGGAAACGACGATATAGACGTTATGATTGTTTTCGGCGGGGACGGGACGGTTTTGCGCGCGTCAAAAATTGCCGGTTCAAAAATTCCCATTGTGGGAATCAACACCGGAAGTCTTGGTTTTTTATCTTCCTATGAATCCGACGACGTCTTTACGTTAGTCGAAGATATTTTATCGGGAACGCTTACTTTTTCGGAAAGACGGTTTATGTCGGTTAAGGTGAACGATAAAGAGTTTTTTGCCCTTAACGACGCGGTTATTACAAAAAATCATCTTGTCGATAACGTCAGCGAATGCATTAAACTGTATTTAAAAATCGACGGTCAGTTTGTCGATGCGTACGTAGGAGACGGGCTTATTTTGAGTACGCCCACGGGTTCGACCGCATACGCCATATCCGCAGGCGGTCCGATAATGGTTCCTGACGTAAATGCTTACGTGGTTGCGCCTATATGCGCCCATACTTTACATTCAAAGCCTATCGTATATCCGCAAAAATCTCTCGCCGAAGTTAAAGTCTTAAGTAATTCCAAAGAATGCGCGCTTTTTATCGACGGAAAAATGGAGGCTTGCCTGAAACCCGAAACTATAGTAAAAATTACCGCAAGCGATTCGTTTGCGCGTATTTGTAATAAATCGGACAAGTTTTTTTCAAGGCTTTCCGAAAAACTAAACAAATGGAGCAATATTGATCTACTAGAGGTGTAAAATGGACAAATCAAAAAGACAACAGCAGTTACTTGACATAGTAACAAAAATCGAAGTAAACACGCAAGAAGAGCTTATAAGGCTTTTGGCGGAGCAGGGTACTTCCGTTACGCAAGCGACTATTTCGAGAGACATCAAGGAATTAGGGCTTATCAAGACGTCCGGAAAGGTTAAAAAGTACCGTTATGCCCGCGTTCACGACAAACAACACGATTCAATCAAATTGTTGAGTTTGTTCAAGACCGCGGTTATATCCATCGAACCTGCTCAAAACCTTGTCGTGGTTAAAACTTTAACCGGCAACGGCGGAGCGGTTGCCGCTACCATCGACGCTCAAGGGATCGAAGAAATCGTCGGTACTTTAGCCGGTGACGATACCGTTCTGGTCGTTACGATGAATTCTGAAAACGCCGAAAAAGTTACGCGCGACTTGCACGAATTGTTGGTTTAATTTGTATTTTTGTCGGTTTTGCGCGGCTTTCGTGCAAAACCGACGATATATATGCTTAATTTTTTATCGATAAAAAACGTTGCTCTTATCAGGGCGACCGAAATAGTGTTTTCAAAGGGGCTTAACGTTTTATCCGGCGAAACCGGCGCGGGTAAATCGGTGGTTTTGGAAGCCCTTAATTTTGCTTTGGGGCAAAAGGCGAATAAATCGATGATTTGCCACGGAGAAACCGAATGTACGGTGACATGTTCTTTTGACGTTTCTAAAAACGTTGCCGCTAAAGCCGCGTTAAAAGAATGTGGTTTTGACGACGAAGACGAAATCATTGTCAAGCGCACTCTGAACGATTCGGGTAAATCGACCATACGGCTGAACGGCGAACCCGTTACGTCGTCGTGTTTAAGAAAAATTACCTCGCTTATCGTTGACGTTCACGGGCAAAGCGACCATTTTTTATTGTTGAAAGAATCGAATCAATTATCGCTTATCGACACGTTGGCGCAGTCCGAACTTGAATTGCCGAAAACGAAAATACGCAATATTTTACGTCAGATTGAAGATATCGATACAAAACTATCGATGCTCGGAGGAAACGAAGCAGACAGAGAAAGAAAAATCGATTATCTTCAGTTTGCGATTAACGAGATTGAAAGCGCAGAACTATCCGACGGCGAAGAAGAAAAACTGCTTGAACGTAAAAAGAAACTTTTAAACTTAGAGAAGATTACGACTGCTTTACAGGAATCATACGATTTTTTATCGGGCGAAGGCGGCGTTACGGACGTATTGAGCGATGTTTCCCGAAAAATCGCGTCGATTTCGCAGTACGGTAACGACTATGAAAAAATTTCCGAACGTCTTGAGTTTTGTCTTGACGAAATTTCCGATATTTCCGCGCTTATCGGCGAAGACAGCGAGGACAGTTACGATCCCGAGGAGTTAGAAGAAATCGAACGCAG
Source organism: uncultured Clostridia bacterium (assembly GCA_934278995.1). GTDB lineage: Bacteria > Bacillota > Clostridia > Christensenellales > Borkfalkiaceae > UBA4636. The sequence goes on from CAKQWM010000003.1 coordinate 11,276, forward strand.
ACTGGAAATTATCCGCTCTTTAAAAAAGAAATACGGGCAGACTTACGCCGATATTATTTCTACTTTAAATTCTTTCAGAACCGAACTTGACTTAATTTTGAAAGGGGCGGAGCAAATCGAGCAACTGAACGCTTACAGGCAACGAAACGTTGCGGAACTTGAAACGCTTTATTCAGAACTCACGTCCGTTCGTAAATTTGTTGCGAACAAGTTAGAGCGTGATTTATCGGTAAAACTTAAAGAACTTGCCATGAAAAGCGCGGTTTTCAAAGTAGAGTTTACAAGGCTTGACGGAGAAGTTCTTTCGGTTAAAGGTCGTGATCAGGTCAGATTTTTGTTCAACGCAAACAGAGGCGAGGCGCTTAACCCTCTTGATATGGTTATAAGCGGTGGCGAGTTGTCAAGGCTTATGCTTGCGATAAAATCGATTACGGGCGGAAATTTCGGCGCAGAAACGTTTATTTTCGATGAAATCGACGTCGGTATAAGCGGTGAAGCGGCGCAAGTCGTTGCCGAAAACTTTGCCAAAATTGCGAAAGACAGGCAAATTATAGCAATTTCCCATTTACCGCAAATCGTTGCTATGGCAGACGTCGGCTTTTTGATTTATAAGCGCGAGGAGGGCGACAGGACTGTTACGCACGTTAAAAAACTCGATAAAGAGGGAAAAATTAACGAAGTCGTAAGGCTTGTCGGCGGTAATTTGTCGGGTAATACGGGTTTTGTTCACGCCGAAGAACTGATAAACAGAGCAGATACTTTTAAAAACAGTATTTAAAGTACAGGGTATAGTCAAGGTCGCGTTTTGCGACCTTTTTATTTATCTTATTCCGAATAAAAAATACGGCGTTGCGCATGATAGTTGTAATGAAAAAAACAAATCGACTGAAACGACTGAAATTATATATCTTTGCGATACTGCTTCTTTGCGTAATAATACCTCAATCCATACAGGCGCATGCCAAACCCTTAACCGTTTATCTCGGCGGTTTTTCCGCAGGCTTTACAATCGACACGAAAGGCGCTGAAGTTATAGGGTTAAGTGAAGTCGTAACGGATTCGGGAATAAAATCGCCGGCAAAAGATACGGATATTCGCGTTCACGATATAATTTTAAGTTTAGGCGGCTTGGAAACCGACGAGTACGAAGATATAGAATCCGCGCTTAAAAATTGCGAAGGAAAAGCCCTCGACCTTTCTCTTAAACGCAACGACGAGATTATTCTGAAAAAGATTACGCCCGCAAAGGATTTATCGGGAAAGTATAAACTCGGTCTTTTATTAAGAGATAAATTAACGGGTGTAGGCACCGTAACTTTTATAAAAGATAATCTTGAATTTATGGCTTTGGGACACGCCGTTTGCGGTGCAAACGAAAAACCCATAGAAATTTCGGGCGGAGAACTTTATGCATGCAGTATTTTCGGAATCGAAAGGGGAACGAGAGGTCATGCGGGAGAACTACGCGGAATGTTTCTAAACGATGCAAAAATGGGTTATATTGACCATAATCTGACGGTCGGAATAACCGGAAGAATAAGCGAAAAATTCGACCTTTCAAAACTCGGCAAAATCGAAGTAGGCGACGCTCACCCGGGCAAAGCGTCCTTAATTACGACTATAGACGGCATTATCCCCGAAGAATTTTCCATAAGCATAGCGAAGGTAGATAATCAAAAAAAGGATAACAGAAATTACGTTATAGTCGTAACCGACGATAAACTACTCGAAGTCGCCGGCGGAATAGTGCAGGGTATGAGCGGAAGTCCTATTATTCAGGACGGTAAAATAGTAGGCGCAGTTACCCACGTTTTTGTTTCCGATCCCACTCGCGGTTTTGGAATTTCAATACAAAAAATGTTGCAAAATTAATATTACGAATATCATAAAATAATTAAAAATCGTTGATTATATAATAAAAAATAGTGATTATTATGATTTAAGAATATTTTAACGACTACCCCCATACGATATGTGTGGGGGTATCGTCATATTAAAAGTATCCGTACCGTTTTACGCTTAATTTCAAAGAGAAAAATCCTTTCGATTATTACTGTTGCCGTGTTTTTAGTATTTGTTATTTTAGGCGCGGTTTTGCCTAAAGGACAGGAAAAATTTTTTTATTGCGAAAGCACGGTTAATATATTTGTAGTTTCATTATCGCCGGGCGGTAAGATTTCAAAACTTTTTTTAAACAGACTTTTTGCCGATTGTTTTTGTTTACTGATATTTTATTTTACAAATTACGCTATTTTTTTAATGCCGATAAATTTTCTTATAATAGCATACAAAGGTTACGTTTTGGGAGCGATATTTATATCGTTGATTTCAAATTTCGGTTTTACCGGTATTATGCTCTTTATTTTCGGGGTTCTCATTCAAAACTTAATCGCGTTGTTTGCTCTGGTTATTATGACGATTTCCTCTTTTAATAATAAGACGGCGTTCTCGGATTGCAATTTAAAAATCAAAAATTACCCGCTTTACGTCTTTTTGTTTTCGGCGACGTTGATTATTATCAGCGTTATTGCACAGTTTATATTCGTATTATTGTTTTTAAGACCGCTGAACTATTCCTTTTTGATTGCATAATTTTTATTCGGATGCTCAAAATATCGTTAGTCTGATATGGACTTCAGGTGTTTGAATGAATAGTTTACGTAAGTTTGTTTTATTTGTTTTTACGATAGTTCTGGTTTCTTCTATGGGAGTTACCTTTGCGAAAGCAGACTCTTTATTTACTTGCTCGGCAAAATCGGCGTATCTTATCGATTACGGTAGTGATACGGTAATTTATAGTTCGGAAGAAAATAAAAGATTGCCAATAGCAAGTATGACCAAAATAATGCTTCTTGACATAGTATTTTCAGCCGTTTCCGACGGCAAACTTTCGTATGACGAAACTGTCAGGATTTCGCAAAACGCAAGCAAAACGGGCGGTTCGCAAGTATTTTTGCAAGCCGATAAAGATTATAAAGTTGACGATCTTATAAAAAGCGTAGTAATTGCTTCCGCAAACGACGCATCGGTTGCGCTTGCAGAGAAAATATCGGGCAGCGAAGATTCTTTTGTTGCTCTGATGAACGACAAAGCGCGCGAATACGGGCTTAAAAACACGTTATTTTCAAATTGTACGGGATTACCTAAGCCGACGCAATATTCCAGCGCGAAAGACGTTGCGAAAATGTTTTCTGAACTCATCAGACACAACGATTATTTTAAATACAGCGGTATTTGGCTTGACGAACTCGTTCATCCCGACAATAGTAAAACTACGTTGACAAATACGAATAAGTTATGTAAGTTTTATAAGGGTTGCGACGGAGGAAAAACCGGTTTTACCGACGAATCGCGTTTTTGTCTTGCGGCGACCGCAAAGCGAGAGGAAGCAAGGCTGATATGCGTCGTGATAGGGGAAGCGGATTCAAAAACGAGGTTTAAAGACGTTTCCGAAATGTTTAACAAAGCCTTTTCTTCGTTCAAAAGCACTACCGTGGTTTTTTCCGATAAACCTTGTGAAGAGCAAGCGATAATTTACGGAACTATAAAGGAAAAGTTTAATTGTTTTCCTAAAAAAGACCTTAGTGTTTTTTCAAAGAAAAACGTTACGCCAGACTATACGGTAAAAAACGTTATTTATAAAAATTTAAAAGCGCCGCTTAAAATAGGAAGTGCCGTCGGCGAAACGATTTTATTTGTCGAAGGCGTCGAAAAATCAAGAACGGAATTGATTTTACAAGAAGACGTTTACGATATGAATTATTTCAACGCATTCGGTAAGGTTGCCAAAAACTGGTAATAAGTAGTAGAAAATTTATAAAGGATAAATTGCAAAATCCGAGGAAATTCGACCAAAACAGTCGGAATTATCTCGGATTTTTTTGTTATTATCTATGAAAAAGGAGGCAAAAGATGCATATAAATTATTCGGTTGAAGACGATAATCTGTATTTCTATCTTATAGGCGAACTCGATCAGCATTACTCTAAAGGCGTGAAAGAGTATCTTGACAGAATATTAGACGACGTAAAAGGATACAATAACGTTATTTTTAATTTAAGCGACCTAAGTTTTATGGACAGCACCGGTATAGGCGTGATGCTCGGACGATACAAAAAGATTAAAAAAATCGGCGCAAAATGTTATATAGAAAATCCCACGCTTAACGTTGAAAAGGTTTTGGAATTATCCGGCATATACGAAGTTATAAATAAAATTTGAGGAAGAAAGATGAATAAAATTTTTGTAAGGTTCAGCGCATTAAGCGAAAACGAAAGTTTTGCAAGGACGCTAATATCCGGATTTTTATTACCGCTTAATCCGAGCGTTTCCGATTTAAGCGACATAAAAACCGCGGTTAGCGAAGCCGTAACAAATTGTGTGGTTCACGCCTACCCGGGAAGCGTCGGCGACGTTGAAATGTCCGCATGGTATGAAAACAGGGAAGTACATATCATAATCAAAGATTACGGCATCGGAATCGATAATTTGAATCTTGCGTTAGAACCGTTTTTTACCACGAGAGAGAGCGAAGAAAGGTCGGGTATGGGCTTTACCGTAATGAATTCTTTTATGGACAAACTATTCGTGGATTCAAAACCCTATCAGGGCGTCAAAGTTCACATGGTTAAGTCCGTTGCCGAAGTAAAGGAGTAAAATGTTGACTCAATCGGAAACCGTAAACTTATTACGGCTTGCAAAAACCGGCGATGACGAGGCAAAAGAGCGGTTAATCGTAGAAAATACGTCGCTTATAAAATGTATAGTAAAAAGATTTTGCGGTAGAGGCGTGGAATATGACGATTTATTTCAACTCGGAGCAATGGGACTGTTAAAGGCAATATATAATTTCGACGAAACGTTCGACGTGCGGTTTTCTACCTACGCGGTGCCGATGATAATAGGCGAAATCAAGAGGTATTTAAGAGACGACGGCTCGATTAAAGTATCGAGAATCATTAAAAGTTTATCGGTAAAAATTTACAGGTACGTCGAGGACTGTAAAAAAAACGGCGACGATTCACCGAGCGTCGAAGCGATTGCAGAGCGTTTTTCCGTCGATAAAGAAGACGTCGTTTTGGCGGTAGGTTCGGTATCCAAGCCGATATCCTTATATGAAAGCGTTTCCGACGCAGGGGATAAAACGACGCTTTTGATAGATAAATTAGCATCCGACGAAAAAGAAGAAGATCTTATCGACGAAATAACTTTGAAAAGTCTGATTAACAAATTAAAGGACAGAGAACGCAAAATAATAACGATGCGTTACTTTCTCGATAAAAGTCAAAGCGAAATCGCCAAAGAACTCGGAGTGTCTCAAGTGCAGGTTTCGAGAATAGAGTCAAAAATCGTCGAGAAACTGAAATCACAAATGTAATAACGTTAATAATCAAAGATAATAAGCGGTATTTTAAATATTTTTATGAATAACGTAATTGAATTTTGACAATACTATTTTTATGAAAAAAGTATATGACGACGCTGAAATCAAATCACCGTTTGAAAAAGAAATTTACGCAAAAAAAGTTACGGAGGAAAAGAGGAGATGAAAAAGAACGTAAACAAATTTTATAATGCAGAATACGTAAAATACGTAAATTCAATCGCGCCGAAAACCAACGAAGGCAGAAGTTTGTTGCACGCGTTTTCCGTCGGCGGATTTATTTGCGTAATAGGTCAGTTTATAAGATATACGCTACTTTATTTATTTGGACTTTACGGCGACGAACTTGCAGGAGCAACGAGCGTCGTTTTGATTTTTATCGGTTGCTTGCTTACGGGGTTAGGCGTTTATGACAATATAGGGCATTTTGCCGGAGGCGGATCTATCGTGCCGATTACGGGATTTGCTAATTCCGTTTGTTCGCCGGCTATGGAGTTTCGTTCGGAGGGGTTTGTTTACGGAGTTGCTTCAAAAATGTTCGTAGTTGCCGGTCCCATTATAGTATATGGCATTTCGTCATCCGTACTTATCGGTATTATTTATTATTTAATCGGCATCGTATCGTAAAAAAACAAACGAATTTTAAAAAGCCTTTTTGCATAAAAATACGGTCCTTACAAACACTAATATCGTATTATGTCAAATTCAACGATTATGTTTAAGAACAAACCGCGGATAATTTCCGCTTACACGATAGCGGGACCGAAAGAAGGCGCGTCTAACTTCGGTAAACATATCGACGCGATATTGCAAGACGACCGCTTTGACGAAAATACTTTTGAAAAAGCAGAATGTAAAATGCTTACCTCGTGCATATCAGGTACCGTTGAAAAGTCTCATAAAAAAATGTCGGATATCGACGCGCTGATTTCGGGTGACTTATTAAACCAGATTATATCAGCAAGTTTTTCAGCCCGAAATTTCGATTTCTCTTACGTCGGGGTTTATAACGCCTGTTCTACTTTTTCGGAGGCTATAGCGTTATCCGCGTTAATGGTTGACGGCGGATACATGAAAAACGTTATTGCCGCTACCGGTAGTCACTTCGCAACGGCGGAAAGACAATACAGATATCCTTTGGAACTCGGTTCGACGAGACCTCCTCAATCGCAATGGACGGTCACGGGCGCGGGTGGCGTTCTCGTTTCCGATAAAGGTCGTTATCCGAAAATTATCGGTGCGACTTTTGGTAGAGTAATCGATTACGGCATAACCGACGCGAATAATATGGGTGCAGCCATGGCGCCTGCATGCGCCGACACGCTGATAAGGTTATTCGAAGCGACTAAAACCTCGCCGAAAGACTACGATTTGATTCTCACGGGAGATTTGGGTTCGCTCGGTTCAAGGTTGTTTAAAGAACTCTGTAGAAAAAATGGGTACGACGCGGAAAATCATTCCGATTGCGGCGAAATGATTTACAACATCGACGAGGAAGAATATCAAGGCGGAAGCGGAGCAGGTTGCAGCGCCGTGGTTTTCGGCTCTTATATTTACAAAAAATTACTAAAAAAGGAGATAAAACGCATGATTTTTATGGCAACGGGAGCGCTTTTGTCGGCTGTTTCGTCACAGCAGGGAGAATCTATACCGGGAATAAGTCACGCGGTCATTTTAGAAGCGTAATGTGGGAAATAGTTTTTATGTATCTGAAAGCCTTTATAGTAGGCGGTCTTATTTGCATGACGGCGCAGATTTTAATCAACGTGACGAAACTTACTTCGGGCAGGATTCTTGTAGTATTCATGCTTTCCGGTGTTTTATTACAGTCGTTCGGGCTTTATAAATATCTTATAGATTTTGCGGGAGCGGGGGCTACCGTTCCTATAAGCGGATTTGGTTATTTACTTGCCGAAGGCGCGATAAACGGAGCCTCAGGCGGGTTGTTCGGCGCGGTTACGGGGGGATTAAAAGCGGCGTCGGCGGGAATAACCGCGGCGGTTGTTTTCAGTTTTTTGGCTGCGCTCGTTTTTAAACCTAAGTCAAAACGTCATTGAGCGCGCATACAATAAGTATGTGAAACGAAAAATCAAGTCTAAATTTTTATTTGCTTTTCTTTTAATATTATCTATTGCAACGTATATGGGAATATGCGCGTCTAAAAGCCTTCTTGCTATCGGTAAAGCGACTTTTGAAGCGGAAATTTCGGCGGCAAGTTACGTTGCGATAGGCAAGACGCTTAACAGTGAATCGTTTGACGGATTGTTGGAAATAGTTAAAGATAAAGACGGAAACGTGGTGATGATTTCTTCAAACGCGCTTAAATTAAACGCCCTTTCTAAAACGCTTGCCGAAGAATGTCTGAAAAGTTATAGTTTTTTAGCGAACGGGGGAGTAAAAGTTCCTGTCGGCGCGTTTTTAGGAATATCGTTTTTGTCTGCCCACGGTAAGCCCGTAAATATGAAACTGATTACCGTCAAATCCGTTAAATGCGAATTTATCAATAAATTCGAATCGGCAGGTATAAATCAGACCAAACAAAGTTTATATCTGAAAATTATACCCGACTGCGTCGTCGTCGCAGGGTTTAAAAAGCAAACTATATCAGGCGAGATAGAGTATTTGTGTTACGAAAATTACGTAATGGGAAAAGTCCCGGAAACTTTTTTCAACGTTACTTCTTACGTAGCGAAATAATCAATATAACGTTTTTAATTAAAAAGTAACCGTTTAGGGCTGAAATCTTAGGTTTCAGCCTTGTTTTTTATGGGTTTTTTTCGTTTTTCCGTGACTTTGGTTGACTATGTCGTTTTAATTATTTATAATATCTTTGTTTAAAAACTAATTTGGCACCCGGTGCCTGAAAGGAAACATTATGGCAAAAACATTCAACGAGATTTTGCAAGAAGTAAGGGAAAAATTGACGAACGCCGATACTTCTAAAATTTTATCGGAAATCAAAGTCGATTTTTTAGGTAAAAACGGCGTCGTTACGGGACTGCTTAAAGGCATGCGCGACGTTTCTCCCGAATTAAGACCTCAACTCGGTCAGCAGGTAAACGCTTTAAGGGGACAAATCGAAGAACTTCTCGCTAAAAGAGAAGAAGCGGTGAAGCAAGCCGAACTTATCAAAAAATATCATTCGGAGTCGATTGATATTACCTTACCCGGTATAAAACGCGACCTCGGAACAATGCATCCGATTACCATGATTAAAAACGAACTTATAGACGCTTTTTCCGGTCTTGGTTTCGTGGTTTACGAAGGTCCCGAAATCGAAACCGACAAAAATAATTTTCAGATGCTAAACATCCCCGAAGATCACCCCGCAAGGGACATGCAGGATACCTTCTATATAACGGACGGCATACTGCTTCGCACGCATACTTCGCCCGGTCAGGTACACGTTATGACTTCCTCAAAACCGCCTATCAAGGTAATGTGTCCTGGGAGGACTTATCGCTCGGACGACGACGCTACTCATTCGCCGATTTTCCATCAGATAGAAGGATTAGTCGTAGATAAAAACCTTTCTTTGTGCGATTTGAAAGGTACGCTTGAAGAAATTTTAAAGCATATATTCGGCAAAGATATCAAAACGAGGCTCCGTCCTTCTTATTTTCCGTTTACCGAGCCGAGCGTTGAAGTTGACGTTTCTTGTTTCGAGTGCGGCGGAAAAGGTTGCAAACTTTGCAAAGGTACGGGTTGGATAGAAGTTTTAGGCGCAGGTATGGTGAACCGCAACGTTTTGCAAAATTGCGGAATCGATCCCGACGTATATACCGGTTACGCTTTCGGTATCGGACTCGAACGCATTGCCATGCTGAAGTATCATATACCCGACATAAGAATGTTCTTTGACGACGATATAAGATTCTTAAAACAGTTCAAGTAAGGTTAAAACGGTGAAAATATGAGAATTCCTTTAAGTTGGTTAAACGATTACGTCGATATCGGTTCCGTCTCGGTCGAAACACTCAAAAACGGTTTGTTTTCTTGCGGTTTTGAAGTCGAAGAAGTTATCGAAGTAAACAAAAACGTAAATAAAATCGTCACTTGCAAAATTTTACAAAAAACTCAGCACCCCGCAGCCGACAAACTTTTTGTGTGTCAGGTAGATGCGGGCGGTTACGGCATACTGCAAATAGTTACTAACGCAAAAAACGTTCAGGAAGGCGATATCGTTCCGGTTGCGGTAAACGGCGCTACGCTTTCGGACGGCACCGTAATTAAAAACGGTAAACTTCGCGGAGTGGAATCTTTCGGTATGTTTTGCGGTGGCGAAGAAATAGGTATTTCCGACGAATATTACGACGGCGCGAGCGGTGATTCGGTTTTGATTTTTCACGATAATTTTGAACCGGGCAGAGAAGTTTGCGACCTTTTAGATATCAAAGACGTAGTTTTCGATATTTCCGTAACCGCAAACAGACCGGATTGTCAGAGCGTTCTCGGGATTGCAAGAGAAGTTGCCGCGCTACTCGGTAAACCGCTGAAAATGCCCGAAACTTCATTTAGCGCGTCTTTGGTTAAAACCGAAGATAAAGTTTCGGTAAGCGTTCACGACACGGATCTTTGTCCGAGATATATGGGCGCGTATTGCTATGACGTAAAAATTGCCCCGTCGCCGAAATGGATGCAAAAGCGTCTTTATTTAATGGGAATCAGAGCGATAAATAACGTAGTCGATATTACTAATTACGTATTAAACGAAATCGGTCAACCGATGCACGCTTTCGATTACAGATACCTCGGCGGTAATCAAATAATCGTAAGACGCGCCCTGAAAAGGGAAAAAATCGTAACTTTGGACGATAAAGAGTTTGAGTTGAACGACGACGTTCTGGTTATTTGCGACGAACGTAAACCTTGCGCGCTGGCAGGTATTATGGGCGGAGCGGGAAGCGGAATAAAAGACGATACGACAGAAATAGTTTTTGAAGCCGCAATGTTCAAGCGCGACAATATCCGTAAAAACTCCAGAAAATTGAATCAGCGTTCGGATTCTTCGGCAAGGTTTGAAAAGGGTGTTGATCCTTATACGACCGAACTCGGTATGAAACGCGCGCTTTCGCTTATTTCTTCTTTGGGCGTTGGTAAGGTTGCAAAAACCGTAATAGACGCTAATTCGGTATCTCTTGAAAACAAAATAATCGCTACCGACGTAAAAAAGATAAATAAACTTCTCGGCATTGATGTTCCCGTAAACGAAATCGAAAGAATTCTTACTTCTTTGAATTTCGGTTGCAAACTCTCGGGAGACGAATTAAAAGTGTCCGTGCCTTTATACAGAGAGGACGTAGAAGGCTATCCCGACTTAGCCGAAGAAGTGATAAGAATGTACGGTTACGACCACATTAACTGTACGTTGCTGAAAAATTCCGAAATCACTCACGGCGGCAGAAATTTCTTGCAGACTAAGGAACAGACGGCTAAAGAATATTTAAAATACAACGGTTTCAACGAAATCGTTACTTATTCGTTTATTTCACCGAAAGATTATCTTAATTTCGACGTAGATACGAGCAAACTTAATCTTATAAAACTCAAAAATCCTCTCGGCGAAGATTTGAGTATTATGAGAACAACTTTGCTTCCGTCCGTCGTTTCAGCCGCGGTAAGAAATTTAACGAGGAAGAATCTGAACGGCAGGCTTTACGAAATCGCAAAAGTTTATCTTGCCGACCAAATCCCTTTGACGAAACTTCCTCACGAAAGAACTTCGCTTTGCATGGCTTTATTTGGTGACGACGAGGACTTCTTTACGTTAAAAGGCGCTTTTGAAGGACTAATCGAATCGCTCGGATACGCTAAAAAACTTATACTTCGTCCGGAAGTCAAACCGTTCCTGCATCCGACGAGGTGTGGCGCGTACTTTGACGAAAACGGAGAAGAAGTTTGCTATCTCGGCGAACTCAGCCCCGTTATCCGCGAAAAAATAGGGGCGGACAAGCCTATATACGTTGCCGAAGTTAACTACGAAAAACTTTCCGAAAATTTCGACAAGCAGATTTTTGTAAAAACTTTTTCTAAATTTCCGTCGGTCGAACGCGATTTAGCCCTTGTTTGCGATAAAAACATTACGAACGGACAAATTGTGGAAACGATAGAATCCGCAAGAATCAAAAATCTTATAAACGTGGAACTTTTCGACGTCTATACGGGCGACAGAATCTTGTCCGATAAAAAGAGTATGGCGTACAGGCTTACTTTTTCGTCGATTGAAAAAACGCTCGAAGTCGAAGAAGTTGATAATTACGTCAGAAAGATTTTGGCAAAACTTGAACAAATCGGAGTCAAATTAAGATAAAATGACGCCTAAAACGCTGAAAACACTTGAATACGACAAAGTTTTGAACCTTGTTTCCGATTGCGCCGTACTTAAAGGCACGAAGCAAAGGTTATTGTCGTCAACGCCTTTTTCCGATATCGAAAGCGTGAATAACGCTTTGTTAAAAACCGAGGAGGCATACAAACTTTTATTCGATTACGGTGTTTCAGGCGTTGATTTTTTCGACGAACCCGGCGACGAATTAGAGCGCGCCGAAAAAGGCGCGTCGCTGACGCTCGGCGAACTTCTGCGCTCGGCAAGGCTTTTAAAAGCGTCGAGGCTTATCAGAAACTCATTTACTTCTATTAGCGACGAAAACATAAGATTGATTCCCGATATTGCTTTTTTGCTTTATTGCGATCAATATCTCGAAAAAGAAATTATTTCAAAAGTTCTTTCCGAAGATAAACTTGCCGATAACGCTTCCGACAGATTATTTTCGCTACGTAAAAAAATAAAACAACTTAACGAACAAATAAGAGAAAAATTAAATTATTACGTGCGGGCAGAGGACAAATATCTGCAAGAAAACATCGTTACGATACGTGGCGACAGATACGTTATCCCCGTAAAAAGCGAGTATCGTTCGCGTATAAAAGGCTTCGTGCATGATCAATCGGCAACGGGTTCGACCGTATTTATCGAGCCTGTAGAGGTTTTGGAATTAAACAATCAACTCAGGGTTACGACCATTGAGGAAGCAAACGAAGTCGAAGAAATAATTCGTGATTTATCAAATAAAATCGGAATGATTGCCCAAAAACTTCTGTATAACGCGGAACTTATTAAAGATATAGACGAGTATCTTGCAAGGGCAATCTACGCTTATAAAACAAAATCTTCAAAACCCGAGGTAAACGTTAAAGGCGTTATAGATATCAAACGGGGAAGACACCCGCTGATAGACGCTGAAAAAGTGGTTCCTTTGGACGTAAGAATAGGTAGGGAATTCAGATATTTGCTTGTTACGGGACCTAATACGGGCGGTAAAACCGTTACTTTAAAGTTGGTCGGTTTATTCACTCTTATGGCGACGAGCGGAATCTTTTTGCCATGCTTCGAATCGTCGATAGCACTTTTCGACGAGATTTTTTGCGATATCGGGGACGAGCAAAGTATAGAACAAAGTTTATCGACTTTTTCTTCCCACGTTAAAAATCTGGTCGAAATTACCGAAAACGTAAACGATAAATCTCTCGTTTTGATTGATGAAATCGGCGCGGGTACCGATCCCGACGAGGGAAGCGCGTTGGCGCAAGCCGTTATCGAAAAACTTATTGACAGCAAAAGTTACGGCATAGTTACGACGCATTACTCAAAATTAAAAGAATACGCTTACGTAAAGCCCGGCATAATAAACGCGTCGATGGATTTCGACAACGAAACCTTTGCGCCCGTATATAAACTTAATATTGGTATTCCGGGAACGTCAAACGCTATCGAGATTGCATCGAGGCTCGGGCTTGGTAAAGAAATTACCGACAGAGCGGTTTCTTTACTTTCCGACTCTAAAATATCCTTTGAAAACGTTTTGAGAGAAGCGGAAAGAACGAGAAAAACCGCCGAAAACGAAAGACGGGAACTTAGTGAGAGTCTTGAAAAAGCGAAAGCGGAACTCGTTATCATAGAAAAAGAAAAAAATAAACTTTCCGAGGAAAGACAACGTTTGTACGCGCAGGCAAAAGCGGAATCCCGCAGAATCATTAACGAAAAAGTAGAAGAGGCGGATGAACTCGTCGAAAAAATCAAAGAAATATTAGAAAAGGAAGAAATATCGAGCGCCGATATAATAACCGCGCGGACGCTGAGAAACAAACTCGAAAAGAAAAAGTATTCCGAAACCGATTCTGATTCCGCGCCGCTTACTCTGATACCGTGCGGCGACAATTTAAAAGTCGGTGATAAAGTTTACGTGAAGTCGCTGGACGCATTTGCTTATTTATCGAGCGTAAACGCAAAAAAAGGCGAATGTTTTGTATCGATAGGCAGTATGCGACTCGGCGTAAAAACTTCGGACCTTTTCTTAAGCGACAAAAACAGAAATCAACAAACAAACACCAAACCGACGGTAAAACTCAATATCGAACCCGCTTCCTCGTTTAACGGCGAAATCAATCTCATCGGAGAAAGAAGAGAAGAGGCGATCGATGACGTCGTTAAATTTCTCGATCAGGCAGTCTTGACCGGAACGAAAGTCGTACGCATCGTTCACGGCAAAGGTCAAAAGATTTTAAGAAACGCCGTATGGGAAGTTTTAAGAAAGAATAAATCAATAGAAAGTTTCAGGCTCGGAAAGTACGGAGAGGGCGAAGACGGCGTAACGATAGTCACGCTCAAGTAAAATTACGTTTATCGTAAAAACTTTAAAAATCATAGATATAATCACTGATTATGGATAAAATTATATATCTTGACAACGCGGCTACAACTCGTCCGGACGAGGAAAAATTACGTTCAGCCGCCAAATATGCGGAAGATTTTTATTATAATCCGTCGGCGTTATATTCATGCGGAAGAAAGGTTGCCAAAGACTTAGCCGATTTAAAAAACACGCTTTTGGGTAAAAATCGATTTCATAAAGTTGTTTTGACCTCTTGCGGATCCGAAAGCAACAACACCGCTATTTTCGGATTTGCAAAACGTGGTAACGTAGTTACGACCGAGGGAGAACATTCCGCGGTATATAATCCGTTTATGAAAGTAAAGGAAAGGGGCGTTGAAGTTCGTTTAGCAAAACTTAACGAAGTCGGCGGCGTCGATACTAATGATTTACTTTCCAAAATCGACGACAAAACTTGTTTTTGCAGCGTCGTGCACGTCAATAACGAAACCGGCGCGATAAATCCGATAAACTTGATTTCGGATCTCGTCAAACAAAAATCGTCTAAGTGCGTGTTTCACAGCGACGGCGTTCAGGCATACGGCAAACTCGATTATCTTTTGGGTAGCAACGTTGATTTGTATTCCGTTTCCGCTCACAAGATAGGCGGTTTAAAAGGATGCGGAGCCTTGTTTTATAAAAACGATTTAAACGTTCCGCCCTTTATTTTGGGCGGTGGACAAGAAAGCGGTATTCGTTCTGGTACGGAAAACGTTATGGGTTTAAAACTTTTTGCCGACGTTTACAAGGACAAAATCGAAAACGTTAAAAGTAATTACGAAAAAATGCGCGCGCTTAAAGACTACGTTATAAAAAACGTTGATAAAAATCTTTTTAAGGTCTTGTCGCCCGACGACGGTTCCCCGTACATAGTAACGCTTTCCGCGGTGGGTTTAAGAGGCGCTGTATTGCAAAACATGCTTGACGACGAAGGTATCCTGATCGGAACGGGTTCGGCATGTTCTTCTAAAAAACCGTTTTCGAGAATATTATCTTCTTTTATTAAAGACCAAAATATTTTAAACGGAGTCATACGTTTGAGTTTTGAGCCGAAAACGAGTTTGGACGATGTAAAATACGCTGTAGAAAGAATAAATTTTAATGCGCTGAAACTCAGTAAGAAAATCAGAATATGAAAAATGCCATAATTATCAGATATTGTGAAATACATTTAAAAGGTAAGAACAGAAGTTTTTTTGAAAGACTTCTGGTCGAAGCAATCGAAAAGTCGATGCGAGGTATCAAACATACTTTTAAGTCGATGAACACTCGTTATCTTATAGAAGATTACGACGAAGCGGACTACGATTTAATAATGTCGAGGCTTTTAAAGGTATGCGGTATTCATTCGTTAAGTCCCGCAAAAGTCGTGGATTCCGATTTTGAAAAAATACGCGATTGTTGCGTTTTGATTGCGAAGGGTAAAAAAGGCGATTTTAAAGTCAACACAAACCGCGCCGACAAAAAATTTCCCATGCATTCGATTGAACTTTCCCGTGAAATCGGCGGTGTTTTACTCGATAATTACGCGCCGGATATTAAAGTAAACGTTATCGATCCCGAGTTCATCGTTAATATTGATATAAGAGAGAAGGGCGAAACGCTTATTTATACGGACGTCGTCAAGGGCTTAGGCGGGCTTCCTATCGGCTCGTCCGGGAAAGGTATGCTTATGATCTCCGGCGGTATAGACAGTCCGGTGGCGGGCTTTATGCTCGCAAAAAGAGGCATGCGTCTCGAAGCGGTACATTTTCACAGTTATCCTTACACGAGCGAGGCTGCGTTAGACAAAGTTAAAACACTTGCAAAAATGGTTTCGGAATATTCTTGCGGGCTTAAACTTCACGTGGTAAAATTTACGCGTATTCAGGAAGAAATTCACGAAAAATGCCCCGAAGATTTAATGATAACCATGATGCGCAGATTTATGATGCGCATAGCCGAAAGATTAGCCGAAAAAAACGGCTGTCAGGCAATTATTACGGGTGAAAGTTTAGGTCAGGTTGCAAGTCAGACTATTGAAAGCATTACTACTTCCAACGCGGTAGTGTCTATGCCTATGCTTCGTCCGCTTATCGCTTTCGATAAACTCGAAATTATCGAAATCGCAAATAAAATCGGTACTTTTGAAACGTCGATACTTCCGTACGAAGACTGTTGCACCGTATTTTTACCAAAATTTCCAGCAACTAAGCCTAAAATGGAAGTCGTTTTAAAAGCCGAAAAAGCGCTTAAAGTCGATGAACTTATAAACGAAGCGCTCGAAACGACGGAAACCGTTGTTTATTAGTCAGAATATCCATTAAGTAAAGAGGTTAAAATATGAAAAAATCCGTTCTTAAAGCCTACGCCGACCTTATCGCCGAAAAAGGCGTAAACGTTCAGCGCGGGCAAGAAGTTTTAGTTATGTGCGAACTCGATCAACCGGAATTTGTTGCAACGGTTGTCGAAAGTTTATATAAGCACGGCGCAAAAAAAGTTTACGTCGATTGGTCCTTTGATGCCTTAACAAAACTTCACGTCAAATATCAGTCTGAAGAAACTTTGTCAAAGGTTGACAGGCTTGCTATGACGAAGATTAAATGGCGTTCGGAAACTCTTCCCGCGCATTTATATCTCGTTTCTGAGGATCCCGACGGGCTTGCGGGCATAAATATGGAAAAATATATGCGCGCTCAAAAGGCGAAAATGAAAGTCATCAAGCCTTTCAGAGATAAAATGGAATCCAAATACCAGTGGTGTATCGCGGCCGTTCCTGGCAAAAAATGGGCGGCAAAAGTTTTCCCCGATATGCCGATACGCGAAGCCGTAGAAAAACTTTGGGACAGCATTCTGACTGCGTCAAGAGCCTATGGCGATCCTATAAAAAATTGGAACGAGCATAACGTCGATATAAAGGCAAAATGCACGGCGCTGAACAACATGCATTTAAGTAAGTTGCATTATACGTCGTCAAACGGAAC
Organism: uncultured Clostridia bacterium; assembly: GCA_934278995.1. GTDB lineage: Bacteria > Bacillota > Clostridia > Christensenellales > Borkfalkiaceae > UBA4636. The sequence goes on from CAKQWM010000003.1 coordinate 28,333, forward strand.
CGATTTCACCGTCTGGCTTAACGAACTTGGAAAGTTTAACGGCGGTTACGATACGACTTTGTCCGGCGTGGATTTTAACCCGAATATACCCTCCGAAGAAGTATTTACCTCTCCTAAGGCAGGGAAGGCGGAAGGCGTAGTTTACGCCACCAAACCCCTTTCATACAACGGGCAACTTATAGACGGCTTTTATATTCGGTTTGAAAACGGAAAAGTAAAAGAAGTTCACGCCGAAAAAAATCAGGCGTTGCTCGAACAAATGATTAAAACCGACGAAGGCGCCTCAATGCTCGGCGAATGCGCTCTCGTTCCTTACGACAGCCCCATCAACAATACCGGCATTTTGTTTTATGAAACGTTGTTCGACGAAAATTGTTGTTGCCACTTAGCGCTTGGCAGAGGGTTTCCCGATTGCTTGTACGGTTTCGAGAAGATGTCTCAAAAAGAGCAACGTCAAAACGGAATCAACGATTCGCAGATACACGTCGATTTTATGATCGGCGCAAAAGATTTAAAAATTGTCGGAACCGATAAGCGCGGTAAAGAAATTTTGATTTTTAACAACGGCAATTGGGCTATATAATTTTTAACATAAATAAAAAAGCGTTTAAAATAAAAGATTATTCGTTATTTAAAATTTTTGTGAGGTTATTAAATGAAATTTACTTTATCTGTTTTAGGCTGTGGTTCGAGAGGATGCGATACTTACGGAAGCATTGCTTTTTGTCAAAAAGATAAATTTGAAATCGTTTCTTTGTGTGACGTAAAACGCTCGAAACTTGATAAATACGGCGATATCTATTCCATACCCGAAAACTTGCGTTTTACCGACGAGGACGAGTTTTTTAAAGAAAAACGCAGCGACGCGCTTATTATTTCAACACTTGATCAGGATCACGTACGTCAATGTCTGAAAGCGATAAAACTCGGTTACGTTATTTTGCTGGAAAAACCTATTTCCGACAATGAAAACGAACTGAAAGAGTTGTTGTCCGCTCAGAAAAAATACGGCGCGAAAATTATGGTTTGTCACGTGTTACGTTACGCTCCCGCTTTTTTGGAAGTCAAAAAACTTCTCGACGAGAACGTTATAGGAAATCTCGTAATGATAGATTCTCTCGAACAAATTGCTTATTGGCACTTCGCGCACAGTTACGTTCGCGGTAATTGGCGCAGAAAAGAAGATACCGCGCCGCTTATATTGGCAAAATGTTGTCACGATCTGGATCTTTTGCAATATTACGCCGCTTCTCAGGCGATTTCGGTAAATTCCATAGGCGATTTATCTTATTTTAAAAGCGATAAGGCGCCCGAAGGATCGTCCGACCGCTGCGTAACCTGCAGTCTTAAAAACGACTGCCCGTACAGCGCCGAAGACTTTTACGTAGAAAATTATAAAAAAATCGGATCGCCCGAAAATCAGTGGCCGTATAACGTAGTATGTCCCGACGTACCGGATAACGCCGATAAATTATTGCGCGCGATAACCGACGGAAACTACGGCAGATGCGTTTTCAGATGCGATAACGACGTCTGCGACAATCAAATCGTGACGATACGCTTTAAAAACGGTGTAAACGCCGTTTTAAAAACCACGGCGTTCACTCGCGACGGCGGCAGAATTATGGTTTTTTACGGAACGAAAGGCGAAATCGAATTTGACGAAACGAGAGGCGTTATCATCGTTAAAGAATTCGGAAAAGATCACAAAACCATATACATGAAAGATTTAACCTCTAACGACGAATTCGGACACGGTGGCGGTGACGCAGGCGTTATGAAGGCTTTTTACGAACTTTTGTGCGGTAAAGAAAATCCCGAAACTTCTCTCGAAAAATCGATTGAAAGTCATTTAATAGGCATTTGCGCCGAAAAATCCCGTTTAAATAACGGCGAGAGCGTAAAAGTAGAACGATAAGGCTCTACATACCGCCCAGGTTTAATTATTTTATGAAGTTTAAAGAATTTACCGTAACGACTACAAATGAAGCGGAAGAACTCGTCGCTGATATTTTTTGGAATTATTCCGATTACGGCGTTGCGGTTTCGTCGCTTAACGACGTTTTGGAACTCACCGAAAACAGGCGTGATACTTTTGACTATATCGACGATAAAGTTTTCGACAAAACCGAGGGTGTTTCTCTCGTAAAAGCCTACTTCGATACCGATTCGGCGGAAACGAAAAAGTCTTTGATTTTCAACGATCTGGAAGTTTTAAGAAAAAACGCGGCGGGAAATTTAAAAGTCGGCACTCTTGAACTTATCGAAAGGGAAGTTGACGGCGACGACTGGATAGAAGTTTGGCGAAAGCATTTCAGACATATTTCCTTTGGCAAAATAACCGTTTGCCCCAAATGGATTAACTATCCCGACGACGGTTACGTCGTGTATCTCGACTCTAATTCCGCATTCGGAACGGGTGAACACGAAACTACTTCGATGTGTATCGAACATTTGCAAAAATACGTTAAAAAACACAGCGTAGTCGTTGACGTCGGTTCGGGAACGGGGATACTCGGTATTTCCGCTAAAAAACTCGGCGCGGACAAAGTTATATTAACCGATATCGATCCGGTAGCGGTAGAAGCCTCCCGTCATAACGCGGATATTAACAACGTTGCAAACGACGTTTCGGTTTATAATACGAGCCTTGTTAGCGGTATTGAAATAAAAGGCGATATCGTCGTCGCAAACATTACCGCGGACGTTTTAATAGTTTTATCAAAACAAATTTTATCTTATCTTAGTCCCGACGGCGTTATTATATTAAGCGGAATTTTAAACGAAAGAAAAGATGAGGTCATTTCGGTTTATACCTTTATGGGGTTTAAGTTAATTGAATCCAAAACAGTAGGCGAGTGGTCGTCGCTTGTTATGAAACTGTAATTACAACGTTCGTAATTTTGCTGAAAATCCTTTTATTTATCAAGGAAAATTTATATTTTTATGAAAGCCGTTGTTTTTACTTTAGGTTGCAAAGTCAACGCTTGTGAAAGTTCGTCGCTTATGCGCGGCTTGTCCGAAATAGGCTACGTCGTTTCGGACAAACTCGAATTTGCCGATCTTTATATACTGAATACCTGCGCGGTTACGAAGGAAGCGGAAAAAAAATCGAGACAAGCGATTTCGAGAATCCGCGCGTATAATAAAAACGCAAAAATTATAGTTACGGGTTGCGCCTCTGAACATAATCCCGAATCCTTCAAAAATAAACCGGGCGTATTTTTGGTTACGGGCGCAATCAATAAGGATAAAATTTTGTCCTTGATAAACGAAGAAGGCGTTTTCATCGATAAAGATTATACATACTACGAAAAATATCTGCCGATCGACGGATTTAAAACCCGCGCGTACGTGAAAGTCGAAGACGGGTGCAATAATTTCTGTTCCTATTGTCTGATTCCTTATTTGCGCGGCAGGTGTCGGTCGCGCTCGATTGAAAGCGTAAGAAGCGAACTCGATAATATTTCCGCGCACGAAGTTGTAATAACGGGTATCAATCTTACTGCTTATAATTACGACGGCAACGATTTGGCTGATTTAATCGCGTCCATTAAGGACTATGATTTCAGAATTCGTTTAGGTTCGCTCGAAGAAAGCGTTATTTCGGACAAATTACTCGCTTCAACCCGCACGTTAAAAGATTTCGCGCCTCATTTTCACTTATCGTTGCAGTCGGGAAGTTCCAAAGTGCTTAAAGACATGAACCGCCATTACGACAGAAACGAGTTTATTAAAAGCATTGAAAAAGTCAGAAACGTTTACCCGGATTCAGCTATAACTACCGATATTATAGTAGGGTTTCCCACCGAAACCGAAGAAGATTTTCTCGATACGCTCGATTTGTGCCGAGCCGTCAATTTCGCAGATATACACTGCTTCGTCTATTCGCCGAGAGAGGGGACCAAGGCTTACGGTTTACCGAGGGTAGATAAAACCGTATGCGAGGAACGCATGCAACGTTTGCTGACTGTCAAAAAGCAATGTAAAATAAATTTCGTTAATAGTTTAAAAGATCAAACCTTATCCGTACTTATAGAAGAAAAAAAAGACGGTTATTTCGAAGGGTATTCCGAAAATTACGTACGTTGCTATTTAAAGGGCGAAAATCTTAGCGGTTTCGTAAACGCAAAAGTGGTTTCATATTTCCGCGACGGCGCTTTATGCGAAGTTTCGGATAGTTAAAATTATTTATTATAGGAGATTATTTCTATGTGCGATTGTTTATTTTGTAAATTTGTAAGCGGAGAAATCCCCGTTACCAAAGTTTTTGAGAACGAAGATTTTATCATAATAAGAGATATAAATCCTCAGGCTAAAAATCATTTTCTCGCAATACCTAAAACCCACTATAAGTATTTATCCGAAATGACCGACGAAGACGCTCTCATACTGTCGAGAATATTTGTAACTTTGTCTTCTCTTAAAAGCGAACTCGAACTCGAAAACGGTTACCGTCTTGTAATAAATCAGGGCGGCGACGCTGGACAAACGGTGCCTCATTTACATATTCACGTACTTTCCGGGCAAAAAATGGGCTGGCATCCCGCCGAGTGATTATTTTTTATTACCGATTCGACCGGCGAAAAACAAAATAACGCAGTATTTCTTTTTGGATTTTGCAAAAAAAATGCCTGAATCTTCGACAAATCTTGATTTTTTGCTTGACACGCAAAATATTGTTTTGTATAATCGTATTGTTTTGAAAATAAGTGTCTTTCGACAAAGGAGGGTTGAATATGTCCACAATCAGAGTTGGTGAAAACGAATCTTTAGATAACGCGTTACGTCGTTTTAAGAGAAAATGCTCACGTGACGGTATTATAGGAGACCTCCGTCGTAAAGAGTGTTATGAAAAACCTGCGGTTCGTCGTAAAAAGAAAGCCGAAGCCGCAAGAAAAAGAAATTCCAAAATGTAATTTTTTAACGTCTGCTTTAAAAGCGGACGTTTTTTTTACGATTAAAAAATTTATCGACTGATGTCGAAATTTGATAAAATATAAAAAATACTAAGATTGAAGGGGTAAGAAACATGGAAGATATTAAATTGCTTGCTAAAGAAGCGAAACAAAGAATGAAAAGCGGTTTTTGGGAAGAAAATAAAGAAAAAATCGGTTATATAAAGTCAAAAGCAAAGTCGGAGGGCATCGAATCGTCGAAAATAGTCAGATATTATCAAACGAACGTTATACGCGAGATAAAGCCAAAAAAAGACGAAAACGAAAAATTTTACAAAAAAGTCAAGGCGATTTTGGACAGCGTAGGCGAAGTCAGCGATATCATAAAGCGTCTTATCGATACGGAAGTTTATAATTCATTGCCGTACGACAGAAAACAAAAATACGTAATGGAACTGGCGCAAAAATATCGGGAAGCGCTCGTACGATACAAGCGCGAAAAGAAATTCGATTCTAAGTGATTGAATTATTTTCCTGTTGCAACGCAGGGTAATAAAATATAAGAGGCGGGGGAACCCAAGTATAACCGAAAATCCGCGCATAATAAATAATTAAAAAATATACTTTCGTATAACCGCTTTTTAAGTTGAAAAAAAAACTAAAAAGTGGTAAAATACGTACGATGAAAGAATATCTTGAAAAATTAAATAAAGAGCAGTACGAAGCGACCGTGCAAACAGAAGGTCCCGTTCTCGTTCTGGCGGGCGCGGGAAGCGGAAAAACGCGTGTTCTGACCTCGCGCATTGCCTATATATTAGACAGCGGGCTGTGTCAGCCCTGGCAGATTCTTGCTATTACTTTTACGAATAAAGCCGCTAACGAAATGCGTGAAAGAGTCGCGGGTTTTATCGGCGAAGACGTTTCCAGAATGTGGCTCTCTACAATACACAGTATGTGTCTGAGAATTTTGCGTTCTTCTATAGGAAGACTCGACGGGTATAACGAAAATTTTACGGTGTACAGCGAAGTCGAAAGCGATCGCGTCATTAAAAAAATCATTTCAGAACTCGATTTGGTCGGAGAAGACGTGTTTAAAAGGGCAAAATATCATATTTCTTTTGCGAAAACCAACGATATTTCGCCCGATCGTTACCTCGTGGAGGGCAAGGGTAAAGACGCAAGCGATTTTGTTCCCATATATAAGCGTTACGAGCAGATTTTACATGAAAGTAACGCCATGGACTTTGACGATCTGATTCTAAAAACCTATCATCTTCTCGAAGACGACGAAGAAACGCTCAATTATTACGCGAATAAATTTCATTACATACTTATCGACGAATTTCAGGACACTAACTATCTTCAATATAAAATTGCAAAACTTTTATCGTCGGTTCATCATAATATTTTCGTAGTCGGCGACGACGATCAATCTATTTACGGTTGGCGCGGCGCTGAAATAAAAAATATTCTGAATTTCGGTAAAGAGTTTAAATCGGCGAAGGTTTTTAAATTACAGCAAAATTACCGCTCGACCAAGAAAATTCTTGATTTGGCAAATGCGGTAATCAAAAAAAACAACGTCAGAAGTCCTAAAACCTTATGGACCGACAACGACGACGGCGTAAAAATCGAATTTTACAGCGCGGATGACGAGGGCGCGGAAGCCAGATACGCGGTAAATCAAATAATTAAACTACGAGAACGCGGAGCAAAATACAGCGATTTTGCCGTACTTATGAGGGTTAACGCATTATCGCGTTCATACGAACAGGAATTCATGCGCAGAGGAATACCCTTTAAGGTGTTCGGCGGATTCAAATTTTTCGAGCGGAAAGAAATCAAGGATATTACCGCTTATTTAAGGCTGTTATCAAACCCGCTCGATAACGACGCGTTATTACGAATTATCAACACGCCGAGAAGGGGTATAGGCGATAAAACGATAAACGAACTTATCGGATATGCAAAAGTTAACGGCATATCGTTACTCGACGCGCTTACGTTTGCCGATGAATTGAATATAAATAAGGGCGCTAAGCAAAAACTCGACGAATTTAAGCAACTGATATTTTCTTTAACCGTTTACGCCGCAACGAATTCCGTTTGCGATATCGTTGACGAAGTTATCGTTAGAACAAATTTTATGTCGCAATTCGAAAACGAAACGGACGAAAATATTTCTAAAAAAATGAACGTTGACGAGTTCAAAAATTCCGTTCGGGAGTACGCGAAGATGACGCCCGACGGAACGCTTTCGCACTATCTCGGTTCGATTGCGTTATACAGCGATATAGACGAAGCGGACTCGTCCGATTACGTTACGCTTGCAACCATTCACGCGGTAAAAGGGCTTGAATTTAAAACTGTTTTCATCGTCGGTTGCGACGAAACGATTTTTCCCATCTCGAGAGCGGTCGGAAGCCCGGAAGATATGGAAGAAGAGCGTCGTCTTATGTACGTTGCTATAACGCGGGCGGAAAATCGTCTTTATATAACGCGGGCGAGCAGTCGATATTTATACGGCGACAGAAAACAAACAGTAAGATCTCGTTTTATTAACGACGTCGCAGACAAACTCGGTATCGATAAAACGACGGAAAGATCTCGTAAGGAAGATTACTCCGACTCGGACAACAGATACAGACAAACTTTCGCCGATAAAAAATCCTACTATAATTCTTCTGATTTTGATTACGGATATTCAGCAGACGAGCCGACTTCTCATTTCGGGGCGACTTCTAATTATGCAAAAACGTTCGTGAGAAACAAATCGATTTCTTCAAACGTTCATGAAAAAAAATCGATAAACAATTCAGATTATCGCGTAGGAAGAACGGTTTTTCACAAGAAATTCGGCGTCGGAAAGATTATTAAAGTAGATTTTAGCGGAATAAACACCATGGCGGAAATCGACTTTGTGAAAGCAGGCAAAAAGACGCTTGCGGTAAATTTCGCCCCCCTCGAACTGCTTTGATTTTCCGGTAAGTTTATTTGAACTTTTTCGCTTTGATGAGAGGTTTATCATGGATAGAATGAAAGAACTCGTTTCGTTACTCAACAGATACGGATACGAATATTACGTGTTGGATAATCCGACGGTATCCGACGGAGAATACGATAAACTTTACGACGAACTTAAAAATCTCGAAAAAACGACGGGCATTGTTCTGCCCGATTCTCCTACGCACAGAATAGGAGGAGAGCCTGTTTCGGCGTTTCAAAAACACCGGCATATATCGAGGTTATACAGTCTTGACAAAGCCGTTACAAGGGAACAATTATCATCCTTTGTCGATAAAATTTTAAAAACGGAAAATCCGGATACAAAATATACCGTAGAATATAAGTTTGACGGTTTAACCATGTGCTTAACTTACGAAAACGGTTATTTCGTCCGCGCCACGACAAGGGGAAACGGCGAGGTAGGCGAGGACGTTACGGCTCAGGTAAAAACTATAAAAACTTTTCCGCTTTCGATAGAGTACAAGGGTACGCTCGAAGTAAAAGGCGAAGCGATAATAAGGTTGTCCGTCCTTGAAAAATACAATGAAACCGCTACCGAAGTCCTGAAAAACGCCCGTAACGCGGTTGCCGGCGCGATAAGGAATCTCGATCCCAAAATAACCGAGAAGCGAAACCCCGAAATTTATTTTTACGACGTAAATTATATTGAGGACGAATCTATTCGTTCGCAAATTCAAGCCGTTGAATTTTTAAAGAAAAACGGTTTTAAAGTTTTCGGTTATCTCAAAGTTTGTTCCGATCTCGACGAAATTTGTCGGGCTATAGACGAAATCGAAGTAAATCGTAAAAAAATAGACGTTTTAACCGACGGCGCAGTAATTAAAGTTAACGATTACGACGTAAGGGAAGAACTCGGAAGCACCGAAAAATTCCCGCGGTGGGCGATAGCGTACAAATTTGAAGCCGAAGAAGTAACTACTGAATTAACCGAAATTACGTGGCAAGTCGGAAGAACGGGTAAACTTACACCGCTTGGACATCTGAAACCGGTTGATTTGTGCGGCGCCACGGTAAAAAAAGCGACGCTGAACAATTACGGCGACATTTTAAGAAAAAACATAACCGTACCGTGTCGTGTTCTGGTAAGAAGAAGTAACGAAGTAATCCCTGAAATTCTCGGTTCTACGGAAACTTTTTCCTGTAGCGTCGCGCCCGAAAAACCCGTTGTGTGTCCTTATTGCAAAACGCCTTTAAAAGAAGTAGGAGCAAATTTGTTTTGTCCTAACGCCGAATGTAAGCCGAAAGTAGTCGCTCAGATTACTAATTTCTGCTCAAAAGAAGCAATGAATATCGAAGGCGTATCCGAGATGACTTGCGCTATTTTATACGACAGTTACAACGTAAGGCTTTGCTCGGATTTATATAAACTCGATTATCAATCGATATATTCGCTCGAAGGTTTTAAAGAAAAAAAAGCGACAAATTTCATAAATTCGATTGAAAAATCCAAAAATTGCCCCCTTGAAAACTTTATTTTCGCCTTGTCAATAGACGGAATCGGTAAAAAAACGGCAAAGGACCTTGCCAGACGATTCAAAAGTTTAGACGGTTTGAAAAACGCGAACTATTTCGACCTTATCGAAATGAACGAAATAGGCGAAGTGCTTGCTGTCAGCGTTACCGAATTTTTCGCAGATAAAAACAATATCGATGAAATAAACAGACTGCTCGATTACGGCGTAAAGCCTTATTACACGGAAAATTTAAAAAGCGATAAACTTGCAGGCAAAAAAATAGTTCTGACGGGTACTTTACAAAACTATAAACGGAGCGAGGCTCAAAAGATAATAGAAAGCCTCGGCGGCGAAGTAATGAGTTCGGTATCTAAACTTACCAATCTCGTAGTAGCGGGCGAATCGGCGGGCAGTAAACTCGATAAGGCGAAAGCGCTCGGCATTGAAATTATCAACGAGGACGAATTTACAAGATTGATTTCCGACGATAAAAGTTAATTGATGCAATTTTAACGTAAAAACCGATTTTTTACGATATTATATAAATTATATCTAAGTTTAAAATGTTTTTTACTTGATAAATTCAAAAGTTTGTGTTATGATGTAGGGTAGCAAAAGAGGTGTTTTATGCAAAGCATGACCGGTTACGGTAAAGCCGAATACAATAAAGACGGCATTTTGCTTACCGTTGAAATTCGCACCGTAAACAACAGATTTCTGGATATAGTACCAAAGTATCCCAAATTATTCTTAAAATACGACGATCTTATAAGAAAAACAATTTCGTCTTACGTTTCGCGGGGCAGGCTCGAACTTTTTATAACGCTTAAAGATTTAAGAGAAGTCGGAAAGTCTTACGCTCTCGATTCCGGGCTTGCAAAAGGCTACTATGAAGCCTATCTTTCGCTTAAAAACGAGTTTCCCGATCTTGAAGACGACCTTAAACTTTCAACCCTTTTAAGGATTCCCGACGTTTTAACACCTTCCGGCGAGCAAGACGACACGGTTTATGAAGAAATTTTGGTTGATACCTTAAAAGACGCGCTCGTTTCTTTAAACGAAATGAGGAACGTCGAGGGCGAAAAATTAAAAGCCGATCTGACTAAAAGATTGTCCGTTATTGAAGACTTGCTTTTAAAAATAAAAGAAAGGGCTCCGCTCATTCAAAAAGTTTACGCCGAAAAACTTCGGGAAAGAATTTCCGATTATCTTAACGACGTAAAGTACGACGAAGCAAGGTTTTTACAGGAAGTCGCGCTTTTTGCCGACAAAAGCAATATCGACGAAGAAATTACGAGGCTATATTCGCACGTATCACAGTTTAAGTCGATTATTAAAAACGAAAACGCCGGCAGAAAACTTGATTTTTTGATTCAGGAATTTAACCGCGAAGCAAATACGATTTGTTCTAAATCCAACGACGTTGAAATTACCGATTGCGCTTTGAAACTGAAATGCGAAATCGAAAAAATAAGAGAGCAAATTCAGAACATAGAGTAGTTTTCATTAAAAATAAAATCGGAGGATGATATATATGATTCACGAACCGCCTATCGATAAACTTGCCGAAAAAATCGGTTCAAAATACGCGTTATGCGTCGTTGCGAGCAAACGCGCCCGTCAAATTCTGGATACTTCCCTTCAAAGCGGTAACGAAACGACGGAAAAACCCTTGACGCTTGCGGCGGAAGAAATTGACGAAGGTAAAGTAACCGCAACGAAATATTAAGGCTCTGCCTTGTTTTTTCATGTTCATAGCAACCGCTATGAGCATGTTTTTTCTTATTTTATCAGATATCCGACGGTATGATTGCACAAGTAATAGTTGACATAGCGGTTTCCGAAGTCGATAGAATATTCGATTATTATTGCGCGCCCGAAGTGAAACTCGGGTGCCGTGTCGTCGTGCCGTTCGGCAATACGAAATTAGAAGGTTTCGTTATAGGTTTAAAGGAAAAAAGCGATTACCTGAAGACTATAAAGCCTGTTTTGCGCGTAGTTGACGACATGCCGGCAATTACCGAAGAGGGGTTAACGCTAATGCGCTTTATGCGCGACAAATATCACATTCCGTGCGCTTTGGCGCTTCGCCAGTTTTTGCCTTCAGAAATGCGCAAAGGAAAGGTTCGGCCTAAACTCGTAAAAACGGCAAAATTAAACGGCGATTTTACAACCGAAGAAATGATTTTATCACTTAAAAAGTCGGCAAAATCGCAAATAAGCGCCATTAACTACATGTCGGACGGCAAAACCGAACTTTTATCCGAATTGAATAAAAAATTCGGAAATTCCGCGGTAACCAAACTCGTTTCTCTTAACTATTTAATCGTCGGCGAAGAAAGACTGTCGCGTTCTCCTTATAAAGCGATGTCGGGCGAAAGAAAGCAGGTCGAACTTATCAAAGAACAAACCGACGCCATAAATTCCGTGCTTACTACCGATAAAACGGTAACTTTATTACACGGCGTCACCGGTAGCGGTAAAACCGAAGTATATCTGCATCTTATAAAAAAGGCGGTTGACGAGGGAAAATCCGCCATAATGCTTGTTCCTGAAATCTCGCTTACCCCGCAAATGCTCAATCAACTGCGCAGCACTTTCGGCGAATCCGTAGCAATACTTCACAGCGGTTTATCAGCAGGGGAAAAATTCGACGAATGGTGGAGACTGCGCTCCGGAGAAGCAAAGGTCGCCGTAGGCGCAAGAAGCGCTATTTTTGCTCCGCTTACCAATATCGGAATAATCGTTATCGACGAAGAACACGACGGTAGTTATATAAGCGAATCGAGTCCGCGTTACGATACGCAGGATATCGCTAAATTCCGCGCCGAATACAACGGGTGTAAACTTGTTTTAGGAAGCGCAACGCCTTCGGTTTCTTCATACTTAAAGGCAAAAAACGGAGAGTACAATCTTGCCGTCATGCCGGACAGAATAAACAATAATCCGCTGCCCGAAATGATTATAGCGGATATGAGAAAGGAAATCCGAAGGGGAAACAACACCGCGTTTTCTTCCGCGCTTACGGAAGAACTCAAAAAGACGTTGGAATCGGGAAAACAAGCGATAATTTTTCTTAATCGCAGAGGCTATTCGCAAATGGTCGTTTGCAGGGAGTGCGGATACGTAGCAAAATGCGAAAATTGCGACGTTGCGCTTAATTATCACGCCGACGGCAACGTTTTAAAATGTCACTATTGCGGCGCGACTTATAAAATGCTTAAAGTTTGCCCCGATTGCGGAGGAGTTCACATCAATTACGTCGGCACGGGTACGCAAAAGGTAGTTAACGATCTCAAAAATCTCTTTCCTGAAGCGAGAATTTTGCGAATGGATAACGACACGACTTCCACAAAAGAAGGGCATTTTAAAATTCTTTCGGCTTTTTCAAAAAGAGAAGCGGACATACTCGTCGGTACGCAGATGATTGCCAAGGGACACGATTTCCCCGCCGTAACGCTCGTTGGGGTACTCGACGCCGATATGAGTTTGTTGTTTGCCGATTATCGCAGCGGAGAAAGAACTTTTCAACTGCTTACGCAGGTAGCGGGAAGATCCGGAAGAGCCGACGATAAAGGCGTGGTTGTCCTGCAAACTTATCAGCCCGATAACGCAATATTGCGTTTTGCGACGCATTATGATTATCTCGGTTTTTTCGAGCGCGAAAATTCCTTGCGCAAAGCAACGTTTTATCCGCCTTACGCGACGATTGTCAGGGTAATGATAGAAAGCGAAACGGATGAAAACGCGCTTAATACGCTTAAAGCCGTAAACGACAAACTGAACGATTTATATTTGCGCAACAGCGCCGCGTTCTTGTTCTACAATAAAATGAAATCGCCGATTAAGCGATTGAAAAACAAGTATCGCTATCAGGTACTTATGAGAGTAAAAGAAGGAAACGATAAAATCATTGACGAGATTTATTCTCTGTCGCTACCCGAAAGTAATCAAAAAACTTTGGTGTACGTAGAAATCAATCCATCAAATTTGAGTTAAAGATACTATGGCAATAAGAAATATAATACAGGTCGGAGATCCGACTTTAAGAAAAAAATCTTTTGAAGTAACCGATTTCGGCTCAAAAACCGCGCAACTACTCGACGATATGAAAGATACTTTGACGAAGGCAAACGGCGCGGGACTTGCCGCCGTTCAGGTCGGCGTTTTACGGCGCGCCTTCATCGTTATGGTAGAGGAAGGCTATTTTGAATTTATCAATCCGGTCATCGTTAAGGCGTCGGGTAAACAAATCGGTTCGGAAGGTTGCTTATCCGTTCAGCATAAATTCGGCGAAGTCGAAAGACCGAGTGAAGTCGTAATCAAGGCGCAGGACAGATTCGGTAAAGAATTTACCCTTACCGCGCACGACTTCTTCGCAAGGGCGATTTGCCACGAAAACGACCATCTCGACGGAATTTTATATATAGACAAAGCAACCAACATAGAGGTAGTAGATTGAAAATAGTATTTTTAGGTACGCCTTCTTTTGCCGTACCTTCCCTTAGCGCCTTATTAGAATCAAAACACGACGTTTTAGCCGTGGTTTGCCAGCCCGATAAAAAAGTCGGCAGAGAACAAAAAGTCGTATTTTCTCCCGTAAAAGAATTAGCGATTAAAAACGGCGTAAAAGTTTTGCAATATACAAAAATAAGAACCGAAGGCGTTTCCGATTTAAAAAATCTTAAACCGGATATTATGGTAAGTTGCGCTTACGGGCAGATTTTGTCGCAAGAAATAATCGATATCGCGCCGAAAGGCATCATAAACGTTCATGGTTCGTTGTTGCCAGAATACAGAGGCGCGTCGCCGATTCAGCAAGCCGTAATCGACGGCGTAAAAGAAACGGGCGTAACTATAATGCAAACCGACGTCGGCATAGATTCGGGCGATATTTTGTCCGTCGTAAAAACGCCTGTGGGAGATAAAGAAACGGCGGGCGAATTATTCGACAGATTATCTTATTTAGGCGCGCAATTGCTTTTAAAAACGCTCGATAAAATCGAAACGGGCGAGATAACGCCGATAAAGCAGGACGAAACTTTGGCTACCCACGTTAAAATGATTAAAAAAGAGGACGCATTGATAGACTGGTCCAAATCTGCCGAAGTTATTAAAAATCTCGTCAGAGGTATGAATCCCTGGCCCGTCGCTTATACTTACGCGAACGGCAAAATGCTTAAGATTTTCGACGCCGACGTTATAAGCGGCGACGATAGCGAGGTTTTCGGAAAAGTTTTACGTTGCGACGCAAAAAGCGGTTTAATCGTAAAATGCGGTGAAAACTCTTTAAGGATAAACGAATTGCAGTCTGAAGGTTGCAAACGCATGTCCGCGCGTGCTTTTTGTTCGGGCAGAAAACTTAACGTCGGCGATATTCTGAAATGATTATTTTATTTTACGACTGTTACAGAATTTTAAGTGAAGTTTATAAAAACGGCGCTTACTTGAAACAAGCGATAAACGACGTCGAAATCGAGGAACTTAACCGCGCAAAAACGACTAAAATCTGTTACGGCGTTCTCGATAAGAATATAGAACTCGATTACTATATTTCTTCGCTTTGCGGTAAAAATCCCAAATCATCGGTTAAAATTCTTTTAAAAATAGCGATTTATAACATTAAATACCTCGGTAAAAAACCTTACGCGGTAATTGACGCGACCGTTGAATTGTCTAAAAAAACAGGCAAAGGCGCAAACGCAGGTTTTATAAACGCAGTACTGAGAAAATTCGTTTCTGCAAAGTTTGAGTTACCGAAAGATAAAGTCAAATATTTGTCGGTAAAATATTCTTACCCGGAATTTGCAGTCAAAAAAATTCTCGATACTTTTAAAGACGATGCCGAGGATATTCTGGCGTATGATAAAGAAACCTCTTACGTACGGTTTAAAAACGATTTTGACGCGGAAAGTTATTTAAATGACAGGAAATACGTTTACGAAAAAACTCCTTTTAAAAACTTGTTTTCCGTTCCTAAAATGAGGCTTGACGATGATTTTTATAAAGGCGTTTATACTTTCCAGTCAATAGGTTCGGTTGCAATATGCGACCAGATAAAAACAAACGGCTTAGTTTTTGATGCTTGCGCCGCGCCGGGAGGGAAAACCTGTCTTCTGGCGGAAAGGGTAAAGACGGTAACTTCTTGCGAAATACACGAGCATCGCATCAAACTTATAGAAAGTTACGTTAAGCGCATGGGTTTAGATAACGTAACCGTCGTAAATATCGATTCGACCGTTTTTAACCCGAATTTTAAAGAGCGTTTCGACGCGGTTTTATGCGACGTGCCTTGTTCGGGTTACGGAACAGTCAAGTCCAACCCCGATATTAAACTAAAAACCGTTGATTTTAAAGCATTGACAGCCCTTCAATTATCAATAATTAAAAATTGTTCCTTATATCTGAAAAGGGGAGGAACGCTTATTTATTCGACTTGTTCGATTTTCCGTGAAGAAAACGACGACGTCATCGAGCAAGCGCTTAAAGAATGTGATTTAACCGTTGAAAAAACCGACAGCCCGTTGAAAAATCTGAAAACAAAATACGGACTTCAATTTTTACCGAATATTTCCTTCGGCGCGGGCTTTTACCTTTGCAAACTCAAAAAAGAATGATTTTACAGGATTTGAATTACGAAAAATTGAACGAACTTGTTTTAAGCCTCGGTGAACAATCTTTCAGAACGGGGCAGATTTTTCGTAATCTTCATAACGGAAAAAGTATTTCCGAAATGACCGACGTTTCCAAAAAGTTGAAATCCGCTTTGCTTGAAAATTACAGTGACTGCGCTATTGAAATAATTAAAGAACTAACCTCACGTGACGGCACCGGAAAATTTCTTTTCAAACTTACCGACGGCAACGTGATAGAAGGCGTTCTGATGAATTATAAATACGGCAACACATTGTGCGTTTCCACGCAGGTCGGTTGTCGCATGGGTTGCGCTTTTTGCGCTTCGACTATAAACGGACTTGTGCGTAATCTTACTTCCGGCGAAATACTGTCCGAAGTTTTAGTCGTAAACAAAACGTTAGGCGGCGACGTATTAAAAAGACGAATTACCAACGTGGTTTTAATGGGTAGCGGCGAGCCTCTCGACAATTACGACAACGTTATAAATTTTCTGAGATTATTATCGTGCAAAGAAGGCATAAACATCAGCCCGAGAAACGTCAGTTTGTCAACTTGCGGAATCGTTCCGAAAATGTACGAACTTTCAACGGAAGGGTTACCCGTAAATCTTACGATTTCTTTACATTCTCCCTTTGACGAGGAAAGGCGTAAAATCATGCCTGTCGCAAACGCATATACGATCGGTGAAATAATACAAGCGGCGGATAACTATTTTAAAAAAACCGGCAGACGGTATTACTTTGAGTATTCTCTGATTTCGGGCGTAAACGACACCGATAAATGCGTTCGGGAACTTCAAAGACTTTTATCCGGTAAACCGTGCCACGTCAATCTGATTCGTTTAAATACGGTAAAAGAAAAAAAACTTATTGCAACCACCGATAAAAATGCGGAAGAATTTTTGAATAAACTGAAAAAAGCAGGGCTTTCGGCAACGTTGCGTCGCAGAACGGGCGCCGATATCGACGGCGCTTGCGGTCAATTAAGAAGAAGATTTATCAAAGGAGAGAAAACAGATTAAAGGAATAATCATAAAAAGCCGTTCAAAAGAATTTATCGTTTTGTCGGAAGGTAAAGAATACCTTCTTACGGCGCGCGGTAATCTTAAATTGAACGATAAGAGGCTTGTTACGGGCGATAAAGTCGAATTTGACGGCGGAGTAATTACTAAAATCGAAGACAGAAAATCGGTCATTATGCGCCCGAAAGTAGCCAACGTCGATGCAGTCAATTTAGTTATTGCGTCAACGCCCGCGCCCGATTATACGCTGATAGACAAAATGCTTATTTGGTGTTTTAAATCGGGTGTGGAAGTTTATATTACCGTAAACAAATGCGACGTTGACGAAAAAACCGCCGAATACGTAAAAATCAATTACGATAAGGCGTGCGACGGATTGTTTTTCGTCAGCGCCGAAACGGGAGAAGGCGTAAGAAATCTTGTTGACGCATTAAGGGGCAAACTTTGCTGTTTTGCAGGTCAGTCGGCGGTCGGCAAAACCTCCCTTTGCAACTCGATTTTCGGTAAGAATCATGCAGTTAATACCGTAAGCGAAAAAACGGACAGGGGAAGACATACCACGACCTCGCGCGAGATACATTATTCCGACGACCTTTTTATAATCGATACGCCGGGTTTTTCATCTTTCGATATCGAAACGATCGGTAGTTACGAATTGATGAATTATTATAAAGATTTTTCGCCGTATAACGGCAAATGTTATTTTGTCGGCTGTATGCACGTAAACGAGCCGGATTGTCTTGTAAAAGAGGCTGTTAAAAACGATAAAATATCTGCCGACAGATATAAAAGATACGTTACCATTTATAAGGAAATCAAAGAATATGAAAAACGAAAATATTAAAATTGCTCCGTCGATATTGTCTGCCGATTTTTCAAAAATGGGAGAAGAAGTAGCAAATATCGAAAGTTGCGGGGCGGACATCATACACTGCGACGTTATGGACGGAGTTTTCGTTCCGAATATTACTTTCGGAATTAAAATGGTTTCCGATATCAGAAAGCATACGAAATTGCCTCTCGATTGCCATCTTATGATAGTCAATCCGCAAAATTACGTCAGACAGTTTGCAATAGCGGGAGCCGATTATATTACCGTTCATTACGAGGCTTGTAAAAGCAATACTTCGGAAGTTTTAAAACTTATCAAAGAACAAAACGTTAAATGCGGCGTCGTGATAAATCCCGATACCGATCCTCACGATATAGCAGATCTGATACCGCTTTGCGATATGGTTCTGATAATGAGCGTATTTCCGGGTTTCGGAGGTCAATCTTTTATAAAATCTGCGCTCGAAAGCGTTAAATTCGTTAAAAATTACGTTGTAACGCATAATTTGAATACGCTCGTTGAAATCGACGGCGGTATAAATTACGAAACGGTAAAACTCGCAAAGCAAGCGGGCGCGGACGTCATCGTTGCGGGGAACGCCGTTTTCAGCGCGTCCGACAGACGCGAAGCGATTGAAAAATTAAGAACTTTATGAAAACGGTAATTTCACTCAACGGCGAAAAGTTACGTAACTATAAGGTAGATAAAAGCAATTATTATATTGCTTGCGACGGCGGATACGAATATTTGAAAGAAAACGGAATCGAACCGAATTTCGTTTTGGGTGATTTCGATTCTTTAGGATTTATTCCCGAAGGGGCGGAGGTATTTTCTTCCGATAAAAATTATACCGACGGCGAACTCGGTTTAATGAAAGCGCTTTCGCTCAAACCGGATTTTATCGAGTTTATAAACGTCGGGGGAGGAAGGGACGATCAGTTTTTTGCAAACGTCGGTTTACTTGAAAAAGCAACCAAAACGGGTGTTAAATGTAAAGCGATTACCAACGCAGGCGACGTTTATTTCGTTAAAGACGAGATATCCGTCAATACGAGAAAAGGAAAAATCGTTTCGGTTTATCCTTTGGAAAAGTCCGTTTTACTTAGTTCAGAGGGGCTTAAATATCCTTTTAACGGTTTTAACGTGGAAAGAGGCGATACTTTAGGAATATCGAACGAGTCCGTCGATGACGTTATTTATATAAAAATCCGCGGCGCGGTATTACTTTTCGTAAACGAAAAAGCAACTTCCTGAATTTTCGGAAGTTGCTTTTTAAATAAAATAAAAAGGTCGCGTAAATGCGCGACCGTAATTTAATTTAGGCTCTTTCAAAACCTTTGCCCGATTTAAGGCAACGGGTACAAACGTATTCAGAGGATACAACGCCGTCTTTAACGATTTTAACCTTCTGAACGTTTGCATTGTAGGAGCGTGGTGTTTTGCGGTTACTGTGGCTTACCAAATTTCCGCCAAGTTTACCCTTACCGCATACGCTGCAAACTCTTGACATATAAACACCTCCAATACGTTTTGATTTCAGCCTTAATAATATAACATTTATAAAAGCAAAAATCAACTTATTTTACCGACTTTTTGATAGTTTTTGTATTTTTTTTGACCGATAGCGCCATTTAAAGGGCGTCAAAACCGCAAAAAACCGAAAATCGATAAAAAATTGTTGCAAAACAACGTAGATTAGTGTAAAATAGTTTCGTTAAGAAGGAGATTCGCTATGTCTGTAAGTACTACTAATATATACGGTCAAATTATAATTTCAGACGAAACTATAGCCAAAGTCGCTTCGCATGCGGCGTTGGATTGTTACGGCATAGTCGAATTAGTCCCGAGGAGAGTTAAGGATTCTTTGAACGGCTTATTGAAAGGTCAAAGATCTACCGGTACCAACGTTGTAACGAGCGGTGATAAAATTTTTATAGACATTTCCGTAATAATCAAATTCGGCGTGTCTTTATCTGCCGTTGCGGAAACGTTGAAACTTACCGTTAAATACAATGTTGAAAAGTTTACGGGCATGGTTGTTGATACCGTCAACGTCAACATCGTAGGGGTTAAACTTTAATTTTTTTATGCTTTTTGTTCTGTTATTTTCGTAGAACGTCATAAAGTTTAATCAAAATTTCTGTATTTGAAGGATTATTATGCTAAAAACCATAAACGGAGCCATGTTTGCAAACATGGTTATCAGCGGTTCCAAACTGCTCGAAGTTAACCGTGCGAAAATCGACGCGTTAAACGTTTTTCCCGTGCCCGACGGTGATACGGGTACGAATATGTGCGCGACTTTAAGTTCCGCAGTAAAAGAATTAAAATCTTGCCACTCAAATCGTCTTTCCGATATTTGCGACACCGTGTCACGCGCGTGCCTCAGGGGCGCCAGAGGAAACTCGGGCGTTATTACGTCGCAGATTATGAAAGGTTTATGCAAGTGCTTCAGGGATCTTGACGAGATTTCTGTTAAAGATTTCGTTAAGGCGATGAAAGCCGCAACCGATACCGCATACGCTGCCGTCAACAAACCTAAAGAAGGTACTATTTTAACGGTTTGCAGAATGATGAGCGCTTGCGCAAGCACGCAACGCGGGAGAGATATTCTCGTATTTTTCGAGAATATTATCGCCGCCGGCGAAGAAGCCCTTGCTTCCACTCCGGAACTTCTTCCCGTTCTGAAAAAAGCGGGGGTTGTCGATTCCGGCGGTATGGGGCTTGTTACCATCTTTAAAGGTATGTTCGCCGCTTTAAAAGGAGAAGAAATTTCCGACGACGGCATCGAAAAAGATAATAAAGAAGAGTCTCTTAAAAAAGACGATCATATCGTTCCCGATTTGTCGAATTTAAGCAGTATTCAATACGCTTATTGTACGGAGTTTTTTATAATCAATCTTAAAAAGAAAACGACTTTGGCGGATATCGACAGATTATCTGAAACGCTCAACAATATCGGCGACAGCGTTATTTGCGTAGGAGATTTGGAACTCGTTAAAGTACACGTACACACAAACGCCCCCGGCATTGCTTTGACCAAGGCGTTGCAACTCGGCGAACTCGATAAAGTTAAAATCGAAAACATGCTCGAACAAAATCGTTCGCTTCAACGTAAGTACGAAGCCGAAAGAAAACCGATAGGTTTAATTTCGGTTGCGCAGGGCGAAGGCTTGGTTGCGATGTTTAAAGAACTTAATTGCGACAGAGTTATCGAGGGCGGTCAAACGATGAATCCGAGCGCAAGCGATATTGCCGACGCCGTATTGCAGGTTAACGCAAGTACGATTTTCGTTTTCCCCAACAATAAAAATATAATTTTGGCTGCCGAACAAAGTAAATCTTTGGTAGAGGGCAGAAAAATCATAGTCGTGCCGACTAAAAACATTCCTCAGGGATTAGCCGCCGCTATGGCGTACGATCCGGACGCGCCCGCAGACGAAAACCTGATGAATATGTTACACGCGATAGACAGCGTTTCGGACGGGCAGGTTACTTACGCGGTAAGAAACACCACCGTCGGCGGGTTCAGCCTCAAAAAAGGCGATTATATAGGACTTAACAGTAAACGCATTTTGTCCAAAGGCACGACGATAAACGGCGCAACGTTGAAACTTATCGAAAAATTAAAAGATAAAAGTCATTCGCTTATCAATATTTATTATGGCGCAGACGTAAAAGAACAGGACGCAATGATGCTCAAAGAGGAAGTCGAAGCCGTATATCCCGATTGTGACGTAGAGTGCTATTACGGCGGGCAGGCGGTTTACTATTATATTTTATCGTTAGAATAAAATCAGGTCGCGGTTTTAACGCGAATGGGAAAAACGCAAAGTTTTTCCCTTTTTTATCATGGAATTACGTAACGTTAAAGGTTTATCCGACAAAAGAATAGCAGACCTCAATTCAATGGGCGTGTTTACCGCGGAAGATCTGGTAAGACAGTTTCCGCGCAATTATCTCGATATGAGAAACGCCGTCAATCTGTTTGAGGTTCAGAATAACGAGTTTGCTTTGATTAAAGCGACCGTTATTACCGTGCCGACTTACGTTCCCAAAAAAGGCAGATACACTTTTTTCAAAATTTCGTGTATTCAGGACGGCGAACCGTTTAATATAATATGGTTCAACCAGCCTTATATCAAATCAAAACTTAAAGAAGGCGAAACTTATCTGTTTTACGGCAGAATCCGCAACAGGAACGGCATAATTTCCATGACTAACCCGTCGTTTGAGCCTTTTGACGAAAATTTATCTTTAAAAGGTATAGTACCGGTTTACTCGGTTAAAGGAAATCTTACTCAAAAAGTAATGCGTTCCGTCGTAAAAGACGCTTTAAATAAAGTCAATCTTACAAGCGTTATTTCTCAAAAAAATTGTAATACCTATTCGCTTTCGGACTTAAAAAGCGCTTACTTTGCCGCGCATGAACCGGCAAGTTACGAAGAACTTCATTCAGCATGCGAAAGAATAGCCGTCGAAGAATATTATATAATGATTTCCGCCTTTAAATTTATAAAAGGCGACAGGCAGGAAGCAAGAATTAACAGATATAATCTCTTGGCAAGCGATATTTTAAAATTTTCCGAAAGATTTCCTTACGAATTGACGAAAGGGCAGAAAGATGCCGTAAACGATATTTATAAGGACTTAAAAAGCCCTACCGTCATGAACAGATTGTTACAAGGCGACGTAGGTTCGGGAAAAACCGCAGTTTCTCTCTGCGCAATATACGCGGCGTTAAAAAGCGGTTATCAGGTTGCTTTTTTAGCGCCTACGGAAATTTTGGCGAAGCAAAATCTCGCTATAATACAACAGTTTTTACCCGAATACCCCGCGGGTTTTTTGTCGGGTTCGCTTACGCCGAAAGAAAAAACCTCGATCAAACAAAAAATTGCTTCGGGGGAATATCGAGTTGTCGTCGGCACGCACGCAATTTTAGAAGAAAACGTAAAATTTAAATCGCTTTCTCTTTCCGTTTGCGACGAGCAACAACGCTTCGGCGTCGCCCAGCGAAATAATCTTGTGCAAAAAGGCGTTAAATCCGACGTTCTGATTATGAGCGCGACGCCTATTCCGAGAACGCTGTCGTTAATTTTTTACGGAGACCTCGATATATCGACCATTCCCGACAAGCCCGCCGAAAGAGCCGAAATTAAAACGTACGTCGTACCGAGAGCAAAATACGAGCCGATGCTTAAATTTATCGACGGCGAGTTTGAAAAAGGCAGACGCGCCTATTTTGTCTGTCCGAAAATCGAAGGCGACGACGAGGGTTCTGTCATATCGGTTACGGAACTATATGAAGAATTAAAAGAAAAACTGCCGTCAAGAAAGTTCTCGCTTCTTCATGGAAAAATGAAAGATGATAAAAAGTCCGAAATAATGCTTGATTTTAAGAACGGCAAAATTGACGCTGTTGTTTCTACCACGGTAATCGAAGTCGGTATAGACGTACCTGAAGCCACCGTGATGTGTATATTCGGCGCAGATAGATTCGGGCTTTCTCAACTTCATCAGTTAAGGGGCAGGGTAGGAAGATCTGATTTGGAAAGTTTTTGTTTTTTAATTGCGGATAATCCGTCGGATTCCGCCATTACGAGATTAAACGCGCTTAAAAATAATTCGGACGGGTTTAAGATTTCGGAAATCGATTACGGCGAAAGAGGCGGAGGGGATTTTTTGGGAACGCGTCAAAGCGGAAAAACGATGACCGATCTGGGTGCGTTACGCTATACCACAGCAGCAATTTTTTTAGCGAAAAAACTTTCGGACGACGCTTTTTTGAGCGGTGAAGACTTAAAAACGCTCAAAGAGATTGCTATGCCGAAATACGCTAAGTTGAAAGACGTTACTCTCAACTAAGTTATCGAAAATTGTCTTGACGATATTGAAAAACACGAGTTATTTTCTTGTGTTTTTTCAATTTAACCATTATAATAATATTTGCACGCGCAACGTTAGGTTTTATCCTAAACGACGCGTCGGACGGAAATAACTATATGAAAAAGAAATTATGCGCTAAAGAACTTGCAATCGATTACCTGATTAGTTTCGCGGCGGGTTTTTTAGTCGCCTTCGGGTTACATTATTTTTCACAGCAAAACGGATTCGTTCCGGGCGGAATCAGCGGTCTTGCATTCATTCTGGAAATGTTTTTACCGCATCTTAAAATAGGCGATTTCGTAATCGGCGCAAGTATTTATATTTTCTTGCTAAATATGCCGTTTTTCGTTCTCATCTCGATTTTTGTCGAAAAAAAATTAGGATTGAATCTTGCCTTTTACATTTTGGTGCAGTCGGTTACGTTGTTGCTGTTAAATGAATTTTTGCCCAATATCTATTACGATGCGTCGGACGGAAATCTTATTTTTGCCTGTATCGGCGCAGGTTTCGTTACAGGCTTGGGGTTCGGGCTTCAGATAAGAAGAAACGGTTCTTCGGGCGGTACGTATTCTATTTCGGCGCTTATAAAGCACTGGTATCCGGCGGCTAATATAGCATGGCTTTCATTTATGATGGATTGCAGCGTCGTCGTTTTGCTGTTCGTTTGCGATCAATTCAGTATCGAGCCTACTATTGCGACTATAGTCAATATTTTTCTTGCAAACTTTGTCGTCGATTATTGCCTTCAGGGCGCCAAAGAAGGATATAAATTTGAAATCATTACCGATAACCCGGAAGAAATTTCTACCGATATAATGACCGTTCTGAAACACGGTGTTACCGAAATGAACGTACAGGGGATGTACACGCATAAAAACAAATATATGATTGTTTGCATTATCCGTAAACGCGAACTCAGTAAAATGATGAAAATTATCAGAAAATACAAAGGCACGTTCGCGTCATTCTCTAAGGTAAACGAGGTTTTGGGAAATTTTAAAAAATAATAAAACAAGTAAAATTCTTAAAAAATACCTTGCCGAAATTCGGCAAGGTATTTTTTTACGTCTTTTCGTGACTATTAGGGGTGACGAGTATAGTTTTATTCTCGCTATAATATACCATACCGCTCGGAAGCCCCGCGGGACGTTTAACGAATTTTCTCAAAGTATAATCGACGGGGACTTTATCCGACGCGTTAGCCTTGCTGTAATAGGCGCATATTTCCGCCGCGTAAAGTATTACTTCGTCGGGTATCTGTCTTGACTCCGCTTTAATTATTACGTGCGCCGAATGATAGTCTTTGACGTGTAACCACATATCGTTTCTTTCGGCGCTCATTGTAAGTCTTGTGTTCTGAACGTTATTTTTACCGACTAAAATTTCAAATCCTTTATAATTATATATGCGATAGGAGGGGATTTCCTTTTTACGTTTGGTTTTTAAGCGGGGACTTTTTAATATACCGCACTCGATTAACTCTTCTTCGATTTCTACAAAATCGCTAAGATCTTTTGCTAAATCGATTTCATCGTAAAGCGAGCGGACGTACTTTAAATTTTCCCGAATTTCCGTAATCTGCGGTTCAACGGCAATTATTGTCTTTTTTTCTTTATTGTATCGCTTGAAATATCTTTCCGCATTTTGCTTAGGGGATAATGTTTCATCTAATTTTATAGTAACTTTTTCGTTGTCGGGCGAATAATAGTTTTCAAGTTCGACGGACTTTACGCCGTTTTTAATTCTGTAAAGATTCGATATTATCAATTCGCCGAATATTCTGTTATTTTGCATATCGTTGCACGACAATATTTTTTCTTCGGCAATCTGATATTTTTTATTCAACTTTTTTTCGTGCGCTTTTACAGCATCCGTAAGTTTTCTTTTTTTATCGGAAAACGCTTTAAAATTTTCTTTGTTTTCATAAAAAAAGTCTATTGCCGAATTTATAGTATCGTAATACTTTTTGTCGCCCTTTACGCTTTTATATTCCGTTACGAAAAATTCGCTTTTAAAATTATCGACGGTAACGTTCGGTTTGATATTACATTCATCGTAAAAAGATTTAAAATGTTTGTAAAAATCAGTAATATTTATATTTTTTACGTCTGAAGAATTTACGAAAAGATCGCCGAAAAATCTATAAACTATCTCGTATGCGGTAGCCTTTGACAGCCCTTTGAAATTGTTGAAAATAAAACCCGCGAAATCGTCCCCGCAAAAATTTTCAAGGCAAAACAAAGTTGCTGCATTATCCGATAATTCGATTTTTTCCTGCGACGCGGGCAGTTTATAAGTTACCCCCGGGAAAATCGGTCTGATGCCTTCCAAAGTTTGAGATTGTTTTATCGCGCCTAAAATTTTACCGTTTTCCGTAAGTGTAATATTTGAATATTTACCCATAATTTCTACGTATAAAACTTTAGTTCCCGCCTCTCTTAATTCGTTTTTAGCAGTAAATATAATTTTTACTATTCGTTCAAACGGTAACGCTTCTATTGTTTCGATAACAGCGTGTGAAAGATGCTTTCTTAAAAGCATACAAAACGCCGGCGCCGATACCGGCGCTTCTTTTTGAGAATCTGTTACGACGATTCTTGCCGTTTCGGCGTTTGCCGAAATTAACAGTTTTTCGTTTTTCGATCGTGTTCGTACGTAAAAAACAACCGTGTCGGGCGTCGGTTGATTGATTTTATCTATTCTTGCGTTACAAAGTCTTTCATTAAGTTCCGCCGCTGTGTGATTTATAGTAAAGGCATCTTGTGGCATAATTTTAATTCTTATAACCGCG
The DNA here is from genome assembly GCA_934278995.1 of uncultured Clostridia bacterium. Classification (GTDB taxonomy): domain Bacteria; phylum Bacillota; class Clostridia; order Christensenellales; family Borkfalkiaceae; genus UBA4636. Next base: position 54,878 of record CAKQWM010000003.1, read on the forward strand.
CAAATAGCGTCGGCAAGTTTTTTTATCTTTATTATACTAAATTTTTATTTATTTGCAAATACTTAATGCAAAAACTTTACAAATTTTATTCTTTTTGTTAAAATAACACTTAAATGAAATAATAATTTTAGAGGTCAGCATGAATTACACATTTGAAAACTTTGAAAAAAGTCAAGTCAAACTCACCGTCACTTTAGATAAAGCCGATTGGGAAAAGGCTATTAACGAAGCCTACAATCAGAATAAAGGTAAATACTCGGTACAAGGCTTCAGAAAAGGTCACGTTCCTTATAACGTAATTTGCGGCGTTTACGGTAAAGAAGTTTTTTACGAAGACGCAATAAACGTTGCTATTTCGGAATATTATCCTCATATTCTGGACAAGGAAGAATCGATTCATTCGGTAGGCGATCCTTCGTTTTCGCTCGATAACGTTTCCGACGAAGGCGTTACCTTTACCGCTTTAATCCCCGTTATGCCCGAAGTTAAAATTGCTTCTTACAAGGGTATAAAAGTAGATAAGGTTGAGTATAATGTAAGCGATGAAGACGTTGAAAACGACGTTAAGCGTTTACTTGACAGAAACGCAAGAGAAGTTGCGGTAACCGATAGACCTTGCCGTAAGGGCGATATCGTCGTAATAGATTACAGCGGTTCGACGGACGGCGTTAAATTTGACGGCGGCACCGCCGAAAAACAACGCCTCGAACTCGGTTCCGGTTCGTTTATTCCGGGTTTTGAAGAACAAGTCGAGGGTATGAAGATCGGCGAAGATAAAGACATCAACGTAACCTTCCCGGAAGATTATTCTGCTCCTTTAAACGGTAAAAACGCCGTCTTTGCGATTCATCTTCACGAAATTTACGTTAAGGAACTTCCCGAACTCAACGACGAATTTATAAAAGAAGCGACGGGCGAAGAAACCGTCGATGCGTATAAAACCGCAACGCGCGAGCGCATGCAGAAGGAAAACGACAAACACGCACAGAACGAAAACGAGGACAAACTTTTGACCAAGATTGCCGAAGGGACGGAAGTCGTTATTCCCGATTGCATGATTGACCACGAAATAGATTCGATGATTCAACAACTTCAATATCGGCTTATGTATCAAGGCTTAAAGTACGAAGACTACCTTAAAGTTACAAACCAGACCGACGCGCAGATCAGAGATTCGTACAAAGCATTAGCGCAGGACAGGGTTAAAAAGCAACTCATAGTAACAAAGATTATCGAAGACGAAAAAATCGACGCTTCTTCGGAAGAAATCGACCAAAAAATAGCGGAACAAGCAAAATCTGTCGATAAAGAAGTCGAAGAATACAAAAAATCAATGGATCCGAGACAGTTAGATTATATCAAGAACGCTATCATAATAGATAAGTTATTCGCGTTCCTCGTATCAAACAACGACATTTCTTAATTTAAAAATAAAGGGGACTTATGGCTCTTATTCCTTACGTAATACAAGATACGGGCAAAGGCGAACGCTCGTACGATATATATTCAAGACTGTTAGAGGACAGAATAATCTTTTTATCGGGCGAAATCGACGACGCGACGGCTAATACCATAGTCGCGCAACTCATTTACCTTGAATCGGATAATCCGTCCAAGCCTATAAGTATGTATATCAACAGCCCGGGCGGAAGCGTTTCCGCGGGGCTTGCGATTTACGACACTATGAAATACGTCAAATGCGAAGTTTCGACTATCTGTATCGGTATGGCTGCGAGTATGGCTGCCGTATTGTTATCGAGCGGTACGAAAGGTAAACGCTTTTGTCTTAAAAACAGCGAGGTTATGATTCATCAACCGCTCGGCGGTATGCAGGGGCAGGCAAGCGATATCAAAATCCAAGCCGATCATATTTTAATGCTTCGCAACAAGTTAAACGCCATTTTGGCGGAAAACACCGGTAAAGACGTTGCCACGATAGAACGCGATACCGACAGGGATAATTATTTTTCCGCCGAAGACGCGTTGGAGTACGGATTGATAGATAAAATTTATTCCACAAGAAACCTTTAAACGGAGGTATAATGAACAACAACATATTCAACGAAAATACTTGTTCTTTCTGCGGTAAACCCAAAGAAAAAGTCAAAATTTTGGTTGCCGGTCCGAACGGGCTTCACATTTGCGACGAATGTATTGCTATTTGCGAAGATATAATCAAAGAAGACGAGGGTAAAAAAACCGCCGATGAGATACAACTTTTAAAACCTCACGAAATCAAAGCGGAACTCGACAAATATATTATCGGTCAAAATAAAGCGAAGAAGGTTCTTGCCGTAGCGGTTTACAACCACTATAAGCGCGTAAATATGGTTTCTAAGTCTAAAAAACCGATAAAAGACGATACCGAAATAGATAAAAGCAACGTTTTGTTGCTTGGTCAGACGGGGTGCGGAAAAACTTTGCTTGCAAGTACGCTTGCAAAAATTCTTAAAGTTCCGTTTGCCGTTGCAGATGCAACGACTCTTACCGAAGCGGGTTACGTCGGCGAAGACGTAGAAAATATCTTGCTGAAACTGATACAGAATGCAGATTACGATATTTCACGCGCCGAAAAAGGCATAATTTATATCGACGAAATCGACAAAATAGCGCGTAAAAGCGAGAACGTTTCCATAACGAGGGACGTTTCCGGGGAAGGCGTGCAACAAGCGTTACTGAAAATTATAGAAAGTACCGTAGCAAGCGTGCCGCCGCAAGGGGGGCGCAAACACCCGCAACAGGAACTTATTCGCATTGACACGACTAATATTTTATTTATTTTGGGCGGAGCCTTCGTCGGGCTTGACAAAATCGTGGCGAAGCGTAAAGAAAGTTCCGGTATGGGCTTCGGCGCAGACGTCAACGATAAAAATCAGGTAATCGACGACTATTTAAGCGAAGTTCAGCCGCAGGATCTTATCAAGTTTGGTCTTATTCCGGAATTTGTAGGAAGAATACCTATAACCGTTGCGTTGAACGCTCTCGACGAAAGCGCTTTGATGAAGATAATGACCGAACCCAAAAACGCAATCGTTAAACAGTATAAAAAACTATTGAGCGTCGATAAAGTTGACCTTGACGTAACTAACGACGCATTGATGGAAATTGCGAAAAAAGCGATTGCTTTAAAAACGGGCGCGCGTGGTATAAGGACGATTTTTGAAAACCTTATGCTCGACGTAATGTACGATATTCCGACCGATTCCGACATATCTAAGGTCGTTATCGATAAAGAAGTTGTTGACGGTACCAAAAAACCCGAACTCGTTAAAAAGAAAATCGCTTAACGTTTAAACAAGGTAAAGTCCCGAATAATTTCGGGGCTTTTTTGTTGTTTTGCCGTTTTATAATTTTTTACCTGCGTTTTTTTATCGAAAAACCCGCTAATTCATTGTCTTTTTACTTAAATAATGTTAATATATAGTATATACTTTATGATATTTTATTTTTGACAGGTGAACTATGGAGAAAAGAATCACTATAAAACAAATATTTCTAAGCCCCGTTACTTACGCCGACAAAGAAATAACCGTTATGGGCTGGGCAAGGACTATCCGCGATTCAAAATCTTTCGGCTTTATCGAATTGAACGACGGTAGTTTTTTCAAAAATCTTCAAATAGTCGCGGAAAGCGCAAGTTTAAGCAATTACGAAGAAGTCATCAGACAAAACGTAGGCGCCTCTTTTATTTTTAAAGGAGTACTCGTTCTTACTCCGAACGCCAAGCAACCCTTTGAATTGAAAGCAACTTACGCAAAAGTCGAAGGAACTTCCACGCCCGACTATCCTTTACAGAAAAAACGTCATTCGGTCGAATATCTGAGAGAAATTGCTTATTTAAGACCGAGGACTAATATGTTCAGCGCCGTTTTTCGTATCAGAAGTCAGGCGGCGTACGCAATACACAAGTTTTTTATCGAACAAGGTTTCGTTTACGTTCACACCCCGATAATCACCGGTAGCGACTGCGAGGGCGCCGGTGAAATGTTTCAGGTAACTACGCTCGACGTAAATAATCCGCCTCGCTTAAAAGACGGTAAAGTCGATTACAAACAGGATTTTTTCGATATCAAGGCTTCTCTCACCGTTTCGGGACAACTTAACGCCGAAACTTTCGCATTGGCATTCGGCAACGTTTATACTTTCGGACCTACTTTTCGCGCCGAAAAGTCAAACACTGCTCGTCATGCGGCGGAATTTTGGATGATTGAGCCTGAAATGGCTTTCGCCGACCTTAACGACGATATGGATATAGCCGAAAAGATGGTTAAATTCATTATTTCTTACGTTAAAGATACGTGCGCCGAAGAACTTGAATTTTTAAATAAATTCGTCGATAACGGACTTTTAGACAGATTAAACAACGTTCTTGAAAGCGATTTCGTTCGTTTAACCTATACCGAAGCAATCAAAATACTTGAAAAACATAAAGACGAATTTGAATTCTCCGTATTCTGGGGATGCGATCTTCAAAGCGAACACGAACGTTATCTTACCGAGGTCGTTTACAAAAAACCCGTCTTTTTAACAGATTATCCAAAGCAGATCAAGGCTTTCTATATGAGATTGAACGACGATAACAAAACCGTCGCCGCAAGCGATTTGCTTGTTCCGGGCATAGGTGAACTTATCGGAGGAAGCCAACGTGAAGAAAGATTAGACGTCCTTTTGGAAAAGATGAAGGAATGTCACCTTAACGAAGAGGATTACTGGTGGTATCTTAACCTGAGAAAATACGGCGGAGTTACTCACTCCGGTTTCGGTCTTGGTTTTGAAAGAATGGTAATGTATCTTACCGGGGTATCGAATATTAGAGACGTTATACCTTTCCCGAGAACGGTCGATAATCTTAACTACTGATATGAAATTTAATTATAACGAGTGCGAAAACCTGATAGGTTACGTTTTCAACGATAAAAACTTACTTTTAAATGCGTTTACGCACTCGTCGTATGCAAACGAACATAAAGAATACAAATCAAACGAAAGATTAGAGTTTTTGGGCGATTCGATTTTGGGTTTCGTGATTACCGAGTACTTATACGAAAATCTCGATAAAACCGACGAAGGCAAAATGACCGTTATAAAACAAAATTTAGTGTCAAAAAAACCGCTGTCTTCCGCAATAATAAAAAAAGGATTACAAAACTTTTTGATTTCAGGAGAAGGCGAACGCAAAGATGCTAATCTTACTAATATTTCCGAAAATTTGTTTGAAGCCATAGTTGCCGCAATTTATCTTGACGGCGGTATTTCTAAGGCTAAAGAATTTATTTTTTCCTTGCTTGATTTGTCGGATATTCCGAAAGGTTATCTCGCAGACGATTCGATCGATTATAAGAGCAGACTTTTACACTTGACTCAATTTTATAAACTCGGAGAAATCGAGTATTACGAGATATCTAAAACAGGGCCCGATCATAAACCGATTTTTTTGATGGGCGTAAAAGTGGGTAATCGTTTTTTGTCGAGTGGTAAGGGAAGTTCTCACAAAGAAGGGGAAAAACTCGCCTCAAAAAAGGCGCTTGAAATTTTACAAAAAGAGGGGTTCAGCCTTTGAATTTTGAAAAAATTGAAATGAGTGGCTTTAAGTCTTTCGCGGACAAAGTCGAAATAGTTTTTGATAACGGCGTTACGGGCATCGTAGGTCCGAACGGCTGCGGTAAATCAAATATCGCCGACGCCGTACGCTGGGTTTTGGGCGAGCAATCGGCAAAAACCTTGCGCGGTTCTAACATGACCGACGTTATTTTTGCAGGAACGCAAACGAGAAAATCCCTTTCGTATTGCGAAGTTTCGCTGTATTTCGACAATTCGCAACGTATTTTCAAAAGTTGCGATTATAACGAAGTCATTTTGACTCGTAAACTGTTCAGATCGGGCGAAAGCGAATATTACGTAAATAAACAACCGTCATTGCTCCGTGAAATCGTAAGACTTTTGCACGAATGCGGTGTTTCCAAAAACGGCTATTCTATTATCGGACAAGGTAAAGTGTCCGAAATTTTGTCGTCCAAACCCGAAGATCGTCGTGTAATTTTCGAAGAAGCCGTAGGTATAGCGCAGGCTAAATCCAAAAAACTCGAAACAGAAAGAAAGTTGGAGAGAGTCCACGACAACCTCGTTCGTATTTTCGACGTCGCTTCCGTACACGAAAAAAGTTTGGAACCTCTCAGAAAAGCCGCCGAAAAAACAAGACAGTTTTTAGAACTTTCCGAACAACTTAAATATCACGAAATCAATAATTATTTATACAAATACGACAACGCGAGCGTCATTAAAGACAGAATTGCTTTGCGCATCCAAGGTCTGGACGAAGAATTTGCTTTAAGAAACAACGATTTAACCGAAACGGTAAAATATTATAACGATCACGTGGAAGAACGTTCCAGATCGGATGAACGTATTAAAGAATTAAACGATAAAATTCTCGATATGTCCTTAAAACAAGAGCAATTTTCAGGAAAAACCAACGTTTATAAAGAAAGAATTTCATATTTTAATTCCGAAATTACCCGTTTACAGGAAGAAATCGACACAAAAAAAGAGGGTATAGAATTATCCGAAAAAGCGATAGAAGCGAAAAAAGTCGCGTTAAAAGAGTACGGAGAAGAAAAAGACAGTTTATCGCGCAAACTTAAAGATCTCGAAGCCGAATTATCCCGCGTTCTCAGCGAAATCGCCCGAGACGAAAACGCCGCTTACGTAGCGCAGAGCGCTATGCTTAAAGCAGCCGAAAATTTAGCGGATATAAGCAAAAATTTAGGATCGCTTGAAAACGAAAAGTCTTATATTACCGACAAACAGCGCGAAATCATAGATAAGGTCAACAATTTAACATTAATTCGCAAAAATCTCGAATCGGAAAAAGCCAAAATTTCTCAGGAAATTTCCGATAGCGAAGCAAATCAGAAAAAACTTAAAGACGCAATAGACAGGCTCGAAAAAGAAATTTCCGACGGCAACAATAAACTATCCGAAATATCAAATAAAATTTATCAGTTGGGTAACTATATAACCTCGCTCGAAACCAACAAGAGGTTATACGCAGGTTTAAAAGACAGTTTCGAGGGTTACCCTACGTCTGTCAAACGTCTGATGCTTACGGCAAAAGAAAACGCTTCTTTAAACCAAAGAATCAAAGGCGTTGTCGCAAGCATAATAAAAACCGACAAAAAATACGAGGTTGCCGTCGAAACGGCGCTCGGTAACGCAGTTCAGAACGTCGTTACGGCAACGCCGGAAGACGCTCAGTATTTAATCGAATATCTGAAACGTTCGGAAGGCGGCAGGGTTACTTTCTTACCCGTTTCCGCCGTAAGACCGCACGCCGACGGTATCGATATAAATTCCGCTTTAAGCGACAAAGGCGCCATCGGTTTAGCGACTAAACTCGTAAGTTACGACGCTTATTACGAAAACGTTATTCGTTATTTGTTAGGGAATGCTCTTATTGCAGACAATATCGATAACGCCGTAATAATCGCAAAAAAACACAGGTTCGCTTTTAAAATCGTTACCTTGGACGGCGACGTTATCAATCCTTCCGGCTCGATGACGGGCGGTTCGAGAAGACAAAACCAGACAAACTTGCTGTCTTCCGAACGTATGATAGAAAAACTGACGGAAGACATAAAACAAAAACAAGCCGAACTCGAAAAATTAAACAGGTTCAAGGAATCGTTAAATTCGGCTTGTAACGACAACGTTGATAAACTTGACGATCTCAACGACAAATTACAGGCGGAAAAACAAAATTATTCCGCGTTATCGGTTCGGCTAACGAGTTATGAAAGTTTAATAGATACAAACGAAAAAGAACTTACCGGTTATAATGCCGAAGTTTCCGCGGTAACTAAAAGACTCGAACAAATTGCGACCGAGTACGTACATATCGAAGAAGGCAACAAACAACTTTCCAAAGAAAAGGAAACCGCTTCTTCAGACGCTTTAAAACATCAATCGGAAAACGAACAAAGAAAGCAACGGCGCGACGAATTGGTTGAAGCGATTACTAATTCAAAAACACGCGATACCTATATCGACGCCGAAATCAAAGCCGCTAATTCGGATATCGAAAGATTAAACGAGGCGCTTTCGGACGATCTTAGCGTTATCGATCGTAATAAGTCTATGATTGAAAACGACAAAGGCATCGTCGAAGGCTTCTATGAAGAAATCAAAAAAATAACCGCCGAAGCGGAAGAAAGTTCGGGTATAAAGGAACAGCGCGACAATCTTTTAAAAGAGGAGAATCGCCGTTCCGACCTCGACACCATGATTAAGCAGGATAACTTGAAGCGTGACGTTTTAACCGCAGAAATCGCTAAAATTTCCGAAAAAAAGCATCAGGAAGAAATCGAGATATCAAAAGTCGATAGCGAACTCGAATACATGCGTCTTCGCGTCGAAGAAGAATACGGCGAAACTTACGAAACCTGCGTCAGATTAAAGGACGAGAATTACGATATAACCAACTCAAACGAAGAAATAGCAACCCTCAAAAAGAATATTTCCCGCCTCGGCGGTATCAACGCAAACGCAATACAGGAATACGAACAATTAAGCGCCGAATACGGTGATTTAATGACTCAGAAAGAAGATCTCGAAAAAGCCGAAGCAGATTTAAAGGAAGCGTTAAAAACGATTCGTGACGAAATGCTGAGCGAATTCAACGCGGGCTTTGAGGAGATAAGAAAACACTTCCAGCAAATATTCAAGGAATTATTCGGCGGGGGCAGAGCTGATTTATTGCTCGACTATACCGACGTTGACGATCCTTTAAACGCAGGCGTAGAAATAGTCGCCGAACCGCCGGGGAAAAAATTACAGAAAATTTCTCTGCTTTCCGGCGGCGAAATGGCGCTTACCGCCATTGCTATTTTGTTTGCAATTTTAAAACTTCGTCCGATGCCGTTCTGTGTTCTGGACGAAATCGAAGCGCCTTTGGACGATGCCAACGTTGAAAGATTTGCTAAATATCTTAAAAAGTTTTCTAACGAAACGCAGTTTATAGTTATAACCCACAAAAAGGTTACCATGGAACTTGCCGACGCGTTGTTCGGCGTTACGATGCAGGAAAAAGGCGTATCGAAAATCGTATCGGTAAAACTGAGCGATATTAACGAAACCATGACCGACTAAGGAGCATAATGGGATTTTTTTCTAAATTAAAAGAATCGTTATCTAAAACAAAATCTGCGATAGCATCAAAGATTTCACAGATTTTTACGAAAGACAGAATCGGAGATGATTTTTACGACGATCTTCTCGATATACTTATTTCTTCGGATATTTCCGTTAATACTTCGGAGCAGATCATCGATGATTTACATGAAAAAATGAAGAAAGAAAAGGTTGCCGACAAAGATACCGTTTTATCCGAACTTCGCTCGGTTATCGCCGAAACTTTGGATAAAGCCGAGAAAGTCGAAATTGATTTTCCCGCGATTATTATGGTAATAGGCGTTAACGGCGTCGGCAAAACCACTTCTATAGGCAAACTTGCGAATATGTTCGTTAAAAACGGCAAGTCCGTTACTATCGCCGCGGCGGATACTTTCCGCGCGGCGGCAACCGAACAACTCGACGTTTGGGCGGAACGCGCAAACGTAAGAATTATTAAGCAAGGCGAAGGCAGCGATCCTTCCGCAGTGGTTTTCGACGCGGTTTCGTCCGCTAAGTCGAAAAAATCCGACGTATTGATAATCGATACCGCGGGAAGGCTTCACGTTAAAGCCAATCTTATGGAAGAACTGAAGAAGATGTCAAGAGTAGTTACCAAAGAATATCCCGAAGCAAATTTTTATAAATTCATCGTACTTGACGCAACGACCGGGCAAAATTCTTTTTCTCAGGTCGAATTGTTTAACGAGGCAGTCGGCATCGACGGTATAATACTAACGAAACTCGACGGCTCGGCTAAGGGCGGTTTTATACTTTCCCTTGCCGATGAATTGAACGTTCCCGTTACCTACGTCGGCGTCGGCGAAAAAATCGACGATATAGTACCGTTTGATTCCGAAGAATTTGCCGAAGGTTTAGTATAAATCAAATATTTAACCCTATTCTGGATTACGTAATGAGTATTTTTATTAAAAAAAGACCGTCTTGGTATCCGCTGGATAACGCGGCGAAAATTTATCCGCCTACTGCAAACAGCAGACGCGCGCACGTTTTTTGTTTTTCAGCCCTTCTCGATAACGAAATTCAGCCCGAAATTTTACAGAAAGCCGTTACCGAAGTTCTCAATCACTATCCGAGTTTCCGTACCTCGCTTAAAAAGGGCGCTTTTTGGTATTATCTTGAAGAAAACAAAAAAACGGTTAAAGTTTTTGAAGAACAGCCTTATTATCTCAAACAGATAAATTACAAGGATAACAACGACTTTTTATTTCAGGTATTGTACGTAAGAAATAAATTTACGATTAAATTTTTCCACGCATTGACCGACGGTACGGGCGGCTTTAATTTTTTCAAAGAAGTTCTTGTCGAATATCTCATCCTGATCGGTTGCAACATCGACCTTGAAGAAAAAGTCAAGCCCATCGACGAGCCTTCTAATTCCGAAAGTTACGACGATAGTTTCCGCTCGCGCGAATACAACAATAAAGATAAGGCGGAAAGACCGCCCAGACCGTACGCAATTAAAGGCACGCCTTTTGATTACGACGGCGCAGGAATGATTACCGCCGAAATTTCCGTCGAAGACGTAAAAAAACTTTCAAAAGAAATCGGTGTTTCGGTTACGTCATATCTTGCGGCAGTATATTCTTATTCGGTTTACGAAGCTTTTTTGAAGGATAAACCCTACGGCAACAGGCTCGTTACCGTTTTGGTTCCTTGTAATTTAAGGACGAAATACGGCGGCGATACCATGCGTAACTTCAGCATGTTTGCTCATTTTATGCATGACTACGCAAAATCCGTTTCTTCCGTCGAAGAACTTGCTTTATCTGCTCAAACGCAGATCAGCGAAGGAACGACTAAAGAAAAACTCGATAAACTGATTTACAGTAACGTTAAAACCGAGAAAAATTTCTTTATTAAAATCACACCGCTGTTTTTAAAGGATCTTATAATGCGTCTTGCTTACGTTAAGGTTGGCGAAAATTTACAAACGGTGGATTTTTCAAACATAGGTATGTCGAATCTTCCCGAAGCGGTTAACAAACACGTTAAAAAAATCACTTTTGCCATTGCTCCTACGTTTTCTTGCGGACATCAGACGGGCGTTATAAGTTTTAACGGTAAAATTTACATTACTTTTTCACGCAACTATACGGAAACTTCGCTTGAAAAAGCATTCGTTCGCCATTTTGCGTCAAAAGGAATCGACGTTACGGTCAACAGCAACTATTGGGAGAGTCGTTTATGAAGTATTGCAAATATTGTAAAATCAAAGTTGATACCGCCAACGACTTTTGTCCGATTTGCTTTAACCACATCGAAGAAATCGATAACAAATACGATCAATTGTATTCTCAGAGGTTGAAAAACGAAACTTCCGATAAATTAAGATTTTTCTTATCGAAACTCTTTTTATTCCTGTCTATTTGCGCGATTACAGTTTGTTTCTTCGTAAATTATAAGGTTAACCCGCAAACTCAATGGTTCTGGATAGTTTGTTTCGGTATTTTGTACGTCTGGGTTCTGGTTGCGCATACGATAATGTCAAGACGATCGTTTTTTGCAAAAGTTATGTTGCAAGTCGTGTCGGTAATAGTATTATTGTATTTTACCGAAAAGGTTTCGCCCGATCACGACTGGCTTTTACAGTACGTTTATCCCGCTATTTCTTACGTAGTGGTTGTGGTGCTTCTGATGTTGCTCGGTATCGACAGAAACAGAGCCAACAATATATTCGGGTTCAGCGTTATAATCGCGCTACTTGGTACAGGCTCGCTCGTGATGCTTCTACTTCACGCGCTAAGTTATACTTTATTAAACTTTATCAATTGCATTTTATGTTCGCTGACTTTGCTGGGATTGTTGATTTTCGGTTACGGCGCCATTAAGCAGGATTTATCAAAAAAATTACATTTATAACGACGTTTTACTTTTATAACGAATGAAGAATAAGGCGAAAACAAAAATAATATCGACAAAAACGTTCAAATCCGCAGTATTTTTTACAGCGGTAATTGCGTTTTGTGTTCTTTATTATTTTATTTCGCCTTATTTTATTTCCGAAAAACCTCAATTCGACGGGGCTTTTCCCATTGTAGTTTACGGCGAAGAAAAAACCGACCTCGAAGTGCATTATATAGACGTAGGACAAGCCGACTCCGTTCTGATTAAAACACCTGATTTCAGATACGTTTTAATCGACTCCGGCGATACCGATGATTTTTACGGAGAAAAACTCGTTTCTTACCTGAAAAATATCGGCGTAAAAACAATCGATTACGCCGTCGCTACCCATTCCGACGCCGACCATATCGGCGGCTTTAAACGCATTTGCGATAATTTTAAAGTCAAATTCTTTTTCAGACCGTACGTTAAGTCGAGTAACGTTAAATCGGATTATCTTAAAGAAAGATTCAATCCGCCTAAGGCTTATTATTGCGATACGGACGCTTACGCCGATTTTTTAATCGGTATGAAAAAAGAACGCGCAAATTGGGCTTTTACTACGAAAGATACCGATTTTATCTTCGATTACGGACAAAATAAGTTAGTTTTTGACTTTTTAACGCCTATCGACGATATTTCAAAACAAAAATATTCGGATATGAACGAGTATTCGCCGTTATTAAAAGTCAGTTACGGAAAATTTTCGTTCATGTTTACAGCCGACGCGCCTTCAAAAACAGAAAAAACCGCTATGGATTATTACGACGTCAGAACTATGTCGTGTAAGGTCTTAAAAATCGGTCATCACGGCTCGGATACATCTACGTCATTCAAGTTTTTAAAGGCAACAACGCCCGATTTCGCCGTTATTTCCTGTGGCGACGGTTCAATATATAATCATCCGAAACAAACGGTTCTGACAAATCTTTTGTCGCTGAATATTAAAGTTTACAGAACCGACAAACAAGGAAATATCGTCTTTAAAGTAAATGCCGACGGCAAAACTTCGATAAAAACCGAAAAAAATTACCAAGGCTCGCTTTACACGGGTTATTGATTATTATCCGCTTTATAAGCGGATTTTTTTGTGCAAGTTTTATCCGATTACGTAATATAATAAATCGTATCGGTTAATATATGCGCATACATTTTATAGGCATAGGCGGCGCGTCCATGTCCGCGCTTGCAAAATATCTTAAGTTCAAAGGATATATCGTAACCGGGAGCGATAAATCGACCTCAACGGTTACGCGCGAATTAAAAAAATACGGTATCACCGTTTTTTCAGGTCATAAAAAAGAGAATATAATCGGCACCGACGTCGTTATATACAGTTCTGCAATTCCGGAAGATAACGAGGAATTATATTTTGCGCGCAAAAATAAATCAGCCTGCATAAGCCGAGCCGAATTGCTTGAAATGATTTCTTCTAAATATTGTCAAAAAATCGCTGTTTCGGGAAGTCACGGTAAAACCACGGTTACTTCGCTTCTCGCGCATATTCTGAACGTTTCCGAAACCTCGTTTACCGCTCATATAGGCGGTTTTGACAACGTATTAGGAAACTTAGTCGTAAAAGGGGACTGCGTCTTTTTGAGCGAAGTTTGCGAATTTAAAAGAAATATAGATAAATTTTCACCGACTACCGCTGTTTGTCTTAATATAGATAACGACCATTTGAATTGTTATCGTGACGTGAGCGAATTAGCGCAGACTTTTTATACTTTTCTCGATAAAGCGGAAACCAGAATCATAAACGCCGATGACGAAAAATTGAAGTATTATGATAAATTGTCGGTTACCTTCGGTGAAAAATCCGGAGACTATACGTTTAAAAACTACTTGGTAGAAGGCGATAAGGCTTGTTTCGACGTGTTTTTACGAAACAAAAAACTTTTCGACGTTAAAACAAATTATATCGGAAAATATTACGCAATGAACGTAACCGCTGCCGCGGCGACTGCTTTTAGTCTGGGAATAACCGTCGAGGATATTGAAAAAGGCATAACCGATTTTAAAGGAGTAAAGCGCAGAAACGAAATAATTGGACAATTAAACGGTTGGAACGTAATCGGCGACTACGCGCATCATCCGAGCGAGATTAAAAACTTTATGAGCGCCTTTAAAGATAAAAAGGTGTTGTGCGTTTTTCAACCGCATACCTATTCGAGGACGAGAATCCTGTTTGACGATTTTGTCGCAGTATTGTCGGATATCCCGAATTTATTTCTTTATAAAACTTATTCTGCAAGAGAAAATTATGACTATTACGGCTCGGCGGAAAGGCTTTCAAATGCATTATACGATGCAAAATATTACGATAATTTTCGGTTACTATATAAAAATATATCCGAATTTACTTTAAATTCAAATTCAAACGGTTTAATTTTAGTCGTTGGCGCGGGGGATTTATACGACAAATTTTACAATGAATTACATAAAGAAAAAACCCGCGAAACTTCACGGGTTTTACAGCAAAATAGTTAATTATATTCTATTCGAAAAATCTCGGGTTTTCCAGGTTCAGATACTTAATAATGAAATACACGGGAACGTTTAAAATAACGATCGACGGGTATAAAACGTATCTTAAAAGTTGAGCGGTATTTGAAAAATCGACTTCTGCCAAAATTGAAAATACTATGGTTATAAGCACTAAATTAAGCATTATCACTATGCACAGTTCTATAACCGACTTCATCGTAGATATCGACGCGACTTTGCGTTTAGGATCTATAAAATAGGCAATAAGCGCGGAAAGAGGGAACAATCCTACGATGCAGGCAAATACGATAAACGGCGTGTTGTCAAGTTTTGCCGCGCCTGCGGTAAAATAAGCCAAAAGCGCAACTTCAAACAGAACGAAAGCGTAAAAAATCCAACTTGAAACGGCGATTAATTTGTTTACGAGAATCGAATTAACCTTTTTCTTGATTATACCGCTCGAAACGTTGACTTTGAAACCTTCCATTTTCGCAAGCGATTGAATGTCCGAAAAATCGTAACCGTCGGGCCTTACGACAGTAACTTCAGGCTCGTGTTTTTGTTCGCGTCTGATATTATCTGTTCTTTCTTCGGCTTTTTTAGCCTGATGAATCTGCGTCACGGGTTGACGATATTTGTTTTCGACTTTTACAACGTTATCGAATTCGTCCGTATTTTGTCTTTTCTCGGGTTTATCGTCGTCGTTAAAGTAACTCTTTATATCGGTGCCTTGAACGTAAACCATTTCACGGGGTTCTTCCGCAGGCTGTTTTTTATTCTGTTGATGGAAAATCTTTTGTAAAACGCTCTTATAGTCGTGCGAAACCGTTGTTTCGCCGTTGTAAAAATCGTCTTCATCCTCGATATAATCCGGCGTAAACGTAGGCGTTTTCGCTTCTTCTTTAGAGGGAAAATCGGAAACGTTACGCTCCTTTAAGGAATCTTGAGCGTTAGTTGCAGAAGGTTCTTTTACGGGTACCGTAACGACGTTCAAAGTAACGTCTTTTTTAACGTCCTGGTCGGAATCTTGAGCGACTTCCGCAACTTTTTCCTGAACGGGTTCGCGTTTTTGTTCTTCCTTTTTAGCGGAATCCTGAGCCTTGTCGTCGGCGTCGAAGCCAACGAGGGTGAATAAATCGTATAATTCAGGGGAGTCCGCTTGTCTCGAAATATAGTTATCTTTCGGCTTTTCCGTCGCGGCGGGTAAATCGTCAACAATCGGCGGACGAGCGGTTTGGGCTTCCTGCGCTTCGGTTTTTGCGGTAATATCGCTGAAACTAATTATTTTAACGTTTTTATCGGTTGCCGAAACGCTTATTTCTTCAGTATGGGAAGAAGGCGAAACTTCATCGCGTAACGGCGCGTTGCTTACGTCGTCGGAAGAAATCGGCTGTTGAGGCTGCGTATCGTCGGAATTTAAAAAATCTTTCAAAGCCTTATCGATATCGAACGCTTCCTGAACGGGTTCGGGTTTTTCGTTGACTTTTTTCTTTTCTTCGGCTTTAGGTTTGGCTTTTTCGGGTGTTTCCAGCAATACGTTAACGACAGAACGAGAAATTTCCCATTTATCTTTGTTGTCGTCGATATAACTTTTTCCTTTTTCCGTAAGCTGATAAAACTTGCGTCTTACACCGTCGTCGGAACTCGTCGCTCTGTACTCGGTAACAAAACCTTGTTTGACGATTCTTTGCAAGCAACTATAGAACGTTCCTTGTTTAAGGTCAAATTTGCCGTCGGAGCGTTCTAAGATTTCTTCACGTATTTGATTTGTATGTTTATCTTCGTTAACAAGCGATAATAAAATTATCGTGTCAAGATGACCGCGAAAAATCTCGCTGGGAATAACATCCATAAAAACATCGAAATCCTTTGTATAATTAAGTAAATTATAACATTATTGTATATCAATGTCAATATTGTTTGATTAAATTTATCGATTAATGTCGAACTTTTTTTCAAATTTGCTTCGTTACAGGGAATTTAATCACATTTTATATGACGGTTTTTTTGTAATTCTGTAAGGATTCATTTTAAATTAAGGCAAAAAATAATATAAGATTTTTGCTTTATAACAAACCGCGCAAAATTCTTTTTATTATAATAATCTGTAAAATTTAAGTAAAAATCTGCGATTTTACGATTTATTACCTTTTTCGGGACATATTACTCAACTATGCGTAAAACTTGTGTTTTACGCATAGTTGAAAATCTGTCGCCTAATCGGTTGACTATCCGAAATTTTTCATTTATAATAAATAACAGAAACGTTTTTCTAAAAAAATCGTAACGCTTTACTATATCAACCTTTACTATATCAACTCGGTTATATTATGGCTAAATTAAACGACGACTATTTTACACAAAGAAAAATTAACGCAATCACACAATTAAATAAAGCCCTTGTAGAATTGCCCGATTTTATGCGTGAGTATCTTTTGGGCATAGAAACGAGGACGTCGCCTCTTACACGGCTCAATTATTGCATGGATTTAGCCATTTTTTTTGATTTTATATCAAACAAATACTCGATTTCCGTTAAGGAAATAGATTATAAAATGCTTGATAAGATTACGGCGTTCGATATCGAACAATTTTTGAGTTATATTTCAAGTTTTGACTATAAAGGAGAGCATCATACGTGCGACGAAAAGGCAAAAGCGCGTAAATTAGCCTCGATTCGTTCTATGTATAAATACTTTTTCAACAAAAATTTAATCGTCGCTAACACCGCTTCCAAAGTCACTACGCCTAAACTTCACGAAAAAGAAATCGTCAGGCTTGAAAACAACGAAATAAAAAACCTGTTGTACTCTGCCGAAACCGGCGCGGGGCTTACAAAACATCAACTCGCCTATCAAAAAAACACACAGTTACGCGACGTATGTCTTCTTACCCTGTTCTTAGGCACGGGAATACGTATCAGTGAACTCGTCGGCTTGAACGTTAACGACGTTTTTCTTGAAAACAACAGTTTTGTAGTAACGAGAAAAGGCGGAAATCGCGCTATATTATACTATACGGACGAAGTAAAAGAAGAACTCAAACGCTGGATTTTGGCAAGAGAACAAATACCCGGTCTTTTAAAAGAAGAACAAGCCCTGTTTGTTTCCTTAAAACTAAAGCGTATAAGCGTCAGGGCTGTTCAGGACTTAGTGAAAAAATATGCAAAAATTGTATCGCCTTTGAAGCATATTACGCCACACAAATTACGCAGTACTTTCGGTACGAAACTATATCGTGAAACCGGAGATATTTACGTAGTAGCAGACTATCTCGGACATAAAGATATCAATACGACCAAGCGTCATTACGCCGCTATGAGTGAAGATATCAGAAAGAAAGCGATAAAAACTATCAAACTTAAAAACGACGATAATTAAAATTATGCTTGTCATAATTTTATCTAAAATACTTGATTATATAAGCGATTATGCAAAACATTCTGATTATCGAACCGCTTTTTGACGGAGAGATTTACGACGAAAAGAAAGACGAAATAACCGCGCTTTGCGATAGCGCCGACGGAAAGGTTAAAGTTATTGTTTCACAAGTTATCCGCACGATAACGCCCGCTACTTTCATAGGAAAAGGCAAAGCGGAAAGCATTAAAGAAATCATTTCCGAAACCCCTGTAGATTTATGCGTATTTGACGGGGAATTATCCCCTTCTCAAACACTTAACCTATCCGATATCATAGGCATTCCCGTTATCACAAGGACAAATCTGATACTTGATATTTTTGCGCGTCACGCAAAAAGTTCGGAAGGTAAAATTCTCGTCGAACTTGCCCAACTTAAATATATCTACCCTCGCCTCAAGGGTAATGGCGACAGTATGTCGCGCCTTGGCGCGGGAATCGGCACTCGCGGTCCCGGCGAAACACAATTAGAAACCGACAGAAGGCACATAAGAGCAAGAATTTTATCCCTTGAAGACTCGCTTGAAAAAATAAGAACGCGTCGCAATCTTGAATACAAACGCCGTAAAAAAAATCGCGCTAAAACCGTCGTTTTAGTCGGATATACCAACGTCGGCAAATCAACTTTGTTAAATCTTTTATGCCAGTCTTCTGATTTAATGATGGATAAACTGTTTGCGACGCTCGATACTTCGTCTAAACGCGCTTATATAAACGGTTATAACGTTGTTTTCGTCGATACGGTCGGTTTTATTAAGAATTTACCCGACGATCTTACCGAAGCGTTTAAATCTACTTTGGAATGCATACGCGAAGCAGACCTTATACTGAACGTGTCCGACGCGACGAAAAATTGGAAAGAACAATTTTCAATAACCGAAGAATTGTTGAAAAAGTTCGAGCATACCGCGGAAATTATCGACGTCTTGAATAAATGCGATAAAATGCCCGATGAGTTTGTTCCCGAAAAAATAATTAAAATTTCTGCGCTTAAAAAACAAGGCATCGATGAGTTGAAAAATATTGTCGTATCAAAACTCGGCTTAAAATAACGAATATTTACTTAATAAAAATACCCGACAGTATCGTCGGATATTTTTATATACGTCTATTTGCATGCGCATTTATCTACAATATCTTTTATTTCAATAAGTTTTCGTTCTATTTTTTGAGATAAAATAATCTGATTGTTTGCCCTGTCGAGGTTTTGATTTTCATACAGACAATTGAAGTATAAATCGCCGTCAAGATAATCTTTTAAAAACCTCGAAGCAAGTTCAAGCGTCATAATATAAGGCGCTATATACAAGGTGTTTAGTTCTTCTTCCGATAAAGCATTTACGGTTTTCGACAAAAAACCTTTCGTAAACGCCCGAAATTTATTAAGATCAAAATCAATTTTGTCATAATCGGTTTCGTCTTCTTTAGCCGTCGAACAAATCGAGCGTGAGCCGTCGCCGAAATCATACGCGACAAGCCCTCGCATTACAGTATCGAGATCGATTACGGTAAGCGCTTTTTTACTTACTTTATCGAACAAAACGTTATTACATTTTGTGTCGTTATGCGTAACTTTTAATTGAATTTTCCCCTCTTTTAATCTCGAAGTAAAAAACGAAGCGTACTCGCTTTTCGATTTTAAATATTTTATCTGCTTTTCGACAAGTTTTTTTCGGTTTGCGAGGTTTTTTTTGACCGAATCGAAAAAGGAATGAAAGCGTTTTTCCGTATCGTGAAAGTCTTCAATGGTATCAAATAAATTTTCTGCGTTAAAATCGCTTAAAAACAGTTGAAATTTTCCGTAGGCTTTGCCTGTTTCTTCAACGACGGAAATATCGTCCGTTTCATCGAAGGTAACCGAATTGTCGATATATTTATAAACCCGCCAAAATTCGCCGTTATTATCGATAAAATAAGGTAAATCGTTTTTCGCAGAAATAAATTCTATCACCTGCCTGTTTTTGTCGCGCGTATGAATTTTTCTTCTTATATGATTAGTTACGTCGATCACGTTTTTCATAAGTCTTTGCGGGTTTTTAAAAACGTAGCCGTTGATTTTTTGCAAAATATATTTTATTTGCCCGCAATTTGCGCTGTTTATTACAAGATAAGTTTTGTTAATATTGCCCGAAGTCAGTTTATTGTATTTTAAAAAATTACCTTCCGTTTTAAAATTTGCGATAACTTCGCTTATTTCCATAATACATACCGTAAAACACGTTATATACTATGGAATATAAAATTTTTTTGACAAAAAAAGCCTTACGAAATCAATTTTCGTAAGGCATATATTTATTTTAAGAGAAGTAAAAAATTTCTGAAAGAAAGTTTTAAACTTCTCGTAACAATACTATTTATCCGCATAAGGATTTACACCGTAAAGTGATTGAACGTTGGTTTTGTACTCGCTCATTTTGGCGGTCTTGCTCACGTCTATATCGCTGTCGAACTCGCTGATCGCCGATTTTTGCGAACGACTTAGTTTGGTCGGGACTTCAACGAACGTTTTAACGTAAAGATTACCTATGCCGTATTTTGAAACGATGCCTTTACCGCGAATCATAAATTCCTTGCCGTTTTGCGTTCCTTCGGGAATATTCAATTCGTAAGTTTTATCAAGCGTCGGCACCTGAACTTTACCGCCGAGACAAGCCGTTTTAAACGAAACGGGAAGGTCAACGAATAAGTCGAATCCTTTACGTTTAAATAATTTGTGATCCAACACTTTAAATTCAACGATGAGATTGCCTGATTCTCCGCCGTTCGGCGACGCATTGCCGAAGCCTCGTTTGGTTATATAACTACCGTTATCGGCGCCTGCGGGTATGTCGATCGTAAACGTAGTATTCGTCGATTTGTAACCTTTACCGCCGCAATCGGGGCATTTTTCGATAATGATTTTACCCAACCCGCCGCATTTGGGACAAGTAACGATTCTTACGGTCTTGAAAAAACCTCCGCCGACGGCTTGCTGAACCTGCCCCGTACCTTTACAGTTATCGCACGTGGTAAACTTCGTACCGTCTTTGGCTCCCGTGCCTTTACAAGAGGAACAAGGCTCAGTTCTTTTATAACTGATTTCTTTTTTACAGCCTTTAGCGGCATCCATAAACGACAAAGTAACCGAAAGCCCTATGTCCGTACCAGGACGCCTTGCGGAACTTCTTGACGACGAACCACCGGTAAATTGACTGAAAATATCGCCGAAGATATCGGAAAAACCACCGAAGCCGCCGAAACCTTCGCCCGCGGAATAACTACCTCCCGCGCCCGCCCTTGCGAACGGATTTTCGAGTTCGTAGTCGTACTGCTCACGCTTTTTCGGATCGGACAAGACTTCGTTTGCCTCGTTTATTTCCTTAAACTTAGCGGCAACCGTTTCATCGTTCGGATGTAAATCGGGATGGTATTGCTTTACTAATTTTCTGTATTGAGCTTTAATTTCCTCTTGCGTTGCTTTTTTATCGACGCCGAGAATTTCGTAATAGTTTTTCGCCATAATTACACCTTAATTCGGTGGCGCAATTTTTCACGCCACCGAACGATTTACAAAAAATGTTTATTTACGCGCCGATTAGTTCTGATGGAATTCGGTATCTCCGTTATCGGCTGACTGTTGACCTTCGCTTTGTTGAGCGTTTTCCTGCGCCGCTTGCTGATAAATCTTGGCGAATACGCCTTGCGCTTCCGTCGAGAGTTTTTCGTTGGCGGATTTAATTCTGTCGGCGTCATCGCTTGCAAGATCTTCTTTAGCCGATTTGATTGCTTCTTCGAGTTTAGCCTTATCTTCTTCGGAAACTTTATCGCCGTTTTCGCGCAAAGTCTTTTCAATCGAGAAAATCAAACCGTCGAGTTGATTTTTGTTATCAACCGCTTCTTTACGTTTCTTATCTTCGGCTTCATACTGCTCGGCTTCTTTAACCGCGCGGTCGATGTCTTCGTCGGAAAGGTTCGTCGATGAAGTAATGGTTATATCGGTAGATTTGTTGGTACCGAGGTCTTTAGCCGATACGTGAACGATACCGTTTGCGTCGATATCGAAAGTAACTTCTATCTGAGGTATCCCTCTCGGAGCGGGCATAATGCCTGTCAAATCAAATCTGCCGAGCGTTTTGTTATCCTTAGCAAATTGTCTTTCGCCTTGTAAAACGTGGATACTTACTTCGGGTTGATTATCTACCGCGGTAGAGAATATCTGCGATTTCTTTACGGGGATAGTTGTGTTACGTTCGATAAGTTTGGTGAAAACGCCGCCCAAAGTTTCGATACCCAAAGAAAGAGGAGTTACGTCGAGAAGCAATACGTCTTTGACTTCACCGGATAATACGCCGCCTTGTATAGCCGCGCCGATAGCAACGCATTCGTCGGGGTTAATGCCTTTGAAAGGTTCCTTACCGGTAATTTTTCTGACCGTATCGACAACGGCGGGGATTCTCGTCGAACCGCCGACCAGAATAACTTTTTCGATATCGTTAAAGGTTAGTCCCGCATCCTTCATGGCTTTGTTCAAGGGTTCGACGGTAGCCTGAACGAGTTCCGCCGTCAAAGCGTCGAATTTCTGACGGGTAAGAGTTTCGTCAAGGTGCTTCGCTTCACTGCCGACAGCCGTAATGAACGGAATATTGATATTTGTAGAAGTAAGCGTAGAAAGTTCTATTTTAGCCTTTTCTGCGGCTTCTTTAAGCCTCTGCATTGCGAGTTTGTCACCTGAAAGATCTATGCCCTCTTTGGCTTTGAACTGGCCTACGAGATAGTCCATAATCTTTTTATCGAAGTCGTCGCCGCCGAGCATACAGTTACCGTTAGTTGCCAGAACTTCAAACACGCCGTCGCCTATATCCATAATGGAAACGTCGAACGTACCACCGCCAAGGTCGTAAATGATAACTTTATGCGATGATTTATCCTTATCAAGCCCGTAAGCAAGCGCAGCCGCGGTAGGTTCGTTTATAACACGAAGGACGTTTAAACCGGCGATTTTACCTGCGTCTTTGGTTGCCTGACGCTGACTGTCCGTAAAGTATGCGGGGCAGGTAATAACGGCGTCTTTCACGGTTTCGCCGAGGTATGCTTCCGCATCTTTTTTAAGTTTGGAAAGAATCATTGCAGAAATTTCCTGCGGGCTGTACTGCTTATCGTCTATGGTTACTTTATAATCGGAACCCATGTGGCGTTTAATGGAAATAACGGTTCTTTCGGGGTTAGCGACCGCCTGACGTTTTGCTATCTGACCGACAAGCCTCTGCCCGTCTTTCTGAAAACCTACTACGGAAGGAGTGGTTCTCGAACCTTCCGAGTTTGCGATTACTACGGGTTCGTTACCTTCCATAACGGCAACGCACGAGTTTGTAGTACCTAAATCTATACCTATAACTTTTGACATAATATTATCTCCTTAAAAAATTATTTTTTAAATTAAATTTTATATTTATATGATGAAACAATCCGTTTGCCCGCGGTAGTTATTATTTCGTAACGACTACCTGACAATATCTGATTATTTTATCGTCTAATTTATAACCCTTTTTGAACACGGTTTTAACAACGTTCAAACCTTCGCCTTCTTCCGCTTCTACGGTATGAATTGCTTCGGAAGTATCGGGATTAAAAACTTCTCCGACGGGGTTTATCGTTTCGACGCCCATAGACTCTAAAGAATCTCTGAACTGTCTTGCAATAAGATTTACGCCCTCTCTCGTCTTTTCGTCGAGGTCGGTTGAAAGCGCCCTTTCGATGCTGTCGCCGATAACCAGAATGTTTAATATCGTATCCTTTTTGCCGTCGAAATACGCGTTTCTTCTTACTTCCGAGTTTCTCTTTTTGTAATTTTCAAACTCGGCAACCGAGCGATACCATTTATCTTTAAAATCGGCGCTCTCGCCTTTTAATTTTTCTATTATTTTATCGAGTTCGGAAAGTTCGGATACGGTTTTTTCGCTTTCGGCAAGCGTTGCTTTTAAAACGCTTTTCAATTCTTCTGCCGAGAGAGAATCAACGTCCAAACTCGCGGGTTTTTTACAAGCCTCGTCGTTTCCGATCGACTCGTCGTCTTTATGTTTTAATTCTTCTTGTTTCATTCCGATCACCTTTTACTTTTTTGTTAAAATTGTTTCGATAAACCGACCGACGTTTTCGAGAACCGATACGACTTTTTTATAATCCATTCTCGTAGGTCCTATCACGCCGTAAGTTGCGATTTCTTTTCCGTTTGCGGAATAAGTTGCGGTAACAAGCGAGCAGTCATCCGGAATTTCTTCGTATCCGTCGGCGCCGATTTTTACGTTGACTTTAACGCCTTTGTTTCCCGATAAAAGATTGAAAACTTTATCTTTTTTGGTAACGACCGACATAAATTCCCTTATTTTATCCACGTCGGCGTATTCGGGATGAGCAAGTATTTTTTCTTCGCCGTCGATTACAACTTCTTCGTTTTTGGAAACGTAATTTCTCAAAGCGTCGATGACGGCTAAAAAAACCGACCTGTATTCGTAGAACGCATCGTCAATCACGAGTTTGCTGTCGCAGACTTCGGAAAAAGTTTTTCCGATAAAAAATTGACCTAAAAGTTCGTTTGCGTTATCCAAACTTTCATCCGGCAAATCGGCGGGTAAGTCGATAACGTTGTCTTTTAACAGTTTGTTATCGGTAACGATAACCAAAAGCGCCCCGTCGTTTTTGAAACGGAATAATTTGATGTTTCGTATCACCTCGTTTAAATCGCACGAAGTAATCGCAAGTGAGGTGTATTCGGTAAGTTCCGAAATAACCTTAGCGGTGTTTTTTACGATCTGTTGTATATCGTTTGTTTTGTCGAGAAAAAGTTTCTCGATATAATCAAGATCCTCCGCTTTCAAATCGTCCGTTTCCATAAGTTCGGAAACGTAAAATTTGTAGGCTTGCTTTGAAGGAACGCGCCCCGCGGAAGTATGCGGTTGATATAAAAAACCGAGTTCTTCCAAAGAAGACAATTCGCTTCTCACGGTTGCGGAACTTATAGTTGTAAGATATTTTTCCGTTATACTTTTTGAGGATACGGGAGTAGCCGTTTCTATATAATCGTCAACGACTAATTTAAGTATCTTCTTTTTTCTGTCGGACAGTTCCATAGTTTTGGCAAACCTCCTTTTAGAGTGTTAGCACTCAATAGCCTTGATTGCTAATTTCTGCACATATTCTACTACTATATTTTTTGCTTGTCAAGACTTTTTACTTGTTTTTTAATAATTTTTTTAAAAAATTTTTTATTGATATTTGATCGCGATTTAATTACGCGCGACACTATTTTTTAATTCGCGTACGCGCGTAAATATCACCTCTAAAATAATAAGTTTTATAGCGTATAGGCAAAATATAATACTTTATGACGAAATTAAAAAATAACGAGTTTAAAAAACGACGCCCGAAATTTTCGAGCGTCAGACAAAAAAACTATAACTTAGTTTAAAAATGGTAGTTTTCGGATGTTATCAAAAAAACTCGTCGTTTGAAACGGAATTTCCCCCGTTAACTAAACGAATAAACCTCCGGAGATAAATTTTCATATAAAACGAATCTGAATTTTATATCCTTATAACTTTTTATTTCCGATAAATAAGTTTTCAGATAATCAGAATTTTCCGAAAGATTTTCAAAAAACACAGTCGCCTTTCCGTCCGAATAAACTTCGGTTACGTAAACGTTTTTTACGTAAGGCAACATAGTTTTATAAAACATACCGCCACCGATTACAAAAACGTCATCGTCATCGTAGTTTTTAAGCGCGGTAAATAATTCGTTCAGTGAGTGAACGACTATAAGGTCCTCTCTTTCGACGCCCTGCGGAGCAAGAACGATATTTATTCTGTTTTTTAGCGGGGCGGCGTCTGGTAAAGACAATAAGGTATTGTATCCCATACAAACGACTTTGTTTTTAGTCATCGTTCTGAAATAATTCATATCTTCGGGGATATTGAAAAGAAGACCGTTATTTCTGCCTATGCCCCATTTGCTATCGACTGCAACTATTATATTCATCAGATTGCGACCTCTAATTTGTCCGTGAGCGGCGTTGATTTGTAATCGATAAGTTCGAAATCATCGACTTTAAAATCGTAAAAATCGGTCACGTCGCGCTTAATAACGAGTTTCGGCGCGTCGTACTCGGGGTTTAAAAACATTTTTTGCAAAACGGGTACGTGTCTGTCGTAAATATGCGCGTCGGCTATTACGTGTACGAATTCCCCTACCTCAAAACCGGTAACCTTGGCAAGCATCATAAGTAAAACCGAATATTGAACAACGTTCCAGTTATTTGCCACAACCATATCGTTGGAACGCTGATTTAAAATGCCGTTCAGTTTGTTGCCGGTAACGTTAAACGTCATCGAGTACGCGCACGGATACAGATTCATTTCGTTAAGATCTGCAAAATTATAAATATTAGTCATAATTCGGCGCGAAGCGGGATTGTTTTTCAAATCATAAATTACTCTGTCAACCTGATCGAATTCCCCTTCTTTATATTTGTGCTTAACCGATAACTGATAACCGTACGCTTTACCTATCGAACCCGATTCGTCCGCCCAACTGTCCCAGATATGACTGTTCAGATCGTGAACGTTATTAGACTTTTTTTGCCAAATCCACAATAATTCGTCAACGCAGGACTTAAAAAACGTTTTCCTGATCGTCAGTATAGGAAATTCTTTCGATAAATCGTATCTGTTTACGATGCAAAATTTCTTTATGGTGTGGGCAGGCGTACCGTCTTCCCAGTGAGGGCGAACTTTCAGATTATCGTCGTTCCATCCGTTTTCGAGAATATCTTTACAGTTCTTTATAAAAACTTTATCGGCGTAACTCATAGTGTCCTCCTTATTGAACGCTAAAATGCGTCTTTTTGTTTTTTTGAAAATTTAGAAGCGATTATTTTCGCCTGTATTTTGTAAGGCGTAATCTTTGTGAAAAAATAAACTATTTTATTGTAAAAACCGGGAATAAACTTGCGCTTTTTTTTCTTTAAGGCGTTTAAACTTTTTTTAACGACGTATTCGGGAGATTTTGAAGATAATTTACCCGTAAGTCCTTGCTTTTTAATATCTTCGATAACGTCCGGACGGGTGGGTACCGAGCCGGGCATAACGGTTAAAAAAGTTACGTCTTTATACTCGTAACGTATTCCGTCAAAAAAGTCGTTCAACGCCGACTTGGTCGCCGAATATAAAGCAAAATACGGCATGGGAGTTAATCCGCACATCGACGAAACGGTTAAAACCTCGAAATCGTCGGCGCGGTGGTCAAGCGCAAATTTAGTTAAAGAAATTACAGAGGAAAAGTTAACCTCGATCTGAAAACGGATTTTTTGCTGTGTGTACCCGGAAAAAGGCATCTGGGTGTCAACCCCCGCAACGTTTATCAGACGTTTGAAAACAAGACCGAGTTTTTCCATGTCCGAAAAAGCGCGAAGCCTGTCTTCGCTTACGGAAAGATCGCACTTTATAGTAACGACGTCTGCCGTTTTGAAAAGACTTTTTAATTCCTCTTTAAGACTATTGAGTTTTTCTTCGTTTCTGCCGACTAAGACGAGATTTTCACCTTGCCGTATCTGATTTAACGCGAAGGCTTTTCCTATTACTCCCGTTGCGCCGGTAATTATTACGTAGTTCATAAAAGATTTAAAAATTAAAAATTATATCAGGTATTTTAAGATATATTACGATTAAGTCAAAAACGATTTTAAGTAGGATTCGTCCCTTCTTAAAACTTCGATTACTTTTTTTTCTATTCGGCTGACGTAAGACCTTGAAATCTTCAAAAGACTTGCAACTTCCCTTTGCGGAAGCGGTATTCCGCTTATAAGTCCGTATCTTAAAACTATAATTTTATATTCCCTTTCGTTAAGTTTTTTCTTCAGATATTTTTGAAGAGCAACGCTCGAAGCGCGTCTTTCGATGCACTCGATAACGCTTTCGTCCCCGTCTGAAAGCAAATCGATAAGAGTTAACTCGTTTCCGTCTTTATCAGTGCCGATAACTTCGTTGATGGAAACGTCGCCCGACCGTTTTTTATTTGACCTTAAAAGCATTAAAATTTCGTTTTCGATACATCTTGCGGTGTAGGTGGCAAGTTGAGTGCCTTTATCGGGTTCAAACGTGGATATTGCTTTAACAAGCCCAACGGTGCCGACTGAAATCAAATCGTCCATATCTTCCGAGCCGTGATATTTTTTAGCGATATGCGCCACAAGCCTTAAATTATGGCTGATTAGTTTTTCTTTTGCTTTTTCGTCGCCGTTTTTGCATGCGATGAGGCAGGCTTTTTCTTCTTCTTTACTAAGCGGTTTAGGAAAAGCGTCTTTATTGAACGACGAACAAAAGAAAACGCACTTACTTATAATAAAAGCGATAAAATCCCAAAACATAAAATTTACGTCCTTACGTCAACTTATGTCGAAATCTGTCGCTTTATTCGATTATTTTCTCAAAATATCGCCCTTATTTAAAGCTACGTCGGTTTTCAGAAGAAGTCTTTGTTGTACGAGTTTAGCATCGGAAACAACGTTTCCGTTTACGTCACGAAGATCCGAAACAACGATGATTTTATTAAAACTATACGAAGGAGATAAAACTTCGAGTCGGTCACCGATACCGAAGCGGTTACGCATTTCAATCAGAGCCGTCTTGTTTTTTTTGTCGTAATCTAAAACAAGCGCTGTAAAAGTTCTTTCTCCGATCGATTGAGAATCGGCGTAATTAACCGTTTGCGAATTTTCACCGAGGCAAAATGCCGTTGTAAACGCGCGATGATTCGTTTTTAAAATTTCGTTTTCAAATAACGGATCAATCTTGTACGCAGAGCCTTTTTTGTAAAAATCGTCGATAGCGCGCCTGTACGCGTTTACTACGGTTGCAACGTAATACTCGCTTTTCATTCTTCCTTCGATTTTTAAAGAAGTAATTCCCGCGTCGTACATCTTGTCGAGATAGGAAATCATATTCAAATCTTTACTGTTAAGTATGTACGTCCCCTTTTCGTCTTCAGTAATATCGTAATAATCCCCGTCGGAAGATTTTTCCCTGAGAGAATAATTCCATCTGCAAGATTGCACGCATTCCCCTCTGTTTGAAGGACGCCCTGAAAAATAGTCCGAAAGCAGGCATCTTCCGCTATACGAAATGCACATTGCTCCGTGGCAGAAAGTTTCTATCTCCACCTCGTCGGGCAAATAGTCCCTTATTTCTTTAATTTCGCTTAAACTTAATTCGCGCGCTAAAATAATTCTTTTCGCGCCCAAATCCGCCCAGAACTTTGCCGAATATTTATTGAGAGTATTCGCCTGAGTGGAAACGTGTACGTGAAGATCGGGACATGACTTTAGCACAAGCGAAATAACGCCGGGATCAGACGCTATCACCGCATCGACGCCGATGAAGTCAAGATATTTCAGGTATTCGCCAAGATAGACAAAATCTGCGTTTTTAGCGAAAATATTAGCGGTTACGTAAACTTTTTTGCCGTTTTCATGAACGTATTTTACCGCGGAGGATAATTCGTCGTCGGTGAAATTATCCGAATACGATCTGAGCGAAAAATTTTTTCCGCCGAGATATACGGCATCCGCTCCGAAGTACAAAGCGGTTTGCAATTTACCGAAATTTCCGCACGGAGCAAGCAATTCTAATTTTTTCATTTTCTATAAGCCTTTAAAATTCCGTCTCCTTTTGCGTAAACAGAGCAGACAAAGTTATCGTCCGAAATCAATTCGCTTAAAAACGCGCGCATATTTCTGACTATCGTGTTATCCCTATGCCCGTATTTTACTCCGCCGTCGATGAAACCGCGAAACAAAACGTTATCTGCGAACAAAACGCCACCACGGGCTAAAAGTCTTTTAATTTCCGGTAAATAGTCGTAATATCTTGCTTTCGCTCCGTCAAGAAAAATAAAGTCGTAAGTTCCCTCCAAAAATCTGATGATATCACCGGCATCGCCGAGATATTGTCTGACTTTTGACGATAAACCGAATTCCGAAAAAGTTTTTGACGCCAGAAGATAACTGTCCTCGTCTTTTTCGATAGTTGTCAAAAACATGTCGTCGTGCGTAAATAACATCGCGGAACCGCTTATTCCTACAGCGGTTCCGATTTCGAGAATGGTTTTGGGGTGCTTTATCGAAACACTCAGAATAAGTTCGTTCAACGTTTCACTTAGAGCAGTCGGAATACCTTTTTCTCTGAATTTTTCCGAAAGTTGCAATACTCGCTTGTCCGTATTAGGTATAATTCTGTCTTCAAATTTAATCATACTTCGGTAATAACGGGCAAAATCATAGGATTATTCTTCGTTTTTTTAATGACAAAAGTTCGTATAGACGATCTGATTTTGTTTTTGACTTCCCTCGTATCGCCTAAAGATTTCATATCGAAACTCTGTACGGTTTTTAAAATAATATCTTTAATCGCCTCGGTTTGCTCGTCCGACAAAACCACTCCTTTGGAAATAACGTCCGGTCGTTGCAACAATTCCCCGCTTTCGGATGAAATACAGCATAACGCGATAACAAGCCCGTCTTCGGCAAGATGCAATCTGTCTCTGACGTAAGTCGTGGTGTCGTCAATCTGCAATCCGTCAACGAAACGGGAACCTGCGTGAAATTTATCGCCGAAGCGCATCGTCTTCTCGGTCAAGGAAACTGTATCGCCTATATCCGGAATAAGCATCTGATAATCTTTCATTCCAAGTTCTTTCGTAAGCATTACGTGTTTTTTAAGGTGCCTATATTCACCGTGAACGGGAATAAAGAATTTCGGCTTAATCAAAGAATGCATTATTTTTAATTCTTCTTGACAAGCATGCCCCGAAACGTGAATATTTTCGATAGATTCGTAAACGACTTCCGCGCCTTTGCGGTATAACTTATTTATAACTTCAAAAATAGATTTTTCGTTACCGGGTATAGGGCTTGCCGAAATAATTATCGTATCGTTTTTACCGATGCTGACCTGAGGATAATCGTCCCCCGCCATACGGGTTAAAACGCTCATAGGTTCTCCTTGAGTTCCCGTAGATATAATAACGAGGTCTTTATCCGGTATATTTTTGATTTTATCTATATCTACCAGAATACCGTCCGGAACGTCGAGTTCGCCTATACTTTGTGCGGCTTCGGTAACTTTAATCATAGACCTTCCGGAAAGAGCGACTTTGCGCTTGTTTTTAGCCGCAATATTGAAAATTTGTTGTATTCTGTTTACGTTTGACGAAAAAGTCGCAATTATAATTCTGCGTTTTGCGTTTGTCTGGAACAGCCTTTCGAGAGTTTCGGTAACGACCATTTCACTCATGGTGTATCCGGGGCGTTCGACGTTTGTGGATTCGCACATCAATAGTAAGACGCCCTTTTTTCCGATTTCCGAAAGGCGCGAAAAATCCATCATTTCTCCGTTCGGCGAAGTCATATCTATTTTAAAATCGCCCGAATGTACTATAACCCCTACCGGCGTGGTAATAGATAAAGCGCAAGCGCCTGCTATCGAGTGGTTAACCGTAATAAATTCGACCTGGAAACAGCCGACGGAGATCCTTTCGCGCGGTTTGACGCGTTTAAGTTTATAATTGCCTATTTTAAACTCTTTTAATTTGGTTTCAAGGAGCGCAAGAGTCATTTTAGTACCGTAAACGGGCGCGCTGATTTCACGCAACAAATAAGGAACGCCGCCGATATGGTCTTCGTGTCCGTGCGTTAAAAAAATGCCTCTTATTCTGTCTTTGTTTTCTTGTAAATACGTCGTATCGGGTATAACGAGGTCAATCCCCGGCATGTCCTGCGACGGGAAAGTAAGCCCCGCATCGATAACGATTATGTCTTTGCCGAATTCAAGCGCGGTCATATTTTTGCCGATTTCACCGACACCGCCCAGAAAACGGACGTTTAACGTTTTAAAATTTTTCATTTAATTCCTTGTAAACAACCGATTTCGGCTGTTTATATTCAGTTAAGATAGTCGTTGAGATTTTCTTGGATTTTCTGTTTTAACTCAACGTATTTTTCAAGTTTCTTTCTTTCGTTTTCCACTAAGTCCTTAGGGGCTTTCGAGATAAACCCGGGATTATTTAATTTACCGTTTGCTCTTGCGATTTCTTCATCCGCTTTGATAAGTTCGTTTTTAAGCCTCTCGATTTCCGAATCGATATCGACGAGTTCTCCTAACGGAATATATAATTCAAAACCGTTTAAAACCTGCGTAACGACTTTTTCGGTTAATTCTTCCTTTGCGCCGATTTTCGTAATCGCTTCTACGCCCGCAAGTTTTTTAATAAGATCGCCGCAATCGGTAAGCAGTTTATTGTTTTCGGTTATTACGAACAAATCAACCTTTTTGGATGCAGCCGCGCCCGTTTTGGATTTGATTTGACGTACTGCTTTAATGATATCCATAACCGAATTCATCTTATCGAGGTCTTTTTTGTAATTACGCTTTATATTGTACTTGGGATATTCGGAAATCATGATGCTTCCGCTTGTGGTAGGTATATACGAATAAATTTCTTCGGTTACGAAAGGAATAAACGGATGTAACAATTTAAGGGTTTCGGTTAAAACGTAAATAAGAACGGAAATGGTTTTCTGTTTTTTCTTTTCGTCGTTGCCGTATAAAGCGGACTTACAGAGTTCGATATACCAGTCGCAAAAGTCGTACCAGACAAAATCGTGTAGCGTTGAAAGCGCAACGCCTAATTCGTACTTGTTCATATTAACCGTAACGTCTTTAATACACGCGTTAAGTTTCGATAAAATCCACTTATCTTTAAGTTCGGGTTTTATTTGATCTACAGGAAGAATTTCAACGTTTTCGGCGTTCATCAGAACGAACCTCGAAGCGTTCCAGACTTTATTTATAAAGTTGCGCGAACTTTCGCATTTTTCGGTTGAAAATCTTATATCGCTACCCGCGGCAACACCCGAAACGAGCGAAAAACGCAAGGTGTCCGCTCCGTATTCGCCGATAACTTTTAAAGGATCTACGCCGTTTCCTAATGATTTACTCATTTTTCTGCCTTTGTCGTCCCTGACAAGACCGTGTATAACAACGTCCTTAAAAGGAATCCTTCCCATGTGTTCAAGCCCGCTGAAAATCATTCTTGCAACCCAGAAAAAGATTATATCGTAACCCGTAACCAAAACGTCGGTAGGATAAAAATATCTTAAATCGTCCGTATTGTCGGGATAGCCGAGCGTAGAAAAGGGCCAGAGAGCCGAACTGAACCAGGTGTCCAGAACGTCGGGATCCTGATGAATACGAGTACTGCCACATTTACTACATTTCTCAGGAGCGTCTTTTAAAACCATGGTTTCTCCGCAGTCTTCGCAATAATATACGGGAATACGATGCCCCCACCAGAGTTGACGGGAAATACACCAGTCTTTGATGTTTTCCATCCAGTTATAATAAATCTTCGTGAATCTTTCGGGAATGAATCTTATAGACTTATTTTTAACCGCCGTGATTGCCGGTTTTGCGAGAGAATCCATTTTTACAAACCATTGCTTGGAAACGATAGGTTCTACGCTTGAACCGCAACGATAACAATGCCCCACGTTATGAGTGTGGGGTTCTATTTTAGATAAAACGCCGAGCGCTTTCAAATCATTTACTATTTGCTTACGGCACTCGAATCTGTCAAGCCCCTGATATTTGCATGCTTTTTCGTTCATTGTGCCGTCGTCGTTCATAACCCGTATTACTTCGAGGTTATGACGCAAACCGACTTCAAAGTCGTTCGGATCGTGCGCGGGAGTAATTTTAACGGCGCCCGTTCCGAAATCGAGTGCGACGTAATCATCCGCAACGACCGGTATTTCCCTTCCGACTACAGGCAAAATCAAAGTTTTACCTATAAAAGATTTAAAGCGTTTATCTTTAGGATTTACTGCAACAGCCGTATCGCCGAGCATGGTTTCGGGGCGAGTGGTCGCTACGGTCAGATGACCGCTTCCGTCTTTTAACGGGTAGTCGATATGCCAAAAGAAAGAGGGTTCTTCCTCGTACTCTACTTCGGCGTCGGAAAGCGCGGTCTTACAGGACGGACACCAGTTTATGATTTTGGAACCCTGATAAATCAAGCCTTTGTTATAAAGGTTTACGAATACTTCTTTAACGGCTTTGGAACAACGATCGTCCATAGTAAAAGCGAGCCTCGACCAGTCGCAGGACGAACCGAGACATTTTAACTGTTCGACGATTCTGCCGCCGTATTTTTCCTTCCAAGCCCAGGCGCGCTTCAAAAAACCTTCTCTGCCGACTTGTTCTTTAGTAAGTCCTTCTTCCGCTTTCATTAGTTCGACTATTTTTACTTCGGTGGCAATGGAGGCGTGGTCCGTCCCGGGAAGCCATAAAGTTTCATAGCCTTGCATACGTTTAAATCTCACGACGGTGTCTTGTAAAGTTTCGTCAAGCGCATGCCCGATATGCAATTGTCCGGTTATGTTCGGCGGGGGTATAACGACCGTAAACGGCACCTTATCCGGATTGACTTTTGCTTTAAAATAACCGTTGTTTTCCCAAGTATTGTAAATTTGCTTTTCGAATTCGTTAGGATTATAAGTCTTTTGCATATCCATAATCTAAATCTTCCTGTTAACTACAAATAAATTAGTTATATTATATATTACGCTTTGATTTTTGTCAAACCGCGTTCGCCATATACTCGAAAATAAAAGTATATTTTTATATCGCACTATTTATCTTTTCGGCATACCTATAATAATACCGACTGTTTTAAGGAGTAAAATGAAAAAAGTCATAGCGTTCGTTTTAATAGTTTCGATACTGTTTGCCGTCGGCGGGTGTACCGAAAAAACAAATAAAACGGAAATTAAAATCAACGAAGTAACTCATTCTATTTTTTACGCGCCGTTTTACGTTGCTATAGAAGGCGGTTTTTTTGAAAAAGAAGGTTTGAAAATATCGCTGACAAACGGCGGAGGTTCCGACGCTTCTATGACAGCGCTGTTGTCGAATAATTGCGATATCGCGCTATTAGGTCCCGAAACGGGCATTTATACGGCGATAGGCGGCGCAAAAGATTTGCCGGTAATTTTCGCGCAACTGACGAAACGGGACGGTTCGTTTCTGATGGCGAGAAATCCTGTGAGCGATTTTGACTGGAAAACACTTAAAAATAAAGAAATTATCGCCGGAAGACGCGGCGGAAGCCCTGCAATGTCGTTGCAATACGCTCTTAATAAAAACGGACTTATCGACGGTAAAAACGTAAAATTAAATTACGACGTTCAGTTTAACCTTACCGCCGCGGCGTTTATAGCGGGTACCGGCGATTACGTTACAATGTTTGAACCGACCGCTTCCGAGTATCAAAGACAAAATAAAGCCTATATCGTAGCAAGCGTCGGCAAAGAATCCGGAGAAATTCCTTTTACTTGCTTTATGGCGAAAAAAAGTTATCTCAAAAACAACGAAGAAATTATAAAAAAATTCACATCCGCAATGTTTAAAGCCATAAAATATATTAGGGAAACGGATACGCGGAAAATAGCGAATATACTTGTTAAATCCTTCCCTTCTACCGAACTGAGTTCGGTTACGGATTCACTTGATTCATACTTAAAAATCGACGCCTGGCAAAATGACCTGATGCTTAAAAAGGAGGCATTCGAGCGTTTGCAGGACGTTATGGAAAACGCAGGAGAATTGTCAAAAAGAGTTTCGTACGAAACTATAACCGACAACAGAATTACCGAAGAAACGTATAAAGAAATCTTCGCATAAAACGTTGACCTGCCAAAATTTTTGGCAGGTCTTTTTCGAGGTCATAATGGAACCATTACTTAAACTTGAAAACGCAACCTTAACTTACCACACAAAAACGGACGAAACTTTGGCTGTTTACAATCTTACTTTTTCGGTCTGTGAAAATCAATTCGTGGCGCTTATCGGTCCTTCGGGATGCGGAAAAACGAGCATACTATCTCTTATCTCCGGCTTGTTGAAAAAATCCGAAGGTTCTGTTAAACTGAACGGAAAAGAAATAACGAAGCCGGACGACAAAATCGGGTATATGTTGCAAAAAGATCAATTATTCCCTTGGCTTACTATTGAGCAAAATGCGTGTATTCCTTTAATTATTAAAAACATAAAAACTCGAAAAAACGTTGATTATATCAACGATTTATTAAAAAAGTACGGGCTGTGGGAATTTAGAAAATATTACCCCGATCAACTTTCCGGAGGTATGCGTCAAAGGGTTGCGCTTATAAGAACGTTGTCGGCAAAACCCGAACTTTTGCTACTTGACGAACCCTTTTCCGCGCTCGATTATCAGACGAGAATCACGGTTTGCGACGACGTACTCGGTATGATCAAAGCCGAAAACAAAACGGCAATTCTGGTTACGCACGATATTTCGGAAGCAATCTCGCTTTCCGACGTCATTATAGTATTGACAAAAAGACCTGCAACAGTAAAAACAATTCATAAACTGAATTTCGATAAATCGCTTTCCCCTCTTAAGCGTCGGGAAGATAAAAAATTTTCATCCTGGTTTGAATTATTATGGAAGGAGTTGAACTGAAATGAGCGACAAGTTATATTCCAGAGAACACGCCTTATACGTTAACAGATTAAAGAGAATTAAATTCTGCGTATCAGCCACTCAGATATCGGTTCTGATACTCTTTATCGCCTTATGGGAAGTTCTGACCGTCACCGGCGTAATAGACAGTTTTTTATTCAGTAGTCCCGACAGAATCGCCATGACCGTATATTCGCTTTTTAAAAGCGGCGAATTGCTTACCCACGTCGGCACTACTTTGTTTGAAACGCTGATCGGCTTCGTTACCGCAACGATTTTCGGAAGCACGGTCGCAATTATATTCTGGTGGTCTGATTTTTTGCGAAAAGTTTTTGAGCCGTACGTCGTGGTCTTGAACAGTCTTCCGAAAATCGCTTTGGGACCGTTAATCATAATATGGTTCGGCGCGGGTACGGGCGCTATAATTTTTATGACTTTTCTGGTAACGGTCATAGTTACGATTATAAATATGTACGCAGGGTTTGCCGAAGTCGATAACGATAAGATTTTTCTGTTGAAATCGATGGGTGCAACGAAAAAACAATTATTTATATATCTTGTCATGCCCTCTTCCGTACCGACTCTGGTATCTACGCTCAAAATAAACGTGGGTATGAGTTGGATAGGCTCTATTATGGGCGAATATCTCGTATCCAAACAAGGTATAGGATATCTTATAGTTTACGGCGGGCAGGTTTTTAAACTCGATTTAGTTATGACGGGAACCGTCATTTTGTGTTTTTTAGCGGGATTGATGTATTTTTCCGTTGCGCTTTTGGAAAGAAAAATCGCTCGAAAGCGTAAATAAGTATCACTGCAAAATTTACAATGCCCATAACGGGATAAACGTCGGAAATTATCTTTTGAAATCCTATTTTGGAAAAAGCAAACATGCCTACTGTCAACAATATTTTAAGCAAAACCCCTCGCTTAGAGTAATCGAAATAATTAAAAACCGCAAAATGCGCTCCGAGTAACGTCGTTAAGATTCCCGCAAATAATACGAAAACGTAAATTATATAAGCCGTCTTGTTTTCTTTTAAAATTTGCAATACGGGAAGATCGGACACGATTTTTAAATTGCAGACGCAGGAATATATCATATAAACGAGGACGGAAACTACGAACGCCGAAAAAATTGCCGAAATAAACGAAACTTTGCGGTCTTCGGCTTCTCCGAGATTGACCATTACCGGCATAGCAAGAAAAAGATTTAATCCGCCGTAAGAAGCAAGTTTATATAAATTAACGCCGAAACCGTTTCCGGATGTGTCGGAATACGGTATAAAAACTAAAACTACTATAACGATTATCATCGCAGGAACCAGAATCGTGTTTACGATTTTGAGCCATCTCTTACCGCCGAACATGACAAAGGTCGAAAATATAACGGTGATAAGTGAAAACGGTTGAAATTTGTACGATGCGGGCAAGATGAGA
This sequence comes from uncultured Clostridia bacterium, assembly GCA_934278995.1. Taxonomy (GTDB): domain Bacteria; phylum Bacillota; class Clostridia; order Christensenellales; family Borkfalkiaceae; genus UBA4636. Next base: position 92,866 of record CAKQWM010000003.1, read on the forward strand.
AGAAAAAGCGAATCGACGGCGGAAAGCATACCGCTTGCGATTATAAAATTACCTATTATAAACAAAGGCTTTGTATAACCGAATAAACGACATTCGTTTTTTAAATCAAACCTGAGCGAAAAATATAAAACCGACGAAAACATAATAAATAAAATCGTCGAAACAAGATATATATTTTGCCCGTAAAAAAATTCGTATATTTCTTTACCGCTGACAAAACCCGCGCCTAAAATAGCGCCGATAATAACAAAAGCGATTTTTAAAGATCTTATCAACGTTTTCATCTTTATATTATATTTTCTGCGCGAAACAATTATAAGATAATAATTTCAAAAACGTAAAAAATATAAAAATTCGGCTTACAATCTGTTATTTTTAAAATTATTATGTTTGTCGTAATTGATTTTGAAATAGTCGTTAATTACTAAGAACGCGACAAAAAAACTATAAAATAAAAAGCGCGCCCCTAAGTATTATAAAAGCAAGGGGCGCTTTTCATCGTGAAAAACTTCTTAATTTATATAAACGATTTTTCGATTTTAATAACGGCTGAAGTATTGACGAAGTTTTCGGAAATAAGATTTTCAAGTCTGTATTTAACCGCCTCGTCGTTCATTTTCAAATCATGCGGTATAACCGCATCGAATATATATTTCGTGTACGCGGGACCTTGAACCATTCTGAAATCATGAACCGTAATTCTTTCGTCAACTTCTTTAACGATTTTGGAAACGGCGATTCTCGCCTCGGTAACTTTTTCGTCGCTCGTACAAATGGGATCAAGGTGAATAATTGAAACGCAACCGAGTTTTTTGTCGAGTTCCGTCATAGCGCCGTCTATAACGTCGTGCAGATGATAAATATCCTGATCCCCCGATACTTCTGCGTGAAGCGAAATCATAAATCTGCCCGGTCCGTAATCATGCACGACCAAATCGTGAACGCCCACGATTTCTTTATGCGCTAACACTATCGAGTATATTTGATTTACCAACTCTTTATCGGGTTTTTTGCCTACAAGGTCGCCTACGGTATCTTTAAACGAAGTTATACCTGCAAATACGATAAACAACGAAACAACCGCACCGCAATAACCGTCGAGGTTTAACCCGGTAAATTTGTAAATTATCGCGCAGATAAGAACGAGCGAAGTCGCAATTACGTCGGACAAACTGTCCGTGCCGACAGCCTTCATGGTGTTTGATTTGATTTTTTTACCGTAATAAACGTTGTAGATTATCATATAAACCTTAACAAGAACGGTTAAAGCGATAATTACTAACGCCGTTACGTCGGAATATGCAGTCAAATCGGGTGAAACACCGTTGATTATGTTGGTAATAGAGTCTTTACACGCCAATATTCCGACGACGATAATAATATTTGATATTACGAGCGCGGAAATATACTCGAACCGCCCCATTCCGAACGGTCTTGAATCTGACGCTTTTTTCTGAGCGAACTTGAACCCGAAAAGAGATATGAGCGAGGAACCCGCATCGGATAAGTTGTTATAGGAATCCGCAATTATCGACACAGCCCCGCTGATAATACCTATAAACAATTTTACCGCAAACAGTAAAACGTTCAGGAGAATCCCCATGACGCTACAAAGTACGCCGTAGGCTCGCCTGACGTCCGGATTTTTGTATTCCGCCCGATTTTTAATGAAAATTTTAGAAAGTAAATATATCATATTCGCACATATTGCTAAGCGCGCAAGAGATTTTGCGCGCTTGAATTACGGATTTTGAATTTTAAAATTAACAAACGTATTGCGGTTTCTTTTTAGGTGCGCTTTCGAGTTCTTTACGTTTATCCTCGTAGCCTTTTCTTCCGAACATCGCGTAAGTCGCGTTTTTGCCTTCCTCTACGCCGGGTTGATTAAACGTATCGATACCGAGCATTTCGCCTGCGTAAGCCGTGGCAAGTTCAAGCATGAACATAAATTCACCGAGCGTAAATTCGTTAATTTCGGGAAGATAAATAGTGTTATTCAGCCTGTTTTTACGGCAAAGAGCGTATTTGGTAGCCTTCATTTCGGTAGAAATCAGTTCGTTCATACTATGACCGCACAAGAAATTAACGTTCGGAAATTCTTCGCACCCGTCGGGAATAATCACTTCTTTACGATATTCATCGACCGCAACGAAAGTAACGACTTTATCGAAAGGTCCCTCGGTGTAAAGTTGAACCTGACTGTGTTGATCGGTAACGCCCAAAGACTTAACGGGTGTCTGACCGGCAAAAACGGGTTCTCCTTTCTTGTTTACAGCCTTACCGAGGCTTTCCGCCCAAAGTTGACAATACCAGTCCGCCATAAATCTTAAACCGTCGGAATAAGGCATCATAACGGAAATATTTTTGCCCTTCTTGATTGCAACGTATTGCAAAAGAGCAAACGCCATTGCGGGGTTCTTTTTATAATCCGCTTTTGAACAAATTTTGTCCATATAAGCGGCGCCTTTCAGCATCGATTTGATATTAACGCCTAAAACCGCCGCGGGGAAAAGCCCTACGGGGCAAAGTTCGGAAAATCTTCCGCCGACGCTATCGGGTATGAATAACGTTTTCAGACCTTCTGTCTTTGCGATTTTTATAAGATTACCGCTGTTCTCGGAAGTGGTTGCGACAACGTGATTTTTTGCATCGGCGCCGAATTTTTGTTTGAGCATATCCCAGACGATCAGATATTGTGACATGGTTTCGCTTGTCGAACCGCTCTTGGTTATTACGTTAAACATGGTTTTTTCGGGTTCTATAACGTCGAACAAAGCCGCCATTCTTTCGGGATCGACGTTGTCTTCGACGTAGAACTTCGGACCGCCGCGTTTTCTGTCGGGTAAGTCGTTATAATGTAGGTGTTTAAGCGCCTGGAAAACCGCTATGGGACCCAACGCGCTTCCGCCGATGCCGAGAACGACGAAGTATTTAAAATTCTTTCTTACGGTTTTTGCGGTTTCTAAAATTTCTTCTACGACTTCGTTCTGATTATACGGAAGTTCCGTCCAGCCCATCATGCCGGTTCCGCGGTTTTTGTTTACCGTTTCAAAAGACGTTTTTACAAGTTCGGAATAATTTTTTAACTCCTTTTCGGTAAAACCTTCTTTTTCGCCGACAAATTCGCTCATCATATTGTTATAATCGAATCTTAAGCGAAGTTGTTCGTTGGTTTTTCTTTTTTCTGCCATTTATTTATCCTCTTTTAATTATATTTCTGACGTATTCGAGCGAATCGCCGAGTTCTTCGATATTACGGTAACTGTCTTTATATACCTCGATAAGTATTGCGCCGTTAAAATCGATTTCAACGAGTTCGTTTATCAATTTTTCAAAATCGAACAAACCTTTGCCGGGCAAAACAATCTTTCCGTTTTCGTCGTAATCCGAAATATGTACCGTGTTTAAACGCGGCGCCATTTCGTCAAGATATCCGCGATAGTCGTAACCTGATAATCTCGCCTGTTTTATATCAAGACATGCCCTTAAATTCGGCGCGTACGGCATAAGATTTTTAAAATAACCTACTTGGTTGTACATAGCCCATTCAACGTTTTCAAGACAAACCGAAACGCCGTATCCTTTGGCTAAATTATCGAGTTTGTTGAAATAATTTCCGGTTTCTTCATAATTTGAAAAGTTGGCGCGTTTAATGCGTATTCTGCCGTGAAAAGTGTTGTTTTCGGCATCGAGAATTTTCGCGCACTTTAAAACGTCTTTAAAAATCTTAACGGCGTCGTTATACGAACGATCGTTTGAAGAAAACAATTGCGGTTCGTAATGAGTGTTTAAAGTGTGTATGGAATGAACCTTTAAGTTGCCGAGCCGAGATTTTAAAAGCCTTGCGTAATCTTCTTTGTATTCGCAAAACGACTCTAAAAAAATTTCTACTACGCCCGCTCCGATTTTATCCAAAGTAAGTAAGGCGTCTTCGTTATATTCTCTGCCAAATAGTGACGCCGTTGATACTCCAACCTTCATAATATCACCAAAAAAACTGCTTATTATCGAATATTTTAAGAATTTTTATGTTAATCGAAAAAGTTCTTATCTTATGTTTCGGGCTGCCACTTGGGCAGCCCGAAAATCAAAAACATATTAAATTTAATATTAAATTGTATTTCGATATTTATTTAATAATCGGATCAATCAGACCGATATTTCCGTCGTCTCTAAGATACAAAACTTTTGTTTTGTCATTATTTTTGTCGAAGAAAACGAAGAAGCTGTGTCCCGTTAATTCAAACTCTTCTATCGCTTCGTCTATTGACATCGGGGTAAGTTCGAATTGTTTGGTTTTAACGAGTTTAAAATCGTTTACGTCTTTTTCTTCGTAAATTCTATCTTTCAGGTAAGCGCCCTGACGAAGTTTTGATTCGAGTTTTGAACGATATTTATAAATCTGACGTTCGATTTTAGGTAAAACTATATCGATTGTGTCATAAAAATTATCGCCCTTGGCTTCCGCGCGGATTAACGAGCCTTTATAGTTTATGGAAAGTTCCATTTTACATTCCCGTTTTTCCTGTTTAAGATAAATTTTGCAAACGGAATCCTCGTCAAAATACTTGTCTAATTTAGCGACCTTTTTTTCTAAAATTTCGCTGAGTTGTTCTTTAACCTGATAATTTTTGGCAACAATTTCAATTTTCATATTTTATCTCCTTTATGTTAGATTATAAGTTATCGACTAAAAAGTCAATCTGACCGTCGTCGTCGATTACTTTGACCTTGTGTTCCGACCTCAAATCTCCTTTGATTATCATGTCGGAAAGAGGCGTTTCGACAAGCGACGTAATAGCGCGTTTAAGCGGTCTTGCGCCGTATTCTTTGTCGTAACCTTTTTGTAATATTAAGCGCTTTGCTTCGTCCGTAAATTCCAGACTCACGTTCATAGAAGCCATCCTCTTTTTTAAAGCGTCGAGTTGTAAGTCACAAATTTTTCCGCATTCCTCCATGGTTAATTTGCGGAAAACGACTATTTCGTCGATACGATTTAAAAATTCGGGACGGAATCTACGTTTAAGCGCGTCGTATATCGTATTTTTTTCGTCTTCGAGTTCACTCGAATTATCTCCGAATCCTATTTTTGCAATGGGTTTAACGTTTGAAGCCCCTTCGTTTGAAGTCATTATGATTATCGTGTTTTTAAAATCCACGGTTCGTCCCTTGCTGTCCGTAAGCCGTCCGTCGTCGAGAATCTGAAGCATTACGTTAAATACGTCGGGGTGGGCTTTTTCTATTTCGTCGAAAAGTATAACGGAATAAGGTTTCATTCTGACTTTTCCCGTAAGTTGACCTTCCTCGTCGTATCCTACGTACCCCGGCGGTGCGCCGATTAGTTTCGCAACGCTTACTTTTTCCATATATTCGCTCATATCTATACGAATAAGTGAATTTTCGTCGCCGAAAATAGCCTCCGACAATGCTTTACTGAGTTCTGTTTTCCCTACACCCGTAGGACCGACGAAAATAAACGAACCGATCGGTTTTTTGGGATCTTTTATAACCGTCATCGAACGCCTGAGCGCCCTCGAAACGGCGCTTACGGCAAAATCTTGCCCGATTACGCGCTTATGGAGCAGACTTTCAAAATTCATAAGTTTTTGCGATTCGGTTTCGGTAAGTTTTGAAACGGGTATTCCCGTCTGTTCGCTGACTACTTTAGCCACGCTTTCTTCGTCGATATATGGATTATCGTGATTCTTTTTACGTATATCGGCGCGTTTGATTTCGGATATTTCTACTTTAAGCGCTTCTATTTTTTCGTCTAAATCTCTGTAGTCGCTTCCGCTCGAAAGCAAATAGTTTCTGTCAATCAAAAGATCTTTTAATTGCCATTCTTTTTCTATCACGGTTTCGGGCGGCGTATCTATCAGAAGCCTTTCCTTGGCGGCTGCCTCGTCAATTAAGTCAATCGCCTTATCGGGTAAAAATCTGTTGGTTATATATCTATCCGACAAAACGACCGCGGCTTTTATCGCGGAATCGGTAATTTCAATTCCGTGATGCGCTTCGAATTTATCACGCAAACCTTTAAGAATTTCTATGCAATCGTCAATCTTCGGCGGTTCGACCTTCACTATTAAAAACCGTCTTTCCAAAGCGGGATCTTTTTCTATATATTTATTATATTCGCCTATGGTAGTTGCGCCGATAACCTGCAACTCCCCGCGGGCGAGGTTCGGTTTTAGAATATCTGCTACCGAATAAGAACTAAGCCCGGATAAAATGGTATGAATTTCGTCTATGAATAATATAACGCCGTTTTCTTTGGCGTAATTGATTGCCGATTTAAAACGTTCTTCAAACTCTCCGCGAAATTTCGCGCCTGCAACTATTCCGTTTAAATCAAGGGAAAATACCACTTTGTTTTTCAGCGTTACAGGCACGTCGTCCTTTGCGATTTTTATTGCCAGACCTTCTATAACAGCGGTTTTACCTACTCCCGGTTCGCCTATTAAAAGCGGGTTTGATTTAATCCTTCGTGAAAGAGTTTCTATAACGCGTTTTATTTCGTGATCTCTGCCGATAACCGGATCCAACTTATTAAGCCTTGCCATTTCGGTGAGGTTTACGCCGAAGGAATCCAATTCGCCAAGCCCTTCGTAAGAACTTCTTGTTTCATTGTCTTTACGGCAAACGGAAGATTGCCTGACGTTGAGGGTTTCTCCGCTGATTTGACCGTAATTCAGCGGTTTATCGTCCGTGAGCGGTTCGGGCTGTCTTTTTTTTAAATCGTTTACGAGATTTTTGGCTTCCGCCAAAAGTAAATTATAATTACTTACTATGGAATCGACGATAATCGAGCCGTAGGAATCGGTAGTTTCAAGAATCGCCAAAAACAAATGTTCGGGCGCGATAAAATCACACCTTGCCAAATTGGCTATCTGAGCCGAATAATCGATTGCGGTTTTCGTTCTCGGAGTATAACCCTCTCTCTCGTACGACGGTTCAATAACGTCTTTCACCCTCGGATAATAAGACGAAGGAGTAACGCCGAAAGATTCGAGCGTCTCGGAAATTTTTCCGCATCCTTTAAGCATTGCGGCAATAATAAACTCGGTGGAAACGTATCTCACGCCGTAGCGGTTTGCTACTTCCTTTGCTTCTTTAAGTATCTGAACGTATTTAGTTGTCGCTCCGAAGGAAAGCCCGTTTCCTATGTTAACCATATTGCTACCTTATACTTCGCAAATATTAAGCGAGCCGAGAGCGTTTTTAACAAAAATCGCTCTTTTTTCGTCAAGAGATTCCGAAGCAATGTTGTCGTTTAATGAAAGAGTATTCGGTCTTGCGGTTACCGTCAGATCGTCTATGGCAAAACTGTTGTCGCAAGATAAAATTCCGAGAGAAATGCCCGTTTTGACGCGGGCGATAAGTTCGCCGAACTCGTCGTAAGGAAGTATTGCCGAATGAGTGAGGATTCCGAGCGCTCTTAAAGACTCGTCTTTCGTCTTTAAAGGATTTTTAAGATATTCTCTTTTTCGTTCTTTTTTTTCTTCTTCGGCGACTAAAAAAGTAAAATTTTTAACGTTATTTATTATCGATTTTACGTTATCGACTGTAACAGAATTGCTTATTTGATAATAGTAACCCTCTGACGCGCTTCCTTCGCCAAAGGCGCCCCTTATCGTAATGCCTTTTTCGTAAGCGAGCATTGCAAAGTCAGATAACCTTCCGGAGTTTGTGAGAGCGGGCAGAAAAGCCATAACCGAAGCGCGCATACCCGTTCCGAGATTCGTCGGACAAGCGGTATAATAAAAACCCGATTTAACGGAAAACCTTAAATTTGAACCGAGTATTTTATCGAGTTGACTTATCCTCGAATACGCGCCGTCAAGGTCGAAGCCTTTGAAAATACATTGTTCTCTTAAATGATCTTCTTCGTTAATCATAACCGACAGCAATCCGTCCTTTGAAACGGAAACCGCGCCGTAAGGAGAATTTGCAAGGTTGTTAGAAACGATATATTTTTCAATGAAGGAGCGCTTTTCCAATTCGGTTAAATCGTTCATACGATAACTTACGAAACCGATTTTTTTTAAAACGGAATTACACGTCAGCGCAATTTGTTTTTCGTCGGAAGTTCCCCGAATCATTACGGGAAAATCAAAATCCTGCAAGTTGCGCGCAAAACGTATCCTCGATGAAATAACTACGTCGGTATTCATAGTACTAACCCCTTCTCTGAACGTTGTCGATAAGCGGTTTGAGTTCTGCGGCGAACTCGACGTAACAATGAGGACACCCGACGATCATAGTATTAAGAATTTCGCCGAGGGTTCTTCCGCAGCGGCGACAGGTTTTAAGTAAATCGGAATAAAAAACGGCGTAAAATTCTTCGGCGTCGTAACTTAACGCGGCGTGCATACAGGAAGGGCAAACTTTGCCTTCCGACTTAAACGCCCCGAAATATCTCACGACTTCTTCCGTCGCTTCGTTTTTATGACATACCGGACAAATCATTTCATACTCCGAATTATTCTCTCGATACAATTATATCATTATTTTGAAAAAAGTAAATACCATTTTTATAATTTTTGGTTATTTTAACCGATTTTTTACAAGTTTTTTCGGCATATTCGCAAATAATCGGAATTTAAACGAAAAATAAGACGGAATAATGCGAATAAGATAAAAATATCCGCCGAAAAACGGCGGATAAAGGGTTAATCTTCAACTAAATTTTTCAAATAAGCCTTAAATTCGTTTTTGAGTTTCTCGTCTCTGAGTCCGTATTCGACGTTGGCTTTCAAAAAGCCGAGCCTGTCACCCATATCGTAACGGATGCCTTCAAATTCGTAAGCGTAAGCGCCGAAGGATCTTGCTTCGACGTCAAGCGCGTCGGTAAATTGATATTCGTTGTTTGCGCCGAGTTTAAGATTACGCATGATATCTACCATCGATGGCGAGCAAACGTATCTGCCGAGCGGTGAAATGTCGCTTTTGACGAGTTCTATCGGCGGTTTCTCGGTAATAGTCGTTACGCGATACTCTCTTCCTTCGTTACAATCGTATTCGACGGAAGCGTATTTTGGAACGTCTTCGTGAGGCACCGTCTTGACACCGATGACGGTTTTGCCGTGCTTATAATATAAGTCGATCAATTGCTTCAAAACGGGCTTTTCGGGGTTGTACATGACGTCGTCGCCGAACAAGACGGCAAACGATTTGCCTTTTATATATTCTTCCGCTGCCATTATTGCGTCTGCGGTTCCGCGTTGCGCTTTTTGTACGACAAAATGTACTTTGGCAATTTTTTCGGGATATTTTATAGCGTTCAGATAATCCGTTTTGTTTCCCTTTTTCAAAACTTCTTCCAACGCGGGACAAGGTCTGAAATGGTCTTCGATAATTTCCTTTTTATGACCGACTACGAAAACGATTTCTTCGATACCGCTTTCGGCGGCTTCTTCGGCGATTATCTCGATTGCAGGCCGGTTGATGATGGGAAGCATCGGTTTGGGTACTGCTTTAGTGTAGGGCAAAAATCTTGTGCCGTAACCCGCAACGGGTATTACGGCAATTTTAACTTTTTCCATATATATTCTCCTGCTTAAAAAATATAATTTCGTTAAAAATCAACGATAATAAGTCGTTTTTTTAAGATTATTTTGTTCCGAATAATCTGTCGCCGGCATCGCCGAGCCCCGGTATGATGTAGGCGTTTTCGTTAAGCCTTTCATCTAAAGCGGCAACGTAAATATCAACGTCGGGATGCGCCTCTTGCATTGCTTTGACGCCCTCGGGCGCAGCAATCAGGCACATAAGTTTAATATCTTTGCAACCCCTGTTTTTAATAAATTTTACAGCGGCGATGGCGCTTCCTCCGGTGGCGAGCATGGGATCGACTACGATAATGCGTCTTTCCGTTGCGTCTTGAGGTAATTTACAATAATATTCGACGGGTTTATGAGTTTCGGGATCTCTGTATAACCCGATATGTCCGACTTTCGCATTCGGCGCGAGCCTCGTTATGCCGTTTACCATTCCCAGTCCCGCCCGTAATATGGGTACAACGCCTAAAGCCCTGCCGGATATCTCGTATCCGATAGTATCGGTTATCGGCGTTTTTATTTTGATTTCGTGTACCGGCAAATCACGGGTAACTTCGTAAGCCATAAGCATAGAAATCTCGTCTGCCAACTCTCTGAAGTCCTTAGTGCTTGTGTCGATTTTTCTCATTAAAGTGATTTTGTGTTTGATAAGCGGGTGATCGACAATGATTAAATTACTCATAAACGCTCCTTTTGCAAAATTTTATATCATCAAAATAATAGGTTAAATCAAACATTTTATAGTTGTGAATTTTCCGCTTTGGTAATTTTGGCAATTCGTTTTATATGTTTTTCTTCATTTGAAAAAGGCGTGGATAAAAATATATCGACAAGTTCTTTCATCTTTTCGACGGAAATAACGCGCGCGCCCAAAGCAAGCATATTTGCGTCGTTATGTTCCCTCGTCATTCTGGTAGAAAACTCGTCGGAACAGTTGGCGCAACGTATACCTTTAACCTTATTAGCGCATATAGCCATTCCTATACCCGTTCCGCAGATTAAAATACCGAAATCAGCCCTTCCCGAAACAACTTCGTTTGCGCATTTTAAAGCGTAATCGGGGTAATCGCACGAATCTAAAGAATACGTGCCTAAATCGATAGCGGTATATCCTTTTTCGTTAAGATAAGCGACTATTTCCTGTTTTGCGGAGTAACCCGCGTGATCCGATGCAACGGCTATTTTCATTTTATCACCTGCTTAGGCATTTCGTATATGCCGATAATTTATTTTTTATAGTGTTTTTTTAACGTTTATAATACCTTTTTAAGCATCTCTATAATAATATCGCACGCTTTTGACAGTTGCAAAAAACATTGTTCGTATTCTTTGGAAGATTTTCCGTACGGATCGATAACGTCGCCGCATTTAGTCAACTGGTTTATCGAGTAAACGTTTTTGTAACCCGAATCAATCAATCTTTTTCTTGCCGAATCGGTCATCGCAACTATTGCGTCGAATTTTTTTGCCTTTTCCAAAGTAATCTGTTTCGGTAAAAATTTAGTCATTTTTACGCCGTGATTTTTAAGCGCCGCTTTCGCAAGCGGATTCATGGATACCTCCGAAACGTCCGTTCCGAACGAAGTAATTTTCAAATCCATATCGTCGGGTAACTTGCTTTTTAAAATAAACTGAGCCATAGGACTGCGACAAGTATTCCCCGTGCATACAAAACAAAGTGAAGTTTTATCAGGCATAAAAATGATTACCTCTCAGAATTTACGCTACGCCCGACTGAAAAATTCAACCGAACGCTTTTAAGAATCTGTTTTCGACACTTAACGAGACTTCGTCTTTTACTTCAAATTTCAAACCGATAAGTAAATCGTACTTTTCTCCCTCGTGCAGCCCGTAATATAACCTTTCAGCCATTTCTTCCCCGCTATAACCGAGCGAATAAACGTTAAAACCGTTAAAAAATACGGAATCTTCTGCGGAACACATAATAAGCGGGCGTTTTCCTTCCGATAAACAATCGTTGTAAAGTTTTCTGACTTTATCAAAATCGCCCTTTTCGCAAAGCGCGGTTTGAGTTTTCGGACAATAATGCCTGTATTTTGTGCCGGGAGAACGTTTGTTTAACTCCGAAACGGCGCTTGCGTATTCGCACTTACCTACTACAGACGCGACCATTTCCGCCGTGATAAGACCTTTTCGTAAAATAACGGGATAATCGCCGGTTGCGTCTAAAACGGTGGATTCAATTCCCCCTTCGCATCTGCCTCCGTCGAGAATCATGGGTATTTTATCTTTAAAATCCTCGTAAACGTGCATTGCCGTAACAGGGCTTGTGTGCTTTGAAAGATTTGCCGACGGCGCCGCAATGGGGATATCTACGTAACGCAAAAATCTTTGCGCGTACATAGAAGACGGCACCCTGAGCGCAAGCGTATCAAGTCCGCACGAAACCAACGGAGATACCGCCCCTTTACTTTTATATACGATTGTCAACGGTCCCGGCAAAAAAGCGTCTCTTAATCTTTTAACGTATGATTTTTCGTCGTAAACGAGTTTTGAAATATCGTAATCTTTATGAACGTGTACTATAAGCGGATTGTCTAAAGGTCTTCCCTTCGCTTCGTAAATCGCGCGTATCGCAGTATCGGAAAAAGCGTTGGCTCCAAGACCGTAAACCGTCTCCGTAGGGAACGCAACAAGTTCGTCGCGCAAAATGTAATCTTTTGCAATTTTAAGCGTTTTATCAGTGATTTTGAAGATTTTTACGTTGTTCGTATCAGACGAATACGTCATCGTCCTCACCTTCTTCGGGAGCGTATTTTTCAAGACTTTGCAAATCTTCGTCGCTATACGGTTCGGGGGCGGAAGTTTCGTCGTCCTTAACGAAGACACCTTCGCTCAAAGGCGCCTGACCGCTATAATTAGTAGGATTAACAAACTTACAATAATCACCCTTAAAGAGCAACTGAAAATCGGTACAGATACCGTTACGGTTTTTAGCGATGATAATATCGGTAAGTTGTGTTGACGGACGATTCCCCGCATCGGCATCGGGCTTATGTAAGAATATTACGAGGTCGGCGTCTTGTTCTATTGCGCCGGATTCTCTCAAATCCGACAACACGGGTTTACCGCCTTTTCTTTGAGCAATCTGACGAGATAGCTGAGAAAGAGCGACAACGGGAACTTCAAGTTCTTTCGCTATCATTTTTAAGTTCCTCGAAATCTCCGTAACTTCCTGTTGGCGCGATTCGGCTTTTTTAGCCGATTGCATAAGTTGAAGGTGGTCAACTACGATTAAATCGAGTCGCCCCTGTCTCATTTTCAGACGTCTTGCTCTGTTCATTATATCCTGCGGAGTAACGTTAGAACTTTCGTCAACGAAAATTTTGGTTTCGTTCAAGAGTTTTTTTGCTTGCCAAAGTTTGCTGAAACCTTTTTCGTCCTTTTCTTCGAGTTTACCTTTAACAGCCGCATCCATAGGAACTTCGCCCACGGAACAAAGCATTCTCTGCGCTAATTCGACTTTCGTCATTTCGAGTTCGAAAACAGCGCAGACTGCCCCTTCTTTAAGCCCGACGTTTTCAACGATATTCATTGCAAGAGTAGTTTTACCTACCGACGGACGAGCCGCCAAAATAATCAGATTGCCCTTATGCAAGCCGTTCGTCGCGTAGTCGAGTTGAGTAAATCCGGTTTTCAGTCCCGTAAAATAATTCTTATCTTTTTGTAACTTCTCAAACTTATCGAGTACCGGATCGAAATAATCTCTTAACCGTTCAAGATTGTGTTTTTCGTCGGTATTTGCTATATCGAAAATCAATTTTTCGGCGTAAGCAAGAGAATGTGCGCTGTCGGTGCTTTTGGTGGAATCCTCGATAATTAAATTTGAACTCGAAATAAGTTTACGTAAAACACCGTCGCGCTTGACTATAGACAAATACTGTTCGTAGTTAGCGGAAGACGGAACGATTTTCGTCAGGTCGCTCAAATAGGATATACCGCCGACGACGTCGAGTTTGCCGTTTTTTTGCAACACGTCCGATAAAGTAACGAGGTCAACCGGTTTGTTATCGGAGATGATTTCCTTCATATAGGAAAATATCGTTTTATTCGACGACACCAAAAAATCGTCTTCTTTTAATTGTGAAATTATATCGATTTGAATAACCTGATCGAGCAGAATACAGGCAAGAACCGACTGTTCCGCTTCAAGATTATAGGGCATTTTATTAGCCATATATCACCTTCATAATGAAATAATTACAACTTTATCGCGTCAAATTCGGATAAAGCGTCGCTAAAAGACTTCATAGCGCACTCGTAAGCGTCTTTCTTGGTTAAGTCAACGCCTGCGATTTTTAACAATTCCACGGGGCTGTCGGAACCGCCCGACGACAAGAATTTTTTATAATCTTCAACCGCCGTTTCGCCTTCGGACAAAATTCTTTCCGCTATAGAAACTGCGCTTATAATACCCGTAGCGTATTTATAAACGTAAAAAGCATTGTAAAAATGCGGTATTCTCGCCCATTCCCAAGAAATTTCATCGTCGGAAACAACGTCGCAACCGTAATACTTTTTGTTAAGATTAAGATATTCGTTGCAAAGATATTCGCTTGTTAACGGAATGCCTTTTTCGCAGGAATCATGCGCAATATACTCGAATTCGGCAAACATAGTCTGGCGGAACAACGTGCTTTTTATCATGTCGGTATAATAAGACAAAAGATATTTTTTAAGCCGTAAATCGTTTGAAGTTTTTAAAAGATGTTTCAAAAGCAAAACTTCGTTTACCGTACTTGCGACTTCCGCGACGAATATCGTGTAATCCGCTTTGTTTTTCGGCTGATTTTTGTTTGAAAAATAGGTATGCATCGCATGCCCTAATTCGTGCGCGATCGTAAAGACTTCGCTCGTCGTTTTCTGATAATTCAATAAAACGTACGGATGTTTGAAAGCGTAAACGCCGTTGGAATAAGCGCCGCTTCTTTTACCGGACGTTTCCACGACGTCAATCCACCCGTCGTCGTGCGCCGACTGCAACAGTTGCAAATAGTCTTCTCCGAGCGGAGCAAGCCCTTCTTTTACGAGTTTGAAAGCGTCCTCGTAATCAAGTTGAATTTCGGCGTTCTTAACTATCGGAACGTAAACGTCCCACATGTGCATTTCGTCAAGCGAGAGCGCCTGTTTTTTCTGCCTTATATAGCGATGCAACGATTCAAGATTATCGTTGACGCTCGACAGCAGATTTTTATAAACGCATTCGTAAACGTCTTCGTCAACGAGCGCCATATCGAGGCAAGATTTGTAATTTCTCGCGCGCGAAATGAAAACGTTTTTGTTTACGCTGCCGGAATAAGTCGCGGTAATGGTATTGAGCAATTTTTTATAGGCGGCGTAATATTTTTTAAAAACTTCTTCTCTTAACGCGCGGTTTTTATCGGTTAAAATAAGCCCGTAAACGCCGTGCGTTACCTTTACGTCGCCACCGTCGGTTTTAACGGTCGGAAAATCTAAATCGGCATTGTCTATCATTCCGAAAATATCTCGGAATCCGCCGAAAACCTGACCGCCCAACGCAAGAACTCTTTCCGTTTCGGTCGATAAAACGTGCGCTTTGGTTTTCAGAACGGTTTTAAGTTGATAATCGTAATCGCTCAATTCTTTGTTTGCAATATAGTCGTTGAGCGTTTTTTCGGGAAGCGCGGTTAGTTCCGGCGTGAAGAACGAAACAGCCGACGAAAACTTGACGTATAGTTGTTTAGCCCTCGAAATAAGCCCGTTATAAAAATCGTCACGAGTATCCTCGTCGTGCTTCATAGAGGCGTAAACGTAAAGTTTTTCAAGGATCTTCGCAACGTCGTCAATTTGCTTAACGCAATTTTTAAAATCTATAAAATTGCCGAGTTTACCTTGATATTTTACAAAATCAATATTTTCTTCTACCCATTTATAATCCGCGTCGAATTCCGATGTGTTTTTATAAATACATTCTGTGTCCCATTTTAAATTTGCGGGAACGTCTTTTCTGTTTTCAAACATAATTCTGCTTTATTCCTCTATAAATAACACGCCGATGGTGTTTTTACCGCAATGACAGGACACGGTGGTACCAGCGGTAGTTTCGATTATTTCGTCAAAATCGAATAATTCTTCTACCTTACGTCTTACCGTGGCTACGATTTCCGGCGTTGCCTGACAATGTGTGATAAATACTCTTGTTTTATCGTACGAGGCGTATTCCTGCGCAAGGTCCTGAACGTATTGCTCGCAAGTACGAATCATATTACCGCCGTATTTCTTTTTGACTTTCAGTTTTCCGTCAGTCATCGAAATATACGGATGTATCTTTAAAATTTTGGTTACCAAAAGTGTCGATAGCGAACATCTTCCGCCCTTATGCAAAAAGTCGAGTCTGTCGAGAACGAAAGAAGTCCTTGCTTTATTCTTTATCTCCTCGATCTTCTTATAAGTTTCTTCAAGACTCATGCCCTGTTTGCGGTAATCGGCCGCCTTCATGACCAAAAGCCCTTGTCCCGTTGAAAGTTGACGTGAATCAACCACGTAAACGTTATCGAATTCTTTCGCGGCAAGACAAGCGTTTGCGTAACACGCCGAATCTTCCGACGAAATATCGAAATGAAGTACGCCGTAACCTTGTGAAGTAAGTTCTTTAAATAATTCTTCGTACTCGTAAACCGAAACCGCGGAAGTTTTAGGCATTTCCCCTGTCTTTTCCACGTATTCCAAAGCCTTTACGGCGTCAACGTCAACGTTGTCTTTAAATTGATCGCTGCCGAGGGTAATGGTAAGCGGTACTAATCTGATATTGTTATCTTCGATTAACTTTTGCGATAAGTCGCACGTACTATCCGACGTAATGATAAATTTCTCCATAGAAACTCCTTTTTTACTCTTAATTATTTTTTATATTTTTTTAGTAAAACTTTATTATTCTGATTGAAAACTTTGTTATTTATTCGTAAGGTGATTAAAGTTCGGGAATCAAAATTATTCAATCAATCCGAATAACGTAAATCCAGTAACGCGTTATCTTCGTTTTATGCGCCGATAGCGCGCTTGTACCAGGAAACAAAAGACGAATCCTTTATTTTCAAAGACCAATCCGTGACTACGCCGAGAACGCATTTTTCGCTTATTACGCCGAAAAATCTGCTGTCCGATGAATTTTCACGATTGTCGCCGAGAACAAAAATGCAGTTATCAGGCACTTTAGTCGGTAAAAAATCTGTAACACCCTTTTTATAAACGTAATCTTCGTTTAACTTTTCGGTAACTATCCGACCATCTTTATCGGTAAAACTTAGATAAACGTAGCCGTCTTCACTCCAGACGGTATCGCCGCCGACTGCAATAACACGCTTGATAAGCGCTTCGTTTTTTATTTCGGTATCATAAAAAACGATGACGTCCCCGCGGGCGTAACTTGCCGTTCTGTCGGCAATAAGCAAATCCCCGTCGTTAAGAGTGTCGTACATAGATTTGCCTTTTACGCTTACCACCATAAAAACGAAGGTTTTATAATACAGCAACACGAAAAATAATGCAACGAGTATAACGCAAAAGACGACGTTGGAATATGCTTCGCGACGAGAAGATTTATCGTATTCAATTAAATTCTTACCCGAAATATACTCCATTTTACGACGAAAAAACTAAATAATCAGTATGTTGTTGAATACGCATTTGGTTTCGCTTTCAAAGCGGATGCCGACTGCTTTATCGTATTCTTTCACGGAAAGCCTCATGGAATTTTTAAAATCACACGCCTTTACGGAAACGTTTTGCCAGATTTCTCCGCCCTTCAAATCGATGACGACGGAATAATCGGCAGTTTCAAGGGGCGAAATTTCAACCATAAGGGTAATTTTCAATTCTGTAAATTCCTGCGCGTAAACATCGACGAGAACGATGGAATTAGAGTTAACCGTCACGTCTTTGTTGTTAAGTCTGTACGAAACTATTCCGTACGACGAAGAAATACCCGAGATGCCGTTTACGCCCTGTACGTAAGAAATATCGGTGTCGCCTTCAAAAAACAATCCGGCAACCGATTTTTTCGTTAAGTTATACAAGGTAAAAGGCGCGGTTTTGTCTTTTGAAGAATACAATAGTTTCTGCGGAAAAGCGCTCGAATTCGTTACTTTTTTACAGATTGCTTTTGAACTTACCGTAACGCCGCTACGATACTCTATGACGGCAAAAGCGGTTATAAATTCGCAATTTCCCGTAATTTTATATATAAAATTCTTTTTATCTTCTCTTAAACCTTTGAGCGGTTTTGCCGTTTGCCATTCCCTATTTGAGGGATTAACGCCTCCTTCGGCAACGTAAACCGTGATTGTTTTCGGCTTTTTGATATCCGAAAAATCCAGTTCGAGTTCAATGGAAACGACGTTGTCTTCGCTTACGGAAAAAGACAGCAACGGCTCAAACGGGAAAATCAATTTGAAATCGAGCAAATACTTGGCGAAAAACAAATCAACGTTACGTTTACAGTTTTTATTGAGAACGTTTCTTAAATACGGCGTGTAATTAGTGTAATTGATAACGTTTTCGGATACGCGCATCATGGTATCGACGGATCTGTCGAAATCGAAATCGGGACTGTTAGTCGCCGTCATATAGAAAACCGGACACTTAACGTACTTAACGTAGGCGTGGGCGTCAACGCCCGCAAGGAAACGCAAATGATCGTCGTCGGCGAGTAATTCCTCGTCGCCGTTTTTAAAGACGCCTCTATAGCCTCTCCAACCCGCGCCGAAAAGAGGGACGAAGCAATCCACTCTCGCGTCGGTTCCGCAGAGCATCCAACCGACGTTCGCGCCGTTTCTCACGCCGAGGACGCCTATTCTTTCGACTTCGGGACGACTTCTCAGATAGGTTACGGCGTACTTTGCGACGGCTGCCCATTCGTACCAACAGGTTTCCTTTGCCGTAACGGGAACGTCGTCGATTGCCGTACGGGAATTTTTGAAGTTGGCGTACGCGACGCATTCGGGATACTTGGTAAAGTTTTCGGTATCTTCCCATTCGCCGCGCAAATCGACCATAAGAACCGAATACCCTTGACTGACGTAAACGTTTATCAGGTCGTAATCGACGGTTTCCGAGGGATCGGGCAAAATAAGTATCGCGCCTTTATTTGATTTTTTACCCGTCGATTTACTTTTTGCGTAAACGCCGAATATGCGCACTCTTCCGCCGTCGGTTTCCCGCCCGGAAAAGTACAAATCGTTATAAACGACGTCACCGTAAACTTCCTCACCCGTATAGGATTCTTTTAACGGAAGGGTTGCGTCGAAATTTTCCCATAGCATTACGGGAGATAAAATTACGGGAGAAGTAATCGTATTTGCCATAAATTCACCATAATTATGCTGTTATCGTTATTGAGGAGCCTTTCTCGCCTGTCGCACCGGTTACGTTGATTCTTACAGGTAACCTTTCCTTCAAGGCGTCCACGTGGGAAATAATTCCGATAGAAAAATCAGAATTTTTCAATTTGTAAAGACAATCGACGACAACGTCGATAAGGTCTTTATCGAGAGAACCGAAACCTTCGTCAAGAAAGAAAAATTCCATCGGACGGGAAGATTTCGCGTAAATACATTTTGAAAGCGCTAATGCAAGCGACAAAGACACGAGAAACAATTCCCCGCCGGAAACGGAATCTACCTTCCTTTTCGTCCCCGAAGAATAAATGTAATCTTCCACAAAAAATTCTCCTGAATAAATCAGCCCGAAGCGCCCGCTTGTAAGTTCAAGCAATATAGAGCGCGCGTCAAGCGCGATTTCCGCGAGATATTCCTCCGCGATATATTCGAGAAATTTTTTATGCTTAACGCACTCGAAAAGTTCCGAAACAACGCTTTTTTCTTTTTTTAAAAGTTTCAAGTCATCTTCTATTTTACACCTTTTTTCAAAATTTTGCGAGAGATTTCGATAGTCATTTAGTAAATTATTATATTTAACTAATAAAATATTGACCGTTTGCTTGCTTTTTTCAACTTCATCGGCTAAAAAAGAGTAAGTTTCATTGTTAACGTCTTTACCCGAAAGAAGTGACGAAAGTTTTTCCGCGCGACTCGATACCGAAGCGTATTCGGTCCGATAATTTTCGATTTCCTCGTTTAACTTAGAAGTTTCGTCTGAAAAAGCGTAAACTTCCGCAATATCGACGTCAGTCGGAAATTTTGCTTCG
The DNA here is from genome assembly GCA_934278995.1 of uncultured Clostridia bacterium. GTDB lineage: Bacteria > Bacillota > Clostridia > Christensenellales > Borkfalkiaceae > UBA4636. Next base: position 112,612 of record CAKQWM010000003.1, read on the forward strand.
AGTTCGCTCATTTCTTTTCTTATATCGCATATTCTGCTTTCTTTGTTCGATATGTCTGCGCTTAAAGAAGAAAGAGCGATTTCAATGGAATTTAACTTATTCTTCGACGAATCGAGTTTTTCTTCAAGTGAGGATAGAAAAGTTTCATAATAATTTTTCTTCGCATTTAAAGCCGATATTTTATCGTGCAAAAGTTCACCGTTCGTGATTTTATTAATTTTTTCGTTTGTTTTATCGACGCGCTTTCTGATATTTTCTCCATCGAGTTTTATCTTAGATAATTGCATCGAATACTCGCTGAGTTTAAGTTCGTAAGAAGAAATTGTCAAATTGTGCTTTTCCGAAATTTTTGCGTATTCGTCCATTAAACCGTAAAGTTCGTTTAAAGTCTTTACGCAATTTTCCAAACAAATATCGTCTGTTTTGATTTCCGATAACAAAGATATCCTCTTTTCGATTTCGGACAAACTATAGGATACGTTAAGCGATTTTAAAAAATCCAACTCGTCTTTAATAAAAGCGGATTGAGCGCCCTTAACTAACTTATCGATTTCAAAATTGATTTTTTTATCGAGATTCAGATATTTATCACTGTTTTTCAGGGAGTCCAAACTACTTTTTTCATTCTTTAAAAGATTTTCTGTTTCGTTATATAAATTTAAAATTTCGGAATATTTTTTACGCAGTGAAACAAGTTCGCGCTCGGCTTCTTTGTTTTCCCGCTCCTCCTCGGACAATAGTTCGAGTTTCCCTACTTCGACAATAATATCCTGCACGCTTCTTTTAATAGAATCTTTTTCGGAAAGTTTATCTTTAAGATCCGAAATCGATTTTTCAACCTCGGCTTTAGACGACGTCAAAGAAATCTTTTCAGACTCGTCCTTAGTTTTAAGACGCAAGTTTTCGTTAAGTTCGTTTTTTAGGGAGTAATACTTTTTTACCGGCTCGATAAGCGATAATATCGTTTTGAATTTTTCGATTTTTTGTTTGTCTTTTGAAAGGCGCGCTAAGGTTTCGTTACAGGTTAAAAGTTCGTTATGTCGTTCATAATCTTGCTTATAATCGTTGAATTTTTCTTGTATTTTGAGATATTTTACGTTTTCTTGTTCGTAAAGAATTTTATTGTTTTCAACTAAAATTTTAGTATCTGTCAAAACCTTTTCATCTACCTCGGTATATCCCGCCAAAAGCCCGTTTTGATATTGAATTTTGCTATCGTAATAAAATAGTTTAGTCTTTAATCTTTCTTCTATGCGTTCGCCGTATTTACCGAGGTTGAACAAACCGCTCATCATTTGTAATCTGTCGGCGCGTTTAAGCGTTACGAATGCGGAAAACTGTCCTTGCGGAAGTACGATACATTTTTCAAAATCGTCTATATCGAGACCGATTATCTCTTGAATTTTTGCGTTTACTTTTGAAGTATTATCTTCTACGGGATGTTTTTCGTCTCCCGAAATAACGAATATTTTTGCAACGGGTTGAGGAGGGTTTTTTCTTTCGCCTTTCGCCTGAAACTCACGATATACTTCGTACGTTTTTCTTTCTCCGTCGATAACTATCGAGAACGAAAACCGCACGTAACACTTTTTCGTTACCGTATTTATGTAGTCTTCCCTGTCGCTGCTTTTAGGCAATCTGCCGTAAAGGGCAAGAAATATACAGTCGAGAATCGTTGACTTACCGCTCCCCGTGTTGCCGAAAATTCCGAATAAACCGCCTTTCAGCAATTTATCAAAATCTACGGTTACTTTATCAGTATAACTTTTGACACCGCAAAACTCTAATTTTTCAGGCTTCATAGTTCACCTCGTCGTCACCTATAACGCTCAGATAAAGTTTTAAAATTTCATCCGAAGGCTCTTTTCCGTATTTTGACAGGTAATATTCAACGAACAGTTCTTTGTCGTTTAACGTTTTTCTCCCGTATATTGCCGATTGCACGCCGTTAAAACTCAATTCAAGCGAAACCTCGGGATGTTTTTGTAAAAATTCTTTGACGTTATCGCTGTCCGGTTTGTCAAGGGAAAGTTTAACCAAAACGTACCCGTCAAGCGACGCGATTTTTTCCTCCGCTTCCGAAATGCTTTTAGCGGCGACGGTATGTAAAGGCTTAAAAGAAGTCAACGCCACCGAACGAAGATTTTCTACCTTCCCGCAGGTTAAATCGAATACGTAAACCGACTTTTCCGTACCCGATTCGTCGAACGAATACTGCATTATGCTTCCCGAATAAAGTATATTCCTTTCCCTGTTGACTATCTGGCGTTTATGTAAGTGTCCCAAGGCGGTATAAACGACGTTGTCGGGTATTACCGAAACGGGTAAAATTCTCGCGCCGCCTAAATCAATCGGTCGCTCGCCTTCCGTTGTTACGCCGCCCAACATAAAAACGTGCGCAAGTAAAACTACGGGCAGATCCCCTGCCTTTTCTATAGCGGCGGCAATATAACGCTTAACTTTATCCTCGTAACTCTCGTTTTCGTTTATTTTCTCTTTCATTCTGAGTTCCGTGGGATAAGATAAGCAAGCAAAACAGACGGCTTCTCCGTTTTTTTCAAAAATAAAGTAATCATCGCCGTATTTTTTAAGTTTTGTTTCAAAATTATCGTTTAAAGCATAATCGCTGTCGAGACCTATTCCGGAAAAATAGACTCCTCCGAGCGAAGAAATCGAGTTTGACGCTGTAAGACGAAGAGGATCGTCGTGATTACCGCTTATTATAATAATCTGAGCGCCCGTTTTCGTGATATCGGAAATTGCGTCGTAAAAAAGTTTTTCCGCCTCGGACGAAGGCAAATAAGTGTCGTAAACGTCGCCGGATACGCAAACGATATCGACCGATTCTTTCTTTACGACGTCGGTGATTTCTTTCAGCACGAGCCGCTGCTCGTCTATTCTCGACTTAGTGTCGAGTTTTTTACCAAGATGCCAATCTGAAGTATGTAAAATGCGCATAAAAGTATAAAAAACGGTTAAATAATATTTTCTTTTGCGCGGTCAAAAAGCAATTTATTTTTTTAACCGCTAAAAAACTTGAAAAATTCTCAAAAATCTATTAGAATATAATAGTAAAGAATTAAGTTACGAATCGTAACGCCGTACTCATAACAATTATAACAACTAATCAAAATTTTTTCAAGTTATTTATATATTTACCATGGCATTTTGTTCATTTACGAAAGAAGGCGTTAAAAATCTTTCTACTTCGGTTGACAACGCTTTCATACAGGACTATCTTTTAGAAGCAGACGGTCAAGCCGTAAAAGTGTATCTTTACGGGTTATACATTTGCAAAAATCCTATCGAGGAATTTACTTTCACGGAGTTTTGCAAAGAACTTTTCATGGACGAAGAAACGGTTAAAGATTGTTTCAAGTATTGGGAGGATTTCGACTGCGTTTCGATTTTGTCGGACACTCCTTTTACCGTAAAATATCTTCCCCTGTCCTCAAACGGTAAACCGAGAAAATTCAAAGCGGGAAAATACGACGAATTCAATAAAGCCCTTCAGGGACTTATAACGGAAAGAATGATTTCCGTCAACGAATACGCAAGTTACTTCGGCGTTATGGAAGACTATCAGATAAAACCCGAAGCAATGCTTATGATTTGCAAATATTGCGTTGACGTAAAAGGTCCTTCTATAAGCGGTAAATACATTAACGCCGTCGCAAAAGATTTCGCCATGCGCGGAATAACCACCGTTGACGCAATCGAAGTAGAACTTTCTGATTATTTCGATAAGAGTAACGAGATTCAAAAAGTTCTGTCTTCTCTCGGTCTTAAGCGAAAAGCCGAAATGGACGATTTAAACTATTACAACAAGTGGATTAAGGAATTAGGTTTTGAACTTGCAATCGTAACGTTCGTCGCAAAATTATCAAAAGCGAAAAGCGTAATGAAACTCGACGAAACGTTAACGGAATTATATTCGGCTAAAGTTTTCTCGAAAGAAGAAATTCAGAATTATCTTTCCAAAAAGGCGGAAAATATCGAACTCGGCAAAAAAATCGCAAAAGAACTTTCCCTTTACGTTGAAGTTATACAGCCGGTCTTGGATAATTACCTCAATCCCTGGTTGTCGATGGGATACGATAATGAAACCCTTTTATTTATCGCAAATTACTGTTTCAGACGTCGCAAACGCTCTTTTGAAGATATGGACGATACCGTTAAGACCTTATACAAGAAAGGCTTGATTTCGCTTGTCGATATCGCGGACTACGTCAAAAGGCGCGCAAAAGACGACGAATTTATTAAAACGTTGCTCGACGAAACAGGTACTATGCGTTCACCTAACGAATGGGACAGAAAAAATTTGTCAAACTGGCGCGAATGGGGCTTTTCCGACGATATGATTTTATCCGCCGCTAAAATTTCCGGCGGCACGAACAATCCTATGATCTATATGAATACGGTTTTGGGAAAATGGAAAACCAAAGGCATTTTCTCGACCGAAGATATTCCGAACGAACCAAAACAAAAATCTGCCGACTATACTCTCCCCGGCGTTCATTTCAAAAACGAAAGAACCTACACCAAGGAAGAACTCGACGGCTTGATTTCAAACATCGAAGATTTGGATTTCAGTTAAAATGATTAAGTGTAACGAAATTGTTTCCGACGTAGAAAAATACTACGACACCATTAGAAGCGCGAGGGATTTTTATTTAAGCGTCGAAACGGAAAAATTATTGCAAATTCCGAGTTATTACAATATAACCAAGGAATTATCGGAAGCCGTGTTTGATTATAACAAAGCGGTCTATTCAGGCGAGGACGAAACCGCCGATAAACTTTACGAAAAGGTTGAAGCGTTAAAGAAAAAACGCGACGACTTTGAAGAAAAACACGGGGTAATAAGAAACTCGTTTAAATGCAAACTTTGTAAAGACACGGGCTACGACGGCGCCCGAAGGTGCGTTTGTTTTTTCGATAACGTCACTAAAAAATGTTACGAAGAATTAGGCGTATCGCCTCCCCGGCTTCACGGCTTTGACGAGGACACTTTATCTACGAAAAACGGGCTTTCTTCCACGTACGCAAAACTAAAAGTCTATGCGGAAAATTTCAGGATCGGCTCCAAAAACCTTATAATTACGGGTAAAACCGGAACGGGTAAATCGTTTTTAGCCGAAGCAATCGCCAAAAAGGTAGCGGAAAACAAAAACGTTGCGCTGTTTTTATCTTCCGTAACGCTTAACGAAATAGCGATCGACAATATACGCTCGTCTTCGCCGTCCGCGAGAATCGACGACAAAATTTTACAAACTTGCGATCTTCTCGTTATCGACGATTTAGGCTCGGAAAAACTTCTTAACAAAATTACCGTTGAAAATCTTTATACGCTTATATCGGCAAGGCTTATCAATCAAAAACCTTTCATAATAACTACGAATTTTACAATGGACGAACTGCTTATACGCTACGGCGACAGATTATTTTCAAGATTAACAGGCAAAAATACCGTTACTCTGACGTTGAACGGAAAAGATTTAAGAAAAGCGTAATAAACTACTTCGATAGAAACACAAAAAGCGAGGCAAAACAAAATGCCTCGCTTTTTAATACGCGTAGTTTTAAAAGTTATCTGACCGTAGCGCCGAAAGGCATTACGGATAATTTGGCAAGTTTAAAGCATTGCTTGCCGAAAGGAATACCTATAATCGTTATGCACCAGACGACGCCCGCAAGGAAGAAGCCTACGCACAATTCAAGCCCACCGAAAAGCATCCATATAACGTTTGCGACGGGGTGTTTGGAAAAATTAGTTTCAACGGTTGTTCCGAAAGGCCATACGCACAGACGCGCAAGTTTAAAGCACTGCTTGCCGAAAGGGATTCCGATAATCGTTATACACCAGAGCAAGCCGAGCAAAAAATACGAAAGTCCGCTGACAAAACCGCTAAAAATAAACCATAGTACATTTCCGATAGTTTTCATATTTGCCCTCAATTTATATAATATTTGTTACGCGCCTATCTAAGCGCCTTTAACCACGATAAAAATGAACAAAGACAACAATATTGCAACAAACGCAGGCAAAACGTGCTTAACAAAAATTTTTGAAGCCTTAGACGGTTCCTTAGACATAACTATACCCCCTTATCTGATTAAATCTTGCCAATAAAAATCTTTTAAGGTTTCCCTTAAAACGTTGGTATCGACGAAACGTATGATTTTACCGCCTTTTGCGATAGAAATAATGCCGGTTTCTTCAGATACGATTATTGCCGTAACGTTAACCGTTTCGGTAAGCCCTATACCCGCGCGATGACGAGAGCCGAGGTCTTTTGATAAATTAAATTCCTGCGCAAGCGGTAAAAAGCAACCTGCCGCCTGTATTCTCGTGTCTTTCAAAATAAGCGCGCCGTCGTGAAGAGCGGATTTCGGGAAGAAAATACTTTCTATAAGTTGAGCCGAAATATCCGCGTTGAGATACACACCGCTCTCTAAAACACCCGCGGGAAGATTACCGTTCGACAAAATAATCAAAGCGCCGACGTCGTTTTTAGACATGTTCTGAATGGCTTTGATTATTTCCTCTATTGCGCCGTCGGCGTCAAAATTGCTGGTGCCGTCGCCGTGCTTATGTTCGCCGAATCTTCCTTGCCAGATCGTTCGTTTGATTTCCGTAGAAAACAGAACGACGACGCCGAGGTAAAAGAAAACCTGAAACAACAGCATAAGAACGCCTGCGTATTCATAGTCTGATATAAACAGGCAAATGCCCATTACTATCGTAAAAGCAAGATAAATCCAGAATAAAGTAGCCGCGTTATTCGAAAACAAGATTTTCACCATGAAATAGATCATAACGGCTATAGCGATAATCTGCAAAGACTCGACTATTCCGCCCTGAACCGATGAAAACGCCGAAAACGCCGTTTTTAACTTTTCCATAACAGTCACCTTATAAAATATGTAAATCCAACAAATATAGTATCACAAAAAGTAGAAAAAATAAAGTAATTTTAACTAAAACAAATTATTTTTTGATTATTCGCACAAAACGTTGAACAAGCCTTCGTAAAAAGCGCCGTCAAAAGTGATATCACCGCTTTTAAAACCCTGCTCGCACGCGGAAAGTTTATCCATTATTTTTTTAAGACGTTTAGGCGAAAAACTTTTCGCCTGTCTTCTCGCCATGGTAACGGCAAACGGTTTAACGCCAAGAATCTGTGATAATTCATCGTCGTTTGCGTTTGACATTACGACGAAAAACATTCGCCTGAAATGATAGTAAAGCGACGCGAACAGCATTTGCTTGTCCGAAGTCGAATTGAGTTCTTTCATAATCCGATAAGCGTCGGCGTAACTTTTGTTTGCAATAAACGAAACCATTTCATAAATCTTATAGTCGTTGGTTTTTGTAACCATTAAGTTTACGTCGTCTTCCGAAATATCCGTCTGCCCCGTTTTATACGCGATAAGTTTATCGACCTCGCCCATAATTCTCGTCATATCGTAAAGACAAAACTCTGCGATAAGTTTGCACGTCGAAGTGGAAATAATCAATCCTTCTTTGGTGCATTTCGAGCGAACGATTTTTGAAATCAAATCAATATCGCCCCTTTGACAGTCGATAACCGTCACCGAAGACGCTTTTTTTAAGGCTTCGCATTTTTTGGTATTGCTTACTATAAGTACGGAAGTATCGAAAGGATTATCGAAATACCGTTTAAGCGTTTTATCTTTAAAGTCGGTTGAGGAAGGATACCATTCTCTTAGTAAAATCGCCCGTTTTTCACTCATAAAAGGACAACTTGATAGCAAAGAAATCAATGCGTCGGTCGATTTTGCAAAATACGAACCGTCGTACGCGACGAAATTCAACTCAGGCTCGGTTATCGACGCTTGCAAAATCAATTCAACCGCCTTATCACGGAAAAAATCCTCCTCGCCTTCGAGCAAATATATAGGGTAAATTCGTTCTTTCAAAGAACTTTTCAGACTTTCAAATTTCATAACACACCGAAAAAAGACATTACGAGAGTTGCCATCGACATTAGCCCGAAAATAAGTTTTACGGGCTTTTTAAAATTCGTCCTCTCGCAAAAAACGAAAGCAAAAAGATAATACAAAATAATTGCGACGACGGATATTCCCCCGCTTACGGTAAATACGCGCGAATTGATTTCGATTAAAAACGAATTCAGAAAATACGCTACGAAATACGGTATTTTAAAAGAAAAACCCATAAACGGAAAAATTGCCGTCAAAATAGTTGTTGTAAATGAAAGCGTATATAAAACGCTTACCATAGGTACAAGCAAAACGTTCAAAAATACGACGATTAAAGAACTGTAGCCAAACATAGTAAAAAGCGCGGGCGTCATAATAAAACTGACGGCAAAACTTACCGATAACGACGAAGCGATGCTTTCGGGTAAAAAAGTAAAATAGGACTCGAAAGATTTATTGCATAAGGCTATCGAAAAGACCGCAAGATACGACAATATAAACCCGTACGAAAACAAAGTGTTCGGAAAAATCGCAAGTACGATTATAAAACTTAGGAACAAAGAATTTAAAACGTCGTATTTTCTGCCTATGTTTTTAACTAAGTTGAGCGTAATACTCATTATTACCGCTCTGACGCAAGACACGGGAAACCCGCACAACCCGGCGTATAACAAGCAAAATACAGCGCCGATTATAGTGTTTTTTACACCGTTGATTTTAAAAAGCGACAAAACGGCGCCTATAACCGACGAGAAAAACACTACGTGAAGCCCGGATACGGCAAAAATATGGCTGATGCCGGAGAGGCGGAAGTTAGATAAGGCGCTTTCGTCGATTTTTGAAGTATCGCCGAGCAGTAACGCTACCATTATGCCACCCTCGTCGCCGCCGACGTTTGTTAAAATAAGATTTTTAACAAAACCGGAAGCCACGTAAAACGGATTAACAGGCGCGGTAGCCGACAAAACGGTTACATTTGTTATTTTCAAGGAGGTTTTCGAGGAATAATTCGCAATCGAAAAGGGTAAAAATTTTATATCGCCTTTCAGCCTGATAATATCACCGCAATTAAAAGTTGCGTTATCCGTATAGAAACAAGCGTTGCCGTACGCGCCTTCGTTACCTGTTTTCAGATCGGAAAGGGTAATTCTGAAGTTTCCCGACGAAGCTGTAGCAACGTCTGAAACCGTGCCGTTTATAATAAGCGATTCCCCTGCCCGTAAAGCGTCGTCGTTATAAAGAAAAATATTATATACGGTGTACAACGCGCCCGAAATAAAAAATAACGAGATAACTATTGCTTCGATCTTAAATTTTTTAAGCGGTTTGAAAAGAAAACAAAGTAAACAAAATAAAGCGCACAACGCCGAAATAACGTACAGCAAAACCGAAACGCCGCCGTAAAGCGCCGTAACGATCATTCCTGTCGCCAAGGAAAAGGCGCAGAAAACTATCGGTCTGTTGTTAAGGATTCTTCTCATAACTTACAATACAAGAAGTTTAAACTTGCCTGCGAGATTTTTTAACTTCGCGTTTTTTCGGAAAAGTTTTGAAGATTTTCGAGAAAAAACGGGCGTTTGTTCAAAAATCCCCAACCGAGAGGCAAAAAGTTTCACTTCTTATAATTCATATCTTTGGTATAAACACGGCTCTACTCTGTCGCACGCCGATTTTGCTTCGTAAATCAGGTCGCCTTTTGAAATAGTCGGTTTGAAATGGGAAATCAGAGCCTTTTTGATACGGCATTTTTCTGAAATCAGCCCGACGTGTTCAGCCGATAACAAGGGCTTTTCATCCGACCAGTCTTTACGCAGAAACCCGCAGTCGATAATTGCTAAATCGCAGTCGCTTAACATTTTATACAGATTATCGCATACGTTGCCGTCGGAGGTATAAGAAAATTTTTTACCTTCGCAATACATAGCGACGCCATACGTCGGAACAGGATGATTCGTTTTGTAAAATTCAATACGCAAGTCGCCGAAAATAAGCGGTTTATTATCCGAAATCGGTATATATTCAAAATAAGGACTTTTTTCGATAAGTTTTTGAAATTCCGAACCGTCATCCGGCGCGTAAACCTTTAATACTGCGTTTCTCGTCTGCAGATAATAACTTAAAACGCCTATATCGGAAACGTGGTCGAAATGATAATGAGAAATTATTATTCCGTCGAGTTTTTCCGGTTGGATACGCTTAATAAGTTTTGCAAAAACTCCGCTTCCTATATCGAGAAGAAAGTTTTTACTACCCGCCGAAACAAGATAACCGCTCGTCGGATTATTTTCGTCGGGGTAAAGCCCGTTAGTGCCTAAAGGTTCGATATACATAAAAAGCATCCTCGGTTTGCTTGCAAAAAAATGAAAAATGTAAAAATAAAAAATCGATTTTTAGTTGCATAACGCAACGATATATGCTAAAATAAAATTGTAAAAAAGTTTTCTACTGTGTGCGAGGTAAGGTTATATTCTCTCCGCAATCACTAAAAAGGGAATCGGAGTCCTATCGGTTATGTAAAACTCTCAGCCATTGTCTTAGGTGCAGGTTGATTTAACGGAGTAACAGATACCCCTCGGCTTGATACCCACCTGCAATTAAGCGGGTTGATTTTTACCTTATACGGCACGTGTGGGGGCGACGGCAAAAGCCGTCGCTTTTTTTTATTTTATCGTTACGACTTCGCCGTAAGGCGTAAAACGCGATTCAAAAAACGCTTTTACGCACTTTATCATAACTTCGACGTCGTTTTTACCCGCGGTTTCTATGCTTGAATGCATAGCAAGTTGCGCTAAACCTATATCAACGGAATTCATCTGAAGTTTTGCGCTTTCGATAAGCCCGAGCGTTCCGCCGCAACGGATATCCGAGTTATTATAGTAGTCCTGATATTTAATTCCGTGGTTGTCGAGAATGGTTTTGAGTACGGCTGACGAATACCCGTCGGTAGAATAATTCGTGTGATGTTTTATAACTATTCCGCCGTTAAGATAAACTTTTTGCGAGGGATCGCTTTTTTCGGGGTGAGCGGGATGTACGGCGTGTCCGTTATCTACCGAAAGAATAAATCCGCTGTCTATGGCGGCATAATAATCGCCGTCCGTTTTACCGAGGTCGCAATTTACGCGTTTTAAAACCGAAGGCAAAAAATCCGAATAAGCGCCCTGCTTGGTATGACTGCCTATTTCTTCGTTATCGTAAAGACAGGCAACCGAAACGCCGTAATTGTTACAGTCGATTATCCCGTTTAAAAGAGAAAAACAACTCGTAAGATTGTCTATTCTCGGCGAACAAATATATTCGTTATCCGCCCCGGAATAAAATGCTTTAACGGCAGGCGCGACAAAAATATCTCCGTCAACGATTTCCCCGTCACCGTACAAAACTTTATATAAATCGTCCTCTTTTCCTCCGATTAACGGCAACATATCGTTCTGCACGGTAAGCAAAGCCTTTTCGTTGACTTCGGGATTATGATGAATACAAAGAGAAGGTATATTTACGTTAAAATCGCTGTCAACAAGTACGGTTTTTAAACCTTCTTCGGATTTTACGAAAAGCCTACCGCAAAGTTTAAGAGGAATGTTCATAAACGAGTAGCGTATAAGTCCTCCGTACGCCTCAACGTTTACGCGCTTACCGCAGGGGCTGTCAAGAAGTTTTTTTCCCTTAACCCTTAACAGCGGAGAATCGGTATGCGCAAGCGCGATATTGAAAGCGTAATGAGATAAATCCCCTACTTTAAAAGCAAGGATTGCGCTTCCGTTTTTTTCTATAAAATATTTACCGCCGACTTTCGCTTTAACGTTCGGTTCGTAAGGCAGAAACCCGTTTTCTATAAGCATATTCTTACTTACTTTTACGGTTGCGAAAGCATTAGTCGAATTATTCAAGTAATCAAGTATATCCGTCATAAAATTATTCGGCGATTTCGCCGTCCTCACTGTAAAATTCTTCGTCTTCTTCAAAGCCGCGGGCAATCCTGACAGCGTTTTCTATAGCGTTAAGAACCTCTTCTTTACCGAGCCTTGTTTCGGCGGAAGTCGCTATCACGTTGTCTTTACCGAGGCCGAGTTTATTAGCAACGTAGCCCGCCTGAGTTTTTACTTTCGTTTTTGCGATTTTATCCGCTTTCGTAGCAACGAGCGTAAACGGAATGATTTCGGAATAAAACAAATTTATCATCAATTTATCTTCTTCCGTCGGATCGTGTCTTATATCGACAAGCGCAATCGCATGGGTAATTTTTGTACAATCGAAAAAATCACTTAACGTCCGTGCCCATTTTTCCTTTTCGCTCTTGCTTACCTTCGCGTAGCCGTAACCGGGTAAATCGGCAATGATAAATTCCCCGAAATCAAAATAATTGACAAGCCTCGTACGACCGGGTGTGTTAGACGTTCTGGCAAGTTTTTTCTGATTTGCAAGCATGTTTATGAACGAACTTTTGCCGACGTTAGACTTTCCGGCAACGCAAATTATAGGCTTTTCGGTGCGCAAAAAACCTTTTTTATCGGCTGCCGAAGTTATAAAAGTTGCGTTAACTATTTTCATTTTACACCTTTAAATCGTCTATGGCAACGGCAAAAATCTCCGAAACGTCGCTTACGGGAATAAACGTAAGTTTATCCGCTATGTTTTTGGGAACGTCTTCGATGTCTTTAACGTTCTTTTTGGGTATAATTACTTTGTATATGCCTGCTCTGAAAGCCGCAAGCGATTTTTCTTTTAACCCGCCTATCGGTAAAACCTTGCCTCTTAAAGTGATTTCACCCGTCATGGCGACGTCTTTGCGAACTTTTTTGTCCGTAAGAGCAGACAAAATGGCAGTCGCCATGGTAACGCCCGCGCTCGGACCGTCTTTCGGCGTCGCGCCTTCGGGAATATGAATATGAATATCCTTTTCGGTAAAAACTTTTTCGTCTATTCCGTAAATACCTGCGTGCGCGCGGATATAACTTATTGCCGCTCTCGCGCTTTCTTTCATTACGTCGCCGAGTTTACCCGTAAGCAAAATTTCGCCTTTGCCGGGCATAACGCTAACTTCGATAGTAAGCGTTGTTCCTCCGTACATAGTCCAGGCAAGCCCGGTTGCGGCGCCGACTTCGTCTGCTTCGAGATTATCGCTGTCGGAAAATCTCGGCGAACCCAAATAATCGGGCAAACTTTCGGGCGTAACGACTTGTTTTTTCAAAGCGCCTCTTTCGGCAAGTTTCGTCGCTATTTTTCTTAAAACGGCGTCTATCTGTCTTTCAAGATTTCTTACGCCCGCCTCCAAAGTATAACCTTTTATTATCGCATCAATCGCTTCGTCTGTAAATTTGACGTTTTTAGCCGTCAAGCCGTTTTTCTCAAGACGTTTCGGTATAAGATAAAGTTTTGCGATTTCGGCTTTTTCTTCCCTCGTATATCCGTCTAACGATATAACCTCCATACGGTCGAGCAAGGGCGCGGGAATGGTTTCGAGCGAGTTTGCCGTGGTAATGAACAAAACGTCGGATAAATCGTAAGGTATTTCGAGATACCTGTCACGGAAGGTTTTGTTCTGTTCGGGATCGAGAACTTCGAGTAGCGCGCTTGCGGGATCCCCTCTTAAATCGGACGATAATTTATCTATTTCGTCAAGCAAAAATACGGGATTCGACACGCCTGCGTTCTTTATACCGTAAATAATCCTTCCGGGCATCGCGCCGATATAAGTTTTTCTATGCCCTCTTATTTCGGCTTCGTCTTTTACGCCGCCGAGGCTCATTCTCACGAATTTTCTGTCAAGCGCCCTCGCTATTGAAGTAGCGACCGAGGTTTTACCTACGCCCGGAGGTCCTACAAGGCATAGAATAGAACTGCCGACTTTCTTCGTAAGTTTTAATACGGCAAGATACTCGACGATTCTTTCCTTGACTTTTTCAAGCCCGAAATGATCGCCGTCGAGAATTTTTATAGCCTCTTTTAAATTTTCTCTGTCCTTGGACTCTATTCCGAAAGGTAAATCGATAATCCAGTCAACGTAGGTGCGTAGCACGGTATAGTCGGGGGAAGACGAAGGCATTCTCGACATTCTGTCAAGTTCCTTCAGCACCTTTTGTTTGTCTTCGTCGGGCATGATTTTGGCTTTGATCTGTTCACGAAGTTTTTCTACTTCGTTTTCGTCGTCGCCGAGTTCGGTGTGTATTGCTTTAAGTTGTTCTCTCAAAAAGTATTCTTTTTGATTTTTTTCTACGCTTTGCTGGACTCTTTCCTGAATGATTTTCTCGATATCTTGTCTTTCGACAATCGCGTTTAACGCTACAAGTAAAATTTCAAGGCGTTTGGTAACAAGCCTTTCTTCGAGAATTCGTTGCTTTTCGCTTTCGGAAAGCGGTAGATTGAAAGATGCCACGTTGACGAATTCAACGGGGTTATCTATAGCGGTCAAAGCGTCTTTCGTTTCGCTCGGGAAGCGCGCTTTTGAGGCTACAAACTCCGAAAGTTTGGCTTTCGCAACGGACAAATAGGCTTTTTCATCTTCGGTTCTGTCGCGTAGATCGGGTGATATCACGACGTTCGCTTTATAGTACCCTTCAAAAGGTTCCATATATTGAATAACAGCCCTTTCGTCGGCTTCAAGATGCACCCTTAAATTATTTTCGCTTAGTTTAAGGACTTTTTTTATACGACAAATAACGCCTACGCGATAAACGTCCTGAGGCTGAGGATTTTCGTCGAAGGCGTTTTTTTGCGTAACGACCAAAATTTTGCTGTTGGTAGTCATTGCCTTCACAACCGCTTCGAGAGATTTTTGCCTTGAAACGTCGAAGTTGGTATAAATGTTGGGGAAAAGGACTTTTCCTCTGATAATCAAAACGGGAAATTCGTTTAATACTACGTTTTCTTCCATATTTTTCACCGAATAATTCTAAAATAAAAATCGAAACGAATATCGATTTAGATTATTTTAGCACAAAATATTTGTTAAATCAAGTAAGATATGTTAATATATTTCCAAGAGATGACGATTTAACGAATTTTTACTTCTCAAATTATGTTTTTTTAAACGGTAACGCTAATTATGAAGTTTTTACGAAACAAAACGGTAATCGTAACCGGCGCATCGTCGGGTATCGGTTATGAAATATCCAGGCTTCTTATCGAAAAATACGGATGCACCGTAATTGCAATAGGAAGGTCAAAAGAAAAACTCGAAAACTGCAAAAATCGTCTCGGCGATAAATACATACCGCGTCAGGCAGACGTTTCTGATGCGGAAGAATGGAAGAAATTAGGAGAGTGGGTTCAAAACAGTCCCCTTTGCCCTAATATTTTAATAAACAACGCGGGCATAATGCTTCCGTTTATAAAAGAAGCCGATTACGAAGAAGCAGACTATAAAAAAATAATCGATACCGATCTTATGTCGGTGGTGAATTCTATTTTGTACGTGCTTCCAAAACTTCACGGCGAAAAAGGACTTGTGAATATTTCGAGTTCTTCCGCTCTGTGCCCCGTTGTCGGTCAGGGCGGTTATTGCATGACCAAAAGCGCGGTAAAAAGCCTTACCGAAGTTTTGCAAATCGAGTCGGATTTTTACGTAGGCTTAATGATGCCGGGCTTTTGTAAAACCAACATAATGCGCTCGATCGAAATAAGCGACAAAGAGAAAAAATTAATAGACGCCGTTTCGATGGACAGCGAAAAATGCGCAAAAATAATCGTACGCGCCATCGATAAAAAACGCAAAAGAAAAGTAATCGGCGCGGACGCCCGCATGATGAATTTTATGTATAAAATTTCACCGATAGGCGCAACTAAAATTATTGCGAAGTTTCTTATGCACACAAAACTGAGCATTTTTGAAAAATTACGCTAAAAAGTCAAAGTATTTCAAATTGAAGGTTAACAATATCATTTAATCGACTTATAGACCGATATTTTAATATCTGCTTAAACTTTTAAATTATAAAGATAAATGTTTCATCATTTTAATACCTACCTTAACAGAAACAAGCACGCCAAAATTCTGCGTGCTTGTTTCTTATTGTGCTGTCTATAAATATTTAATATTACAATTATTTTTTTCAAACAAAACTAATCGTAAAAAGCGGCAATAATTTGAATTTAAGTGAAATCTGATTTAATTGCCGAAGCCTTTTCGTCTTGTTTAAGTTTAACGCTGAACCATACCCACGCAACTATTAAAGTTATCGTCCAGGAAATAGGATAAAGCATAAACAAGAAAAATAACTTGGGATACATCGGGAAAATAAAATATATCCAAACGATTCTGAATAAGCAAGTTCCGACCAGAACTATCATCATAGAAGTAATCGAATACCCTATACCGCGCAAGGAATACGTCGCAATTTCCATCATTCCGTCCAAAAAGTAGGTTCCGGCAATCAAAATCAATCTTTCGTTCGCGTAAGCAATTATTTTTTCTGTTTGCTCCGGCGTTCCCGTATGATTCATAAAGAGTCTGCAAAGCGGTTCGTGAAGAATAATCGCTATCCAACCGACCAAAGCAACGGTCAAAGCGATTATAAGCATACTTTCTTTATATAACTTACGAATTCTTTTATAATCGCCGGCACCGTAATTTTGCCCTACGCCCGTAAGCGCAGTACTGCTTATACTTGAAATGACCGCATAAATGTACCCTTCGATTTGCCCCGATATCGAAGAAGCGTTTACAACTTCACTGCCGAAGCCGTTAACAGCCGACTGAAGCAAAACGTTTGAAAAATTGAACAACGAATTTTGTATTCCCGTAGGAACGCCGAGTCGTAATATAACTTTGAGGGCGGCTTTATCTATTTTTAATTTATTAAAAGATAGAGTAACGAAACCTTTGGATTTACGTAAGGTAATTATAACAAGTATTGCAGATATAGCCTGACTCAATATTGTGGCGAGAGCAACGCCTTTAACGCCCATTCCGAAAAACACGACCGTAATAATATTTACAATCACGTTCACAACGCCTGCAATCGTAAGATACAACAAAGGTCGTTTGGTATCCCCCGTCGAACGAAGCATTGAGGCTCCGAAATTGTAAATCATCGAAAACGGGCAACCGATACAGATAATTTCGAGATATCCCGAAGCGTCGTCGAGTTGGGCGTCGGGCGTTCCCATAACGGACAGAATCGGTCTGGCGACAAAAAAACCGACCGTACCGAGCAAAAAACCGGCAATAAGGCTCAAAACCATACTCGTATGCAGTATTTTATCACCGTACTCGGAATTTTTTGCGCCGAACGCGCTTGCCAAAACTACGCCGGCGCCAACCGACAAACCTATTGCAAAGTGGGTTAAAAGCGCGTTCAGAGAACCCGTCGAACCAACCGCCCCGACCGCGTCGTTACCGACGAACTTTCCGACTACTATCATGTCGGCGGAATTAAACAGCAGTTGTAATATAGAAGTTAATATAAGAGGTACGGCAAACGATGCGATTTTAGGCAACATATTGCCGTACGTCATATCGATTTCATGCGATGCGCGAGACTTTAATTTCATAATCGTAACCTGACGCAAAATGTGTTGCAATGTATTTTGAAGCATATTCTAACATGTGAATATGTTTTTTGCAAGCATTTTAACGGCGTTTCCGTTTCTTTTACAAAACTTGTAAATAAGAGTATTTTCAGCCATTAAAAGCGGTCTTTTAAAAAGTTTTTTTATTTATTTACACACAATTTATTCACACACGCGCGAGCGGATAAATGACGTAATAAAATTAAGACCGAGCATTTTTCAATTAGTAAAAGACCGAATACTTTTTAATTGGTAAAAGTCGACACGGTAATATCGTTACGAACGGCATAAAAATTAACGATAAGTAAAATTACTTTACCGCAAATATTATCCCCATATCGCCATAACCATAGTAGCGGAAATCATTATAACAAACCCGATTATCGCCTTTTTACTTATTTTTTCTTTAAAAAAGATTACTGAAAATACGACGGAAATCAAAATGCTTAACTTGTCGATAGGCGCGACTACAGATACAAGTCCGTTTTGTATGGCGTAATAATAGCACAGCCAGGACGCTCCGGTAGCAACCCCCGATAAAACTATAAACAACAAGTCTTTTTTGTCGGTTTGGGGTATTTCCGTTTGTTTTTTCTTTACAAAAACCACAAGCCAAGCCATTATTAAAACGACGGAAGTTCTGATAGCGTTTGCAAGGTTGGATTCCACGCCTTTTATTCCGACTTTCGCAAGGATAGAAGTCAACGCGGCGAAAACCGCCGACGCAACGGCATACGGCAACCATTTATTATTCGCTCTCTTCTCTTTTTCAACTTCATTATTGCCGTGTTTTTTTTCGATCGTCATAAAAATACCTAAGGAAAGAAAAATAACCCCGATAATTTTTACCAAAAGGTTGTTGGTTTCGCCGAAAAAAATCATTGCCATTATCACGGTAAGAATCGTGCTTGACTTATCTACAACTACAACTTTGTTTACGTCCCCTAAAGATAGCGCTTTAAAATAGCACAGCCACGAAAGTCCCGTTGACAAGCCCGATAAAATCAAAAAAATAAACGAATAAAAATCTATATCGGCAAGTTGTCTGTACGAACCGACTATAAAAACGATTATCCACGAAAACACGAGAACGACTACAGTTCTATAAGAAGTAGCAACGTCGCTGTCGGTTTTTTTGATACCGGATTTTGTCAATATTGAAGTAATCCCGGCAAAAACCGCCGATAATATCGCCATTAAAACCCACATATAGCGCCTTAAATTAAAATTCCGTACGACAAACGATTATTTCAGGTCGTACGATAGTTACTATTTTGATTAAATTAGGAAAATTCTATATTTCAAGCACGGAAAAAGCACTCGCCACGGCAAGTGCTTATCGTGGTGCCGCTGGCCGGACTCGAACCGGCACGCTTTTAAGGGCGGCAGATTTTGAGTCTGCTACGTCTGCCAATTTCGTCACAGCGGCGAAAAATTAAGTTTTTCTTCAAGCCTAAAAAGTATAACATACCGAATAAAGTTTGTAAAGCATAAATAAGACGATTTTAAAAAAATAAAAATGCCTTTGTTGATTTTTTATTAAAAAAAGATAAAATCCTGTCAAAAACGTTTGACAATAGCAATTTATGCTGTTAAAATCAAATCATAATTCATATAGAGGCGCGACGCTTAATAGTAAATTGTCCCATAACGGAATGAAGGGCTTTTGAAAGGAATCGTCGCCGAAACCGTAATAGTTTGTCCGAAGCGTTTACGGTTGGGCTGTAACGAAACACGCTACAGACTGTCGCAAGGTTTTGCGGAGAGCTATTATGTAATCTTATTTTAATGTGAAGATTAAAATTGTTTTCCGTGCGTCCTTGCGTCGTGCGGATTTTTTGTTGTAAAAATAATTTTTGGAGATTTCAACATGAACAAAATTTTAAAACTTTTCACTGTAATTACGTTAGCAACCATAGTTGCGCTTTCTTCGCTTTCCTTTACGGCTTGCGCAAGCAAGAAAGATCCTGACAAAATTTACGTCGGCATGGAATGCGGGTACGCGCCTTTTAACTACACTCAGACAACCGACGCCAACGGCGCGGTTAAAATCAGTAACGCAAAAGGTTACGCTAACGGTTACGACGTTATGATTGCAAAAAAGATAGCCGAAGCCCTTAAAAAAGAACTCGTTATCGTTAAATACGAATTCGACGCGCTCATCCCCGCGGTTCAGTCGGACGCTTTGGATTTTATTATCGCAGGTATGTCCCCCACCGAAGAACGCCTTGAATCGGTTGATTTTTCCGACGCTTATTACGAAAGTCAACTTGTAATCGTCGTAAGAAAAGACGGCGAATACGCCTCCGCTACTTCTTTAAGCGACTTTAAAGGGGCAAAAATCGTCGCTCAGATTGGCACCTTTCACGATACGGCTTTAGAGGCTCAAGCGTCAACCTACGGAATAATCCGTCAGACACCGATGAAAACTTTCCCCTTAATGATTAACGCGCTTAACTCCAAAGCAATCGACGGTTACGTTGCAGAAGAACCTAGCGCCGTTGCGCACTGCTCCGCAGACGAAGCGATCACGTATATTCACCTTGTCAACAATGCTAACGGTTTTACCGCTTCAAAAGAGGAAGTTCAGATTGCCGTAGGGCTTAAAAAAGGCAGTTCTTTAAAGAATGCAATAAACGAGGCTCTTTCTAAAATAGACGCGGCGGCGCGTTTTGAAATGATGACTTTGGCTACACAATATGCAACCGCATAATATTAGTAATTTACAAATATTATTTATTGATTAAAATTCGTATTAAGGATAGATAAAAAATGATTTTTGCAAAAATCGGCAAAATTATATCCGATTATTATACCTGGATATTAGAGGGCGTAGGTTACACCCTCTTAGTATCGCTAATCGGTACGATAATCGGCTTATTGATAGGTTTATTGATAGGCATATACCGCACTATGCCATCGCCTAAAGATAAATTTTTAAAAGTTTTAAAGAAAGTCGGCGACGTAATACTTAACGTATATGTAGAAGTTTTCCGTGGCACACCCATGATGGTACAGGCAATGGTTATCTTCTGGGGGTTTGCATTATTAAACAACGGGCAAACTTTAAACGTGGTGTTTTCAGGCTTGCTTATCGTTTCCGTAAACACAGGTTCCTACATGGCGGAAATAGTAAGAGGCGGTATAATTTCTGTAGATAAAGGTCAGTTTGAAGGCGCGCAAGCCATCGGTATGTCGCATTTACAAACGATGACGCACGTAGTGCTTCCTCAGGCGTTAAGAAACATTTTGCCTTCGGTGGCTAACGAATTCGTTATCAATATAAAAGATACTTCGGTTCTTAACGTCATAGGGTTTACCGAATTATATTTTCAGGCGAGTTCAATCGTATCGCAAACGTACGAAACTTTTGCAACCTATCTTTTGGTTGCGGCGATATACTTCGTTTTGACATTTGCCGTAACGAGAGTTTTAAGGCTTATCGAAAAGAAAATGGACGGCAAGAAGAACTATACCGTGCTTGGTTCTCAAAATATGGACGCCGAGTCTTTCGTCCGCGAACAAAACATGACGGGAGGTAAAGGTAATGGCTGAAACAATTATTGAAATAAAACATTTGCAAAAAACTTTCGGCGAAAACGTCGTATTAAAAGACGTAAACTTTACCGTAAACCGCGGCGACGTAACTTGTATAATCGGCTCGTCGGGAAGCGGTAAAAGTACGCTGCTTAGGTGTATCAATTTGTTTGAAACACCGACTTCGGGCGAAATACTTTTTGACGGTGAAAACGTAGTAAACGCCAAAAAACCAAATGAATTCCGCCAAAAAGTCGGCATGGTTTTTCAATCTTTCAACCTGTTCAATAACATGAACGTTTTAAAAAATTGTTCGATAGGTCCGCTCAAAGTATTAGGCGTTTCAAAAACGGAGGCGGAAAACAGAGCCATGAAATATCTTAAAATGGTAGGTATGGATTCTTACGTGAACGCCCGCCCCGCCCAACTTTCGGGCGGTCAGAAGCAAAGAGTTGCCATCGCCCGCGCGCTTGCAATGGAACCCGAAGCGTTGCTATTCGACGAGCCGACTTCGGCGCTCGATCCGGAAATGGTCGGCGAAGTTTTATCCGTTATGACAACCCTTGCCAAAAACGGGCTTACCATGGTAGTTGTTACCCACGAAATGAGTTTTGCGAGAGATATCGCTAATAAGGTGGTTTTTATGGACGACGGCGTCATAGAAGAAGAAGGTTCCCCCGAACAAATTTTTAACCACCCCCAAAAATCGAGAACACGAGAATTTTTATCGAGATTTTTATAATATTCCCCTCTTTATCCGCATATATCTCTAAATTCGCTTGAAACCTACGTAGTTTACGTATGCTAAAAGCCCGTTTCAAATTACCGTCGATATCGACTCGTAATTTAAACCGGGCTTTTTTATTTTTACGTTAAAAACTAAACGGGTGCTGTTTTGATTACTTACAGAATAACAAGACTCTCAAACCTCAACCGCCACCGTGTAAACGTTTTTGTTGTTTTGATTACTTACAGAATAACAAGACTCTCAAACACGTACAGAACTTAAATCGTTTGTGGGATAGTTTTGATTACTTACAGAATAACAAGACTCTCAAACTATTAAAGACAGTTCTATGGTGCTTTAAGGGTTTTGATTACTTACAGAATAACAAGACTCTCAAACAATTTCGTGACTATGCTACTCTGTGTGAGAGTTTTGATTACTTACAGAATAACAAGACTCTCAAACGCTTGGGTTGCTGTCTTTTCTTATGCTATAGTTTTGATTACTTACAGAATAACAAGACTCTCAAACAAGTTCAAAAATGAGTTAACAGAGTTAACAGTTTTGATTACTTACAGAATAACAAGACTCTCAAACTGTACTTCACAAAGAGATAAATAAGTAACTGTTTTGATTACTTACAGAATAACAAGACTCTCAAACGTATAATCCTTATCAGTACCACAAAAATAGTTTTGATTACTTACAGAATAACAAGACTCTCAAACTTCACGACAAGGACTATTTAGCGAGCAAAGGTTTTGATTACTTACAGAATAACAAGACTCTCAAACCCGATCAATACGCTGTTATCCGTTTTTCTGGTTTTGATTACTTACAGAATAACAAGACTCTCAAACTGTCAAATTGAGTATATAGCGAAAGGTGGTGTTTTGATTACTTACAGAATAACAAGACTCTCAAACTTGTCACGCGTTGAGATTCTTCGCATGCAAGTTTTGATTACTTACAGAATAACAAGACTCTCAAACAGCAAGTATCCCCGCTTATACACCGCCAAGGTTTTGATTACTTACAGAATAACAAGACTCTCAAACTAAAAAATCGCCTTAAAAACGTAAGGAAGAGTTTTGATTACTTACAGAATAACAAGACTCTCAAACTACAAGTCAACTTTGTTATCTTTCTACTAAGTTTTGATTACTTACAGAATAACAAGACTCTCAAACCTTAATATAGTTGTTTACGCCACTTGCTAAGTTTTGATTACTTACAGAATAACAAGACTCTCAAACAAACACCTTAAAGCAGTCGTGCCCGAAATAGTTTTGATTACTTACAGAATAACAAGACTCTCAAACTTTGTCCGCTGTTTTCAGAAATATCTATTCGTTTTGATTACTTACAGAATAACAAGACTCTCAAACCTCAAATTAAATCAGGTGTGAAAGTCACGCACCGACAATGCGATTACGCTGTAAGTTTTACTAATTGTATTTTAGCACGTTTAATTGTAATTTACAAGTATTTCACATAAATCTTCTGTAATAACGACGGCTTTTTCTTCGGGCAGCAAATTTCTGATTATACTACTTTCAATAAGCAGTAATCCGACTTTCTCGTTTTTGCAATGACTATAGAGATTTAAAAGTTTTTCATCGGACAAAACGCTTTTCAAATTAACGAAAACAAAAAACTCGCATTTTTTTAATTCAATCAATGCGTTTATAAAACATATAATTTTCTCAAGCAAAGTATCGTAAGCACTTTCGATTTTCAAACCGCACACTTTCATGATTTCAGCGGGCTGAGGTTCGTTATACGATAATTTAAAGGGAACGTTAAACGATATTTCTTCTAAATACTTTATCATAGAAGAAACAACCTCGTTATATTGCGGTAACGCGTCGCCTAACGATTCTTTTTCCAGCACTTTATACAGTAACGATATAATTTTTTTATCGTTATAATCTAAATGAAAAGGATTACATATCATAATTCCGTTTTTTTCCGCAGAAACGACCTCATCTTTCAGTTTAAAAACAAAATTGCCGTCCTCTCCGTCAAATTGATTATATAATTCACTTACTATATTATAAAATTCATCTGCGTTTTCGACAACGAGTATTTGAACGGCTTCGTCTGATAACACAAGATCAGTTTCGATATGCACGTGCGATACGGTTATTTCGCTTTTCATAATTCTATCAGCCTCTCCATTGAATCAATTACAGAAGTTTGTTCTTTCCCTACAAGATATTCTATTTTTGAAAATTGATTTTCGGTTATTTCCAATAACTCGACAATACCCGCTTTCGGTAAATTATTATAAATGCGTTGTTTTACGGATAAACTCGTTACGTTATTGATAATCAATTTGGTATATACCGATTTCTGCATCATAATAAACCCGTTTTTAAGTAAAAACTTATGAAACCGAGTATATTCGCGCCTATCTTTATCGGTGAGCATAGGCAAATCAAAAAAAACCATTAATCTCATAAACTTGTTATTCATCTATCGTGATTTTTTCAGGAAATATAATTAGTGAAGGATCGTCCTTATTAAGCGCAGAAAATACGCTTCTGCAATACAAACGAATTGCAATATCGAGCGTTGTGCTTTTTCCGGACATGACTGTTTTTAAATTTAAAATGTTCGCCATTTTTCGCTTAAACTCTTTATCGCTTTCTTTTATAGATAATGCAACTTTATCAACCGCTACACGGAAAGGCTCCATTAAGTCGCAGGATAAATTAAACTGATTAAACTCGTTATCGTGCCATATCCCGAGTTGAGTAAAATAACCGTTTGCTATAACCTCCCTGTTTACGCAAGATAAAAGTACCGCATAACCGTAATTTAAGCACCCGTTAATAAAACCGCCGTCCTGGCGTGATTTTCCGCCGAGAATACAATTAAAATATACTTTTGCGGCGTGTCCTTCCCTATTTGTTACATCGTTATTCTGCACTTCAAAAACATAATCAAACAGCATTGCCGCTTGTTCAAAACAGCCTTTTTCTTTCAAGTGACAGGCTTGTTCGCTAATCTTAATTTTTATAATCTCTTTCCAGACGGACGACTTTGTTTTTCTCTTCCAGGAAAGTTGTTCCTTGTATCTTTTTGAAGTATTGTGCGCGCCGTAGTAAGGTAGAAGTTCCGATGACGGATTACATTTTTCGTCGCAAAAAACGACTTTAACGTTATTTTTAATAAGTTCGTTTATAAGGGAAGCCGTTAACGATACCGCCGTACTTTGTATAATCAAAGTATTTATTTCGCCGATATATACTTTTTTCTCTTCCTCTCCCCTTATAATCAAACTGTTTAGCCGAAACTCGAGTTTGGCTCTGCTTTTTATAATTACGGTACGAAAACCCATATTTAAATGCTTTTAGTATGCGTAGTCAATCCGCAAGGTGATTGATTTATTATTTCAAATTTAACATCAGTTATATTCTTTGAAATTAACAATTTTCCGCAGCTTGAGCCATCATCTAATAATGTTAGATTCGCCGTAGTTGAATTACACTTCATAAATTGAACAAGTTGCAACAGTACCTGTGCCTGTTTAAATACAGACAGTTTTTCAAACAAATCTGTCTTTGCAATCAATTTATCCTTAAAAGAATTTATCGGCATTAGTCTAATCTTTTCTTTTCCGTCCGCCGTAATTACGCTATTCAATTTACTCAATTTATCGATTATCCGACCATATAACTCTACGTTTTGCAGTCTGTCGATTTTTGCTTTAACTTCTCCGAAACGGTTTGTTGACATCATAAACAATTCGCCCTTCGTTTCTTCTTCGGATATTTTTCTGTTACGTTCTTGTTCGATTAACTTTAAACAATTATTAACGTAAGAATCGACGGTTTCATCCGTGTACCATTGTTGCGCGTTATGTAAAAGAACTTGATTACCGGTCATACCTGCAATCCAAACCATATACCCGTTGACGCTAACTAACGATTTGACTTTAATTTTATCAACAATTATTTCGGGTTCAATCAAGCCGCAATCAGTAAAATATTCAAGTAATTTTTGCCTGTCGCCTTTACAATTATAATCGACTAATACGGGGACTGCTTCTATCGTTTTGATAAATGTACCCTTCTTGTCTTTTGATTGTAATATTATAAAATAAGCCGTGTTTAAACTTTTATACCCACCGTATTTTTCGGTTTGGTTATAGGGAAACTTGTTTTTTCTCGGCGCGGAAACGCCTTTGTCTTCTTTTTTAAATACAGTCTCATTATAAAATCCGCCTTTATTCGTAAAAGAATAGCGCGTAACCTGCATACTCGGTTTAACTAAAACACTCTTTATTCTTTGTATGTCGGCTGAGCCGTTCCATGCGTTTTTTATCGGTTGCGAATACAAATTTTTTAAATTGTATTCTCTCCATGCGCCGTCTTTGTTCCGATAAAAATAATCGTAAGCGTTCGTAAATTTAGTATCGTAAACGTTACCTATGACAATATTCAGATATGCGTCGCGGGCGTGGTGCAAATCATTTGTTTCTCTGCATTTTACAATATCGTATCTTTGCTTAAAATCAATAACGTTGGACGCTTTGCTGTAAACGATTTTCGTTCCGCTGTTAGCGTATTTACGGGCTAAAAGTTCGGCGACAACTTTTGCCGTTTGATTAGTGACAACAAGCTGACGATTAACAAACTCCTTAAAGTCTGTTTCGTTAAGAGGTTCGGTTCTTGTTAGCAAAGCATATTTAATATCGCTCATAAGTCCTTTGGTATTAAGCATCTTCCAAAACGCTTGTTGGTTTGTAAAACCAACGGGTAAAGGATAAATATCGGTTTTTTCTTTGTTTTTTTGACGCAAAACCAAAACTTTGTTATCGAGACTGTCGTTTTTGGTTATTGAGCGAGGCATTATGTGATCCACGTCGTACAAATCAGTCGATAATTCGGTTAAATCTATACGCTTACCGGTATAAGCGCATCTTCCGAGTTGAGCAAAATAGAGATAAAGCCTCTCCTGCCTTAACTGGGAATCTGTTTTGCGATTCAATTCGTCATTCAGTTCGTCGATTTCCTGACAATCTTTTTTCAAACCTTTATATAAATTCAAAAGTTGATTTTTTCTTGAAACGGTACGCTGTTTATCTTTATCTGCTTTTCTCGTAACTTCAACGAATATTTTATCCGGAGTTCTTCCTACGGCGTTAACGTATTCATCGCACATAATCAACGCTTGCCAAATGCCTCGTCTTACCATGGGCGAAACATATAAATCTTCTATATCACGGTATGTCACAACGTCCGAATACTCGCCGTTTTCAAGTTCAATTGAATTTTTAAATTTATACTCGTCGGAATGGTATAACTCGTTGAAATTACTGTTGGTATTATAAAGTCTTTCCAGAATGCTGTACGCAGTTTTCGTAACAGGGTTAATTCCGCCTGAAACGCTTAGCAACAATTCTTTTGATAATCTTCCGAACTCTTTAAAGGACGTAATCCCTTTTAATAATTTGACGTTTTCAATAACTACAGGAATATCGGAATACTCTTCCTTAATTGCGTCTTCCACAAGTTTTTTTTCAGTAAACAACGTGTGCCACAAAATGATATTTTCGCAAATTTCAGGCTTAATATCAACTAAATTACCGAGTATTTTTTTAAGTGTAATATATGAACTCATACTCGCATTTAACTCTCCGTCAAAACCGCCGATAATAAGTTCGTCTGCCTTTTGTTTTGTTAATTTAGCGGTACTTGCAAGATAGTCTTTTATCATTTTTTTAGTTACTTTTTTCTTTTTTAAAAATAACTCGTTGAATAATTCTTGTTTAAGTCCGATCGAAATAGGTATTTCGTTGAGTTTCAATTTGTTAAGTTGATTTAACACGTTATACGCCTGATAATACATCGAACATTTAGGCAAAACATCTTTTCCGTGTAAATATGTACACTTATTCGTCATACGCTTTATAAATTTTTCATTGCTTGCCTTCATATCGACCATTTCACTAAAATTCCAGGGTCTTATGGCGCCTTTTTTACGAACAATCCAACTATTACCGCCATTTTCGTGATAATTGTTAAGCGGACCTACATAGTAAGGTATTTTGAATAAGAAAATACTCTTTATCTTTTGCGCCGGTGAAAAACCGTCAATATCCTTCTCTTCAAAATTCGGAAAATGCGAACACAAAACTTTCAGTATCGAACCTAATTCGCTACCGTTGATTTGGTGCGGAAACAAGCCATTGTCGGAATTTAAAATTTTAGGTAAAAAATTATCTTCGGTTATTTGTTCTCTGATATAATTTGCCAAGGTCGGATCGGTAAAATTACTTTCGTTTTCCTGAATTACTTTTTCGATAAACTTGTAAAAATCTGCTTTATTTTTGCATTTTTTAACATTCTTTCTTTCGCCTTTCGTTATCGTGTATCCTATATAATTTACATAATTACTCTCTTCGTTAGTGCTTCGCAAGACTTTATAATAAGCGCCTTTCGCGCATTGCGTGCGTAAAAATCGTTTCAATAATTCCAAATCTTTTTTATGTTTGTCGTACAATTTGATCATTGCGGAAGATATATTTTTATTTCCGTACAGTATTTTTTCAAAAGTTAAATAATTATAAATTGCGCGAGATATTTCAAGTAAACGGAAATTATCGTCGAATAACTCGGCTTTTGCTTCGAATTCTTCGTCTTTGCTCTCTCTGAAGTTTAGTTTTTCGCCTTTATATTTATCGGCGTATTCATTACCGAATAAAACCGATGCTTTTGCGTTACCACCCAAGAATAGCGTTAAAAACTCTTTGACTTGAGAATCGTTTGTTCCGAATAATTCTGCTGATTCTCGTTTTTTATCGTTCAAGCCCTTATTTTCTAATGCTAATTTTTTAAATTCAACCGCTTTATCTTCCGGTAACGTTATATAATTATCCGGAAACAAATCTACAAAAGTCTCGTTAAACTCTCTGAAAAGTTGTTTAATATCTCCTATGTCACGGATACTTTCGCCTTCGAACAAAAAATGTCCGCGATATTTAATTATGTGGTGTAGCGCCAAATAATACAGCCTTAAATCCTGACAATCGAGATTGTCTTCGATTATTGCCTCACGTAAATGAAAAATCGTCGGATACTTCGCGTAAAAATCTTTATCGGTAAAATTATCGTCCGAAAATAGAGAATAGGGTGATTTCAAAGAATAATCTTTATCGCCAAAATTAAATCCGCTGTTATTAAGACGTATAAAAAATAATTCATCGGTCATAAACCGAGCAAAAATCTCTTGCAATAAATCAATGCGCTGAGATCGCCGCGCTAATCTGCGCCTTGCCGCACGCTGCGTTCTGCGTTCCTCGGCAGATTTTGCTTCATCAAAAAGACGAACCGCCCATAAATCTTTGCCTTTTGAACGCAAAAGATTATAATTTTCGTCCGAGCAAGCCATTCCGACGGATTCAGTTCCGATATCCATGCCTAAATAAAATTTTTTCATTTTTTCCTCCATTTTAGTTGACTTCAATGTTTTTTTTGTAGTAAAATACGGTTACAGAATAACAGACGAGTTCAAATAAAAATTTATTCTAATCACTTATTCGCATTGGCGATATGCTCCCGAAAGGGAGCGTTTTTTTTGCTCCGTTATTCACTTTTTATATTATAACATACTTACTATCATTTGTAAATACTTACCTGGAAAAAATTTCAGACAGCCAAAAAATTGAGATATTCAACTACCTTTGGTATAGTAAAAACTCCTCGCGCGCCGTTAAGACGGACGAGGAGTTTTTCGGTTTTTATGACTGCATATTACGCAACTTTTAAGTTTTTTTGACTGTGCTTTTGCTTACGTTGCGGAAAATTTGTAATAAGTCGATTGATTTTTATAGGTTAAAAATTATGAAATGATTTGATATTTGCGCGCCAAAAAATATAAATCGATTTGATTTTACGCGTTAAAAATTTTTTCAAAAGCGGAGGACAAGTCGATAAATTTTTGATTGGCAAGTTCACGCGTTTTTGCGCAAACGGAATAGTAAATTTTAAGTTTAGGCTCTGTTCCGCTCGGTCTCACGCAGACAAAACCTCCGTTATTAAGTTCGTAATACAAACAATTAAGGTTTGAATACTCCATTTGTTCAATCTTACCGTCACAATATCTTACGCCGATAAGATAATCACGAACGGCAAGAACCTTTTCGTCGCCTATTTGTTCGACGTTTTTACGTCTTAATGAATCGACTTTTTCATTCATTTCGTCCATTGCGGTAAGACCTTTAAAACCGATGCTTATCGTTTTATCTATAAAATAGCCGTATTTTTTATAAATATCTTCCAAAACGTCGAATACCGATACTTTTTTATACGTATAATAGCAAACGAGTTCGGCAAAAAGCATGCTTGCCACGACCGCGTCTTTATCCCTTACGTAAGTACCGCGAAGATATCCGCAACTTTCTTCAAACCCGAATTCAAAAGCGCCTTTTCCGCATTCTTCAGCCTGTTTGATTTTTTCGCCGATAAATTTAAACCCGACGGGTGTTTCTTTTAATTCCACGCCGAAATCGTCGGCAACGCATTTTGCCAAGCCTGTCGAAACAAAACTTTTAACCACAAAACTGTCTTTTTTAAGTTTGTTTTCTTCTTTTAATCTTGTTAAAATATAGTTAAGCAATAAAACGCCGACCTGATTGCCTGAAAGAGCGACGAATTCGCCTTTTTTATCACGGAGAGCAACTCCTAACCTGTCGCAATCGGGATCGGTTCCGAAAACTACGTCGGCGTTCGTTTTGTTCGCAAGAGCAATGGCTTTTGCAAGCGTTTCTTTATATTCGGGATTAGGAACTTCAACGGTGGAAAATTCCGTGTCGGGTACGGTCTGTTCGGTAACGACCTGCGCGTTGATGCCCATAGTTTTCAAAACCGTGGTAACAGGTTCAAAGCCTGTCCCGTGTACGGGCGTATAAACGAGTTTAATATTGCCGCCCTCTTTTTTTACGGCTTCCTTGGAAAGACCGAGGCTTATAACGCGGTCGTAATAAGTTTGTTCAAACGTTTCGCTTAAAAGGGTTACGTCGTAACCGGCAAATTGCTCGTCCGATGCGTTTACGTCAAAATTAAACCCTTCAACCGAAAGATAATCTGTAATTTCGCTCATATATCCGACGATAACCTGCGTGGCTTCGGGCGCTGTTTGCGCCCCGTCGCTTCCGTAAACCTTGTAACCGTTATATTCCTTGGGATTATGGCTTGCCGTAATCATTATGCCCGCGACGCATCCGTTATTTCTCACGGCATAACTAAGCATGGGTACGGGCCTTGCCTTTTTATAAAGATAAACTTTGATTCCGTTTTTCAAAAGAACTCCGACGGCGGCGAGAGCAAATTCGCGTGATTTTCTCCTTGTGTCGTACGAAACCGCAACGCCTTTATTTTGTCCGTTTATACTCAAAATATAGCGACACAATCCCTGCGCCGCGCGTTTCACGGTATAAACGTTCATTTTGTTTTTGCCAAAACCTATAATACCCCTCATTCCGCCGGTACCGAATTTGAGTTCTCCGCCGAAACGATATTCGATTTCTTTGTCGTCACCCGCTATCGATTGAAGTTCCTTTTTACCTTCGGCACTCAATCTCGGATCGTTAAGCCAAGAATTATATAACGATAAATAATCCATAAACCCCTCTCTGAACACGATTTAATTTGTTTAAGTATATTTTACACTTATACCGAAGTTTTTACAAGCGATTTTAAAGCCTTTGACTTAAAACTGCTTTCGTTTATCCAAAAATTCGGAAAGGTTTTTATATAATATCCGCTCGACGTCGTTTGTATCGTAACCTTTTTTAAGCAAATAATCTTTGAGGATATCTTCAAAGGAATAATCGGAAAAACCCGACGGAAATTCTTCGCAACCGTAAAAATCCGTCCCTAACGCGAGGTTTTCAGCGCCAAAGTTTTGAACGAAATAGTCTATATGTTTGTAAACGTCGTAAACGTCAGCCACTTGCTTGCTTGTCAAAAAAGGTTTGTAAAAGGTCAGCCCGATAATCCCGCCCGACGACACTATCTCTTTTATCTGCCCGTATTTTATGTTTCTCGGATGATTTTTTAAATCGTAAAAACAAGTGTGCGAGCATATTATTTTATCGGTATAATTAAAAGCGTCGTAAAAACTTTTTTCGCACAGATGCGAAACGTCGAGATATATCCCCCTATTTTTAAGCGCCTTTATTACTTCTTTTCCGCGCTTTTTAATTTTGCCGTCGCAATACGCGCCGTAAGCAAGGTTGTTTTCATAATTCCAGGTAAGCCCGACGTATATCGGATTGAAATATAAAAGTCCGTGTATCAGGTTAAAAATATCTTCTTCGTAAGAAAAGTCCTCGAAGGCAAAATAAAGATTTCTTTTTTTGATTTTCAAAAATTCGTTCAGCAAATTTTTAGTATAAACGTAATCTGCTTTTTTGAAAATTGCCCCTACGATTGCGTTTTCGCCGTCGTTATAACTAATTAAAATTTTTCTGAAATCTTTATCGGTCAGATAATCGTTATGAAAGTCTGCAATCATATTTTCATTATATGTTCAGGCAAACATTTTATTTATTATGTAAAACATAATAATGTCAAAAACAGACGATATATTGCGTAATTTTTAAAATTATTATGTTTACGTAACGCTTTGGTCCGGACATAAAAAACGAGCCGTAAAGAAATGGCTCGCTTTTATATTTGCTTTAATATTTTACGGGATCGGGATATTCGGCTCCGAAAGTATCGACGGTTGCGGTTTTAATAACAACGGACGTAACGGGTTTATCGAATCGGTCTGTTTTCGTCGCGGCAATTTTATCGACCGCGTCCATTCCTTCCGTTACTTTGCCGAAAGCGGCGTACTGCCCGTCAAGGTAAGGGGCGTCTTTATGCATAATAAAAAATTGAGAACCCGCGGAATTCGGCATCATTGTCCGCGCCATCGAAACTACTCCCCTCGTATGTTTAAGGTTATTGTTTTTAAATCCGTTTGCCGAAAACTCGCCTTTAATCGTGTACCCGGGACCACCCGTCCCGCGTCCTTGCGGATCGCCGCCCTGTATCATGAAGCCTTCGATAACGCGATGGAAACATATCCCGTCGTAAAAGCCGTCGGAAACGAGTTTAATAAAATTATTTACCGTATTCGGCGCTACTTCGGGATATAATTCTATCTTAATCGTATCGCCGTCTTTCATATTGAACGTGACTATGGGATTCATTTTAATTCTCCTTGTATTTTATTACCTCGACGCCTGCCTCGTTAAAAATTTTCATTGAAAAATCATCGGGATAGCCTTCGTTGTAAATAACCTTTTTTATGCCTGCGTTAATTATCAATTTACAGCAAATTACGCAGGGTTGATGGGTGCAGTAAAGGGTTGCGCCTTCTAAAGAAATTCCGAGTTTTGCCGCCTGACAAACAGCGTTTTGTTCGGCGTGTACGGCGTAACAAAGTTCGTGACGGGTACCGCTTTCTATATTCAAATCTCTTCTAAGACACGTTTGCCTTTCTTTACAACTTTTAATTCCGGAAGGCGCGCCGTTATAACCGGTAGTCAAAATACGCTTTTCCCGAACGATTACCGCGCCTATTTGTCTGTTATCCTGATAACAACTCGACCAGCTGCCGACGACTTTCGCCATTTCAATAAATCTCTTATCCCATTTGTCCATGTTTTAACGTTACTCGCTTTTCGGTATAAAATTTCGGCGCAAAAATCGTTATTTTTTAAATATTTTAAAAATCGTTATTTTTTAAATATTTTAAAATATTCGGTAATAGCGCGCGCCGTTTATAAATCAAATATATCATAATTTGTTTTTTTTTGCAAGAATTTTTATAAAAGTTAGGCTTTTTCTTATCCGTTTTGATGTTAAC
Organism: uncultured Clostridia bacterium; assembly: GCA_934278995.1. Classification (GTDB taxonomy): domain Bacteria; phylum Bacillota; class Clostridia; order Christensenellales; family Borkfalkiaceae; genus UBA4636. Next base: position 146,225 of record CAKQWM010000003.1, read on the forward strand.
AGCCTGTATCGGGTTCAAAAAAAATATTTTCGACAAATAATTCAATATATTTTTTATTATCTGCCCTCAAAACGTTGACATTTTTTTAAAACCGACTATAATTACAATTAGCAATCTCAAAGAAAGAGTGCTAAAAATACAAAAATCATTGGGAGGATTCTTAAAATGAAAATCAAACCATTATTCGATAAGGTCGTAGTCAAGGCTACAGACAAAGAAGAAACGACGAAAAGCGGATTTATTCTTCCTTCATCGTCTCAGGAAAAACAACAAACGGCGACCGTCGTTGCGGTAGGTCCCGGCGGACTTATCGACGGAAAGGAAGTTACGATGCAGGTTAAAGTCGGCGATACGGTGCTTTACGCAAAGTACTCGGGAAGCGACTTTAAAGTTGACGGAGAAGAATTTACCATTATTCGTCAAAGCGATATCTTAGCGATAGTTGAATAAGGAGGCAAAATTATGGCTAAACAAATTAAAACCGGAGAGGAAGCAAGAAAGGCTCTCGAAACAGGCGTAAACACGCTTGCAAATACCGTAAAAATTACGTTAGGTCCCAAAGGCAGAAACGTTGTTCTCGATAAAAAATACGGTGCACCTCTTATCACTAACGACGGCGTTACGATTGCGAAGGAAATTGAACTTGAAGATCCGTTTGAAAACATGGGCGCTCAACTCGTAAAAGAAGTTTCGACAAAAACCAACGACGTAGCGGGCGACGGCACGACTACCGCAGTCGTTCTGGCTCAGGCAATGATAAAAGAAGGTCTTAAAAACTTAGCGGCAGGCGCAAACCCCATTATATTGAAGAAAGGTATAATGAAAGCGGTCGATACGGCTGTCGAATCGTTAAAAGCATCGTCAAAAGTGGTTGACGGCAAAAAAGCAATCGAACAAGTCGCTTCGATTTCCGCCGGCGACGAAGACGTGGGCAAACTTATAGCCGACGCTATGGAAAAAGTCGGCAAAGACGGCGTAATAACCGTTCAGGAAAGTAAAACCATGAAAACCGACCTTACTACCGTCGAAGGTATGCAGTTCGACCGCGGTTACGCCTCTGCGTATATGGTAACCAACACCGACAAAATGGAAGCCGTACTCGACTCCCCCGTTATTTTGATTACCGATAAAAAAATATCGTCTATCCAAGAAATTTTACCCGTTATAGAACCCATCGCGCAACAAGGTATGAGGCTTTTGATTATCGCCGACGACGTTGAAGGCGATGCTTTGGCGGCGCTCGTCGTCAACAAGTTAAAAGGCGTATTTAATTGCGTAGCCGTTAAAGCGCCCGGTTTCGGCGACAGAAGAAAAGCGATGCTTGAAGATATCGCGGTTCTGACCGGCGGCAGAGTTTTATCGTCCGATCTCGGTCTGGAATTTAAAGATTTCACTATGGATATGCTCGGTAAAGCCGTTCAGGTAAAAGTAGATAAAGACAATACGACCATTATCGACGGCGCGGGCGATTCTAAAGAAATCAAAGCAAGAATCGAGGCAATCAAAACTCAGATCGGCGAAACAACTTCCGATTATGACAGAGAAAAACTTCAGGAAAGACTTGCTAAACTTGCGGGCGGCGTAGCCGTTATTAACGTCGGTGCGGCAACGGAAGTAGAAATGAAAGAAAAGAAACTGCGTATCGAAGACGCTTTGGCTGCAACGAGAGCCGCCGTTGAAGAAGGCATCGTTCCCGGTGGCGGAATCGCATTGTTAAATACCGTTCCTTCCGTCAAACGCCTCGCTCAGACCTTAAAGGGCGACGAAAAGACGGGCGCCGAAATAGTGGCTAAAGCGGTAGAAGCGCCGTTAAGACAAATCGCTGCAAACGCAGGACTCGACGGTTCGGTAATATTAAACAAAGTTACTACCGCAAAAAAACCCGAATACGGCTTCAATTTCCTGACGAACGAATATACCGATATGGTAAAATCGGGCATAATAGATCCTACCAAGGTAGCGCGTTGCGCTTTGCAAAATTCCGCTTCGATTGCTTCTACCCTTTTGACAACCGAAAGTCTGGTAACGGATATTCCTCAGCCGGAAGTAAGTCAACCAAACCCCAACATGGGCGGAATGTATTGATGTAAAAAATTAAACATACTAAAAAAGTCGCTTTTTAGCGACTTTTTTTATGTTGTCAAAATTTGCATAAGTAAATAGATTTAACGACTTGTCAAACTTAACCCGCGTAATTATATAATTTCAAAATTAACCGAGTACTTCGCCTTACAAAATTCTTTTAGGGATAATTATCGGAATCTCAACGTTTTTGATTTTTTAAATCGACGCTAAAAAATAAATCGCTTGTCAATGCCGATGATGCCCGTGGCAATCACATTCTTCCGAAGCGCAAACTTTTTCGGAAGACTCGTCAACGATTCCGTCGATTTTAATAGAAGCGTAATCCATATTGAAGTTTTCGATACACTTTCCGCAATTATCGCAAAGTTTGGTAGGATCTAGATCGCAAAATTCACATTCTCCGCAATCGATACAATCGCGGTCGTACAATACACATTTATCTTTCATAGCAAATAATTTTAAAAAATAATTTATAAAAAATTAAAAAAATAGAACGAATGTTTGACAAAGCAAAAAGCATGTGTTATCATTTTTACGTGAGGTGCAAAAATGAGTTATAATAAAAACCGCGAAGAAGAAGTTCTTGAGTATATAACCGACTACGTATCCAAAGAAGGCTATCCCCCGACGGTAAGGGAAATTTGCCGTGACGTCGGGTTTGCTTCTACTTCGACAGCGCAATATTATCTTAAAAAACTCGAAACCCGCGGTTCGATTTCTTTCGGCGGCGCGAAAAACAGAGCAATTTCCATAAAGATAAAACCTTCAAAAAATGCAATTTACGTCCCTCTCGTCGGTACGGTAACGGCAGGCGCGCCCATTTTAGCCGTCGAAAATATTGAAGGTTATTATCCTCTGCCGGAAGAATTTCACGGCATCGGCGACGTGTTTATGCTAAGCGTAAGCGGTGACAGTATGATTGACGCAGGCATTTACGACGGCGATAAAATCATCGTGGAAAAAACTTCGTATTGCGATCAGGGTGAAATCGTCGTTGCCTTAATAGATGATTCGGCAACGTGCAAACGCTTTTTTAAACGTGACGGCAAAATAATACTTCATCCTGAAAACGAAAGACTTTCCGATATTGTTTTAGATGAAGTATCAATAATAGGAAAGGTAAAAGGTTTGGTCAGAAAGTTTTAAAAAATCTTTGATTTTATCGATGATTTTAAAAGTTTTTATGAACTTCATAATTTTACGCGCGACGGTATTGTCGCGCGTTTTTTTTATAACTTTGATAAAATTTCTTTAAGGGCAAGTTTACCGTGTTCGTAGGTAAGCCCGCCCTGAACGTAAGCGTTATACGGAGGACGAATAGGAGCGTCGGCGGAAAGTTCTATAGACGAACCCTGAACGAAACAACCCGCAGCCATTATTACTTTATCTTCATACCCCGGCATATTGCTCGGTTCGGTTACGACGTAACTATCTACGGGCGAAACCTTCTGTACGGATTGAATAAAGTCGATAAGTTTTTTCTCGTCGCAAAACTTGACCGAACGCGTTATGTCGTACGGCATATTATAGGCTTTCGGTACGGTTTCGTAGCCAATTTCTTCCATCGCAGCCCCTATAAGCATGTTGCACTTCAACGCCTGATTGACAACGTGCGGAGCGATAAACAAACCTTGATAATAATATTGATACCCCGCGGGGTTTGCGCCTATTTCGCCTGCAATCGTCGCGCACGTAAGTCTTGCTTCGACGAGGTCGATATACTTTTTCTTGCCCGCTATATATCCGCCGCAAGGAGCGATGCCTCCGCCGATATTTTTGATAAGAGAGCCTGCAAGAAGATCCGCGCCGACTTCCGTCGCCTCTTTATCCTCTACGAATTCGCCATAGCAGTTATCTACGAATATACACCCAGTAAAGCCAAGGCTTCTCACGTGGTCGCACACTTTTTTAATGGCGTAAACCGACAAACTTTCTCTTTCCTCGTATCCGCGCGAACGCTGAATGTAAATCATGTTCGGTTTTAACTCGTTATAACGCTTATCTACGTTTTCATAATCGATATTTCCGTCCTTCAAACGCACGCAATCGAATGACACGCCCATTTGTTTAAGGGAAAATTTATCGCCGTAAATTACGCCCTGAATCGTGTCGTACGGAAGCCCCGTAACCGACAATACCCTATCCCCTCCGTTCAGCACCGACAAAAGCGCAAGCGCTATTGCGTGTGTTCCGGAAACTATGCTCGACATTACGCAAGCGCCTTCGGTTTTAAATACGTCGGCATATACTTTTTTTAAAGTATCTCTGCCGTCGTCATCGTAACCGTAGCCGGTAGTAGGATTGAAATGCCTTAAAGCGATTCGGTTTTTCTGAAAAGCCGACAAAACCTTTTCCTGACAGACAAGAGAGATTTCGTCGAGTTTTTTAAACTGAGGCTGTAATTTATTTTCTACGTTTAAGATAAGTTCTTCAATTCGGTTTTTGTCCATTCAAATATTCCTTTATAAAAGAAACAGCGTCAATATAAGGTGACAAAAAAACAAGATTATCCGTTTTCTTAAACCATGTGATTTGTCTTTTTGCGTATCTTCTCGTATTTCGTTTTACCGTTTCTTTTATTTGTTCTTCGCTTAATTTTTCATTTAGTCCCGAAACGACTTCTTTATAGCCTATGGCTTGCATCGACTGCATATCCGCGGTAACGCCGCTATCTAATAAACCGTTAACTTCATCTATTAGTCCGTCGGCGAACATTTTATCCACTCGTTTTTCTATTCTTTCGTACAAAACTTCTCTTTCGTAATCGTAAGAAAACGCGAAAAACGGAACGACGGGTGTCTTTTCGTCGGTTATTTCCGACTTTTTTTTTCCGGTCGTTTCGTATATTTCAAGAGCCCTGACTATCCTCATAACGTCGTTGGGATGAAGAATGTCTGCCGTTTCTTTATCGACGCTGCTTAACCTTTCATGCAACGATAAAACGCCTTGCTCCTCGATTATTTTCTCGCATTTGAGCCTGAATTCTTCGTTTTTCGGGCAATTGCCGTAACTGAAATCGTATAAAAGCGCGTCGATATAATAACCCGTTCCTCCGCAAATAACGGGCGTTTTGCCCCTTTTTATTACGTCGGAAAGTATTTTTCTCGATAACTCTTTATATTCGGCGACGGAAAATTCTTCGGTCGGAGAAACTACGTCTATCATGTGATGAACGACTTCGCTTCTCTCTTTTTCGGTCGGCTTCGCGCTACCGATATTCAAGCCCTTATATATTGCTACGGAATCTGCCGATATAATTTCGCCGTCAAAGGCTTTCGCAAGGTCTATGGATAGTTTTGTTTTACCGGATCCCGTCGGTCCGCATACGACGAGCGCGGTTTTACCTATACAATTCTTTTGAACCATTTATCGATTTCCGTTCTCGAAATTTTTACCGCTATCGGTCTTCCGTGCGGGCATTTCAAGCCCCAGTTTTGTTTTAATCTTTCAATAAGGCTGTTAACCTCTTCGTTCGACAAATTATCTCCCGATTTTATGGCGGACTTGCAGGCTTTCTGAGCGATTGCTTCTCTTAAAACCGTAGGGATTTTTTCGTTTTTGAATCGGTCGTCGGTTAAAACGTCTTTAAAAAAGGCGTTGAGATCCATATCGGAAAGTTCGAGAGGAACAGCGTAAACCATAAAAGCGTTTTCACCGGCCCGCTTAATGTCAAAACCTACGTCGGTAAATAAATCGATCATTTCGGAAACTAAATAATACTCGCTATCGTTTACGGTTAAAACGAAAGGAACGAGTAAAGATTGAGTTACTACCTTGCGGGTTTTCACGAGAGCGTAAAAATTATCGAACAATAATCTTTCGTGTGCGGCGTGCTGATCGATAATTATCAGTTCGTCACCGCATTCGTTTATTAAATAAGTTCCGAGCGCCTGCCCGATATATTTTACCGGTAAATCCGCGTCAATTCTGACCTGAACGGAATTTTTCTTGGTTTCGAGTTTTTCTATATACTCTTTGTTCGCTTTAAATATATCGTCCGCCTCGGTATTTTCTCTCGCATCTTCAAAGGCGGATTCGGTCGAAACGTCGCAAAGAGGCGCGCTATAACTCGTTCGTATCGGAGTAAAATCATAACTTGAGGAATAATCGCTTTTAAAAACGGGTTTTTCGGCGCAACTTTCGGCGTTTTCCGTAATTTTATCCGTTTTTGAAGGGATTTCCGCTATGGAAGAAGTTGTTTTATCACGGATAAACGGCGCGCTTACAACAATACCAAGAGCATCCTCGGATCCGTCAAGTACTTTTGAAACAACCGAGTAAACGCTCCCGTAAATTATCTGATTATTCGCAAATCTGACTTCTGCTTTTCTCGGATGTACGTTTACGTCAACCACGGAAGGATCGACGTTGATTTTAAGAACGTAAAAGGGATATTGACGTTTCATCAGATAATTGCCGTAAGCGTTTTGTATCGCCATGGAAATGGTGTTATCGGTAACGTATCTTCCGTTCACGATAATAGTCTGATAGGTTCTGTTCCCTTTATAATAATTTGCATTACCTAAAAAACCGCTTATATAAAGCCCGTTTTTCTCTGTCGAAATTTCGTAGCAGTTAAATACGGCTTCCTTTCCGTAAACGCACATAACGGCGTCTTTCAATCCGTCTCCGTACGATTGTTTTACAAGTTCGCCGTCAACGTAATATTTTACGGCAACGTACGGATTTGCGAGTATAAGTTTATCCATAAGAGAAGAAATTTCCTTTTCCTCTCCTTTATCCGTCTTTAAAAATTTAAGTCTTGCGGGCGTGTTGTAAAACAGCGACGTAACCGTAACGGAAGTTCCGTTTACACCCATAGTTTCGAGCGCGTCGCCTATGACGCCGCCTTCGCAAGTTATTTTATACGCTTCCGAATCTGCCGTTTTCGATACTATGGCGGCGTTTGAAACGGCTCCTATACTTGCCAGCGCTTCGCCTCGAAAACCCAAAGTTTCTATATAGTCGAGATCGGTAGCCTTTTTTATTTTACTCGTAGCGTGCGGAAGAAAGGCTTTTTTAAGGTCTTCTTTATCCATTCCCGCTCCGTCGTCCTGAACGTGAATTTCGCCGATACCTCCGTTTTCGACGGAAACGACGATATTACGCGCGCCGGAATCGACTGCGTTTTCAAAAAGTTCTTTAACGACCGAAGAAGGTCTTTCGACAACCTCGCCCGCCGATATTCTGTTAAAAACTTCTTTTGGTAAAAGGTTAATTTTAGCCATCTACTTTTTCCTTCAGATAAGATAAAATTTCAAACGCTTTAAGGGGCGTTACGTTGTTGATATCGAGATCTTTAAGATATTTTTCGACAAACGACGGTTTTAAATCGGTTTCAGAACGTTCATCGACTAAATTTTGCGTTAAATCGTTCTTTTCGAGCATTTTTAATATCTTTTTAGCCCGTAACGTCACGGACTCGGGAACGCCCGCCAACGACGCAACCTCTACGCCGAAACTTTTATTTGCGCTTCCTTGAGTGATTTTTCTCAAAAAGATAATTTTACCGTTTATTTCTTTAACGGAAATTTTAAAGTTTTTAACGCCGTCAAGTTTGTTTTCGAGTTCGCTTAATTCGTGGTAATGCGTCGCAAACAAGGTTTTGGCTTTGATTTCAGACGAAATGTATTCCACTACCGCCCAGGCAATGGATAACCCGTCGTAAGTACTCGTCCCCCTTCCTATTTCGTCCAGAACGAGCAAACTGTTCTTGGTTGCGTTTCTTATTATATTTGCGACTTCGGTCATTTCGACCATAAACGTCGATTGATCGAATATAAGATTATCGCTTGCGCCTACCCTCGTAAAAATCTTATCGACAAGGGGTATTTCGGCTGATTTTGCCGGCACGCAACAACCTGCGTGCGCAAGCAAAACTATAAGGGCAACCTGTCGCATGTAGGTGCTTTTACCAGCCATGTTAGGACCGGTTATTATCGCCATACGCGTTTCGTCGTTATCCAAAACGGTATCGTTCGGAACAAAATTTTCTCTGCCCGTCGCCTCTACCACGGCGTGTCTTCCGGCGACGATATTAAGTTTTTTGTCCGCCGGGAGCATTTCCGGTCTTACGTAACCGCGTTTTTTGGAAACCGTGGCGAAACTTACCAGAACGTCAAGCATGGAAAGACATTTTGCAGTACGCAAAAATAACGAAATTTTGTCTGTTAAAATTTTCTTAAGATTGCCGAAAATTTCATTTTCGATCTTTATTATATTTTCCGTACTCGATAAAATATCTTCTTCAAACTTTTTAAGTTCTTCGGTTATGTATCTTTCAGCACCGACGAGCGTCTGCTTTCTTATATACGTATAAGGCACCATATCGACGAAAGACTTGGTAACTTCTATATAAAAACCGAAAACTTTGTTGTATCCGATTTTTAAATTTTTTATACCCGTAGCCTCGCGTTCGCGTTGCTCCATCTGCTTTAAAATGTCCTGTCCGCTGTTTTTGACAGCCCTGTAGTGGTCGAGCCTTTCGTCAAAACCGTCTTTAATAAAACCGCCGTCTTTCGTATATGGCGGAATATTCGCTTCGACGATCATCGAGTCGATTAGCGAAGAAAGTTCTTCATAGTCCCCGAGATTAGACGAAATATCTCTTAATATTTTCGAAGGCATTCCCGAAAGTTGAAATTTTATAACCGGTATCAGGGTAAGAGTATCCGCTATAGCCCTCGCATCGCGCGGGGTTAATATGTTATTCGATATTCTCCCCGATAATCTTTCTAAGTCCTTGATACTTTTAAGCGAATCGGCGATCGCTTCTCTCGTAAGATTATCCTTGTAAAGATCCTCCACCCCGTCCAGGCGGTAATTTATCGCATCCGCATCATGCAGCGGCGAGGTTAAAACTTCTTTTAATTTTCTTGCGCCGCCTGCGGTTTTCGTAAAGTCCACCGCCCACAGAAGGCTTCCGTAAACTTTACCGTCTCTTATAGACTTTAAAACTTCGAGGTTTCTTTGAGCGCTTGCGTCTAAAATCAAAAAGTTTCCGTCGTCGTAATAAGAAAGATTTTTGATATTACAAAGAGAGTGCATCTGCGTCTCTTTTAGATAGGAAACAAGAGCGCCCGCCGCCGATATGGCGCAGTTTTTATCCGAAGGTATAAAGCCGTCCAAAGTAGCGACCGAAAATTGTTCAAGCAAGCATTTTTTTGAATTTGAAAACAAAAAACATTGTTCTTTGTAGGGCGAAAATTTTACAACGGAGGATTTAACTCCGTCGGCAAGATTTTTATAATATTCGTAGCCCGCGTCGTTACAAATAATTTCGGAGGCGTTGACGCGATATAAGGCGTCTAAAAGTTTATCTACAGAAGAAAGTTGCTGACAAAAAAACTCCCCCGTAGTGATATCCGCCCAGGAAAGGGCGCAATTATCGCCGATATATACGCAACAGATAAAATTATTACTTTTTTCGTCAACGAGGTTATCTTCGATTACGGTTCCTCCCGTAACTACTCTGACAACGTCCCTTTCCACAAGCCCTTTCTGAGCGCCCGGCTCGGTAAGTTGCTCGCATATAGCGACTTTTTTGCCCATTGAAACAAGTTTGGCAATATACGTATCCGCCGCGTGAAAAGGAATACCGCACATCGGCGCGCGGTCTTTCAGTCCGCAATCTCTTCCCGTAAGCGTCAGATCAAGAAGTTCGGACGCTTCTATCGCATCGTCGAAAAACATCTCGTAAAAATCGCCGAGTCTGTAAAAGACTATACAATCTTCGTATTTTTCTTTTACGGAAAGGTAGTGCGTCATCATTGACGACATTTTATTTTCTTTCGCCATAGTTTTCACCTTGAAAAGTTGCAAGTTTTTTCCTTTTTTTACGCGTTAAAGTACGACCGAGAGCAAATCGCCGTAAAGAGATATTCCGTTGGCGTCGGTTACACTCAGGTCGCAAAATTCTCCGACGACGTTACGGTCGGATTTAAAATAACCCATTCTGCCGTATTCGTCGCGCCCCATATACAGCCCTTTTTTCTTGTCGAAATCTTCGCAAAGTACGGTTATCGTTTTTCCCACGTATTTAGCCGAATAACTTCTCGTCTGCTCGTTACAAAGATCCACAAGTCGCATAATACGATCTTTTTTTATTTCTTCGGGGATCTGTCCTTCCATTTTGTCGGCGACGGTACCTTTTCTTCTCGAATACACAAAAGTAAACGCCGATGAAAATTCCGCTTCTTTGACGAGTTTTAAAGTATCCGCAAAATCCTCTTCCGTTTCCGTCGGAAATCCAACCATTATATCGGTCGTAATTGCGCAATCGGGCATATATTTACGGATAAGTTTAACTTTTTCCAGGTAATCTTCCGCAGTGTATTTTCTGTTCATCAGTTTCAGAATACGATTGCTTCCCGCCTGAACGGGTAAATGTATCGAATGGCAGCAATGCGGATTTTGCGAAACCGCTTTAACCAAATCCTCATTGAAATCTTTTGGGTGGTTTGTCATAAAACGAAGTCTGAAATTCCCTCTTACTTCCTTCAACTTGTCGATTAACGTCGCAAAAGAAACGCCGCCCGATAAATCTTTTCCGTAAGAGTTTACGTTTTGACCGAGCAAAGTAACTTCTTTATATCCGAGCAAAACGAGTTTTTGAACTTCTGAAAAAACGGCGTCTTCGGAGCGACTTTTTTCCCTTCCCCGTACGTAAGGCACGATGCAATAGGTGCAAAAATTGTTACAACCCTGCATTATGTTTACCCATGCGTTCGGAAAACTCGTTCTGAAAGGCGTCGTTCCTTCGTAAATCTTTCCGTTGTCGTCTATGACCTTCAGAACCTTCTTTTTGGTTGCCGTTCTTTCATCGAGGTAATCGCCGAACAGTTCGAGATTATGAGTTCCGAAAACTATATCGACGAAAGGATAACTTTCTTTTATCTTTTCCATAACGCCGGGTTGCTGAGTCATACAGCCGCCGATGGCTATTATAAGCGAAGGATTTTGCTTTTTCAGATATTTGAGCGCGCCGAGGTTTCCCAAGGCGTGTTGTTCGGCGTTTTCTCTTATACAGCAGGTGTTAAAAACTATAACGTCCGCTTGTTTTTCGTCATCGGTCGGAAAATATCCTTTAGCGGATAAAATGCCCGCAAGTTTTTCCGATTCGTGCAGGTTCATCTGGCATCCGTATGTAATTACTTTATAAAATTTCATAGCAAGTTTATTATATAATAAAACCATTTTTTTAGCAAGCGTAATTAAACCTAATAATTATTTTTAAAGAGTATGCAGATAATAAAGGTATATGAAGAAACTGTTCAAAATCGCTATCGTTTTTGTAATTACCGTTATTTTTCTTTCCGCGCTTAGTTTGGCGATTGTTTTTTTAACGCCGTCAAAAATCATGCTCGATCCGGACAAACTCGAAGAAACGACAAAGCGCGTCGATTTTTACGACGAAAACGACGATCTTATATCCGTTACCGACGGAAAAAATTATAAAAACGCGAACTCAGAATACTCCGCGCTAATAAAAAACGCTTTTATCGCAACGGAGGACAAAAATTTTTATAAGCATAACGGTCTGGATTTCAAACGGATGATTAAGGCGTTTTTAGTAAACCTTAAAAACCTTTCATATAAACAAGGCGCGTCCACGATAACACAGCAACTTGTAAAAAACACGCATCTGACAAGTCAAAAAACGCTTGCGAGAAAAATCGAGGAAATAAAACTATCGGTCGCTCTTGAAAAAAGTTACCCGAAAGACAAAATTATAACGATGTATCTCAACACGATTTACTTCGGCGAAAATACTTTCGGGCTATATAACGCCGGCATGCATTATTTCAATCTGCCGCCGGAAAAACTTTCTCTCGCGCAAATAGCAACGCTTGCGGGAATAATCTCCGCGCCCTCAAAGTTAAACCCGAACAAAAACAAGCCTTTATGTCTTAAGAAAAGAAACAACGTAATCGAGACGATGCACAGGCTCGGTTATATAGACGAAAATCAAAAAAATACCGCTATAAACGAAGAACTTATAGTTTATAAAGGACAGACAAAGCCGTACGAGTCTTACGTCAAGGCATGCTTGGACGAAATAGAAACCAAATACGGCGCATCGCCATATTCCTTAAAGGATTGCAAAATTTTAACGTATTATAATTCCGCATTACAAAAAGAATTATCCGATTATAAAAACAGCAGTGATTATCAGGCAATAGTTTTGGACAACAAAAACGCAGGCGTTAAAGCCTACTTTTCGACCGCAGGAGAATTATCGAGGGATATCGCTTCGCTCGGAAAACCATTATACGTTTACGCGCCGGCGATTGAAGAAAATTATCTGACGAAATACACGAAAATTACCGACGAGCCTTGTGATTTCGACGGTTATAAACCGAAAAATTACGGCGATAAATATTACGGCGACGTAAGCGTTGCGGATGCGATTAAAAAAAGCCTTAACGTCCCCGCGGTAAAGATACTCGATTGCATCGGTATCGATAAGGCAAAATATTACGCGGAAAAACTCGGATTATCTGTACGAAATAACGGGCTTTCTTTGGCGCTCGGAAACCTCGGCAACGGAGAAAAATTAAAAAACGTGGCAGCGGCATATTCAACTTTTGCAAACTTCGGAGAATATCAAAAACCGCATTTTGTGCGGAAAATTATATTTAACGGTAAAGTTTTTCAATCCGATAAAAACAAAAAGATAAAAGTTTTTTCGCCTTCTACGGCGAGCGTTATAAACGATATATTGCAAGAAACAGTCAAAAGCGGAACGGCAAAAAAACTTTCTTATCTCGATTTTAACGTCTGCGCGAAAACCGGTACCAACGGTATAAACGAAAACAATTACGATTGTTACTCGGTTGCTTATACGACCGAAAACACCGTTGCCGTATGGCTCGGCAATAAGGATAATTCTCCCGTAAAAAACGAGACGGGTTCAAAAACGACGACGACGCTTGCGGGGAAATATCTCGAGTTTTTATATAAAAATCATCAGCCCGATAATTTTAAAAATTACGGTCTTAAAAAAGTTTTTATCGATAAAATATCATACGAAAAGGACGGCAAAATTTTACTTGCCGACGAAAACACGCCCGAAAAATACCTCTTGGAATTTACGCTTTCGGATAAGGCTGCGCCGAATACGAAAAGCGAAAGATTTACTTCTTTTAAAGACTTATCCGTTTCGGTAAATTTAAACAAAAACGTCGTATCATTCGAATATGATATTCCCGAATACGCATCGGTTGAAATTATACGGTCGAGCGAAGGCAAAGATACTTTAATTTACAGCGGGCGCGATAATTTTGAAGACACGCTTATGCGCGACGGATTATACGACTACTTCGTCGTATATACGATCAAAGGTAAATCCCAAATAAAAAGCGATAAAATAAAACTTAAAAGCGTCTTTTTCGATAATAAAAAAGCCGTCGGAGAAAACTCCGACGACAGACCTGAAGACTGGTGGGAAAATTAACCCTGCAAGCCCTCGCTTACACCCATTAAAACTATACCGACGATAACCAGAATAACCATAACGAGTTTTCTCGGCGATAACTTTTCTTTAAGGAAAATTCTTGAGAATATTACCGAGAATATACAATAAGAACCGACTATGGGAACCGCTATAACCGAATTACCCGCCAACGCAAAAACGTAAAAAAACTGTCCGCCTGTTTCAAATATCGCGGCGGTGAGTTTGAATTTATCGGATTTAAAGTCGAATTTCTGTTTTTTGCAAAGAAGGATAATAAAACAAACGACGGCGCATACGAAAAAGGTAAGTTCGTATGAAATCAGCGCGGCGTCTTCGCTTATAATTTTTAATTGTTCCAGCACAACGGCGTCGCCGAAAGTTCCCAAAGCGTCGATTACGCAATATAAAATAGGAAAAACAATCGCTAAAACGCTGACGGCGTATTTTTTATCGCTCTCTATAAGCGGTACGTAATCGTCTTCTCTTTTTTCGATTACGCCCATGCCTATAATACCTGCGAAAACCAAAACTATGGCTATAACGTCGTACACGGTGACTTTTGCCTGAAAAACGAGCAACAGCAATATAACGACGAGCGCCCCCGAAGCGTTCTGAACGGGCGAAGCAACGGATAAATCAAGGTAACGAAGCCCCTTGTAGCCTATCGCCATTGAAATTATGTACATTGCGGAAACGGGCAGATAAGTAACTACGTCGTTTATCGTAAAAGACACCCTATTGATAAGTCCGTACACGAGCGCGTGCAGTCCCATTACGAAACCGACCGCCACGACGATTTTCATCGGACTGTACTTATCTTCGGCGACCGTACCTTTTTTGTAAAAAAGGTCGGCTGCGCCCCATAAAAGCGCCGTTAACAGCGCAAAAACAAACCACCACATCGGTTTTTACCTCTTAATTTTTAAATTCGCCCTTTGATTCGGACGTAAAATGATTTTTACTTTCGTCTATCCCCTGACAAGCCTTACAATTACCCGCGCATGAACCGCAGGTTTGATTTTTGTTTAAAAAAGCGTTCATAAAAGCCTCTTTATTAAAGTCCATAAGTTTCATATTCGGATCGAAACTTTTTAAAAAAGGCATTTCGTCGCTGTAATTTTTGACGTCAAATGCGTAAGAAAGAGCGGAAACCTCGCTTTTATAAGAAACTGCAAGTTCGAGCGTTCGTTTTCTTGCGTTCCCGATAACTTGTTTTTCCATTAAAGTGAAGTCTTTTTCTTTTTCTTTAATCAAGTCCGTCGCAACCGAACATTTTGCGTCGATTTGCTTTCGCAATTCAGCCATTTTTGAAAATACTTCGAGGTTCTTTTTTGCGATTTCGGATAAAACCGCATTCAGCTCCGCCTTTTTTATCGAGCGGGTTTCGTCGTCCTTTGCTTCGACAAACTCGCTTTTTGCGGTTTCGAGTTTTTCTTTGAGATCTACCATAAAAGGCTCGTTGTCAAATTGCGCGCGAAGATCGAGCGCGCTTTGTTTAAGTAATTTAATCTCTTTATCGAGTACGGCGTATTCTTCGCCGAGCGTTTCTTTTAGTTTATTGACGAGTTCCGATTTAGCCGTATCGAAAATATCGCAAACTTTTTCAAAATATTTATTGTTGAGTTCGGCTAAAAGTTGCTCGTAATCGTTAACGTTATTACGTTCCATTTTACACCTCCGAAAAGAGTAAACAGTAAACCTCGCCGATTAACGAGGTTGAAATGATTATAGGTTTTGCAAATAGTAAACTTCTTCTTTCGATAGTTTTCTTACGTCGCCGCGATCAAGCCCGCGTAAAGTCAAATCGCCGATTTTTATGCGTTTTAAAAAATCTACGTTTATACCGACGCTTTCAAACATTCTGCGTACCTGACGGTTTTTGCCTTCGGTTATCGTTACGTGCAGTTTTGTAAAATTTTGATTTTCTTCAATGACCTTGACGTTTGCTTTTTTAGTCTTTATTCCGTCGAGATAAACGCCTCCGCGAAGTTTTGATAGCGCGTTTTCGTTTATTTTACCTTCAATTCTTACAAGATAAGTTTTCGGTATTTCGTTTCTCGGATGTGTAAGACGATTTGCTAATTCACCGTCGCTCGTAAGTATTAAAAGCCCCTCGGTATCGTAATCCAACCTGCCGACGGGATACACTCTGCCCGCGCTTTGAGGCAGTAAATCCATAACGGTTTTTCTTCCCTTATCGTCCTTTACGGTAGTCACGTACCCTTTGGGCTTATTCATTATGTAATATTCCCACTTGGTTTTAAGCGAGATTTCTTTACCGTCAACCGTAATTACGTCATCGAGTTCGACTTCGTCGCCGAGTTTACATACCTTTCCGTTTACTTTGACTCTTCCCTCTTCGATAAGTTTATCGGACGCGCGCCTTGACGCAACACCCGAATCTGCCAGATATTTATTGATTCTCATAAAAACCCCAACGCGCAAAGACGCCGTATAGCGCTTCCCCGTAAGATAACGTATTATCGTTATATATATTAAACAATTTTAATGAAAAAATCAAGTCTTTATCAACGAAAACGCGTAAATTTCCGAGTAGTTTTCCATGCTCTACGGGATAATTGAGAAAATTTATCGGTTCAAATACGATTCTTGCCTTTCGCCGCTCTGTTTCGCTAAGCGGTAAGGTAAGCGGATTATCGAGTATCACGTCGTATTTTTTTAAAGGATAAGGACAATCAACTAAAGAAACTTCGCCTGCTTTCGCGCCTTTATCCAAAAGAGTGGTAAGATTAAATTTATCAAAACTTTCGTTTAACAGTTCTTCCGATCTTTCGTACATCGAAGGACAATTCAAAACGACGGAAACAAGTTGCATGCCGTTTTTCTCCGCGCCCGTAACAAGGCATCTCCCCGCTTTTTTGGTGTATCCCGTTTTTATACCGTTGGCTCCTAAATAACGAAACAACATTTTATTCTTGTTTATAAACGTATGAGAATTTATCGTAATTTTTTTTGTCGATACGATTTTTTTGAAAGTTTCGTTTTTAAGCGCGTAGCAGGAAATAACCGCCATATCGTACGCGGTAGAATAATGATTGTCATTGTGAAGTCCGTGGGGATTAGTAAAACACGAATTACGCGCTCCGCATTTCGTTGCAAGTTCATTCATCATTTTTGCAAAGTTATCTATTGTTTTTCCGACGTATAGCGCAAGCGCGCAGGCTGCGTCGTTGCCGGAACGCATCATAAGACCGTATAAAAGTTCTTCAACGGTGCAAACGTCGCCGACTTTGAGATAAATACTCGAACCCTCAACCCCGACGCTTTCTTTCGTAATTTCAACTTTATCGCTTAGTTTTGCATTTTCTATAACCGTAATCGCCGTTACTATTTTAGTAGTGCTTGCAATCGGCAATTTTTTATTTTCGTTTGCCTTATATAAAACTCTTAAACTGTCTTTTTCCATTACGATTTCAGAACTCTGATTTGCGCTTGCCAAAGTGATATTATCTGTTTTAATTGAAATTACGTTCGTCATAATAATCATAAGAATTACGCATATAATGAACGATTTTTTACTTTTTTTCATTTTTCTCTCCTAAAAAATTCATAATGGCGTCCATGGTCTTATCCATATAGGTTTCAGGAAGCGAAATAAACCTTACGCCCTTTTTTGTTTCAATCAAAAAACCGAAAGGTTTAATCGAAACTATACCGCCTTCCGCGTTTACGTTAGGATATTTTTTGTTAGGGCTGAAAATTTTCACTTCGCCGTATTCTCCTTTGCCAAAACATAGCCCCATACTTAATTTTGAAACGGGGATTATTACGGTACCCGAAGGCGTAATTATGGGGTTACCTATAATAGCGTCGGGCGTAACGTATTTTGACATACAACCGAAAGTTTCTTTTGTATTCCTGTTTTTGTTTGTATTTTTATTATTTTTCATTTCTCACCGCCATTATAAAAAGTAAGGTTATAATCAGGCATAACGTAGTAACGAATTTTAGTTTGTAATATATTTTAACGTAGTCGTCTTTTCCTATATATACCGTTGATTTAAGTTTGATAAAGTCTTTTTTTGCCATTATTTGCGGGCATAAAAAATTGCTTGCGACCGTAATTACACCCCCGAAATTGCAATATTTGGGCGAAAAAGGAAAAGACGCTACGAGCCTTGACGATAACAACTCAAAATATTTTTTGTCTTTAAGTTTGATTTTTATCTTATTCATATCGTCTTTTTTAAACATTCGCGCGCGTTTATCGGAATGATGCAGTATATATTCCCCTTCGCATTTTTCTACGAATCCGCCGAAGATTTTTACTTTTTTATAAAGATAAACCGAAAAATTCAGTCGTTTGCTTTCACCGTCAAAAAATACGTAAACGCCGAATATCAGCGGAAAAAACAATATAACCGTAATCAGAGCAAATAAAAAAACAGGCATAATTACTTACACCTATTTTTTGCATTGAAATTCTATTTATACGCGTTATCCGATCCCATCTCGGGAAAACGCTTTTTTATATTCTTGATAAAACCAAAGTAACGCTCTTATTTGTAAAGTTTGGACACCCCTGTTCTTATAGCGGTTTCCTTAACTTTTTCGGCAACCGAATTATGCGCCCGCCTATCGAAAGCGTAAGGTAAAATGTAATCTCTCGACAACTCTTTATCCGAAACACATTCGGCAATTCCCATGGACGCAGCCATCATCATTTCGACGTTTACCGTCGTGGCGCGCGCGTCCAAAGCGCCTCTGAAAAGCCCCGGAAAAACAAGAACGTTGTTTATCTGGTTTGCGTACTGCGAGGACCCCGTCCCCACGATGTACGCACCCGCGTCGAAAGCGTCCTCAGGCAAAATTTCGGGTACGGGATTTGCGCACGTAAATAAGATAGGTTTATCCGCCATCGAGCGAACCATATCTTTCGTAACGCAGTCGGCAACCGAAACGCCTATTAAAACGTCGGCTCCGCTCATTGCAACGTCAAGTTTGCCGACGAGTTTTCTCGGATTAGTTATCTTTGATAATTCTCTTTGAGCCGGGTTAAAGGATTGCGTATCTTCCAAAATACCGTTCCGACTGCACGCCACTATATCTTTAACGCCGAAATTCAATAAAAATTTAACTATCGCGGTGCCTGCGGCGCCCGCGCCGTTAACGACCACTTTAATATCTTCCATTTTTTTACCGACGATTTTCAACGCGTTGATAAGCGCAGCGGCGGTTACTATCGCCGTACCGTGCTGGTCGTCGTGAAAAACGGGTATGTCGAGTTCTTCTTTTAATCTCGTTTCGATTTCAAAGCAACGCGGCGCGGAAATATCTTCAAGGTTTATTCCGCCGAAAGAACCCGATAAAAGTTTGATGGTTTTAATTATTTCTTCCGTATCTTTTGATTTGATGCATAACGGATAAGCATCGACGCCGCCGAAAGTTTTGAATAAAGCGCATTTGCCTTCCATTACGGGCATACCCGCTTCGGGACCGATGTCACCCAAGCCCAAAACAGCTGTTCCGTCGGTTATTACGGGAACGGTATTCCAACGCCTTGTAAGGCAGAAACTCTTTTCTACGTCTTCATGAATCGCCATACAAGGTTCTGCAACTCCCGGCGTATAGGCTAAGGAAAGTTTTTCTCTCGTATCGACTTCCACTCTCGAAACAATTTCGATTTTGCCTTTCCATTCTGCGTGTTTTTTAAGTGATTCTTCTCTTATATTCATAAAAACAACTCCGTTTTAATATCTCGTTTTATTCGTTTTAATATCTCGGTTTATTCGTCGTCATCGTCGTCATCGTCTTCTTCAGCCGACAACACGGTGTAATTTTCGCCTTCCAGAAAATCGGGAACTTCTTCTTCTATATTCGGGAACTCGAATTCTTCGAGTTTTTCGTCGTTGACTTCGCCTCTTGTTTTTAAAGAAGAAAAATCGATTTCCTGCGGGGTATCCGCTTTACCCTCGACGTATTCGGGTTTTTTGTACAAATAAGAATCGTCCGTACCCGTTGACATCTTTATACGAGCCATAAGTTCGTCGTAATCGGGCAATTCGTCAAGCGACGATATCTGAAATCGTTTTAAAAATTCGTCCGTCGTACCGAAAAGTACGGGGCGACCTACGGCATCCTTGCGTCCTACGACTTCAATAACCTTCATTTCGAGAAGTTTTTGGATAGCGTACTCGCTGTTACCCCTTATTTCTTCAAGATCGAGCCTCGTAACCGGTTGCTTATACGCGACGATAGCAGCCGTTTCGAGCATACTTTTGGAAAGTTCTCTTTCCCTTATGGGATTTAAAACGAGCGAAACCGGCTCTGCATTTTTAGGGTTAGACGAAAATTGTAATTTGTTATTGAAAATCAATAAATTTATTCCGCAAGGATCGGAATATTTTTCCTGAAGCAATTTTGCCGCTTTTAAAATTTCTCTATCGGTGTAGTCTATTCTTTCGGAAATATCGCTTATTGCTACGGCTTTACCGCTTATAAATAAAATAGACTCAATTATACTCGTCAATTTCTCCAATTTCTTCACTCCTGTCAGGGTTTAAAGTTATCGTAATATCGTCGTAAATCGCCTTCTGCTCAACAAGAATATACTGATGCTTCAAAAGTTCGAGCATGGCTTGAAAGGTCGTAATCAATTCGTTTTTGGTGTAATACCTCGTAAATAACTCAAAAAAACTGCAACTTTCGCGTTCTAAAAGGGTTTCTTTTATAAATTCGATTTTATCTCTTACGGTAAAGACTTCTTTCGGTATGCTTTTATCGGTAGTTCTGTTTACCTCCCTTATATCGACCTGCTCCATAAGTTTGGCAAACGCCTTGATAAGCCCTTGAAGAGTAAAATCTTTATAAATTATTCTTACGTCGAAAGCAGACTCGTCCGGTTCTTTATAAAACCTGTCAACCGTTTCGATTTCTTTGAGTTGTTCGGCTTTTTCTTTGAAAATCTTGTATTCCTCTATTTTTCTTATCAAAGCCGCTTTCGGATCTTCCTCCGTTTCTTCGGGTTCGAGCGACGGCAATACCGAACGGGCTTTAATATCCAGTATGGTAGCAGCCATTGCCAGATACTCGCTTGCTTTTTCTATATCGAGCCTGTCAACCGATTGAATGTATTCCAAAAACTGTTCGGTAACCTCGGATACGAAAATATCTTTAATTTCTATTTGCGCCTGTTTTATAAGGTACAGCAAAAGGTCGAGCGGGCCGTCGAAATTTTCGAGTTTAGTATTATAATCTACGACCGACTCGAACTTATCTATATTAACTTTTTTCTTATCGCTTGCAGCCACTTTTTACCCTCGAAATCAAATGAATAAGTTAAAAATCCAATGCCAGAACAATTCTATCGGAAATCTTACCCAAGCCGTCAAAACACTCATCAGAAAACCGAATAAATCAACGTAAACTAATTGCGGAACGTACTCCGTCAACCAGTTGATTAAAATCAGCGCGAGCAAACAAATATGACCGTATTTACGCAAAAATTGTAAAACTTTACTGTTCGGCTTTTTATAAAAAATAACTTCCATCACCCTGAAACCGTCAAGCGGAAACACGGGTATAAGATTAAACACGAGAAGATTTACGTTCAAAACAAAGATACAATAAAGCGTAAGTTTTAAAAGTAAGACGGCAAGATTTAAAAAATTGCTGTCAAGCCCGGTCGGTAAATACGTCGCCGCGACAAGATAAACGGGATACAGCAGGAATGCCAGAATGAGGTTCATCGTTACGCCCGCTATCGATACCAAAAAGTAATCGCGCCTTAAATGTCTGAAATTATACGGGTTTATGGGAACGGGTTTTGCCCAGCCGAATTTCGCTACCAAAAGCATGATAAGCCCGACTGCGTCGAAATGCGCAAACGGATTCAGGGTAAGTCTTCCGTGAATCTTCGGCGTTTCGTCCCCCGATTTATACGCTACGAACGCGTGGGCGAATTCATGCGCCGGCATAACTACCAAAATAGCGAGAAATAACGCTACGTAAGTTAAAATTTTCTCTGTCATAACATTACTATTGTAATGCAAAAATACAAAAAAAGCAAGAAAAATTACTTTTCTTGCACTACAATTTGTTACGATATCGTTAAGATTTCGTAAATTATGGTCGATTATCCGCTTCCTTTTTCTTTTTTTTGCGCTTGAAAGAATTTATCTGACATAAAACTATAGCCGTAAACATAAGAAAACAGCCCAAAAATTGCATGGGTGTTTCGTTGATTTTGTTTCCCGTGAACAAACAAGCCACAACGTCGAACAAAAGAGCAAAAGCCGATTCAAACGATAATAAAAGAGAAACGACGGCGGGATTAGTTCCCTTTTGCGCTGTAATTTGCAAGGTATAACCTATCGCGCTCGAACATACGCCGAGGTATAAAAGCGGAAATATCGCCTCTTTAAAAGCAGTCGTCTCCACCTTTTCCACGCACAGAGAAATAACGCCCGACAAAACGCCCGTTATTAAAAATTGAGCGCACGACAATTTTATTCCGTCAACATATCCGACGAAGTAGTCCACGAACATTATCTGCATGGCAAAAAAAAGCGCGGCGAGTATAAGATACAAATACGCGATACTGAAGTTAAGCGTATGGATTTCACAGATAAACGCAAGCCCTATAACGGCAAAAACTACGGATATCCAAACGTTCAAACCGATTTTTCTTTTTAAAATCACCCCGAATATCGGCACGAGAACCATATATAAAGTGGTAATAAACGCGGCTTCCCCCGCCGTAGCGCCGTAGTCAATACCTAATTGTTGTAAATTCACAGCCACGCAAAGCGATAACCCGCAACACGTTCCGCCGATTATAAACATTTTTTTATTTATTGGTTTTGTCTCTTTTTTTTGCGCTTTTTTAACCGAAGTAAAACAAACGTCAACTACCGAAAGCGTTATTACGGCAAGCATACTCCTTGCAAAATTTATAAAAAACGGCGGTAAAACGTTGCTTAAATTACCCTGCGCCAAAAAAGCCGCCCCCCATATCGCGGCAGAAAGAACGGGCAAAACGAATTGACGAACGCTTTTGTTCATATATACCTCACTCAAATATTTTTGCTGTCGGTTTAACTTAAAACTTGCTAGGGATTCCATTCGTCATCGCTAATTACCGAAAAGGCGTCTTTTCAGCCCTTTTCCGTGACCGCTCGGGAGCAGTACGGATAGTACGGCATCCCTTACGCTCACGAAAAATCATCTGAAAATGCGCTCTTTTCGGTGCGAAGCATTTTTGCGGCGAAGAAATCGCCGATTTAGGTTAAGTTTTTGCAAGGCAAACGACCGAAAGCGTACTATACGTACGGTGATGGGAGTTTAACACAGCAAAAACCGATTTGTTCCCGCAAAAATAATTAGTGATAATGATTGGAATCCCTCTAAAATAAAAATAAGCCCCGACGTAAACAGCCAAGACGAGCAACCGAAGATACGTATAAACTTCTATATGAAGATGCGTATAACCTTCGATATTTTTTTACATTTTATAATAAAACGTTTCTTTTGTCAAGCATAATAAAGGGGGTTTTAGTTTCGCCTTTTACTTCAAAAACTTTTTTCTTTTAAAGGCTTTGAAATTCCTTTGCCAAATAATTTGATTTTTGTATCTTTTTATGTTATCATCGTACCATAAACTGACTTTTAAACGGAGGATAAAGTATGCCGATCGGTTATTCTCACCTTAAATTTTGCGATTACGTTATTTACGACGCCATCAAAAGCGAAACCAAAAGACAAAAAAATACGTTGGAACTTATCGCAAGCGAAAATTTTGCTTCGAGAGCCGTTCTGGAAGCAATGGGTAGCGTGTTGACGAATAAATATGCAGAAGGTTATCCCGGCAAACGCTATTACGGCGGTTGTAAGAACATCGATATTATCGAGAGCGTAGCAATAGAAAGATTAAAAACGTTGTACGGCGCGGAACACGCAAACGTTCAGCCTCATAGCGGCGCAAGCGCAAATTTTGCGGTTTATTTCGCCCTTTTATCCCCCGGCGACACTTTAATGGGCATGAGTTTATCCCACGGCGGACACCTTACCCACGGTTCTCCCGTGAACGTAAGCGGTAAATATTTCAATATCGTACCGTACGGCGTCGATCCCTCAAGCGGATTGATCGATTACGACGAAGTCGAAAAACTCGCAAAAAATACAAAGCCTAAAATGATAGTTGCGGGAGCAAGCGCCTACCCTCGCGCAATAGATTTTGCAAGGTTCAGACAAATTGCCGATGAAGTCGGCGCCTATCTGATGGTAGATATGGCGCATATCGCGGGGCTTGTGGCGGCAGGGCTTCATCAAAACCCCGTCCCTTACGCCGACGTGGTTACGAGTACGACTCATAAAACGTTACGCGGTCCGCGCGGCGGTATTATTCTGTGTAAAGAAAAGTGCGCTAAACTAATAGATAAAGCCATATTCCCCGGAACGCAGGGCGGTCCCCTCGAACACGTCATAGCGGGTAAAGCGGTCGCTTTCGGCGAAGCGTTGCGCCCCGAATTTAAGTCTTATCAAAAACAAGTCGTTTTAAACGCGAAAACGATGGCGGACGAGTTTACGAAAAACGGCATCGATCTCGTTTCGGGCGGAACGGATAATCACCTGATGCTTCTCGACTTATCGGACACCCTCGTTACGGGCATGGAAGCAGAAAACCTTTTGGAAAAAGCAAATATCACCGTAAACAAAAACACCGTGCCGAACGAAAAACGTAAACCTACCGTAACGAGCGGTATAAGAATAGGCACGCCCGCCGTTACGACGAGAGGAATGAAAGAAGCCGAGATGATTACGATTGCCGATATTATTTCGGACGTAATAATAAACGGCAAATCCGCAATCAAAAAAGCCCGTAAAACGGTTGCCGATATGTGCAAACGTTTCCCCTTGGATTACTGAATTTTGCGCAACTTTCAAACCGACTATAAATATACTTTATAACTATTTAACGTTTATAACGGCTTTTTATTTCAAAAGCAGATAATTTTCTTTGATTTTTTAGTAGTATAGTCGTAAAAATATCGAAAAAACGATTGATTTTTACCTTTTCGTGTGTTATCATATATAAGGTAACACGCCACGGGGGTATAGCTCAGTTGGTAGAGCGCTTGAATGGCATTCAAGAGGTCGCCGGTTCGACCCCGACTATCTCCACCAGCAAAAAAGGATAGGTTTATGCCTATCCTTTTTTGCTGGCGGATAGATACAAAAGGGAACGGCGGATTATATAAAACACCTCATCCGTCGCTACGCGACACCTTCCTCCTCCGAGGGGAAGGCTGATATGGACGGGCGAAATATATAAAACAATCCCTCCGTCACGCTGACGCGTGCCACCTCCCTTTACACAAGGGAGGCTAAAATGTTTTCCTATTTTATACAAGGGAGGCTAAAACACAGAAAAGCGAATTTAAAAGTTTAACCGAAGAAATTTCAGGGAGGATATTATTTTGAGCAATAACAAACAACTGACCATAACTGCGGTTGAAGACGCATTAAAGCGTTTAAGCGAAGAAAAAACTGTTGAAAGCGCAATAAACTACGCCGTACAATACTTTGAGCGTTTCAAAGGCAGGCAGGGTTATTACGATTATTTTATTATGTCGAAAAACGATCCGTACAGCGTTTTTAAAGGTCATTACGCGGGAAACTACGTCAAATTTACCTACGACGGGAAGGACGAAAACGGAACGCTTAAATTTAACGTTATAGCCTACGCCGAAAACGATTTTCCCTGTTCGATGAGTAACTACGAAGCCTTAATGGAAAGTTTGCTTGAAGAAATAAAAAAACGTTCCTTTAGCGACGTAATCAAACCCGCTATCAACAAAATCAATTCTAAAATCAAGCAATTTTGCGACGTAAAACTTACTTTTTCATTCAACGTTAAATGGAAAATGAAAATTATCGATTAAAAAATGCCGAAGTTACGGAAAGATTTTCCCGACTTCGGTTTTTTTAAGCCGAAATTCAAAATTCATATACTTTTTTAGACACTATAAACGCAAAAAAACCGCCCGAAGACGGTTTTTATACAGAGATTTTTGACGTTTTAGATAATTCATAAATTTTTCTTAAATTTAGTTTTTAAAAAGAAGAAAAATACTTTAATAAACAGAATAAACGCAAAAAAACCGTCGAAAGACGGTTTTATACAAAGGTTTTTGACGTTTTAGATAATTCATAAATTTTTCTTAAATTTAGTTTTTATAAAGGAAAAAAAGTATTAACAAGCGAAATAAACGCAAAAAAACCGCCCGAAGACGGTTTTTTGTATGATAAATATTTTTTTCGATTTGTAAGATAAATATCGGTTTACGATTTGTAAGATAAATATTTTTTTCGATTTGTAAGATAAATATCGGTTTTCAATTTGAAAGATAAATCTCGTTTCGATTTGAAAAATATCGGTTTTGGCGCGAATAAACCTTAGTCTTCGATTTGTACAACCCTTCCGCCGGTCAAAAGAATCATTTTAACGGCGTTTACGGTGAAATCATTTGCTTCGACGATAAGCGGTTTATTTAAAAGTCCCCTGCCAAGCACTTTTACGTAGCCAGCGTTTTTGGGCGCAAGGTTCTTTTTTATAAGAGTACGCACGTTGACGGTATCGCCCGAAGCAAAGCATTTTGAAAGAGTATCGACGTTAATTATTGCTTTTTTATTACCTTTCGGGTATTTATTATCGACGTTTGTAACCGTTTCGATTAAACTTTCGGCTTTTTCGTCGGTCATTTCTTTTTCCGCTTTCGGCACGGTTACCGACTCGACTATTTCAAAATCTCTTTCGGTAAGCGGTTTTATTTCTTCCTTGCTGTCGGTAAAATTCGGAACGGAATCGTCGGTTTCGGTTTCTATGGCTTCGTCGCTATTTTCCGCGGCGGGTGCTTCCTCCGCTTCAGCGGGCGCCTCCTCTGCTTCAACAGGCGTTTCTGCCGTTTCAATCGGCGGTTCTAACGCTTCGGCTTCTTTGGTTTCGGCTTCGTCAGTCATAACGGCGACTTCGTCAACCTTAAATTCTTCCTCCGCTTCAACAGGCGTTTCCTCGGCTTCAACCGTTGTTTCTGCCATTTCAACGGGCGTTTCTGCTGTTTCGGCGGTCGTAGCCGCAACTTCGTCAGCCTTAAATTCTATTTCTTCGGCTTCGTCAAGACTTACTTCGGATATGACGGCAAGAGGCGCGTCGCTTCCGCGCAACTTCGGTAACGGCGACGGCTCAACGTAATCGAACAAATCGTTACGAACGCTTTCAAAAGAAGTTTCGTCGTCGGTTTTAATAACTTTAACGAGTTTCAAGTCGATCAATTCTTCAAGCGACTTGTATTCGGGATAAAAATCTACCTCGTCTTTATCGAAACGTTTCAGACCGAGTTTTTCGGACATTACGTAAATCAATTCTTTTGCCCATCTTACCGAGCGGTTGGACTTGATTTTCAAACGCATCGGAACGGCTTGATATTTTTTAACCCCGGAAACGTCTTTAAAGTGATATTTGGTATCGGCAAATTCGGAAGGATCGAGCGCGAGATACAACGAAAGGGTTTTTCCGGTAATCGCAAATTTAGCGATAACGGGGCGCCCCGCGCGGAAGGTTTCAAAATGCCAACTCATTCTCGCCTTTGCCTTTTTATAGGATAAAAGTTCGTTTTTTAACGCGCTGTATCTTTCTTTCAACAAATCGTTCGACTGACAAAGTTTTGCCGAAAAACTTTTTACGTAACGTATCTTTACGTTTATGCCGGCAAAACTCGGCTTT
Source organism: uncultured Clostridia bacterium (assembly GCA_934278995.1). Classification (GTDB taxonomy): domain Bacteria; phylum Bacillota; class Clostridia; order Christensenellales; family Borkfalkiaceae; genus UBA4636. The sequence continues at coordinate 173,509 of CAKQWM010000003.1, forward strand.
TTAACGACCGAATATCCGGTTAAACCGTCGGCGGGCGGGGTTGTTACACCGTAGGAATCTGTCGGCGTGAAAACATCTTCTTTTGCATCGAAAGCGACGGGTTCGTTTTCTGTCGCTTCATCGACGGGGAGGTCGATAACCGTTTCTTCTATATCCGCTTTTTCTACCGCATCTTCGGCGGTTTCTTCGGCGGTGACTTCGGTGGCGGCTGCTTCTTCGGCTACGGATTCCTTTACGTCGTTTAAGGAATCGAGTTTTTCGGGCGACTGAATTTTATCAAGCCCGAAAACTTCATTAAAAATCTCATCCCGCGCTTTTTCGGAAACAGGTTCGCATACGGCTGGTTCGGCTTCGGTTTTTTGTTCGCATACGGTGGGTTCGGCTTCGTCGCAAACGGTATCGGTAGCGTTATTTTTGATTTCAGAACTTTCGCTTACGCTACCCGTCGGGCGTTTTTTGCCGTAAATTTTTCTTAAAATTAAAGAAACCGCTATAACTTCAACCAAAATTACGCCTAAAACAATTAAAACGGAAAGCAACACGTTTTTAGCCGTCCAGGACAAAACAAGCAAATTCATCTCCGTCAACATGATAATCCTCCAAAAACGACGCAGTAACAGAATTATTCCGGACTACGCAACTTGTACGAAAAGTATATAACACAATGAACGATTTGTCAAGGCTTTTTAAAAAAACTCCCCGTATAAACGAGAAGTTTTTTAAATAATTTAATATCCTTGTAAATTTGACTATCCGTCGTAATCGGCGTTACTTAGCCGCATCGATAGCCGCTTTCGTACCGGCGTAAATCATTTTACCAGATCTTTTTACTATAATATCGCTTTCGGTATCCTTCTTTTCTTCCTTTTCAAGGTAAGGTTTTGCTTTATCCCAGCAATTTTTAGCGGCGGTGGCGTCTTTAAAGTAAATTATGGTAACGGTATCTACGCTTTTGTCATCGTTGGTTTTAGTACCGCTTACGATTGCGATAATATCCCCTCTTTGGCAACCTAACGCCGTTTCCGTCACGGTAAGACTAAGGGCGTCGCTGAATTTCGTGGTGCTGTAACCTGCTTTTTCAAGCCCGGCTTTCGCCTTATCGGGGTTAGAGTTTGGCGAGCAAGCGACTAACGCTGTGGATAAGAACACGGCAATTAACAATACCGCTAAAACTTTAGACAATTTTTTCATAAAAAGTCCTCCTTATAATGTAGTAAGGCTTAACGGGCGCCGGGAAACGCATCGCATAAACTCTTACGAGAATAGTTTACCCGAAGATAAACCTTTTGTCAATAAAAACGAGTAAATTCACCCGACGAAAATTAAATTTTTACACTTTGATAAAATGTGTCGCGTTTACAAAAGCGTTTATTAAAGCGTTTATTAAAGCGGCGATTTCTTCTCCGCAACAATGCTTAGGTAATAAGCAGATGACGAACAGAATCCGAACCGTGAATAATATTCAAAAAATCTTTTTGGTGGTTTGGTATGATTACTCATTAAGGCGTTTTAAAAATTTTTACAAAAATTTTAAAAGCGCTTCTCTTTTTTCGGGGGTAAGTTGCTTGATTTTCATCAGTATATATTTATCTTCCGAGTAATGTTCGTAGTCTTTTGAAAAAAACTCTTCTTCGGTAATTTTACACGCTTTAATTATGCGCAATAAAGTTTCGACGCTCGGAAGAAAGTCTTTTTTGCTTTCGAGCCGATTGATGTAGCCCCAGTTCATGTCTATATCCATAGATAAGGCTTTTTGGGACAATTCGGCTTTCGTACGAAAATAGCCTATCCGCGCAATGATTTCTCTTTTATCCATAACGTACCGCCTGAAATATTCTACTTAAATTTTACACTTGTTTAGTGATATTATGTGACGGGTATTATGTAGTATAATCACAACGTACACGATATTTTTGCACATAAATACAATATTTATTACAATTATACTATACAAAACACGAATATTATGTTATAATTACCATAAAAGGGAATCGTTAAGGAGGTTATAATGAAACGATTTAAAAAGATTTTTGTGGGAATTTTTGGCGCAGTTTGCTTAACTTGTTTGATTTTCGGCGTTATCGCTTGTAAATTTGACATAGGTAAGACGGATAACCGCGACAAGGACATCGTTTCCGTTTACAACGTGTACGTTGCGTACGCGCAGGAAAACGGAACTACTCCCTTATCTTACGAAGAATGGCTTAAAACCATTAAAGGAGAAAAGGGCGATAAAGGCGACAAAGGCGAAAAAGGAGAAAAGGGCGACACGGGCGACAGCGGTCTTAACGGTAAGGACGGAAAAGACGGCACTAACGGTCAAGACGGTATTGACGGTAAGTCCGCTTATCAGATTTGGCTCGACAACGGAAACACCGGTACCCAAGCAGACTTTTTAAACTGGTTAAAAGGCAAAGACGGTACTAACGGCGCCGACGGTAAGGACGGTACTAACGGCGCCGACGGTAAAGACGGTACTAACGGCAAAGACGGTCTTAACGGTAAGGACGGAAAAGACGGCGCTAACGGTAAGTCCGCTTATGAACTCTACAAAGAAAAGTACGGTTATAGCGGAACGGAAGAAGAATGGTTTTACGACCTTGTAAACGGAAAACTTGCGGTAAAAGAAAAACATACCGTTACCTTCGATTCCGACGGTGGAAGCGAAGTACAAAGTCAACAGATATCGGACGGCAAGAAGGCGCTTGAACCCGACGCGCCCGCGAAGACGGGTTATACCTTCGGCGGCTGGTACGTTAAAAGCAGCGAATGGAAATTCCTCGCTTACACAGTTACCGAAAGCGTGACGCTAAAAGCGAAGTGGCTCGCCAACGAATACGTTATAAAATTCAACCCCGACGGCGGGAGCGATATTGCCGACGTGACCGTAAGATATAACGAAGATTACGTCCTTCCCACGCCCGTAAGGGAAAATTACGTATTCCTCGGATGGAAGGAGGGCGAAACCGCTTACGAACAATCCGGTAATTGGCAAAAAACAAGCGGCGCGGAATTAACCGCCCAATGGGTAATAGCGAAAAGCACGATTACGTTTGAAGCGAACAATGGTAGCATCGTTTCGCCTATGACGATAAATTACGGCGAAGACTATACTCTACCCGTAATAACAAGGGAAAACTTTGCGTTTGTAGGGTGGTTTATCGGCGAACAAAAGTTTGAAAGCGGTACACTTTTAACGGGAGATATTACACTTTCCGCAAAATGGAAAAGCGTTACGGACACCTTTTCTTACACCGAAGCAAACGGTGAAGTTACCCTGACCGAATTTTTAGGCGGCGTAACCGACGTAGTTATACCCGCCAAAATAAACGGCGTTGCGGTTACAAAACTTGCGGACGGAATATTCAGAAACAACGCGGATATTACTTCGGTAACTTTTGACGGCGGGTTTGAAAATTACGACGCAAAGTTGTTTCAGGGTTGCACTTCTCTTAAACGCCTCGTAATTTCCGGCGCTTACGACAAGCAATTATATTATCTTTTCGGCGACGGTATAAACGATATACCTGAAAGTTTAACCGAGATATCTTTTGCAAAAAACAGTAATTACGTTGACGGAACGATTTTTAAAAACAAAGTTGCAAATCACACCGTAACGTACGTCATCCCCGACGGTACGACGGATATATTATCAAATCAATTTTACTGGTACAACTACATGAAGGCGGTCCGTATCCCCGACAGCGTGACTTCTATCGGTAGTGGTGCGTTCCGTGGTTGCAGCGGTTTATCGAGCGCAACTATCCCCGACAGTGTGACTTCTATCGGTAGTTCTGCGTTCTATGGTTGCAGCGGATTAACAAGCGTAATAATCCCCGACAGCGTGACTTCTATCGGTTATTCTGCGTTCAGTGGTTGCAGCGGTTTAACAAGCGTAACAATCCCCGACAGCGTGACTTCTATCGGTGAGTCTGCGTTCGATGATTGTAGCGGACTTACAAGCGTAACCATTCCCGACAGTGTGACTTCTATCGGTAGTTATGCGTTCAGTTATTGCAGCGGTTTAACAAGCGTAACTATAGGTAACGGTGTGACTTCTATCGGTAGTGCTGCGTTCAGTGGTTGCAGCGGTTTAACAAGCGTAACCATTCCCGACAGCGTGACTTCTATCGGTAGTGGTGCGTTCCGTGGTTGCAGCGGTCTGACAAGCGTAACAATCCCCGACAGCGTGACTTCTATCGGTCGTTATGCGTTCGAGGGTTGTGATAAATTGATAAAAACCACAAAAGGTATCCGTTACGTAGATACATGGGTAATCGGCGTAATAAACACTTCATTAACTACTGCGGAAATAAAAGACGGTACGAAAGGCATTGCGTCTTCTGCGTTCCGTGGTTGCAGCGGTTTAACAAGCGTAACCATCGGTAACAGCGTGACTTCTATCGGTAGTGATGCGTTCAGAGGTTGCAGCGGTCTATCAAGCGTAACTATCGGTAACGGCGTGACTTCTATCGGTAGTGATGCGTTCAGAGGTTGCAGCGGTCTATCAAGCGTAACTATCGGTAACGGCGTGACTTCTATCGGTGAGTCTGCGTTCGATGATTGTAGCGGACTTAAAACGGTTTATTATAAAGGTACGGCGGAGCAATGGCGCAATATTTCGATCGGTTCGTACAATTATAAATTAACGGGCGCGGCGCGGTATTATTACAGCGAAAGCGAGCCTTCGCTTAATGCGGAAGGCACGGCATACGACGGCAATTACTGGCATTACGATACCGACGGCGTAACCCCCGTTATCTGGAAAAAGGAAAATTAAAAAGGAGTGATAAAATGTATAACAAACTTATCGGCATTTGCAATAGCGACTTAAAAATTGCTTATGATAAAATACATGAAGCATTAAACACTTTACCACGTTATACATATCGCGGCAACGGTGAGTTTTCGGGCGAAATTCCCAAAGGCGGAGGCGTTTATATTATCTTTGAAAAAGGCGAAAAATACGGTGATTACGACCGTATAACCCGCGTCGGAAAAGCCGAAAAATCGCTCTTAGCAAGGCTTAAACAACACTTTGAAAAAGAAGATAAAGACCACAGCATTTTCAGAAAACACGTCGGACGCGCGTTGCTTAATAAGAAGGGTTTACCCCTCGACGATTGGAATAAAAAAAGCGTATATGTACCGGATATAGAAAAAGAAGTGTCTGAATACCTGAAAAATAACGCGACTTGTTGCGTGATACCGTTAACGGACAAAGAAGAAATAAAAATACTTGAAAAAACGTTGATAGAAGTTTTAGCGGCATTTAACCGTTCCTACCTTGCCGTAAACGGCAAAGCGATACAATCCGATAATTGGCTTGGCAATCATAGCGTAAACCAAAAAATTAAAGCCAACGGACTTTGGAACGTATAAAACGCGATTGCAAAATAAAAAGGTATAATTTTTTGTTTTGCAACAAAAAATTATACCGTAGCCGCCGAATTACTCCGCAATGCGGAATACCCTTTACGGCGGGTTAAAAAACCGCCTGTAACGTTTTAAAAAACAACTAAAAACCTAAAACAAAAGACCTTTCCGTTTACGAAAAGGTCTTTTCCTTGGAGCTACTGGCCGGATTTGAACCGGCGACCTGCTGATTACGAATCAGCTGCTCTACCGACTGAGCCACAGTAGCGTATTATATTTAATAGCGTACAAAACAGCAACCGTACTGCGTTAACGGCGCGCTATACGTTAGCGTATCGCGTAGCGCCGTGTTACATCGCAAGTACGCTGTTTTTCGGCTTTTTTTAACGCTAAAAAAAGCGACTTCTTTCAAAGCCCTATTATTGTAACATAAAAAAAACGGCTTTGCAAGATTTTTTAATTGAGTTTTCGTTATTTTTTACCGAAAATTTATATTCTTATAAATTCTTTTTGATTTTACCGAAAAATAAGTTGACATTCGGGTTGATATTATATAAAATATTAACGTTGTGATTGATTGCTGCTATGGCTCAGTCGGTAGAGCGCATCCTTGGTAAGGATGAGGTCGGCGGTTCAAATCCGCCTAGCAGCTCCACACAAAGCGGTTGTCGCGTTATGCGGTCGCCGCTTTTTTTATTCTTGTTTTTTAAAACAATAACTAAACCGCAAAAAAAGGCTGTCGTAAGTTGGTTTTAACAACGTACGACAGCCCGTTTTTTTATTCGGAATATTCGGCGGTAAAAATCGGATTATCCCCTCGTTTTCCGTACACGAAAAACGAATCGGCACGTTTTGCGCCGTAAATATCTACTACTTCGCCTAAAAGCAATTCTCTGTGATACTCTATGCGGAACGACTTGTAATTTTCTACTTCCGTACCGCAAAGGTCGGTAACAAAATTCGGGTATTTTACGTTATTGACGTGTCCGTTTACGTCTATATCGGAATTAACGGTTTTTACGCTCCCCTTATAAGTAAAAGATGCTTCCTCGGGCAAAATTATTTTTGAAAATCGTTCGTCGAAGGATTTTTCCTCTTTAAAATCAAGCGCTTCGGGATAAACGTTTTTCTGAACGGAAATTTTACGCGTCGCAAAGTCTATTATCGACCACATGGTCGAGCCTTTTATAACCGTTTCACCGTCAAAACAGACAGTAAAATCACGCTGAAATTTAACGGCGGACGGTTTAAGCGGCCAGGTTTTTACGGAAAGGTCGCTGTACATACCGATATCTTTGATAATTTCGTATTTTATGCCCGTTATAACCCACGCTATGTTTTTCTTTTTAAAATCTTCAAACCCGCTGCCGAGTAATTTTGCGTGAATCCCTGCGGCGTCCTGAAACAAATCGAGTACGCTTGACGGGCGTAATTTTTTATTGCAATTAAAATCCGACGTTCTTAAAGTATAGGTTTTAATAAATTCGTTCAACTGTAACTTCCTTTTTATAGCCTTTATTCGCTTAGTGCGCGCCATATAATAGTACCACCGGTACTTACCGTTGTCAATAGCGATTATTGAAATTTTGCGCATTTAATACAATCACAACATAAACTTCGTTTACTTTTTGGTTTTTTTATGTTAAAGTGTATTTATAAATTATAACTTTCAGGGTATTACAATGAAAAAACTTTTTTCCGTTAAAGACATAAAGCATATATCAAAGACACTTTTTATTTGTCTTATAACGATAATGCTTTCGTTAAGCGTTACGGGTTGCGGTATTATTTCGGGCATACTGAACCCTCACAAGCACGAAACTGTTCACACAAAACCAAAAGCATCTACGTGTACCGAAAAAGGCAACGTGGAGTATTGGTACTGCCCGGGCTGTAAAAAGTATTTCCTCGATGAAAATTGTCAACTTGAAATCTCGGAAAAAACAACCGTCGTTCCCCTTGCCGATCACTCTTTCGAATCCTTTACAATCGTAAAAAACCCGACGGAAACCGAAGAAGGACTTAAAACCTCGGTTTGCTCCGTCTGCGGCGAGGAAGTAAGCGAAGTCATCCCTAAACTTGCGCATACGCACAAATATGCCACCGAATGGCAATACGATATCGGCGGGCATTGGAATTTACCCGTTTGCGGTTGTGAGGACGCGCCCGTAGGTAACTACGCCGAACACACCACGTCGGGCGACGGAAAATGCTCCGTATGCGGTTACGACGTTGCTTCAAACGACTTGCTCTCTCTTTCCGGCGGTAAATACGGTTACGGGACGCTCAGCGGAAACGACGCCGCTTTCTACGATTTGTTGGATAAAAAAATCGCGTCGTTCCATAAAAAAGGCAACGCCCTCGTTACGCCTTCCGGGCTTGAAAACAATTATACCCTCGAAGCGATAGATTTTTCCTCGTTGGGGCTTAGTAAAGACCGTGCAATGAACGTTTACTCGGTTTTCAAAGCGGATAACCCCCTTTACTACTGGCTATCGACTAAAACTTTATATTCTTCTTCTGCGCTGTATCCCGTCGTAACCGACGATTTCGCTTCGGAAACAGAGAGGTCGAAAACAAACGCCGAACTCGAAACGAGCGTCAGGGCTTTTTATAAGCGGGCTAACGTCGGCGACAGCGATTACCGTAAAGCGCTTCTTTATCACGACGCCATAGTGGAACACGTCGATTACGCCTACGACGACGCGGGTTATCCGAGTACCGAAAACTGGGCGCATAACGTACTCGGCGTATTTTTGAACGGAACCAAAACGATAGACGGCGCCGTTTGCGAGGGTTACGCTAAAGCCTTTCAGTTGTTGCTTAATTTATCCGGCATAGATAATTTGTTGGTTACGGGGGTGGGCTTTGGAAACGGCGGTTATGAAAATCACGCCTGGAATCTTGTTAAAATCGACAATAAATACTATAATTTCGACCTGACCTGGGACGACCAGCCTTTCAACGCGAACGGCAAAATTTATACTTACTTTTGCAAGCCCGAAACCGACGACAATTTTAAAGAATCCCACTTTGCAAACAAAACCCTTGTATCTTCTTCTTTAAAAGACGATAAACTTTACGATTTGCCTAAAAACGTAGCGGAAGCCGATTATTCGTCGTCCGAAACGATCTTTACCGAATTAACCGAGGACGGTTTTACCTACGTCATCGACGGTTACGATAGTTTGCAACTTATTTCTTGCGACAAAGTCGGCAACGTCGTTATCCCCGAAACGGTAAAACGTTCGGGTATAGAGTACGCGGTTGCGACTATAGGCTCGATTTACGGCAACGTCAATACTACTTTATCACCCGTACTGAAAACGGGCGTTATAAGCGTTTCTATCCCCTCACGGACGAGGTTTATATGGGACGTCGCGCTGAGATGTTCCACTTTAACCTCCGTATCGGTTGCCGACTCTAACCAAAGGTTTTCTTCGTTAAACGGCGTTCTTTACACTAAAAATAAATATACCGTCGTTTATTATCCGCCTAAAAAAGCGGGGTTTACATATACCGTAGCGTCAAATTGTAAAATAATTGCCCTCTATGCCTTCGATAATTGTCATTTATCGACGCTTACGGTAGGACAAAATTTAACTTATTATTATATACCTAATTACGGCTTGGGCTATTGCGACAGCGACGAAGAATACGCCTTGAAATCAGAAAGAATATCCGCGCTTTGCAATAACATAAATTCTTCCGGAGTAACGGCAAATCTCACCGTCGAACAGTTTAAAGACGAAACGGGGATTTCCCACGTTAACGTCAATTGATATAGTTTAGCGTTGAATTGCCCGAAAAAGCGCATCGCTTGAATAAGTTTAAAACGTAAAATTGTCAAATAAAGCGCAACGCTCAGAAAAATAAAAATCCGACGGATTTTCGTCGGATTTTTTTAAAATTTTCGATGGTTTCGTCGTCGCTACTGACGGTTTTTCGTTGCTATCGACGAGTTTTTTCATTGATTTTTGCGGGTTTTTCGTTGCTATCGACGGGTTTTTTGTCGATTTCGGCGGTACAAAATAGTATTGTAAAAAAAGCCCTTAAGTTTTCAGTAACCTTATACGAAGTCAGCGACTTTGATTTTATAAAAAGCAATTCTATAAACACGTAATAATATTTTTGTATATTTCATCGCTTTACCGTCAGCTTATTTAAACGCAAAAATTTCGACGCTTAAGTTTGTATTGTTGATGACTTCGATTGAATTATTGTCGAATTCGGTATTAGTTAAAACAAGAAACGTTTCAAGCAAATAATTGCAAGCGCAGTCGTTTAAAAACCGTGTTTTGTTCGATTATGCCCGATTAACTCGTAAAAAAACGCCTTGTTTACACGCCTTTTAGTCGTAAAACAAACGCACTTGGTTAAAATCCTTTTAGGCGCAAAACAAAAGCACTTGGTTAAAATCTTTTTAGTCGCAAAAATAAACGCTATTGCTTATATCCACCTTATTTTTCTTTCAATAACAAACGCCTTGCGCGGAAAACCGCGCAAGGCGTTTGTGGTGGAGAGAGGTGGATTCTATCTTGCCTTTTGCAAGTCAACTTCTGTAATTTTGACCGATGCCTTGCAAAAGTCTTCGGTCAGTCGCTAAAAACAGTCCACAGGACTGTTTTTGCTTGCTTCGCGCGCTGCTTTTGTTCGAATCCACCTATTATACTTTCAATAACAAACGCCTTGCGCGGAAAACCGCGCAAGGCGTTTGTGGTGGAGAGAGGTGGATTCGAACCACCGAAGTCGTTGACAACAGATTTACAGTCTGCTCCCTTTGGCCACTCGGGAATCTCTCCGTAACGCTGGAGCTGGTGATAGGAGTCGAACCTACAACCTGCTGATTACAAATCAGCTGCTCTGCCATTGAGCCACACCAGCAAAAACGTGTGGTTTGGTGCCTCGGGGCGGAATCGAACCACCGACACGGGGATTTTCAGTCCCCTGCTCTACCGACTGAGCTACCGAGGCAAATTTGTAGCCTAATGCAAAATGCATTGGGCTACAAATGGCGACCCGGAAGGGACTCGAACCCTCGACCTCTAACGTGACAGGCTAGCGTTCTAACCAGCTGAACTACCGGGCCAAAATATTAAATTAATTGAATGGTGGGCCTTCACGGACTCGAACCGCGGACCAATCGGTTATGAGCCGACCGCTCTGACCAACTGAGCTAAAGGCCCTTAAATTTACGTGGTCGGGGTGACGAGACTCGAACTCACGACCTCATGGTCCCAAACCACGCGCGCTACCAACTGCGCCACACCCCGAAGGGCTTATATTAACAATGCTTGTATATAATATAATAAATAACGGGCGTTGTCAAGTATTTTAACGGAATTTTATAAAAAATACCGAGAAAATTTAGCGATAACGCAGTCGAATTTTAATAAAAGCGGGTACCGAGAAAAACGATACCCGCTTTAATCACAAAACTAAACTTACTTGTTGAGAAGTTCGCCTATGGATGCGCCGCCGAAATCACTTTCTTTCCATTCGTGAACTTCGCCGTCGTCTGCGACAGGTCTTTCGCGTCTCTTATTTCTTCTGGGTTTTTCTTCGCCTTCTTCAGACGCTTCTTTTTCGCGTTTGGGCTTAGCGGTTACTTCGGGTTGAGGTAAGCAAGCCTTGATGGAAAGCGTGATTTTTTCTTTCTCGTAATCGATGGAAATAATCTTGGCGGTTACTTCGTCGCCAACCTTCAAACCTTCCGTCGGCTTTTCGAGCCATTCGTGGGAGATCTGAGAAATGTGAACCAAACCGTCAACGCCTTTTTCGATTTCCACAAATACGCCGAAATCAACGATTCTTACGATCTTACCGGTGATAATATCGCCTACCGCATATTTTCCGGGAACAGATTCCCAAGGACGAGGCTGAAGTTGTTTATAACCGATAGAAACCTTTTTGGTTTCTTCGTCGCATTTCAACACCTTAAATTCGTATTCTTTGTTGATTTCCAAAACTTCGGAAGGACTCTTGACGCCCGTCCATGAAAGATCAGAAATATGAGCAAGACAGTCAAAGCCGTTTACTTCGACGAAAGCGCCGAAGGAAGCGAATCTTACGACTTTACCTTTGACGATGTCGCCTGCGTGAACGGTGGAGAAGAAGGCTTCTTCTTTAGCCTGGCGTTCTGCGTCTTTCTGAGCCTTTTCGGCTTCTAAAATAACCCTTTGAGAAGCAACTATCTGTTTTCTTCTTTCGGCGGTTTCGATTCTTTCCGCTTTTACTCTCAAAGTTTTACCTACGTATTTATCGAGTTCTTTAACAAAACCGATTCTTATCTGGGACGACGGAATAAATACGCCGTACGTTCCGAATTTTGCGGTCAGACCACCCTTGTTTGTGCCGTCGATCGTAACGGTGAAAATTTTACCGTTTTTGATTTCTTCGATTTCTTTTTCTTCTTCGGCAATCGCTTTAATCGCCTTCTGAGATAACAAAACAGGGTTAAGACCAATGATAAGGACTTCGATTTCTTCGCCTACTTTAGAAGCGTAATCGGCTTTGTTGTATTTTTCACAGTCGAGTTCTTCTTTCGGCAGAAGGATTTCCTTTTTGGTATTATTGATGTATAAAGCTAAACCTTCATCCGTAGCAGAAGAAATAGTTGCAACTATTTTTTGCCCCTTTCTGAATTTTTGTTGGCCGTTTTCAAGTTTGGCAACAGCTTCTTCCATCTCGTTTACAGTTTTAACTTCAGTGACTACTTCTTCCATTTTTGAGAAAACCTCCATTGATTGTTCGGGTGGAGTAGATGCCCCCGATACAATACCTACCTTTAAAAAATTAACATACTTTGATGCGTCGAGCAAACTTACATCGCTTAAAAACGTAACGTTTTTGCAAAACTTGGCGCATACGTCGAATAATTTACGGGAATTACTTGATAAATTATCCCCGACGACTATCATTGCGTCGCAACGCTTCGATAAGCATTCCGCTTCCTTCTGACGCTCCCTTGTAGTATAACAAATTGTTTTGAAAATCTCAACTGTTTTACTATAATTTTTCTTAAATTTGTCTAAAAAAATAGCAAATTCGGCGTCATTATAGGTTGTTTGCGCGACTATACACAGTTTTTCGTGCGAATTATAGTCGTATTTTTCGTCAAATCGGTTCTGAACGAGCGGTTTTTCGCCGAAAACCCATCCTTTCGTACCCTTTACTTCGGGATGCGTATCGTCGCCCAAAATCAGAATTTTGTATCCTTTGCGAGAATAATCGCTTACGATATCGTGAATTTTCGACACGAAAGGACAAGTGCAGTCGAGAATAGTTTTTCCCGTTTTTTTCAAAGCGTCTATCGTTTCTTTCGTTTCGCCGTGCGAACGTATAACGATTACGTCGCCTTCGATATCGTCGAAAGATTTCGCTATTTTTACGCCGCGGTTTTCGAGTTCGTCGTTAACGGATTTATTGTGAACGAGTTCTCCCAAAACGCATACTTTTTTGTCTTTTACATTTAGAACGGCTTTTACCGCGCGGTTTACGCCCATGCAAAAACCGCTGTGTTTTGCTAAAATTACTTCCATACTACCGAGATTTTTTATGCGGGATTTCTTTTGTTTCCAAAAGTTTTTCTTTAATCAGTTCGTCCGCCTTTTTCAACGCTTCCGCGTTTATTTTTGCGCCGTAAAAATCGCTTAGTTCGAAAGGTTCGCCTATTTTTATATAATTGCGTCTTAAAAATCTGCTTTTACCGTCGATAAACACGGTTTGAACGGGTGTTTTGCTTTTAATGGCGAAAAGAGCCGCTCCGCTCTTAAGCGGCAATAAAGGTTCGCTCGTTTTATTTCTCGTGCCTTCCGGAAAAATCAATATCCGATTGCCGTTTTTAAGCATTTTTACGCAATTTAATATCGTCGATAAATCGGGGTTTTCTCTGTCAATGGGTATAGCGCCCAAAGTCCTTAAAAACCAGGACACGGGCTTGGACGAAAAACTCTCTTTTTTTGTCAAAACGTAAGTTTTTCCTTTGTATTGCATGCCGACAATGAACGCATCGGCGTTAGATAAATGATTAGCGACTATTACGCACGGCGTTTTTAAAGCCCTGTCTTTTCCGATAACTTTGAACGGAAAAAACAATTTCATAAACCCCGTAACGAGTCCCCTCATGATATAATAACCGAACATATCTGACACTACTTATCGTTTTTCGTTATATAGGACAATAACTTATCCACGACTTCTTTAACAGTCATTTCCGACGTATCGATTAAAATGGCGTCGTCGGCTTTTTTGAGCGGCGAAATTTTCCTGTGGCTGTCGTTATAATCACGTCTGTTGATTTCTTCAATCAAATCTTCAAAGTCAACTTTCTGACCTTTCTCCGTGAGTTCTTTATAACGCCTTTCGGCGCGTACCGTAGGCGTTGCGGTAATATAAAACTTAAAAGTCGCGTCCGGTAAAACGACGGTACCGATATCCCTTCCGTCCAGAATGCAATCGTTGCGCTTTGCTACTTCGCGTTGCATTTCAACCATTTTTTCTCTTACGCACTTTAACGATGAGATATCGGAAGACATCATCGATACTTCGTTGGCGCGTATTTTTTCGGAAACGTCCTCGCCGTCAAGCATCGTTATCTGCCTGCCGTTTTGGTAACGAATTTCTATGTCTATATCGTTTATAAAACCGGAAACCGCTTCTTCGTCGAGACAATCGACTCCGCGTTTTATGGCGCATAAAGCGCAGGCGCGGTACATAGCGCCGGTATCGAGATGGAGTATATCGAGTTTTTGAGCCAGAATATCGGCTACGGTGCTTTTTCCGCCGCCGCAAGGCCCGTCAAGTGCAATATTCAGCATAGTATCTCCTGTTATATATAAATCAGTTGCTTCCGGCTTTTACCCCGGTAGCAAACGCTATTTGCAAATTGAAACCGCCCGTTTTTGCATCGACGTCTATAACCTCGCCGGCAAAATACAGCCCTTTTATAAGTTTGCTTTCCATTGTTTTAGGATTGATTTCCGAAGCGGAAACACCTCCCGCGGTTACGACCGCTTGGGAAAACGGACACAGACCGTCGTAATCCAAATTAAATCTTTTGATAACTTCGACGAGTTTTTTTCTTTCCTCTCTCGTTATCTCGTTGTTTTTTTTGTATTCTTTTATTCCGCTTCGTAAAATTACGATCGGAACAAGACTCGACGGTAATAATTTATTGAGCGAGTTTTTGAGTTCTCTGTTTTTTAATTCTTCGAAATCTCTTACGATGCGCTTATCCAAAGTATCTTTGTCGAGCGCGGGTTTTAAATCGATATACGTCGATAACAACGATTTGTCAAGTCGGTTTATTTTACTCGAAGCGGTCAGGACGATCGGACCGGACACGCCGTGATGAGTAAATAAAAGTTCGCCGAACTCGCTCACTATTAGTTTACCGTTTTTTTCGACGTTTAAACTTACGTTTTTTAAAGTAAGACCGGATAATTCGGCGCAATAATCGCCTTTTATCACAAAAGGTACGAGCGCCTGAACAGGCGTTACTATCGAATGCCCCAGCGTTTTTGCAAACTTATAGCCGTCCCCCGTAGAGCCGGTTAACGGGTAAGAAACGCCGCCGGTAGCCACAATTACTTTATCGCAACTATATTCCGCTAAATCGGTTTTTACCGAACAGACTACGCCGTTTTTTTGGTTTACCGATAAAACCGTTTCGTTAAGATTAATTTTTACGTTTACCGATTTTAACATCTCGGTAAGCGTTTTTATTACGTCGCTCGACTTATCGGAAGCGGGAAATACTCTGTTCCCTCTTTCGACTTTTAAACGTAAGCCGTGAGATTCTAAAATCGCCATCAGATCTCTCGGCGTAAAACTAAAAATAGCGCTCGTCAAAAAACGTGGATTTGATACTACGTTGGTAAAAAAATCCCGAGTGTCGCAATCGTTGGTCAGGTTGCAACGACCTTTACCCGTAATGTACAGTTTCTTGCCGAGCTTTTCGTTTTTTTCGATAAGTATGGTGTCGTTTCCCGACAGCGAGGAATAATACGATGCAATCATTCCGGCTGGTCCGCCGCCTATAACTATCGTCGTCATATCGTCCTCCTTACGGGTTTTAATAAAACACCTTCACCTTTTAATAAAACACCTTCACCCGACGGAAAAAATCCGTCGGGCAAAAGTAAAATGCGTTTATCGCGGATTATGCGGGATAAACTCTGTTTTTGTCGGAAGCCATATCTTTATCCACACCGGACTGTCTGGCAAGTCTGTATTTAAAGAAGTTGATTGCAACCTGATTAAATACGGCGTAAGATAAAACGTCTTCTTCCTGTTGTACGTATTCTGCGCATTCCGCTCTGTACTTATCGAGTTCGGGAGGAATGTCGTCGGCGGGGCGATGGGTAATCATAGGTTCGTCCCCTACTACCTTCTTTAATACCGAGGGATCGGGCTCGGCAGGAAGTTTGCCGTATTCGCCGCGTAAAAGACCTTTAAATTCTTTGGTTACCATCTTGTATCTTTCGCCCATAAGCACGTTCAATACGGCTTGAGTGCCTACTATCTGACTGCTCGGCGTAACCAAAGGAGGATAACCGCAATCTTTTCTTACGTTAGGAACTTCCGCCAGAACGTCCATAAGTTTATCGGACTTGTTTTGTTGTTTGAGTTGGTTTATAAGGTTAGAAAGCATACCGCCCGGTACCTGATAAACGAGCGTGTTGATATCTACCTTCAAAACTTTATCGGACAATACTCCGCTTGCCTTCAACTGATCGGCAACACCGCGGAAATATTGAGTAATGGGAAGCAGTTTGTTGAGGTCGATACCCGTGTCGTATTCTGTTCCCTTCAGCGTTGCCACCAAAGGTTCGGTAGCGGGTTGAGAGGTTCCGTTTCCTAACGGAGATAAAGCGCAGTCAACTATATCGCAACCGGCTTCTATCGCCTTTAAGTTTACCATATCGCCCGTGCCCGACGTATTGTGGGTATGAAGATGAATTTTGGTTTCGGGCTTTAAAACCTTTTTCATTCCCTTTATCAGATCGTAAACGGTGTAAGGAAGAAGCAGGTTTGCCATATCTTTAAGGCAGATATTGTCGGCGCCCATGTCTTCGAGCGTTTTAGCGAGTTTGATAAAGTATTCGTTGGTATGAACGGGACTCGTCGTGTAGCAGATAGTCGCTTCGCATACGCCGCCGTATTTCTTTATGGCTTTCATTGCGGTTTCGAGGTTTCTTACGTCGTTTAACGCGTCGAAAACTCTTATGATGGAAACGCCGTTTTTAATGCTTAAACGGACGAATTCGTCAACTACGTCGTCGGCGTAGTGTTTGTAACCTAAAAGGTTCTGACCGCGTAAAAGCATCTGAATAGGTGTCTTTTTAAGATGCGACTTCAAAATACGCAATCTTTCCCACGGATCTTCATTTAAAAACCTTAAGCAGGAGTCGAAAGTGGCGCCGCCCCAGGCTTCCAAAGAATAGTACCCTATGTCGTCCAACCGGTCGAGCATGGGAAGCATTTGTTCTGTAGTCATTCTCGTTGCCGCTTGCGATTGATGAGCGTCACGAAGAATGGTTTCGGTAATCATAACTTTTCTTGCCATAATATTAACTCCTTATTAAAGTAACGGGCAAACCGCAAGTAAAACGCCGGCGGCTATTGCGGAACCTATAACGCCCGCAACGTTAGGTCCCATGGCGTGCATAAGTAAGTGGTTGTCGGGATCGTATTCTCTGCCCATGTCCTGAGAGATTCTCGCCGCCATAGGAACTGCGGAAACACCCGCGGAACCGATAAGAGGATTTATCTTTCCGCCCGAAATCTTGTTCATGATTTTCGCGCAGAGAAGTCCGCCGACCGTTCCCATGCAGAACGCGAAAAGACCAAGTAAAATAATACCTAAAGTCTTTACGTCGAGGAAGGTGGAACCTATTGCCTTTGAACCGACCATAACGCCGAGGAAAATGGTTACGGTGTTCATAAGTCCGTTCTGAGCGGTATCCGAAAGCCTTTGCGTTACACCCGATTCTCTTAATAAATTACCGAGCATAAGCATGCCGAGAAGTGGCATTGCGTCGGGTAAAAGCAACCCTACTACCAAAGAAACGGCTATCGGGAAAACGATTTTTTCGAGTTTTGAAACCGTTCTTAATTGTTTCATTTTTATACGGCGTTCCTTATCAGTGGTCAAAAGCCTCATTATAGGCTTCTGAATTACAGGGATAAGAGCCATATACGAATACGCCGAAATTGCGATTGCGGGAAGTAAATCTTCCGCGAGTTTTTTCGCTACGTAAATCGCCGTAGGACCGTCTGCGCCGCCGATAATGGCTATTGCGCCGGATTCTTTAGGCGTAAAGCCTAAAAGGCACAACGCGCCGAAGAAGGTAATAAATATACCGAGTTGCGCCGCCGCACCCATAAGCATGCTTTTCGGGTTGGCGATCAGCGGACCGAAGTCCGTCATGCAACCGATGCCGAGGAATATAATCGGGGGGAAGATTACCCAATCTACGCCCTTATAGATGTAGTAGAACAAACCGAAGTTTCTTATAACGGTTTCCGAAGAAAGCGAAAGTGTAACTACGTAGTTGCCGTTAGTATTCTTAATGGCTTCCAACGCCTGCGTTAAAGCCGTTACCGTAACTTCGGTTACGTTATATTTTGCGCAAAGTTCGCTCAATGTTCCCCTTGCGATTTCTGAGCCGGCAGTGATTGCTCCCGTTTCAATATTTTTATATACTTCGGTTACTATATAACCCTTCGCGCCGAACAAAACGCCGTAAGCGCCCGGAATGTTTACGATGAACATACCGAATGCTATGGGAAGCATCAGAAGCGGTTCAAATTTTTTAACTATTGCAAGATAAAATAATAAGAAAGACACGGCTATCATTACGTAGTTACGCCAGTCGGTACCCTGAACGATACCGGTTTGGTTCCATAACCCCGAAAGCGACTCGCCTATGTTTTCCCATACTCCGCTTGCGAGTACAGAAGTTAAATTCATATATCGTCTCCCGAAGTTACGCTATGACCGCCAAAGTTGCGCCGGTTTCTACGTTAGAACCTTCGGAAACGGTAAAGGTAACCGTTCCGTCGCAAGGAGCGTTAAGGTCGTTATCCATCTTCATCGCTTCGAGAATAACTATTACGTCGCCTTTTTTAACTTTGGAACCGTTTGCGACGGCAAGTTTTTTAATCATGCCGGGCATCGGGGAAGTCATCTTCGTTCCGTTTGCGGGCGCCTGCGCTTTGGGCGCGGTCTGAGCCTTGGGGGCTTCCGCAACGGGTGCAACGGTCTGAGCGGGAGCGGGAGAGGAAGTCGCGCCGACTTCTTCAACGCCTACCTGATATTGTTTTCCGTCTATAGTTATAATAAAATTACGCATGATTGATTAACTCCTTATAAGATTCTTTTGATTTTTTTGATTTTAAATTCGCAATTTGAGTTTTGTTTAAAGTAATACGCCGTAAGAGCCGCTGTGATAACCGCTACCGTTTCATCCGACAATTCGTTTGAAATTTCGTCGGATAAGTCTTCGGAAACGTTAACTTCGGTTCCGGGTTCCGCTTTTTTCTTTTTAGCCGACATGATTTTTCCGATACCTTCGATTACGATAACGATTACGGTGATACCGAAAAATACGACTGCCATACCGAGAATAAAAACGAAAAGCCCGTTAAACAGTTTGGAAGCCATTAACAAGTTCGTCATTATTTCACCTCGTTATATGAGCATCTGTAAAGCCGAAATAATATATTGACGAACGAATTGAGGTTCGATTACGTCGTCTATATATCCGCTTTGCGCGGCTTTTAAGGGATCGAGTTCGATTTCAGCGAATTTTTCTTTAAGTTCGTCTTTGTTACTGCCTTGCGCGTACTCCATTTCCGCCCCGACTTCCTTCGGGACAACGCCGATTTCGGACGTTGCGAAAGCAAAAGAATAATCCGCGCCGTAAGCCTTGGAGGCAAACAAAGTATAACCTAAACCGATTGCTTTACCGTATATTACGTTGATTGCGGGAACTTCGGAAGCGTAGTTGAGCGCGCATAAAAGTTGAGAAAGGCTGTTAAGCGCGGTGGACGAGTTGGTTTCGCCGTCAGACTTTAAACCGAGCGTATTTACGAAAGTCAATACGGGGAATCCGTTATCGGTAGCGTAATATAAAAAGTCTTTTATTTTTTCTACGTTCTGTCCGGTAAGTTCGACGCCGTTTTCGCCGCTGAATATAATAGACGCGACCGCGTAACCTCCTACCCTGCCGATGCCGGTTATGACTTCGGGGGCGTATTCGGCGTTGAGTATTTTCAGGGCGCCTTTGTCGAATACCGCTTCCTGCAAGCATTTGGCGCAAACCTTTTCGTTTAACGAAGGAGCGCTTCTGTTCGCGTCGTCGTCGGGTTCTTCGTAAATACCGCCGAATCCCGGCAAAACGCTTAAAATATCGCAGATACCGTTTCTTGCTTCGGAAATATCGTTTACGGAGAAAGTGCATAAACCGCTGCCGTTTTTGCTTCCGCCGATTTTGGCTTCGTCGTAACTTACGCCTTGTTTTGCCGCAATCACAAGAGGACTGTTGAAACAAACGCAAGCGCCTTTAAGATAATAAACGTAATCGCATTCCGCCGCAAGTACGGTTGCGGAACCGAATACCTTACCGTTCATTACGGCAAACTGAGGAACGACGCCTTTTAATTCCTGCGCTTTATTTAAAAGACTCGCTACGCCTTCTAAGGCGTCAACGCCTTCGCCCGCCAGAACGCCTTGCGAAGAAAGAATATAAACGACGGGAGCGTTTGCTATCTGAGCCTTTTCCATTAAGTTAACGATTTTTTTGCAATTTTTGGCGCCTAACCCGCCGGAAAGTACGTTACCCATGAGCGCAGCCACGTAAACGGGATATTCGTCTATCGTCGCGTAACCCGTTACGACGCCCTCGCCTAACGCGCTTTCGCCGTAAAAATCGTTACGGGAAGAGCCGAAACTTTGCAATTCCACAAAACTCTCTGCGTCGATAAGTTCGGAAATCATCATTCTCGTTTCCGCGCCTTCACGGTGCAAAAGGTCTTTTCGGGATTTAAGCAAGCTTAATTTATCCATATATGCCTCCATATTGATATAAAAAGTATGATACAGTCGTTTTTTTGGCAAAAAATGATTCGTTTTGCCTGTTATAACGACAAATTACCTTGAAAAAACGACAAGAAAACGGTGATATTCTGCAAAATACCCATTCTCTGCCATTATAATTCTATCCTGCTAATTATACATTATATTTTTGACGATTGCAAACAAAAAAGACGCGGAAAAGCGTCTTTGTTCGTTTTTTCTTTTTTATTTTACGTTTGAAGTCGAAAGAAAACTTTTAAACGAGCGAATTTCGTCATCTCCGCCGGAAAACGGCGTCTTTACCGACGACACCTGAATAAGTTTTTTGACAAACGCCTGTTTAAAAGCGTTTTCTGCTTTTGAAGAATCTTTATAAAAGCCTTCTTCCTTGATTATATCCGTTATAAAATCTTTAAGACCGTAAAGCGCTCCTCCGTCCGCAAAAAGGCTGTCGTCCATGGGGATTTTTTTGGTTAAAACCGCGCATGCCATTTCCGTTTGTTCTTTTGCTTTACCCGAAAGATAATAAGTTCCCGAATAATCGGATACGATAACTTTTTCAAATACGGAAAGATCCTCGTCAAGGTCGATTTTTTTGTCGCAATAAAGAGATATATCGACCTTATAACGATTGTCCTGCGAGTATTTTACCGAAACGAAAACGTCGTTACGGGAAACGCCGTCGGCGCCTTTTCCGAAAACTTCGTCGTCGGAATAAATAAGCCACTTTTCAAGCAGATCGACGGCGAGCCTTTCAAGAGTGTTTCTGTTGAAAGACTGCATGCTTACGGCTGAAAATTCGCCGTCGTAAACGGAAATTTCAACGTCGGGATAGTTTTCGGAAGATGCGGTAAAATCCGCTTTTTTAGCAAAATCATTATTACTTATCCCCGCCGTAAAAACCTTGCCGAAATTATCGGAACCGTACTTATTTCCTTTAAAAAACGCCGACGCCGAATAGTCGGGAAGGTATTCTATAAAATCAAGCATAGATAGTACTACATCGGCAAAATTGCCATCGACTTTGTCTGCGGTTAAAGCGCATTGACGATCGTAAACGGTAGGTTCTACGTAAGTCATCTTACGCTTTTTCCCGTTCAGATCAAGAGAAACGTTTCTCAAATCGTCGATATCGAGCGCTTTTATCGAATCTTCGTAAACGAAAACGTTTACACCCTCGCCTTCGTAATAACGATAAGCGACGTCTTTTAACGCCTTACCCGATATCTGCCCCGATGACGACGAAAGCCCGTAAAGATATTCGCAAGCGGCATTCGCGCCGAATTTTTCCCTTAAAGCGCGGAATTTTTTATCGATATGCGACGGCAACGGAAGCAAGACGCTGAAAATCAGCCCTATAAATTTTTTTTCGCCCGAAATCGGCGCCAACTTACGTTCCCGAACGTATTCGGTCAAATTTTCGAGCAATTTGCGGAAAGAAGATTCTTTGGCGACTTCTTCTGTCTTATAAGCCTTCAACCCGAACAGCGTTTGCAGGATATCTCTTTTAACGCCGACGTCGCAATCGTTCAGTTCAAGATTTTCTTTAGCGTAATCGAGTAATTTTTCGATTAAAACGGCTCCGTTTTCCATTTTTCACCTTTGTTGATTCTTTTTATGCGGAATTATAAACATTATAAACGCAAAAACGTTTTTTTACAACAAATTCGCACGCGTTTTTCCGTTTTAGGTATAATTTATGTTTTTCGGTATTTCAGCGTTTATGCGACTCGGGATGAATAACGTGTGTTTCTTCGGGGTCTTCTCTCGAAATCCTTTTATCCTTCAGCGTTATCGCCTTTTTAAGACTTGACGAACCGTATTTGTCACGGATAGCGCCGACCGTTTTCGCAAGCGAAAGTTTTTTGTCGTAAACGACGGGATCTTCAAAAATAGACAATTGCGTTTCGCCGCTGCTGAAATCGGACGCGGATATGCCGAGCGATCTGACGCCCCGTTTAAAATCGTAGTTTTCTTTGAAAAGTTTCATCGAAAGATCGAGTATATCTTCCGAAAAACTCGACGGAAAGGGTAATTTTGCCTGACGGGTGAAAAAACATAAGGCGTCGTCCCGCACGGTAAGAGTTACCGTGTTTGCCATACCGAGATTTTTACGCAAAATTCTCGAAGAAACACTGTCAGACAAAACCGACAGCATTATGTGTACGTCGTCAAAATCGTTTAAATCACGATAGCAGGTCATGCTGTTGCCCACCGATTTTATTTCGTCGGGTTCTTCGTACTTTCTTACCGAAGAAGCGTCCTCTCCTTTGGCGAAAGCGGAAAGCATTTTTCCCCATTTACCGAAAGATTCGGTCAGAAAGCCGACGTTTGTATTCGCTAAATCCCCTATCGTGTTTATGTTGAATTTTGCAAGTTTTAGCGCGGTTTTTCTTCCTACCATCAAAAGATCGGAACAAGGAAGACACCAGACTTTTTCTTTATAATTATTTTCGTCTATTACCGTCGTTGCGTCAGGTTTTTTCATGTCGGAACCGAGTTTTGCGAAAACTTTATTGAAACTTACGCCTACGGAAGCGGTAAGTTTTAAATCACGCACTTTCGAGCGAATTTCATCGGCTATTTTTTCGCCGTTACCGAAAATTTTGCTGTTGGTAACGTCAAGCCACGCTTCGTCGATACCGAAAGGTTCTACGCGGTCTGTATATCCGAGATATATTTTTCTCACTTTTTCGGAAAAATCGAGATATTTGTCGAAATCGGCCTCGACGGTCAGTAGTTCCGGGCAAAGGTTTTTGGCATCTCTTATGGTCATGCCCGTTTTTACGCCGAGTTTTTTTGCCTTCTCGTTTTTGGCAAGCACTATGCCGTGCCTGTCTTTGACGCTTCCCGTCACGCAAAAAACACGATCTTTTAAAGAAGAATCGTAAACCTGTTCGCACGAGGCGTAAAAGTTATTAAGATCGGAATGCAATATTACTTTCATAATGGTCGGGTTTTTGCGCGCTTTTTAAAAATTTTTCTTAGTTTTACGGATAATTTATTACCGCTTTTATAAACGCGAAGAGAAAGATAAGCGGTAAATAAAAACACGATTATCCATACGGACATTCCTGCTTCGGTATCGAAGGGTATAAGACTGCCGTTTAAAGAATAAGCCGTGGCAAATACTGAGATAAGTCGGGTAAATGCGACGGTCAGAATAAAATATCTTTCCGACATGGAAGAAAGCCCCGCGACGAAGCACAATAAATCATCGGGGAAAAACGGTAATAAAAACATTGCCGTAAGCATGATTTTATCTTTACCGTACGCCAAAGCGCGTACTTTTTCGAGGTTTTTTTCGCCCACAAGATATCCGACGATTTTTACACCTAATTTTCTGCCGACGAAAAAAGCGGTTACAGAGCCTGAGTATATGCCTATAAAACTTATTACGGCGCCTTTAAAAGGTCCGAAAAGAGCAACCGACGCGCCCGTGGTTATGATTCCCGGTATGGGTAATACCGCCACTTGCAAAAACTGTACGAATATCATTACAGCCCACGCAAAAGCGCCCTTTTTGAGAACGTAAAATCTGAGGCTTTCGACGGACGAAAAATTATCGCTGAAACCCGTAACTTTAAGTATGTATAAAAAAGAAAAAATTATAGCCGAAAAAGTAAACCCCGCGGAAATAATCCGACACGGAACAACTTTGTTTTTCTTTTTAAGCGCGATTACGGCAACGCACAAAGTCAAATACATCAAAGCAACGATAGAAAGGATCGCCTTTTTATATTCAAAGCCGTTATCGACCGCTTTAATCAGGTATGTTACCGAAAAAAAAGCGGAAAAACCGCCTAAAATAAAGGTCGGAAGAACAGATAACCCGTCGATAAATTTCTCAGACTTACGTTTCATTTGGCAAAACCGTCAAAATATTATATTTTGACAAATTGCCCGCTTATGCAAAACATGCCTTAAGGTTATCCGTTTATCGCAGATATAACTTATAACGACGGCGCCGTAAGTTTATCGATTTCTTTTCTTGCTATTTCGTCGCAACGGTTATTGTAGGCGTTATCGGCGTGTCCCTTGACTTTTACGAATTTAACGCGATGTTTTGAAAGAAGAGATAGCAATTCTTCCCATAATTCTTTGTTTTTTACCGGCTTTTTGTCGGCTGTTTTCCACCCGTTATGAAACCAGGCGTAAAGCCATTCGTTTTGTACGGCGTTGACAACGTAAGCGGAATCGCTGTACAAAGTAACTTCGCATGCGTATTTTAACGCCGAAAGCGCTTTTATGACAGCCAGAAGTTCCATGCGGTTATTAGTCGTTTCCGCTTCTCCGCCCGAAATTATTTTTTCGGTTCGCTTATATATCAAAATTGCTCCCCATCCGCCGGGACCGGGATTATACGAACACGCGCCGTCCGTGTAAATCGTTACTTGCTTCATAATAGTTTTATTGCCAAAATAATTGCTTTTTGTTTAGGGATTCCATTCGTCATCGCTAATTACCGAAAAGGCGACTTTTCAGCCCTTTTCCGTGACCGCTCGGTCGCAGTACGGATAGTACGGCATCCCTTACGCTCACGAAAAATCATCTGAAAATGCGCTCTTTTCGGTGCGAAGCATTTTTGCGGAGAAGAAATCGCCTATTTAGGTTAAAGTTTTTGCAAGGCAAACGACCGAAAGCGTACTGTACGTACGGTGATGGGAGTTTAACACAGCAAAAACCGATTTATTCCCGCAAAAATAATTAGTGATAATGATTGGAATCCCTATGAAAATATTATACAACAAACCGAACCGATTTGCAAGCAAATAGACTTACTCACGCAAACGAATGCTTCGCATTGTAAGCCGTTAGCCTTTTATTATATATTTGCACGCTTGCGCGTGTTTGGTTGCGTGTCCGAATCCCCTGTTTTAACACTCTATATACTATCAAATTAAAAACTACTTTCTCTATCAAATCAA
>CAKQWM010000004.1 GCA_934278995.1 uncultured Clostridia bacterium
GCAACAATTCACGCGACCAGCGGGAGCAATTCACGTTGCGTCAGCAACAATTCACGCGACCAGCGGGAGCAATTCACTATTAACTGATGAATTGACGAGTAAACTCGTCGTGAAATGGCTACGCCGTGAATTCTCGCTACGCTCCATGAATTGAATTGCAAAGCAATTCGTTTTTTCTTTTAGCCTCCCTTGTGTAAAGGGAGGTGGCACGCGTCAGCGCGACGGAGGGATTGTTTTATATAATTCGCCGTTCCTTTTTCGCCTTCACCTGGTAGGGGCAAGGTGGCATTTTCGCAAGAAAATGACGGATGAGGTTGGAAAGCGTATAAGGTCGTAAAAGATTATATAGCCACCCTCATCAGGCTCTACGAGCCAGCTTCTCCCACGGGGTGAAGCCTTGCACGCGTCGTCACGCGCAATTCACGTTGCGTCAGCAACAATTCACGCGACCAACGGGAGCAATTCACGTTGCGTCAGCAACAATTCACGCGACCAACGGGAGCAATTCACTATTAATTGATGAATTGACGAGTAAACTCGTCGTGAAATGGCTACGCCGTGAATTCTCGCTTCGCTCCGTGAATTGAATTGCAAAAGCAATTCGTTTTTCCTTTTAGCCTCCCTTGTGCAAAGGGAGGTGGCGCGGCTTGCCGTGACGGAGGGATTGTTTTATATAATTCGCCGTCCTTATCAGCCTTCACCTTGAGGGGTGAAGCCTTGTAAATTCTACGCTGTAAACACCCCGAATATCGATAAAAACGGGGCTATAAGCCTGTTATCGCACTTTTTTTATCGCTTTTGATTTTTCAATAAATGGCTCAAACCCGCAAAAAAAGACAAAAATACTACGATATCCGTGTAAAGAAAAAACTACGATATCCGTGTAAAGAAAAAAACTATGTTATCTGTGTAAAGAAAAAAACTATGTTATCCATGTAAAGAAAAAACTACGGTATCCGCGTAAAAGACAAAAAGCGACGATATCCGTGTAAAAATGATAATCGTCACCTTTTGTTTAGTTTTGTAAGTTTACGGGCGTTTCGTTTTGCGATTTCAGGAAAGAAATTTTTTATAGCCTTTTCCGTACTTGACGCATTTTGACACCCTCGATAACGTGGCGGAAGAAATATCGGTTTTGCTTATCACGTTTTCGTAGGTTTCGCCCCGAAGCAAAAGTTTTGCCGAATAAACCCTTTGCGCCATTTGCTCTATTTCTCTATATGTGCAAAGATCTTCAAAAAATTCTTTGCAATCGTCTGCGCTTTTAAGTTTAAGTATCGCCTCGTAAAGACTTTCGATATGCTCTTTGTTGCAACTCATATTCCACCTCTTTTCGTTATAATAATTCTGTCGTTATTTATCGTATCCTTGCAAAAACTGCCTTACTTTATCGGACTTTGAATTTTCAAAAACCTCTTTCGAGGTACCGGTTTCCACAACTTCGCCGTTAGACATAAAAATTACTTTATCGGAAATCTTTTTTGCAAATTCCATTTCGTGCGTAACTATAATCATAGTGGTGTCGGCGCCTTTTAATTCCTCTATCACCTTTAAAACTTCTCCCGTAAGTTCCGGATCCAGCGCGCTCGTAGGCTCGTCGAAGCATAGTATTTTAGGCTTTAAAGCAAGCGCCCTCGCTATCGCAACCCTTTGGCGTTGTCCGCCCGACAGTTCGTGCGGGTAAGCCTTCGCTTTATCGCTCAAACCCGTTTTTTTCAGTAAAATTTGCGCTTTTTCGGATATTTCGACTTTTTTCGCCGTTTCATACTCTTTAACCCTGTTTTTTATATCGAAATAACCGATTTTTTGTTTTTTTAGTTCCTTCCGATATCGTTTTATTTCATCTTTAAGCATAAGAAGGGGGGCAAGCGTAACGTTTTCGGTTACGTCGTACTGCGGAAACAGGTTAAACGACTGAAAAACAAGCCCGAAATTCAGCCTCTTTTTTCTTAACGAGCCGTCGGAAACTTTTTCTTTCGCGGAAACTTCGGAGGCGTCGAAAAGCCTTTCTCCGTCCAGCGTCATGACGCCTTCACACGGGGTTTCGAGAAAATTTATGCATCGAAGCAAAGTTGTTTTTCCGCAACCGGACGAGCCGATTATACTTAAAACACTCCCCTTTTCAAGGCTTAACGAAACGCCTTTCAACGCTTCGACGTCGCCGTAATTTTTTTTGAAATTTTCTATTTGCAGATATGCCATAACAACCTACGCTTTAAAATAATCGAGTTTCTTTTCTAATTTTCCGAATAAAATCGTAAGGACGCCCACAAACGCGAGATAAAACGCGCCCGTATAGAAAAGTGGCCATATAAGCCCTTTAGCCGACATTAAGTCCGCAACTTTAATGATTTCTATAACGCCTATAACCCGCGAAAGCGCGGTATCTTTTACAAGAGTTATTATTTCGTTGCTTATGGGGGGAAGTATGCGCTTTATTACCTGCAAAAGAACGACTTTGCCGAATATTTGCGATTTTTTCATTCCTAAAACCTTGCCTGCCTCGTATTGCCCTACGTTTATGCTTTCTATCCCGCCGCGGAAGATTTCCGAAAAATAACATGCGTAATTTATGACGAATGCGATAAGCGTCGCTATAAAACAACCGACGTTGTCGATTCCGTATTTAAAATAGAAAGAACTGTCTATACCTCCCCAGAAAGAAAGGGTTGCGTTAGTTAAAATACCGGGTAAATAATAGATCATAAACAGTTGGAGCATCAAGGGTATTCCGCGCACTATCCATACTATTACTTTAAAAACGACGCGAAGCGGTTTAAACTTGCTCATCGTCAAAAACGATATTATAAGCCCGAGCGGTAACGAAAACGCGAGCGTCAATATAAATAAAAGGCACGTTACTTTAAAACCGCTAAGAAGCGACGCCGTTACGCTTAAAAAATCCATTTTATCTTTCCTTTATAACACCAAAAACCCGCAATAACGGGCTTATAGGTCGATTTTTATAATTTTAAGCGGGGTTTGACAAATCGATGTACGCCTTTTCAAGACCGTATTTTTCGGCAAGCGTTTTCATAACGCCGCTTTTTGAAAAGGCTGTAAGCATTACGTTTACGTTATCTCTGAGTTTTTCGCCCGCTTGGTTTTTTGCAAAACCTATCGCGTAAAATTCGGCTTCCGTTTCGATGCCGTCGTTCATAATGATTTCTGAAAAATTGCCTTTACCCGCAATACGGCTTGCAAGCAATAAATCGATCACCGCGTACTGCGCCGTTCCCGAATTAACTTCTTTTACGGCGTCCATCTGAGAGGTTACCGCTTTTAAATTAGCCCCGCTTACGTCGGATAACAAATCGTCCGCAGCCGAACCGCTTTCAAAAGCGACCGTTTTGCCTTTCAAGCCGTCAATCGACGAAAGACTTTCCGTAGCCTTCTTTTTGATAACGCATTGCTTGTTTTGCATATAATAATAGGAAAGATTCAGAATTTCCGACCGCGGAGTGCCGTCGTCGGAGGCGTTTGCCGTAAAGCCGTTCCAAAGACAATCTATTGTGCCGGAGGAAAGTTCGTTGTATTTATTCGACCATTCTATCAGCTTGAAACGCACTTCATACCCTAAAGCGTTAAAAGTCATAAGCGCAAGTTCGGTATCGAAACCCTTCAACACGCCGTTTTCCGTGTAATTCATCGGTTCGTAATCGGTATAGCCCACCGTAAGGGTTTTTGTTTTATAATTAACTACCCCGCCTGCGCCGTTTTGGTTACAAGCGGTAAAAACCGTAAAAACAGAGAGCGTCAAAAAAATGCTTAATAAACTTGAGAATAATTTTTTCATATTATATATTCCTTATAAAAATCAATCAAAATCGGTCGATAACGGGCATATAGGCTTACTTTTATAAATTATCGGGATTTCCGACAACGCCGTTATTTGCTTTATCGCTTTAACTTGTTAAAGTGTTTTACGCTCACATTATACTTCATTGCTTTAGCGTTGTAAAGTGATTTTCGGCGATTTTTTAAAAATAATCGGAAAAATTTTTTTCGCGGATAAACAATAAAATATCGGACGTATTCGCTTGACACGTAAATAAAAAAGTGTTACTATAATGCCACAAATAAATCTTCCGTCTTGAGGGAGTAGTATGCGCCTGAAAAGCGTAGTGAGTCAACAATCCCGTTTAAAGCGTTACGCTTATCTGGCTTACTTTAAAATACGAGACTTGAGCATAATCGTTTTTATGTGAAGGTCTTTTTTTTGTTGTTTTTTACTTTAAAAACCTTCGCTTGATTACGGCGAAGGTTTTTTTGAATTATCCGGAGCAAGAAAACATGCAACAACTTTACGAAACCATGACGGTAAACGAAGTTTTATCGTCGCTTAAAACAGACGAAGCAAACGGGCTTTGTCAGACCGAAGCCGAATCAAGGCTTAGTAAGTACGGAAAAAACAAACTTTACGAAAAACCTAAAGATCCCTGGTACAAGATATTCTTTGCGCAGTTTAAAGATCCGATGATTTACGTTTTGTTTTCGGCAATTCTCGTAACGATTGCCGTATCGGTTTACGAAACGATAAAAACGGTTTCTTCGGGGCTTAAGTTCGACTTTTTCAAGGTCGGCGACTGGCCCGACGTAATTATTATAATGGGCGTCGTGGTAATCAACGCCGTTATAGGTACGGTTCAGGAGATAAAGGCTCAATCTTCCTTAGAAGCGCTTAAAAAACTTTCAAGCCCCGAAACCACGGTTATTCGTGACGGAAAACGCCAAAAAATCAAGTCGGAAGACCTTGTTTACGGCGATATCGTCGTTTTGGAGGAAGGAGATACCATAGGCGCCGATTTAAGACTTATTAAAACCTACAATCTGAAAACAGACGAGTCGAGTTTAACGGGTGAATCCGCGCAGGTGGAAAAAAACGCCGACCTCTTCTTTTCGGACGCGGTCGGCATCGGCGACAGAGTGAATTGTGCTTATATGTCAACCCCCGTTACTTACGGCAGAGGCTTAGGCGTCGTTACAGCCGTCGGTATGGACACGGAAATAGGTAAAATTGCGTCGGCGCTGGACAGCGAAAAAGAAGATTCCACCCCGCTTCAGAAGGTTCTCGCAAAATTATCGAAAACACTCGGACTTATTACGCTTGCGGTAGTCTTTGCGGTACTCGTTGCCGATCTTATCTGGATTTTTATCGACGGAAAATATAACGACGTAAAAGCCTATATCGAAATCGTGCTTTCGGCTATTTCCCTTGCCGTCGCCGCCATACCGGAAGGATTGCCTGCGGTGGTTACGATAGTACTCGCGCTCGGCGTAAGAAAAATGGTGAAAGCAAATACCATAGTACGAAAACTTCCCTCCGTCGAAACCTTAGGAGCGGTTTCGGTGGTGTGTTCGGATAAAACAGGCACACTCACCCAGAACAAAATGACGGTCGTCGAAGCGTACGCAAACGGCAAAGTCTTTACCAAATCGGAATTTTCCGCAAACTCGGATAATCTTGAATTGCTTGCCGAAGGTATGACGCTTTGCAGTAACGCTACCGTTGACGAAGGCGTTTACGGCGATCCTACCGAAATAGCGCTCGTTAATTTTGCGGGCGAACTCGGTATGAAAAAACGCGACCTCGAAGTTAAAAGCCCGCGTATAGACGAACTTCCTTTCGACAGCGTAAGAAAGATGATGACGACCGTCCACAAAGGTCCGGAAGGCTCCGTCGCCTACACGAAAGGCGCTATAGATTCCGTTTTGAAATATTGTACGAAAATATATGAAAACGGGGCTATAAGACCGTTAACGGACGAAGACATAGATAAAATTTACAAAACGAACGCCTACTTTTCGGATAAAGCCTTACGCGTTTTAGCCCTTGCGATGAAGCAGACCTTAGCCCCCGACGAAACCGATTTAACCTTTATAGGGCTTACGGCTATGGTCGATCCGCCGAGGCCCGAAGCAAAATCGGCGGTCGAAAAATTCAAACGCGCCGGCATAGTAACCGTGATGATTACGGGCGACCATAAAGATACCGCGTACGCGATTGCGAAAGACCTCGGTATCTGCGAAGACAAAAATCAATGCATGACGGGCGCCGAAGTTGACGGTATAACCGACGAAGAACTTCAGAAAGTATGCAAAACGGTAAGAGTTTTTGCGAGAGTTTCACCCGAAAACAAAGTAAGAATCGTCAAAGCCTTCAAGGCAAACGATAATATTTGCGCCATGACCGGCGACGGCGTAAACGACGCGCCGAGTTTAAAAACAGCGGACATCGGTATAGCAATGGGCATTACCGGTACCGACGTCAGTAAAGGCGCCGCGGACATGGTGCTTACCGACGACAATTTTGCTTCGATAGAAAAAGCGGTCGAAGAAGGCAGAGGCATTTACGCGAACGTTAAAAAAACCGTATATTTCCTGCTTTCGAGCAATATTGCCGAAGTTCTTGCGATGTTTTTGATTATCCTTGTAGGGCTTCCCGCGCCGATGATTGCAATCCACCTGCTATGGATTAACTTAATTACCGACTCGCTTCCCGCAATAGCGCTCGGCATGGATAAAACTTCACCCGACGTTCTGGACGAAAAACCGCGTAACCCGAACGAAAGCATATTTTCCGGCGGCGGATTCGCGCTCGTTATGACAAGAGGCGCCGTTTTAACTGTTTCCGTACTGGTTGCATACCTTACGGCGGGCTTTATAAACGGGGCAACGAGTTTAAGAGCAATTAAAGATCTTTACTCGGCTAATCCCGAAATACTCCACCAGGCGCAAACGATGGCTTTCACAACCCTTGCTTTCGGCGAACTTCTTCACATGCTCGGTATGCATAACGTCAATCATTCCTTTGTTTCGGTATTCAAAAGCGGAAACTATATGATGGCTCTTGCGTTTTTCGCGGGGATAGCGTTACAACTTGCCGTTATCGAAATACCCGCCGTAAGAACGGTTTTTTCGACGGCTGACCTTACGGTAAGCGAATGGCTTATAACCGCGGTTTGCTCGCTTTGTCCGCTTATCTGGCACGAATTATGCGTTGTAATGAAAAAAATCAGGAAAGCAAAATCGCAAAAAACGGGCGTATAAGCCCGTTATCACGGTATTTTTCATTTTAAAACAGTTAAAAAGGAGAGCAAAATCGCTCTCCTTTTTTGTAATATTTTGTTTTAATCTTTTGATTTTTTTGCGCATTCGGGACAGATTCCTTCAAAAGTCATCGTATGACGAAATACTTTATAGCCCGTTTTTTCTTCAACCGTTTTATTGAAATTTTCGACGTAACTTATCGGCGCGTCGATAACGGCGCCGCAACGTAAACATATTACGTGATAATGATTTTCGCGGGTTTTGTCGAATCTGTCCGCGCCGGGGACTTTCACGTGATAAACTTCACCGTCTTCGGATAAAACGTTAAGATTACGATAAACTGTTCCCCGACTGATTTTTTCGTCGAGGCTATGAACTTCTTCGTAAATCTGTTCGGCGGTAGGATGATCGCAACGCCCCTTTACGACGGATAAAATCAAATTTTTTTGTTTTGTATCGCGTCTCGGTTTCAAAATATACTCCTTTTACGCCACGAATAACCCGTGAATATTGCAATATGCGTAAACGGCTACAACCTCGTCTCCGCAAACAAGCGCAAATTTTGCTTCGGGTTCGGCGTTCGGCGAAAGTTCCACGCGTTGATTGCCGTGTTTGGTTTCGACCGAAATCCATTCGATATAATGTTCGGGAGACATCGGGTGAGCGATTTCGCCTACGGTAACGGTTAACACGTTGCCGTCGATTTTATATACCGGCACGTGTTTTTCTTTGGAAGCGTCTGTTGCGCCGGGAATTATTTCCTGCATTTTTTCTCCGCAACAAAATACGGGCACGCCCGAAGATTTGGCGTATGCTATTATGTTTCCGCAGTGACTGCATCTAAAAAATCTTTGTTTCATTGCCTTTCCTCCCTTTAATCTTTAATAGTTTTCTTTTCTTACTTCAAAGAAACTTTGAGGATGTAAGCAAGTGGGGCAAACCTGAGGCGCTTTTACGCCGACCACGATATGACCGCAGTTACGGCATTCCCAGACTTTAACTTCGCTCTTTTCAAAAACCTGAGCGGTTTCGACGTTTCTTAAAAGCGCGCGGTAACGTTCTTCGTGATGTTTTTCGATTGCCGCGACTAATCTGAAACGAACGGCTAATTCTTTAAAACCTTCCGCTTCGGCGGTTTTTGCAAAATCTTCGTACATATCGGTCCATTCGTAATTTTCGCCTTCCGCAGCCGCTTTCAGATTGTCGGAGGTGTCGCCTAAGCCGTTAAGTTCTTTAAACCAGAGTTTCGCGTGTTCTTTTTCGTTTTCGGCTGTTTTCAGAAACAATTCGGCAATCTGCTCGTATCCCTGTTTTTTGGCAACAGAAGCAAAATATGTATATTTGTTTCTTGCCTGTGATTCGCCTGCGAAAGCAGCCTGTAAGTTCTTTTCCGTTTGAGTTCCTTCGTATTTGTTTTTCATTTTAAATAACTCCTTTTTCCGTTTTTTAGTTATTAGGAATAATTCCTATTAACAGTATATAATATTGAAAATCTTTTGTCAAGCGTTTTTTAAAAAATTTTTTATAATTTTTTTCGCTTTAATTCGACCTTGCTACTTTCGTTAAATTATATATTGTACGCGCGCGCATATTTACGTTTGTACTCTTTTGCATAGGTAAAACGTAAAAGCCCGTCTATAGGTCGATTATCGACCAAAAATACTATGGCGTAATAATCTTCCTTCATTCTTAACGCCCCTACGGGCGTGAAAGAATATAAACGTTTTTACGGCTTCGCCTTAAACAACGGAAATAATACGCTGTCAAAAAGCGCTTTTAATGCGTTTTCAATATTATTTTACTACTGCTTAAATTCAACCGTTTTATTCTTCATAGAAATTTTTCCGACTTTATAGCCGTAAGAGATAAGTTCTTTTTTATAAATCAAAAAAGAATGGTCGATATTAAAACCGAGAATCTCTTTTTTTTCATCATAAGATAAGGTAACTTCAGGTTGATTGAGTTTTTGTATTTCTTTCCATAAAACGTCGTATTTGCTCATAACTTTATCCTTCGGTTTTGTTAACGATATATTAGCATACAACCATTATTTTGTCAGGTAGCACAATAATTTATGCTGAAAATTCCCGAAAACCGACCTATAGGCTTACTTTTTGTCGTTTTGCGGGTTTTAAAAAAACTTTTTGGTTTTCGGCGCCATCAGCCGTATAAAGGTCGTTTTAAACCAAATTATACGTATTTTTCACCATACGCACTCGTCTTTATCTTTTCTTCACTTATACACTATGTTATAATCTAACTATTAAGGTGGTAAAACTATGAGTAACAAGAGAGTAAGAGTTATCAAATTACAAGATGCGAAAGCGAAAATGAGAGAACTCGGCGAGTATTTTTCTTCCGTAAGACTAATTGACGAACAAACTATATCCGGAAAAGGCGCGCCGATTACCCTTTCCGAAACAAATCTTTACTGCTATGAAGCGTTAGGTAAAGACACGCCTTGTCAGAACTGCGTTGCCGAAACTTGTCTTAAAACCAAAAAAGATCAAAGAAAACTATGTATATTTAACGATAAGTTTTTTAACGTTATCGCAAAATATTACGAAATCGACGGCAAGCCTTACGTTATGGAACTTATCGAAGATTTCGGTAAAAACGCGCCCGTTGACATATATAAGTCGCCTTTTCCGGACCAAAGTTTAAACGAGTATTACTCGCGCTCCTATACCGATTCTTTGACGGGTTGCTATAACCGCAGATATTTTGAGGAACGCGTTGACATATCCTTTAACGGCGGTATCGCGCTGATGGACCTTGACGACTTTAAACTGTATAACGACGTGTACGGACACGGCGCGGGCGATACCGTATTAAAAGCCGTCACGAATACTTTACTCGGTTGTTTAAGACCGAAAGATAAACTTATCCGTTACGGCGGCGACGAGTTTTTATTGCTGGCGCCCGACATATCTCTCCCCGATTTTGTCGCAATTTTAACCAAGATGAGATCGCGCGTCGGTAATCTCACGCTGAACGGCTTAACGGGGCTTTCGTCCAACGTAAGTATAGGCGGCGTAATTGCCGACAAAGAACCTATAAGCAAAGCGGTTTCGCGCGCGGACAGACTGATGTACGTTGCGAAAAGAGAAAATCGCGGGATCGTTACGGACGCGGACGATCTGAAATCTTCTTCCGTTTTTGAAAAACGCAAAATTCTGGTTGTTGACGATTCTTCGTTAAACCGAGAAATGCTTTCGTTAATTTTGCAGAACGAATTTACGATAGTCGAGGCGGAAGACGGGATTTCCTGTATCGAAAAATTAACCGAATATAACGAATTTTCCGCCGTTTTGCTGGACCTTATCATGCCGAAAGCCGACGGCTTTGTCGTTTTGGAATACATGAAAGCCCATTCCATGACGGATATACTCCCTGTTATAATAATTACGAGCGACGAATCCGATTCCTCCGTGGCAAAAGCCTATGAATTAGGCATCGCCGATTATATTCAACGCCCTTTCGACGTCAAAGCCGTTTATAAACGCGTCGTAAACACGATTGCGCTTTACGCCAAGCAAAAAAGACTTATCGACCACGTTAACGAACAAATGGCCGAACGTGAAAAAGAAATTCAGATAATGACCGCGGTACTCGGCGAGATTGCGGAATTTCGGGAACCCGACGGATACAGCCACGTGATGAAAATACGCAAACTTGCCGAAATGTTTTTCGATAAACTTTTGATTTTAACCGACAGATATAACCTTCAAAAAAGCGAAATCGTCCGCATAATAAACGCTTCCGCGCTACACGATATAGGCAAAATCGCAATAGACAAAAATATACTGAACAAACGCGGTAAACTTACCGAGGAAGAATTTAACGAGATAAAAAAACATACCGTTATAGGCGCGTCAATGATACGCAAAATAGATCCCGAGTTAAAAGAACCCATTTTACGTTGCGCCTACGATATCTGTTTATACCACCACGAACGCTACGACGGAAGCGGATATCCTAAGGGATTGAAAGGAGACGACATACCTGTTTCGGCGCAGGTAATTGCGATTTGCGACGTATATACCGCGTTAACCGACAAGCGCGCGTATAAAGAGGCTTATTCTCACGAAGAATCGATAAAAATGATTTTAGACGGCGAATGCGGGCAATTTAATCCCCTGCTTTTAAAGTGTCTTAAAGACCTCGATAACGAACTCAAAGACTTTAAACTATCGGAGAAAACGAATGACGAAAACTAAGTTAATTGCGCTGTTTTCGGCGACGATTCTGTTCGTCTTTTGTTTATTCGGTTGTAAAAATCCCGAAAACATAAAGCCCGGAAGCGATGAAAATCTTCCCGAAATAATCATCGGAAGCGACGAATACCGCCCGTTTTTTTACTCGGACGAGAAAGGAACTTTTCAGAGTATCGACGGCGTAAGTTTGAATCTCGGTTTCGATAAATTATACGAAGCGTCAAAGGTTCTGACGGACGCGCTGAGAAACAAACAAACGGAAGGCATCGGAAAACTTTACGAAAAAGTTAAAAACGAATACGAAAGGGTTTTGAAGGCAATCGACGCGTGTTCTTAACGATCTTTCTGTCGTTTTTATATGCGTAAGATAATAAAAAAGTGGCGAAAACCGACCTATAGGCTGGTTTTTGCCACTTTTATCGTGTTTTTAAACGATAGGGATTCCATTCGTCATCTACTTCTTACCGAAAAGGCGTCTTTTCAGCCCTTTTCCGTGACCGCTCGGTCGCAGTACGGATAGTTCGGCATCCCTTCCGCTCACGAAAAATCATCTTAAAATGCGCTCTTTTCGGTGCGAAGCATTTTTGCGGCGAAGAAATCGCCTCTTTAGGTTAAAGTTTTTGCAAGGCAAACGACCGAAAGCGTACTATGGTACGGTGATGGGAGTTTAACACAGCAAAAACCGATTTATTCACGCAAAAATAATTAGTGATAATAATTGGAATCCCTAATCTTTTCTTCTTCCTCTTACGGAAGCGATAATCAATAGAAACCTTAATAAGTATAAAAGAGATATAACGAGCGACGCCACGTAAGTCATTGCGGCGGCAGATAAAACAGATCTTGCTCCGCGTAGTTCCCTGCCGTCGAGATAGTTCTGTTCTTTAAGCATTTTAAGCGCTCTTCTTGACGCGTTAAACTCGACGGGAAGCGTTACGAGAGCGAATATAGTCGTAAGCGAATACATAACGCAACCTATCGCTATAATGAGAGAACCTGCGTTTGCGTTTTCGGTCGTTCCTAACAAAAGTTCGAGTAAAATCCCGACTATTACCACAGGGACCGCTAAGCGAGAACCGATATTTGTTACCGGCACGAGAATCTTTCTCAAATTCAGCATGATGCTGTTTTCGTGCTGTTGACACGCATGCCCGCATTCGTGCGCCGCAACGCCTATCGCGCCGATGCTCGGACTGTCGTAAACGGAATCCGACAAACTAAGCACGTCTGTAGTCGGATTATAATTGTCGGTAAGATTACCGCTGATTTTTTGTACGACCACGCCGTCGCAACCGTATGCGGAAAGCAAATTTCTGCTGATTTCGTTTGCCGACATTCCTATTTTTGCCGAAATTTTGGAATATTTGGAATAAGTCGCCTTAATCGCTATTTGCGAAATCAACGCTATAATAAGCCCCGGTACGATAATTATCAGCGAACCGTAATATATGAGAGTGTACATATTTCCTCCTCTTTTTACTAAAGTATAACCGAAATACCGCTTGTTGTCAAACGTAAACGGGTGTTTTGCGTCATTAAAACAGGTCGGGGATTTTTATCCCGCCTTTTTAAAAAATCAACTTCC
Organism: uncultured Clostridia bacterium; assembly: GCA_934278995.1. Taxonomy (GTDB): domain Bacteria; phylum Bacillota; class Clostridia; order Christensenellales; family Borkfalkiaceae; genus UBA4636. The sequence goes on from CAKQWM010000004.1 coordinate 12,853, forward strand.
GGTCGATTCGTACGTTTTTAAAAACGCCGACCAGATAACTATCGCTACGGGCAGAAGAATCGCCGCCACGCCCGTTATTATTATACTTACGAGGTATGGCGAAAAATTTATCACGCCGAAAAAAACTTCGACGGGTAAACTTATAATTACCGCGAACGGGAAAACGAAAGTAAGCATCGCGCGTAAAAACGCGGGATAAATCGACATGGGATACCTTGTGTAACTTATAAAGTTGTAAGCAATTTGTAACAGCGGTCCGCTTCTTTTAAACTTAAACGCCATTGACGAAAATATAATTTTAAACGAAGTTATTACCACGGCGCCGAAAACGCTTGCCGTAACGAGCATAAAGACGCTTGCAAAGTTCCAGTTAATGCTCACTTTAAAACTGCATAAAACGAGCATAACGACGCCTACTATAAGTTCTCCGAAGCCTTCCGGCTGAAAAGTTTCGGCTATGACCTGAAAAAGAACGGGTACGGGACGAATCAGCATGCCGTCAACGCTGCCGTTTCTGACGCGAAAATACGCTATAGCCCATAACTCGTCGGTAAACAAGTGATCGAGGGCGACCGGCATCATGGAAAATCCATATAAAAAGCCGAGCATGTAAATATTCCAGCCGTCAAGCGCGGGTATGGATTCCATTATAAAATAAATGGATAAAATCGAACAAACGTTGGATAGCAAAAAACTCAGTATGGTTATAAAAGTATCGATTTTATACTCTAACCTCGAAGCGATAGAACGTTTTATATAAGTAAAATAAAGTCTTAAATACCTCATTCTCAGCCCCCCTGTACGGTTATTTTTTTACTTGCAACCGTGAAAAAAAGTTTCGCAAGGACTTCGATTACCATCCACCAGCCTAAGGCAATGCCGATTTTGGCGAGCGCGTCGGCGTAATTCATTCTTCCCATTAAAATCAGAACGGGGTTTTGCGCTATACCGGAAAACGGCGAATACTCAACGAGTTTACTTAATGAGGAAGGAAAAAACGAAAGCGGGATAAGACCTCCCGATAAAAAGGAAATAATTACGTGCTTAAGTTGCGAAACGCCCCACGCCGCCGTCGTGTAAAAACAAAATAATCCGCAAATATAATCTATACCGTCGTATAAAAGCACGGCGATAAGTTCGGACAAAAAAAACAGCGCAAGGTTCGCTAAAAACGTCCAGACGGACGATACGACGATATAGCCCAACGCAAAAAATACGGCGTAACTTATCGCTAAAACGGGCAGACAAAGTATAACCGACTGCGCAAACGTCAGACCGAGCGTCGATGCCATAAGACGAAGCCTGTAGTTTACGGGCTTGGTAAACGAAGCGGAAATCGTTCCCGTTTGAATTTCGTCGGCAATGGTTTCCATACTGTTAGCCGTAAACACGTTAAACCCGAAAACGTTGATAAAAACCATATAAACGAGCATTTCTTTCACAGTAAACCCGTTTATTACGTCGGTTGTGGAATTTTTATACACGCCTATCCATAAAAACGCAAGGCAGGCTACTTCGAGAAGCGTTATCAAAAGCCACGAAGCAATCTGAAATTTGTAAGCAAAACAGTTCATCGCGCCCGCCCTGAAAAAAGGTTTATAACGACGGAACATTTTTGTTTTTCTCCTTTTCTTCCTGCTCTTTTAAAATACTTTTAACGACGTCCTCCACGCTGATTTCGGAAACTTTCAGATCCTTTGCTTTTAAAGTATGGAAAGCGTAATCGACTACGGTTTCGAGCAAAATTTCGTCGGCGTTGAATTTAATCGTCAGACCGTCTTCCGTACGTCCGTAACTTACTTTGCCGTCGAAAACGTTTAATTCGTCGTCCGAAGCGAATTTGTCCGCTTTTACGGTAATCGTTCTTAAATCTCCGAAACGATGTTTTACGGATTCTATCGGACCGTCGTAAATTATGTTGCCTTCTTCGATAATCACTATGCGTTTACACAAATCCTCGACGTCCTGCATGTCGTGCGTGGTCAGTATAACCGTAGTGTTGTATCTGGCGTTCATGCTTTTTATGGCTTCGCGTATTTTTTGTTTTACCAGAACGTCAAGCCCGATGGTAGGCTCGTCCAAAAACAAAATTTTGGGGTTGTGAAGCCACGCGGCGGCAAGATCCGCCCGCATGCGCTGACCTAACGAAAGCGTTCTGACGGGTTGCGACAATATTTCTTTTATGCCTAAAGTTTCGCACAAAAAATCAAGTCTTTCGGCGTATTCCCGGTCTGAAATAAGATAAATTTCTTTTAAAACTTTAAAACTTTCGATTAACGGAATATCCCACCAAAGTTGAGTCTTTTGTCCGAAAACGACGCCTATTTCCGACGCGACCTTGCGTCGTTTTTTATAAGGCTCGACGCCGTCGATTAAAACCTGCCCTTCCGTAGGCGTCAGTATTCCACACATCATTTTTATGGTGGTGGATTTCCCCGCGCCGTTGCTTCCGATGTAACCTACTATTTCGCCGTCCGGTACGGTAAGATTTATGTGGTTTACCGCAACGGTTTCGGTATATTTTGTCGAAAATAATGTCTTTATCATCCCCTTTAAGCCCTCTTTTCTTATCGGGCGACGGAAAATTTTTGTTAAATTGTTTATTTGTATCATCTGTAAATTCTCCTCTTTCAGCCGCAACCTGAGTTATCCTACGGTCTTTAAGCAAGTTTATCTTATTTTTTTCGGATATGCGGTTTGACGAATCCTTTTAAAAGGTGTTAGTTAAATCGGTTAAAGCAGAATATTTTCGGGCGTTAAGTTGCATCCGAGAAGCCAAAATGAAATCCGTTTTGTAATATTACCGCTAAAAAGTCCGCCTATAAGCCCGTTAAAAGCCTTTTCTGTCATAACCACGCCATTATATTTATTAAAAACATATCGAGCGTCGCTGTAAATTTTATAGATTTTTCGCCTCTTGTTTTAACCAGAACTTGAAAAAGAACAAATAAGGTTTGTTAATATAATAATCGTAAATAGCCGATTTGTCAAACGTTAGAAAAGTTTTCTTAAAAATATATAATTTCGTATTTTGTCTTTATTGTTTCATTTACGGTTTTTTTCGTGGATTTAGTTATGCGTTTAGTTGTGAGGCTTTATGTATAACATAATAAAATTTTCGGCTATTGCAACTGTTAAAGCAACAAAAAGTCCTTCTATAGGTCGATTAACGGCATTTTAAACGGGCGACCGTCGGTCGCCCGTTTTTTAAATTTATTCTTTTAAATCCTTAGTTAATCGACGGTAACGGTTTCTTCGTAGCCGTTTTCATATATAAACTTGTAACCGTCGGAGATTTTTTCGACGATTATCTTCGCTTCGTCGGTTTCGGTTTCGTATTTTAAAAGATATTTGTTTTCGCCTATGCTTTCAACTTTAAACTCTTTTTCGGTTTGTCCCGCTTCGACTTCGAGTTTGAGTTGCATTTTGCCGTTCTCGTTCTCGATTTCGATTTCGGTTTTCTGAACGCTTACGCCGCCCTCGAAAATTTCGTATTCGTAACTCGTTTCGGTTTCGCCGTTCTCGACTTCTACGGAATATTCAATCTTTACAAAGTTTCCTCTGTCTTCCGCGCTGTAAGTTATAAATTCGATTGACGTTTCCATCTCGCCGTTTTCTTCTTCGACTTCGCGTTTTCCGTTAACGTCGTATTTTTTGTCGCCCGATACCAAAACACCGCTAATCGTCGTAGATATTTCTTTTTCAACCTCGCCGTCGTCGTCGATTTCCTCTTTAGTTACGGTGTCGAGTTCGTCGTAATACATTTTTACTTCGTTTTGACCGACAACCGTAATCGTCATACAAAAAGCGTAATCTTTAAGGGCTTCTTCTGAAGAATCGTTTTTTTCGAGCGTCTGATTTATCGCTCCGCCGCTTAACGCGCCGTCAAACATAACCAAACAGTTTTTCAATTCTTTTACGCCGTCGTCGGTTATCTTGTCGGGACGAGAATCTTTCGCTTCGCCCTCTCCTTGCACAACTGTTAACGATAGCGCGTTAACGTGGGTTTTTTCGGTCGCGGATAAATAACTGATTCCCGAAAAAGCGGATATTGCGTAAACTTCTTTAGGTGACGGCTTGTTTGCCCTTTCTGCGTCTTTAGTCGGTTGTTTATCACATGCGATAAGCCCTGCCACTATGGATACCGATAAAATAAGCCCGAGAATAATTGCGGTGAGTTTTTGTTTCATTTTTGTTACCTCCGTAATGTTGTTTTCGCTATATATACGAAACTACTTCGGTAAAATTCCAAACGTTTGAAAAAAAATTTTTAAAAATTTTCGCGGCTTATATCAGTCGTCTTCTTCTTCAAACAGTTTTTCTTTCACTAATTCGATAAGATCTTCAAGCAGTTCGCCGTAGTCTTCGGTTTCCTCGTTTATTTCGTCGATTTCTTCTTTCAACTCTTTCGCAACTTCTTCAAGTTCTTCGATAAATTCGTAAACGTCTTCGTATTTTACGGCGTTAAAGTCTATTTTACATTCGGTTTTGTATTCGGAAACGAACGTTTTTATTTCTTTTTCAAACGGAAAGTTGTCTATAACTTCGTCCTTATCTATATTATACGGTTGCAGTTTGGCTATAAGAGCCTCGGCGTCGGCTATCTTTTTTTCGGCGAGAGCGATTACTTTTTGTTTAAACTTCGTTATTAAATTCTTCTCGTAATCGCTTATATTGTTGTTTTCGTAATAGTCTTCGATTTCGTCGAGTTCTTTCTCGGTAAGATTTATCACGTTTATTTTGTTGAAATCGAGAACGGAACGTACTGCGCTTATCACCTTTTCTCTTTTTTCGTCAAGTGTTTTTTTGGTTTTTTCGTCGAAAACGCTGAGTTTTACGTTGCTCAGATTGATTCCCGTTTTTTCCATTTCGTAAAGAAGCGCCGTAGTAGCGTCGCCGATATTTTTTCCCACGTAATTTTTATTGTATAAGATTATCGCGCCGTCTTCGTTCAACGCGGTTTGCCGTGTTACCGTATCGTTTTTATCCGCGACGAATTTCACGCGCGGGTTAACGCTTAATATAATGGTATAGGCATCGGCTGTCAAGGGTTTTTGCGACGTAATCAATATTATGGGTAAAAGTACGGCGCATATAATAATGCACGCCGCAAGTCCTTGTAAAACCAACTTTTTCATTCCGATAAAGCGGCTTTTTTCCTTTTTGTTTTTATTGCCGTTTTCAACTTCGCTTCTGAGTTTTATTGCTTGCCAGTTTACCGAATCTTCTATTTTTCGGGAAATTTCGGGCGTTTCTGCTTCGATTTCGGCAATTATTTTGTTTTTAGTCTTCATTCATACACCTCTTCGTAAAATTTCCTTATTTTTACAAGCAGTTTTAAATATCTCCAATTAACGGTTGAAACGGAGGTTTTTGTCATCTTCGCTATTTCAACCTGCTTAAAACCGTAAATTACGGCAAGTTCAAGAAGTCTGAATTCTTCTTCTTTAAGATTTTTCTTGCAATAGTCTATAAGAGGAAAACCGTTTATTTCATTGTCTAAAACCGGTATTGTCATTTCAGACGGATCTATCGATTTGTCTATCCTTTTATGCTTTCTTAACTCGTCAAGGCTTTTTGATTTAGCAATCGACAAAAGATAGGCTTTATAATTTTTGCCTTCGTCTATATACGGTAATTTGTTTAAAAAAGTAATATACGTATCCTGCATTACGTCTTCCGAATAAACGGAAAAACTACCGAGCGTGTTTTTAACCACGTAAAATACGGCAGACTTTGTCATGGCGTAAAATTCGCTGAAATATTCTTTTTCACCGTTCTTGAGTTTTTTTACGATTTTGTCGAGATTAAGCATCTTAGCCTTCGGGTTGTTTCTTCTCTTCGTTATATATACGAAAAAACAACCGTAAATTTCCGATTTTTATTTGATAAATTTATTTCTGTTTCGTTTTTTTCGGTAATAAGATATAAGCAACAGTCGGATAACGGGCTTATAGGCGGACTTTTTAAAATAATTCGTTATAAAATATTCTTTTTTGCGGTCGTGATATCCGTTTTTCGTCCGTAAAGGATAACCGTTGCGTCCGCTTAAAATTTAATTTAGCCTGTTAAAATCTTTTGTACGTCTGAAATGCGGTCTATACGGCGACGACTGATATCCCGAATTATTTATACGAAATATTGCTACTTTTTATATTATATACGTCGGCGCGATAAAACGCAAGGATTTTTTATAATGCTTCCCGAGTAAAAAACTATTTTTTATTCTTTAAAATTCTATTGTAAAAAACCGTTTATTTTTTTAATAAACGTCGTTTTATAAATGAAAAAACGGCAATAACGGGCTTATAGCCCGTTATTGCCGAAAGCAAAAAGCGTTGTCAATAATCCGTAAGTTCGAGAATATAATCGACGGATACACCGTAAAGCCTCGCAAGTTTAATAAGAAGCGGTATAGGTATCTGCCTTTGCCCCGCTTCGTATTGCGAATATGTATTTTGCTTTACGTTAAGCGTCTTTGAAACGAACTCCTGTGTGTAGCCGTTTTCTTCTCTCAATTCTCTGAGTCTCATATTCCCATTATTGTTTGGCAAAAAATATTTTTAGTATTTTATCTCAAATTGTGATATTTCGGTTGACATTCATCTTACTTTGTGATAGATTAGTGATATGGTTTCATCTTAACCGCCGACGTTTTTTTAAAAATTCTTCCGTCGGTTTTTAATCGCAGCATATCCGTACTTTTACCCCGAAAGTAGAATATTATAAAGGGCAATCGATCGACCGTCGGTTGTCCTTTTTCGTAACGGTCGAATGGTTTATATAATCGTATTTTAACAGTTTACATAATCGTATTTTAACAATATCTTATGCGCGCGAGGGTTTCGTTTGACATATTTACGCGATGGTATTATAATTACTTTAATTTTATTTGATTTTTAAATAAGGATTGATAAATTTATGAATTTAGCCGAATTAGAAATCGGAAAGTCCGCGAAAATTACCGCCGTTGGCGGCGACGGCGCGTTAAGATGCAGATTGCTCGATATGGGGCTTATTCCCAAAACTGAAGTTACCCTTCAGAAAGCAGCGCCTATGGGCGATCCTATCGAAATACATATACGCGGTTACGAACTTACCTTGCGTAAAGAAGAAGCCGAAAAAATCGAGGTGGAGGAAATCGTATGATTTTTGCTCTTGTCGGAAATCAGAACTGCGGTAAAACAACCCTTTTCAACGCGTTGACGGGTTCAAATCAGCACGTCGGGAACTTCCCCGGCGTAACCGTCGATAGAAAATCGGGCGAAATCAAAGGGCAGAAAAACGTTTCGGTAGTGGACCTTCCGGGGATATATTCGCTAAGACCTTACACACAGGAAGAAATCGTCACGCGTGATTTCATTATCGACGAAAAGCCCGACGGAATCATCAATATAATAGATGCAACGAATATCGAAAGAAATTTATACCTTACTTTGCAACTTCTCGAGTTAAGGGTGCCTACCGTGCTTGCTCTCAATATGATGGACGAAGTAAGAGAAAACGGCGGCGCGATTGACGTAAAAAAACTCGGTGACGAACTCGGCATACCCATAATACCCATAAGCGCGTCAAAGGGCGAAGGCGTTTCGGAACTTATAGATAAAGCCATACAAACGGCAAAATACAGAATTCTTCCCAAAAAATACGATTTTTGTACGGAAGATTCGCCTGTTCACCGTTGCATACACGCCATCGCGCACCTTATAGAGGATCACGCCGAAAGGCTCGGGATTCCTCCGAGATTCTGCACGGCAAAACTTATCGAGGGCGACGAAAGTATAAAGAAAAAACTCGAACTCGACGAAAACGAGCGCGAACTTATAGAACATTGCATCGTACAGATGGAGGACGAATCGGGGCTTGACAGGAACGCGGCGCTTGCCGATATGAGGTACGCTTTTATAGAAAACGCCGTCGCTACGTCCGTCGTTAAGTGTCACGAAAGCAAGGGACACGCGCGTTCGGTTAAAATAGACAGAATTTTAACGGGAAAATATACGGCGATACCCGTGTTTTTCGTAATTTTGTTTTTGACTTTCTTTTTGACGTTTAACGTTATCGGCAAATATTTGTCGGACCTTTTTGAACTTGGCATAACCGCGCTTTCCTCCGCTTTGGACGGCGCGCTTACCGCTTACGGGTTAAACCCCGTCGTACACGGTTTAATAATCGACGGTATATTCACGGGGGTAGGAAGCGTTTTGTCGTTTTTGCCGATCGTCGTAACGCTGTTTTTCTTCCTTTCCGTACTCGAAGATACCGGTTATATGGCAAGGGTTGCCTTCGTAATGGACAAACCGCTGCGTAAAATAGGTCTTTCGGGAAGAAGTTTCGTTCCTATGCTTATGGGATTCGGGTGTTCGGTTCCCGCCGTAATGGCAACGAGAACGGTTTCTTCCGACCGCGACAGAAAAATGACTATTTTATTGACGCCGTATATGAGTTGTTCGGCAAAAATAGCCATTTACGCGGTGTTTACTCAGGCATTTTTTCCTTCTTACGGCGCTTTCGTAATGATGGGGCTATATTTGTTCGGCGTTCTTCTTGCCGTTCTGGTTGCGATAATACTTAAATCGACGGCGTTTAAAGGTCAGCCCGTGCCGTTTGTAATGGAACTTCCGAATTACCGCATGCCGTCTTTTAAAAGCGTGGTGTTGCTTCTCTGGGAAAAAGCCAAAGATTTTTTATCGCGGGCGTTTACCGTCATACTCCTTGCAACCGTAATTATATGGTTCCTGCAAAGTTTTGACTATAAACTAAATTTCGTAACCGATAGTTCCTTAAGTCTTTTGGCGTATTTTGGAAAAGGTATTTCGGTAATCTTTAAACCTCTCGGTTTTGCCGACTGGCGCGTAACTACCGCGCTCGTTTCGGGCTTTACCGCAAAAGAAGCCGTGGTGTCCTCTCTCGCCGTTTTATGCGGAACGAGCGCCGACGCGCTTTCCGCCGTTTTACCGTCGGTTTTTACGCCGTTATCCGCCGTGAGTTTTCTCGTTTTCACCCTGTTATATACGCCTTGCGTGGCAACGATTTCCACTGTAAGGAAGGAGTTTAAATCGTTTTGGGCAACGCTCGGCGTCGTGTTTATGCAATGCGCCGTCGCCTACCTTATGAGTTTTATCGTATATCAGACGGGAAGTTTGTTCGTATGAAACCGCTTGATTATATACTCATAGCCGTAATAGCGGTAATTGTGGGGCTGAGCGTTTTCTTTACGATAAGAAACGCTAAAAACAAAAAGGGTTGCGGTGGCGGTTGTTCCGGAAATTGCTCCTCTTGCCCCATGAATAAATATCATAACGAAAATAGGAATGATGATTCCGAAAATAACCGATAACACGTTTAAGTTATTTTTAAAAGTCTTATTTAAAATATAATAAAAATTTACCGATTACCGTATTTAACCCTTTATTAAAGGGCAAAATCACGTTAAAACTTTGAAGATTTTTATTAAAAAATCGTCAATAACGGGCTTATAGAGGCATTTTTGTACTAAACAAGCAAAAAAGTCGCGTTAAACGCCGTTTGGCTAAGGAACAAAACGAGCGTTCCGCTATAAGCGAACTTTCAAGAAAAACAAGCGTCCCTTACGGATTTCCGCAAGGGACGCTTTCTTTTGTGAGGCAAAATGTATTGTGTAGGCATTTTCGGTGTTATTCACCGTTATGAGCAGTGTCGTTAGTTTCAGACGAAACGATATATAATTATTCCGACGGGTAATTTCTTTCGTATTCCTGTATGGCGGAAACGATGTTTTCTTCTATATTTCCGTCGTTTAAATCTTTATCTCGTCCGAGGTATATTTTAACCGCGACGGGTTCGTCGTAAACCGTTATCTCGTAATTAAAGCGGAAAAACTTGCTTTGATCGGAAGCAGGCGACGTCGGACATATTTTGTCGCCTATCGTCAGATTGTAATTGTCGTTGCCGTACTCGTTCTTAGCGGGCGCAACGGAATAATCGACCGTTTGAACGCGTCTTATCTTATCCCCTCTTTTCATATAATATTCGGTCGCTTTTTTAGCGAGCGAATCGAGTCTGATAAAGTAATACACGTACTCGTCGGCTTGTTCGTGGTTTTCGGCGGGGCAATCGATACTACTTTTACGGAAGTATCCGTTGTATGCGTATTCGCCTAACTTGTAAACGGGAAGATCTTTTATCTTCTTGGTTACGTAAGACAAATCCTGCGCGCTATCGACTTTTTTATAATCGATATACACCGTGTAATCGGTCGTAAGCGTACCGTCTAAAATACTCCCTTTAAAAACGGGATATTGCTTGTTCAAACCGCCTTTTCTGTAGCCGAATTTTTCAGAAGAAGGCGCAACGTCGTTAGTATAAACGACGTACTCGTATTTGTCTTTTTCTTCTTTGGATTCTTCAAAAGAAATCTTCGATTCCAAAGCGTACGCGTCGGTGTCGTCGTCTTTGTAAACGTAGTAACCGTTGCCTTCCTCGGGAATTACAAGATAACAGACGATGTTTTTTTCTTTCAGTACATCGACCGTGTTTTCTGCGTTGCCCGATTTATAGTACCTTGTAAGTTCGTAAGTACCCGCTATCGCTTTTTTCGTGTCCGCGTCGATATAAAAGCATCCCGTAAACGTAACGGACAAAGCCAGAATTAAAGACGCGATCAAAAGTGAAGTTAGTTTTTTCATCGTTTTACCTCCTGTCTTCCTGTGTATTATATATTTTGCAAACGAAAAACGTTTGATTATCGGTAATTTGTTTTTTCGTCGGTTTGTTTTTTTTACTTTTCCGGGATAAACTTTATCCGGATTTGCCGAACTTAAAACAAGAAAAATTATAACGTTTATTAGCGATAACGGGCTTATAGCCCGACTTTTGATATCAGGAAACTAAAAAAGGACATAAAAAATCCGCTTTTATTTTGCCAAAAGCCCCTAAGCGTTCTTGATTCCTCGCATACCCCCTGTCGCTACGTAACGGGCAGTCGATACTTAAATTGCAAGAAGCGTTACGGGCTTTTCTAAAACGGCATAACCGAAAACGCCCTACAAAACTATCGTGAGAATAAAAGAAAAATAACGGCGCAAAAACGCCGTTATTTATCTAACTTTTATATTTTCTGCGATACTGCATCGGTTTAAGCCCCGTTTTTCTTCTGAACACGAGCGCAAAATACTGTTGAGACGAAAAGCCCAGCATAGCGCAAATTTTCTTTACGGGTACGTCGGTATATTTTAAGGCGCGTTTTGCCGCGTCGATTTTTTTGTCCGAAAGATATTTAAGCGGTGAGATACCGAATTTATCGCTGAAATGTTTTGAAACGTGCTGACGGGAAAATTTTAATTCGTCGCTGATTTCGTTTATGTTTTTACTCGAATACACCGAGCAATCGAGAAGTTCTTTTATTTTATCCGCGAGCGAATAGGAACTTTCCATGTTTAGTTCGTCCCCCGCTCTTAAAAGTATGGACACGACGAGTTGAAAAATAACGTTGACTCTCGATAAACTCGTCGCCCCGCTCGAAGCGGTTTCTATGAGTGCCTCGAAATACGCGCCCACGTCGGTACAGCGGATTACCGTAGTTTCCGAAACGCCTATTTTTTCGGCTAAAGCGTCGATAATGGAGGAATTGAAGTTCATCCACGTTTTCGTGTAAGGGTTCTTTTTGTCAGCGTAATAATTGTGTTGTTCGCCCGAGCGAAGATAGATAAAATCGCCTTCCTTAACCTTGATTTTTTTGTCGTTTATTATAACGTAACCCTCTCCGCCGTTTACGTACTCCATAACCGAAATATTCGATTTTTCACGGTAAACGTAATAATTTTTATTAGGATAGGTTTTGCCGACCATGATGACTTCTATGGGGTAGTTGTCTTTACATTCCAAAAACCGCACGAATTCTTCGTTATCGACGCCGAAGGTTTTGGTTCTGCCGACGTTTTTCAATCGCTCAATCTGCTTTTCGGTGTACTTTTCCATAATTCCGCTCTTTAAATTTTACGTTTTATTTTTTTATTATACACCGGATTTATACTTTTGTAAACTAAAATGGACGGGGATTTTTCAAAATCGTTTTTTATAAACGTATTCTTTGACCTCTCCGTATTTTACGCCGAAGGTTTTTTCAATGATTTTTTCTCCGTCTTTTACGGTTAAGGTAAATTTTTCTTCTTTATCCTCCGACGTCATACTCATAAACTGAAACAGCCTTGCTCCGTCTTCCGAAATCCTTTCGGTATAAGCGACGTTTTTGTTTGAAATATAGGAATCGCACACGGTATAAGAAATGCTTTCAAGGGCTTGTTTCATAACCTCAACCAAATTTTTATCGTTACCGTAATATTTTGCGAATGCGCAAAAATACAGCGCGCCGTCGCCGATTTTTCTACGGTAAAATATCGCGTTACCTTCTTGGTCGAAAATAATCGGTTCTAAATTATTGTCGCAATCGATTACGTCGGCGGATAAAATTTCGATACCGTTTTCGTTTTTAAAATGCTTACCGTCGATTATTATATCCGCCTTGGATACGATTAAGCCTTTTTGCTTTAATCCTAAAAGTTTTTCGGTATTTTCGTCGTCGGCGTAAACGAAATCGAAGTTTGCGTTATCGGCTTTATTGAAATGACAATACGATATCAGCGCGGTACCGCCGCCTGAAACGTAATCGTACAATCTTTCGGATAAGCCGTCCTCATAAGTGTTCCAGCCTAAAAACGTTATGAATTTGTAAACAGAAAAATCTTTTTCGTAAGGAAGAACGTCTATGGTGCCGAAAGTCGTACCCGAATGAAGGGCGAGATTAAACTCGTCGTCAATCGTACTTTGTCTTTCGGCGGGCGGAAGCCAGGCGTCTATCGCTCTCCAGCATCCCTGTACTTTTTCGTCGAGCCATTTACCCCAAACCATTAAATCCCACTCTTTGCCGTCTTTGAGTTCCGCCATACGGCTGTCGCGCTGCCACATTATAAATTCGTTGTTTCCGTAAACGCAGGCGAAAGGAACGTTAAGTCTTCCTTTTCTCGGATGAGTTATGGAATAATCGAACATTTCACGGCAATATTGCCTGTTAAGAACGGAAAAATCGGTATCCCAATCCTCTCTCGACATGCTTTGAGATTTAAACAATCCGTTTTCGGCGTAAACGTAGTCGGCACCGTTTAAATAGGCGTAAAACATTGTGTTTCTGTATTTACGGGCTTTGTAAACGTCGTTATAATAGCCGTAGTACCAGGAAATCGGAATATGAACGCCCCATTTACCGTAAGAAGATGCTCTGGTTGCCCCTAATAAAAGATTTACGCCCGAAACCGGCTCCATGGTTACCCGTTGAAACTTAGGGGCTTCGTAAACGGTTAAAAGGGACGGAGAGCCTACCGAAGCGTTAAATTCTTCCGCGTGTTGCGCGCGACGCATTTTGTCGAGCGCTTCTAAATATAAGGCTTTACATTCGCCGTATGTTTCGGCTTTGTCGATTTTATCTGCGTCGATAAAAAACGATTTGCATGCGTCGGGGTTTGCCCGTATAAGTTTTGAAAAATAAAGGTAAGTTTCGTGGCAGTGTTTTCCCTCGAACATTTCGGGGTTGACGTCTTTTAAAAATCCGATAATGTTTTTACCGTCGGACACGGACAGCCTTATATTGAAATCGTAAAGCCATTCCGTACGCTTTATCCAGGTTTCTTTATCGGGAATTTCCGCCGCCGATCTATATAGCGACGGTCTGAACTGAAAGAAGTTGCCCATACCCGTCAAAGCGAAAATTTCGGGAACTCTGTCGGCTTCTTCGGTATAGTCTTGTCTGTTGTCGTCGTTGTCCATACCGACCAAAAAGCGATCGGGGCTTGCATCGACGATTACGGGGCATAAAAGTTTTAGTTTTTTGCCGGATAATTCTACGACGAGTTTTATTTTCTTTTCTTTTGCGACGCACTTTATAAGTACGACGGAATTTGCGAGAGAAGGTCTTTTTATTTCGTTAACGACAAGACCTTTGCTTTCGACGACTTTAAGAGCGTTTTCGCATTTAACCGCAACGGTAAACGGTTCTCCTACCCTTGCGTACCTAAGTGAGGAAAGTTGCATTCCGTTTTTGATTTCGGGAAGATTAAGAAGCGAAACTTTTGCGATATATAATTCGCCGCCCGTGTAATTCGTCGTAGATAGGGTTACTATATTTTCGCCTTCGGATAAAAGCGAGGAATTAAACGGGTAGTAGGTTACGGGCCAGCCAACGCAAACGTTTTCAAAAAGCGTTTTGTCGCTTTCGTAGATAACTTTTCCGTTAACCTGAATTTTAAGATTGTTAAGATATTTTCTCCAAACGGGCATACAAGCGGTCAAACGAACGTAAAACCTTCGTTTTAGTTGCTTTTTGTCGAGTTTAAAAGAAACTCTTAACGGCTTTTCTGAAACGTCGGTGCAAGTAAGTTCGAGCCTCGCGCCGTAGCCTGACACCGTAATGCCCGAATGCATACTGTCGGGCGCAACGTAATTAAAATACTCGTTGTCGCCTAAAAATTTACCTTCTATGCGGTTAAAACCTTCGTAAATATTTTCTATGGATTTATACTTGTTCATATTTTCACTCGATAATGTTTTATTTGCAATATTGCTTATAAAAAGCGTCTTCTATAACCGTACGATATTTATCCATGCCTTTAGCGTTCGGATGAAGAGTATCGCACGTAAGATTTTTTCCGTCGTCGGCAACGGATCCGCTTAAAGAAATAAGATTGAAGTTTTCTTTTTTCGCAAATTTCCGTATAGTCGCGTTAAAGGAGGCAAGCCTATCCGGTAAATACGCGGGGTTATCCGGCGCGGGAAGGTCCATAACGAATACGTCGGAGTTTTTATACCGCTCCTTTATTTTGGCAAGCGTTTTACCGTAGCCGTATCCGAAATCTTCCTCGGTTTCGGTCAAAACGCCCGGAAAACCTACGTTTTCCGCCGTATAACCCACGTCGTTTATTCCGATATAAATTATTATAACGTCGGGTTCGGTTCCTTTTAATTCGCCCGCGTCGGCGTGAAGATTGACGCATCTGAAGTTACAAGTCGCGTAACCGTCCGTTTCCTCGCCGAAAGCCCTCGAACCGCCTATCGAATTGTTAACGAAAAGTTTCATTCCCGTATCGTCAAGCAATAAGCGCCAATAAGTCTGCTCAACCCTTTGTACGTCGCAATAAGGATAAGTCGGATTTCCGTTTTCGCCCGTATAAACCGTGGAGTTGTTAACGTTTACGTTGCTGAAACCGTCGTAAGTCGTTATGGAATCGCCTATAAGCGACAAATATTTGCCTTTTAAAGCATTTTTTAAATCCTGAAGTTTTTTATCGTTCATATTTATCTTTCAGAAAGGGGGAAACGTCTTTCCCCCTTTCGTTTTCATGAAATTTTAAGCGCAATAATATTCGTATAAAGCATCCCTTATAACTTCGTAATACGCCTGCATACCGTAAACGTTCGGGTGCAGACGATCGCAAGTTAAGTTTTTGGCGTCGTCGGCAACGGATCCGCTGAACCGTATAAGGTTAAGATTCGCTTCGGAAACGATGTTTTCTATCGCTTGGTTGAAACTGTCGAACTTATCCTTCGGGTAAACGTTCTCGTTATCAGGGTACGGAAGATCTATAACGAAGATATCGGCATTATTATATCTTGTTTTAAGTTTATTTATCATCTGCCCGTAACCTTTTTTGAAGTTTTCGAGATTTTCGTCGGTGGCGCCCACGTCGTTGATGCCTATGTAAACGATAATAACGTCGGGATCGGTCCCCGCTAATTCACCTGTATCCGCGTGAAGATTTACACACCTTATGTTGCAGGCGGCGTATAAGTCGGTTGCGGCGCCGTAAGCCCTCGAACCGCCTATCGAGTTGTTGACGAGAAGTTTCATTCCGGTGTTTTTTAAAAGTTTGTACCAGTAGATTTCTTCGAGTTTATCCACGTCGTAATAGGGATAGCAAGATTTATCGACGCCGGTTGCAATAGTGGAATTGTTGTCGGTTACGTTGCTGATGCCGTCGAAAGTGGTAATAGAGTCGCCCAAAAGAGATAAATATTTACCGCTTAAAACGGTTTTCAACGCCTCGGCTTTTTCATCGGCTTTAACTACGGGCTTTACTATTTCGGAGTTAGAAGAAAATTTTACGGTTCCGCCCGAAGCAACGGGATGATTGATTACGCCGCCGAAAGGAACGTATTCTCTAAAAGACTCGACGAAATTGGTTTCGGGGCCGCCGAAGAAGCCCGCGGGATCGGATATTCTGCCGTCCGCGCCGACGGTAAAGTTTTGACCGGCGGGTTCTACGGTAATACCGGTTGGTACGTAAAACCCGGCTTTTTTAACGGTAACGATTAAAATTTTACCGCAATACACTTCTATTTCGCCGTCGGCTTTTTTGCGGAAGATAAAATCGAGTTTTCCCGAAGTCGTGCCGTTATTATACGTGGGAAGCATATCGCCGTTCAGGAAATAAGTACGGTAATTACTTACCCTCTTAAAATATCGTAATTGCCGTTTATTACCGTGGTGTTGCCGTTATAAGAAAGTTTTAATGCGGTTACGATTTTATCGGCGCTTCCCTTTACGAAAAGTCTTACCGTTTCGCCCTTAACGTAAGAAGCGATAGGTTTTTCGGATTCGTAATTAAGTCCGCTTTCAATCGTTATTCTTCCGCCCGTTACGAAGTCTTCCACTCCTGTAAACGAAGCCGAAATATTAAAGTCTATACGAGCGTTTTTACCGTCTATAACGAGAGGTCCGCACATGTTTTCCGTTCCGTTTTTGAAGAACTCTTTAATCTGACTCTGAACGTAAGCAAGCCCGGAATTGTTTTTTATTTGCCTGCTTCCCTGCGGGTGAACGCCGGTTTTATCGAGCGTTACGGCAAGGTTTCCGTCTTCGTCGTAAATATACAGGACGTCGTTTAACCTTGCTACGATAACGGTAATCTGCGAAGAACCGTTATTGTTGTTAAGGCGGTGTTTGAATCCGCTCACGGATATCTCTTTGCCGTTTATTTCGATACAAAGATTATTTTGTTCCCACCACGCCGATTTTAAATTGAGCGTGGAAGTTGACGTACCCGACGTTATAACCATGCCGACTACGGGGTTTATCGTTCCCTGCGTGGGTTTTGTGGTTATCGTCGCGCGATACACGTAATTACCGTTCGCGTTAAAGGTGTTGGAATAATACTGTCTTGCGCCGCCGCCGAAAGTGTAATAACTGTCGGTTTCTTCGTCGTATTCGAGCGAGCCGTAAGCGTCGGCTATATTTTTACCGTTTATCGAAGTCTTTTTGCCCCAAAGGGTGTCCTTCATCACGACGGTTTCGGAAATTTCTCCCGTCAGAGTGAATTCGTACGTTTTGTCGATAAAGGTCTTTTTGGTAAGATTAAGCGTGTATTCGCCGTCGCAGTCGTAAGTTACGCCGTTGATTTCAAAATTGCCTTTTTTGGGAATTACCGTTTTAATTATGCCTTTACCGCTCGTTACGCCCGTTTTGGAAAGCAACGGGTTTGTATTCCGTATTACGAAGTCGGCGTTTGCGACTGCAACGTTTTCGGAATCTACTACGGTAAATTCTACGTTTTCGCAGTATTCGACGGGGATTCTTACGAATTTAGCCTTGATTGTTACGTCGGAAGTCGGAATAAATTCCAAAACGCCGTTATTTAAACGGTATTCGTCGAATTTGTTTTCGCCGTTAACGGTAAGTTGATTTAAAACGTAGCCGTTGTTGGGCGTTAAAGTAACTTTTAACGCGTCGCCTTTTCTTATGACGTTGTCGCTTACTTCGATACTGCCGCCGGAAGCGTCGTCGCTGTCGATAAAGTAAACGGATTTCGTTAGTTCTTTTTCAAGTTGACTTTCGTTACCCGTAAAATCGACAACTTTATATTCCGATACGGTGGAAGGACAGTTTGTGAAAAGACCTACGTCAACTTCGCCGTCGTTTTTATAAAAGTACTCGTAACCCGCGTAAGTATATTCGGCGTCGGAGGGCGCTTTATAAAAATAATAGTAATAACCGTTGATTTTGACAAGTCTTAAATAAATCGAGTTATCCGCGTAATTCGTAGCCATGGTTTTAACCATTGATAACTGACCTACCCAGTAAGAGGAATCGATACCCTCGATGCTTTCAAGCGTTACCGTCTTTCCGTTTATAAGGTTGGACATGTTTACGCCGTAGGTTACCATGCTCCACATATCGTGTATGGTCATAATACCGAAAGTTGCTTGTCCCGAAGTGTAATTAGTCGTATCGGCGGTAACTTTTGCCTCCGCTATAAAGGAAGTCGGACGGGAAATTTCGTTACCGTAAACGTCGTGGTTAAACCAGATGTGTTGCGTCTGATAAAGGTCAACCTTGGCTTCGCCCGTTTCGGGATTCATTATCCATCTGTCGGTGCAGGTCGTACCTCTTACGGCGCTACCTATAACGCCGTTATCGGGGCGGTTTATTATGCCTTTGGGACCGTATTCGTAGTAAGAAGGATAAATACCGTAGTCCATCAAAAACGGCGAAATATACCTTGTGTCGGCGGAATTGTTTTTATCCACTCTTATATATTGACACCAGATTCTGACCGACTTCGGCATACCCGTTTCGGGTTCGAGTTCGGACTTGTTAAAGTGCATCTGATCCCAACCCATAAACATTTCGTAAGAGAGCGAAGTCGTATTGCCCGAATTCGGTTCTCCCACGCATTTTACGGCGCCGTTGAAGTTTCTTTCACGATAAGAACGGCAGGTTTTGGAATCCGCGTGGAACATATAATCGTTCATAAAATTCTGACGCCATCTGTTCGCGCGGGTATATACGGGAGTGTTTTCTTTTACGATTTGAATTTCAAAAGAAGAGTTGTTAATAAAATTGTTTCTGCCGCGGAAAATGATATTCGGATCTTCCGCGTAAGCCGCAACGTAAATTCCTTTTTCTGTGAAAAGCGTGGTAATCTTGTAAGTTACGTCGTACTGTGTCGTCTGCATCCAGACGCAATCCGACCATTCCTCCTCGTCGAAAACGCCGTCAATCGTCATAAAATCGTCGGGCGTGGAATAGAAAGGTCTATCGTATTCGTAATTATATTCTTCTTTTGAAAGGTCTTCTGCCATATTGGAGCCGGAACCGGCGGCTTGATTGCAACCTAAAAGGCAAAGACAAAACGCTATTGACAACAAAACTATAATCTTTTTCATTTTCGTCCCTCCTATTTGCCAAGAACTTCGATTTCCGAAATTCCGAAGTCGTCGGTGTCGCCGTAGAAACTTCTTACGGTAAATTCGATCTTTTTAACGCCGATTTCTTTAAACGTCGCTACCGCCGCAAGACCGGGTTCTATCCAGCCGTCCTGGCTGCTCGTCTGTTCCCGCACGAAATTTCCGTCAAGCCCTATGCGTCTGATTGCGATAACCGTACCGTCTTCAAGGGTAAACCTTACGTCTTCGACGGCTTTGAAAGCGTTCTGATAATCGTATGCGTTATGAACGAGTAAGCCTCTTATTTTTCTGACCTTTCCGAAGTCTAAACTAACGATGGTTTCGCCTTTTCCTCTGAACTGGCGTTGCTCATATTTTACCGACGTAACTACAAGGTCGTCGTTTAAATATCCGACGGTGGATTTATCTCCGCCCGATACCGTAACGGTCGCTTCTTTTGCAATGTTGGTATATCCCGTAGATACCTGCGGTTTTGCCTGGCAGGATTTATTCGGACCGTTGCCCGCGGGAATCGGGAAATCGTAACCTTTTGCGTCGTTAACCCAGGTAAGCCTCGTGGTTGCGTGGATACGACCGGTATCCCAACTCGAAAAGGCTTCGGGATACTCCCAGTGAGAAATCCACGTTTCGTCGCCCGCTTTAACGATTGCGTCGTGACCTAAGTTGGTCATAAAATCGTTGTTTACGTCAACGCCTAAAACGGTAGCGTTTATTTTGCCTTTGGGCTTTACGAAGCCTTTTATGGGGTTATAGGAATAGCACCATTTTAAATCGTAAGACGCCGCGCCCACGCCTAAAGGAGCGTAGGTAAGAATATAAACGGTTTTTCCGGACTTGTCCTTAGTGGTAATCATCTGCGGACCTTCAACGATGTTGCCGTCGTTGTTATAATCTTGAGCGTTCGTGGGGACGTTCCATTTTTCCTTGGGATCGTTATCGTTCCACGATAAATATCTTTTATAAGAACCCGATTCGTAAGGAGGATAATCGATAAGAGAATTACCCTTCATTTCGCCTTTATATTCTACCCTTACGTAAGAATCGAAGTTTTCAAACTGACCGGGGCTTGAGTGAGATTTTACCGAAGGAATAACCACCCTCATCGATTCGTAATCGGGCGTTATCATGTCTTTCATCTTGAATCCCCATACCTCGTGAGTGTATTGCGAACCGTCGTAGTCGGGAGAGGTAGGATCCGTTGACATTTTTATTTTGTTCTGAGTAATGTTACTGCCGTGGTTACTGCAATAAACGTATAAATCTCCGTTATCGTCGAAAAAAGGAGACGGATCGATTGCCGACCAGATGGGGTATTCGACGTCTTTAAGTTGCTCACGATAAATGGAGTTGGGGTTGTTTTTAAAGTAATACGCGGGATCGATAGAAGGGTTTTTTCCGTCGATGACGTCGCCGTTTAAATCGACTATTTCGCCCTTTTCGTTTTTATTGCCGTTTTCGCCGTAATAATCTTTGGAAGTAACGAGCGTGAACGGTCCCACGGGCGTGTCGGATACGCCTACGCCGAGATAAAACCTCGAAAAGGCTCCCGAATCGTCGTTGGAATAATGCGCGGCGGGATCGTCGCCGTTGTTTACTTTCGATTTACCCGAAAAATAAATGTAATATTTTTCCGTTTTCGGATCGTATATGGTTTCAGGCGACCACACGGAAGACAAAATCCATTCGTCGGGCATTACTTTCAGGCAAAAGCCGTTATCCACCGCGCCGACTAATTCCCAGTCGTTAAGGTCTTTCGACCTCGAACAGGTTATAAAGCCGAAATGGTCGAGATCGGGCGAATTTTCGGGAACGACGTTGCCGTTTTTGTCGCAACCGACGGCGGCGCTCGTCAGATCGCCGTTATAAACGCCGGCGCAACCCGACATATACTGATAAAAATATCCGCCGTAAACGGGATCGTCTTTTTCGTCAACGTAAATTACGCCCGAATCCCCTCCCCAGAACTGAGAAAGGTTTTTATACAAAAGGTCGGTGTCGTATTTTTCGTTTTCGCTCGTCGGCTGAAAATGAGATAAATAGTATTTATCCTCTTCGCGTCCGCACGCCGAAAGAGAAAAAACAAAAAACACGCATAAGAGAACAGTGATGAATTTTTTCATTTTTTACCCCTTTAAGCCGGAAGTTATGGCAACTCCCTTTAAAATAAATTTTTGAGATATAAGATACAGTACGAGGAGCGGGAACATACTTATCGCGCAGGCGGCAAGTTTCTGACACCATATCTGCGAATACGCGCCCGAAAAGTTTTGTATTACGAGAGCCATCGGCGCAAACTCTATATTGTTCGGCAAATAAAGAAGCGGCGAAAGATAATCGTTATACGAACCTATGAAGGATAATACGAACTGTGAAAGCATGCTCGGAACCGAAAGCGGTAACATTACGTACAAAAAGATCTGCACGTGATTGAAGCCGTCTATATAGCCCGCTTCGATAAAGTCGTCGGGAATACTCATATAAAACTGACGAAGGAAGAAAACTATACCGATAGAACCCATCATTCTGGGTACTATTATCGGCAAAACCGTGTCGAGCCAATCTACCATGTCGAAAAGTATAACCGACGCTGCCATACCCATGCAGTTGGGTAGCGTCATACCGAACATTAAAATTGCGAAAGCGATTTTTTTAGCCTTAAAATCTATTTTGGCGAAAGCGTACGCCGCCAGAGACGACACTAAACACCCTACCGCGATGGACGGAACGTAGAGTATAAGAGTATTTATAAACCCTTTAAACAGCGTTACGCCGCCGAAGTCGGTATTGAAGGCTTTTTGATAACCTTCTATAGAAAACCCTTGTTCGGGCCACCAGTGGAAGGTAGAATCGTTCGTTTCCGCAGGAGTCATAAATGAACATATAAGCATTATATAAAGCGGAATAAGTATCAGCAAAACGCCCAGAGTTATCCAAAAATAGAACCCGACGTATTGCCCGATCTGCTTTTTCTTGCTCACTATAAGCCGATTGCCCGCAATCAACTTTTTTCCGAATAATTTACTCTTAGCACTCATAATGAACCCAGAACTTCGAAGCGTAGAAGTTTAATCTCGTAATGATTATTATGATAACAGCCGTAATCCACGACATGGCGCACGATACGCCCATGCCGTATGTTGCGAGTTTGTCGCCGAAAGCGCATAAATATATCAGAAGCGTCAAAGTTATACCCGCCGCCTCCGGTCCGTAAGGATTCGTCGGCGTAAAGAACATCATTATGGACTGCTCTTGCAAAGCGGAAATAAGATACATGGTAAATACGTAAAAAATGGCGGGCGTAACGCTCGGGAAAGTAACTTTCCAGAACACTTTGAACTCCGACGCGCCGTCCATTCTCGCCGCTTCCTGAAGTGATTTATCTACGTTTGCGAAAGCGGAATCGAGAATTATTACGTTCGTGCCTTTAAGCCATAAAGACATAACGAAAACAGCGACTCTGTACCACTTGGCGTCGGTAAAAAATTTGAGATTTTCGCCTAATACGGGCGCGAGTATCGTGTTTATTACGCCGAAATCTTCCTGGAAAATCCATTGAAAAACGAATACTATCGCAACGGAAGAACAAACCTGAGGCATAAAAAGTATTATTCTCGCTATTTTGCTCCCCTTAAAGCCCTTCGCTATAAGACAGGCAAAAAAGGTGCAGGAAAGCGTTTCCAGCGGCGCTACGATAAGAGTATATAACAGAGTGTTTTTAACCGCATGTCTAAAATCGCTCATCTCAAAAACACGGATATAATTTTCAACCCCCACAGGCGTCATGTTTGAAATATCTATCCCGATAAGATGATTGAAAGAAGTAATCAGACACAAAAGTATGGGGAAAAGCGAAAAGATGACGAACCCCGCTATGGGCAAAAATATCATTGCCGAGCCGAGTATATCCTGCTTTTTCGCTTTCCTCGTTTTCGCTATTACTTGCGGCGTAAGTAATTCCTTAGCCATTTTTCACCTACGTTCTTTGATATTTTTTGTATTCTTTTAAAGCGGTATTCGTTTTGGGTATGGATTCCAAAGCCCATACGGAATAATCCATGGCGCCGTTTCTTACTTTGGAGTTTAAATCGACGCACCATTGTTGTACCCAGTTGTAGTCGGGCATGTACCACCAGTCGCCCGGTTTTTCAAATTCCATGGATTCGGAGAAAACAGCCGCGTTTAAAGGAGCGTTGGAAGTGAATTTTATTTTGTTGAGAAGGGACGCCTGATTAGGAAAGAATCCCATTTCGGCTCGTATTTCCTGCGCTTCTTTCGACGCGCACCATTTGATGAAAGCGGCTGCGTTCTGTTTGTTTTTCGATCTCTGACGGACGCCTAACGAAATAGTGTTGGAGTGTCCCGCTTTCGCTCCGCGAACTTTTACGGTATCGCAATAAGGATCGGAAGGATCGGTATATTCTTTATATACGACCAAAGGACAAATATCGAATTTGAATTTGGCGTACTTCGCTACTTCAACCATGAAAGGAGAGATTGCCGCAACGAAAGCGAGGTTTCCGCCGTAAAAATAGTTGATGGCGGATCTGTTGGAGAAAGTGTTGGGGTTCGGCGAAATGTTAAGTCCGCCTTCTCCGTCTATGGAAGAAGTTTTGGACGCGCCGAGTCTTAAATATCTCGAAAAAGCGTCTCTCGTTGAGGGAAGTTCGGCAATAGTTCCTTCGTTTAAAGCGGTTGCGATACCGCTCCATTCGCCGAGTTTTCCGCCGCCCGCTTCGCCGCTGTGACTGTAAGTACCGTCGTCGTTTGCTATGACTACCTCGTCTTTTCCGTTGACAGTTTTTATGTCGGCTTTATCGGAAAATTCCAAAAGTTCGCCATTTTTGTAAACCTTGCCGGTTCTTCCCGTAAAGGATTCGCCTACGACGGCGTAGTTTTTGGAAGGATCGAGAAGAGAAAAATTCCAGTCGCCAAAGCCCGTAAGATCGCGCAGGCAATCTCCTCCGACCGACCAGCCGTAGTTGAACCAGTTTTCGGTAAAGTATCCGTAAGTGGTGCCGTAGGGCGTTACCGTCTTTTTGTTTTTATCGGGGTTTGTTTCGACCGAGAAAATAGAAGCGATGTCTTCGACTTCGTCCCAGTTCATTGCAATACGATTGTTGAAAACGCAGATTTCGTCGCTCGAAACCTTCGACCATTCGTAACCGAGCGCGTAAGAATAAGGATTTTCGCTTCTGAAAAAGCCTTTTTTAGGAACGTTGATTTTTTTCAACTTGGCAAAATCGCTCTTTTTCTGACCTTTTTTGTCGGCAATTAAACCTTGATTCCATTTATCCATATCTTCTTCGTCAACCGAAATTACTATAATTCCCGCTGCTTTTAACACGTCTTCGTTATAATATAAAGCGCTGGGTTGGCTTTCCAGCGGAAGAGCGAAGAAAGGATCGTCGGCGTTAGAGGTGTTTGTTTTTATATTGTATTTCAATCTCGCCGTTATACCCGTCATGATATCGGAAATATCAATATCGGCCACCGCGTCGAGTTCTTTCTGAATATCGCAGAAAAAGCCCATTACGGCGTATTTTTTAAATTCGGCGTCCTGCACCAGAATTACGTCGGGACCGGAATCGGAGTTCGCCGTGTATAAAATCGCCGATTCGTAAGTTCCGTTGGGCTTTGTGGTAAGTCTTACGTTTACGTTGTGTTCCTTGCCGTAGCCTTCGTTGAATTTTTCTACCAAAGCGTTATACATGGCAAGTTGTTCGGTTGAGCCTGAAACCCAGAATTTTACGGTGGCGTCGTCTTCGCCCTTTCTTTTACATCCCGTAAATGCCGTAAAGCATAAAACAAAGGACAAAAATACTACCGCAAGTTTTTTGAAAAATGTGTTTCTCATACGATTTACTCCCTTTGATTTTTTTTATTTTTAAAACGTCCGGTGCGTTTTACAATGAACCCGCAAACGAGAGCGTTTTCCCGTCGGTTTTTTATTTGACGGGCTACGTGATTTTTGGCAAGTTAGAGTTATCGCCGAATTGTCGAATTGTGTTCTGATTTAATTTTAAAACATTTCGGCGCTTATGCGAAAAAATTGACAAATCTGCACGTTATTACGCGAATATATAACAATACGGGCGTTTAACGCACCATATTTTGTAATTTATCTACTTGACGCTATCGAAGATTTCTTTTAATCTTTCCGTCTTGAATTTCGGATTCAGTTCATTGTCGCACAGCCCGTTTACTTCTTGCTGTACGTCGGTAAACTGCGTGTAACAAAAGCCCTGAAAATAAGTTCCTTTAAGGTTGGCGGTCAAATCCTCTATTCTTTTAAGCAATTCTTCTTCTGTCTTGGCGCCGTCGCCGTAACCCCAGTTTCCGCCGCGGGAATCTTTATCGTAAGCAATCCCGCCGTACTCGGAAAAAATAATCGGCTGATTTTTATAACGATTTCTGTCGCACATAACTTTTCTGCCCGCGGGAGATATTGCATCGACTTTGTTCTTGTCAAGATAGTAGGGGGAATATTTGTCAGAACCTCTGCAATAATCGTGTATTGATACTATATCGCTGTCCGAAATATTTTCCCAACCGTCGTTGGTACAGACGAGTCGCGTCTGATCGAGCGCCTTTATAAGACGATACGCAGATTTTGCAAACTCTTGCTGTTTTTTGTCGCTTACTATGGCGTCAACGCCCCAACTTTCGTTCAAAGGAACGTAAGTTATTATCGAGGTAAACGAACAATTCTGACTTATTACGTCGCATAGTTCGGATAAAAGACTTCTGATTTCTCTTTTGGTAAATTCATAGCCCGACGGCATTTCGAGCCAGGTTAAAAAACCGAGTTCTTCCGCGTAATAGTAATAATAAGGATCTTCTATTTTCTGATGTTTTCTCGCTCCGTTAAAGCCCATTTTTTTCATGGTAACGATGCTGTCTTTTATCTGTTCGGCAGATTTTGCGGTCAAACCGCCTTCCCCGAAGTATCCTTGATCGAGTACGAGTTTCTGATAGTACGGACAATTATTAAGGCAAATCTGACCGCTTTCGTCAACGCTGATTTTTCTCATACCGAAACGGGAAGTAAAACTGTCGAGAACTTTTCCGTCTTTCAGAAGTTTATATTCGATATCGTATAGGTAAGGATTTTCCGGCGACCAGAGAGAAAACTTCCACACGTCGGAACCGTTTTTCATATCGAGCGCGTATTTTGCCTTGCCGTTTTTAAACATAAACGACGCCTGCGTTCTTAATTCGTCCTTACGCGAAACCGCTACTTCGAGCGTGTCAGCAAAGCCGTACTTAACGGAAACTTCGCCATAGACCTTACCTTCGTCGATATCGGTATAAAGCGTCCTTTCCGAAGCGTAGTCTTTATTGAAACATTCCACCCATACGCTTTTCCAAATACCCGACGAAGGAAGATACCAGCAAGCGAATCTTTTGCCGTTTTTCCAGGACTGTTTGCCTCTCGGAATATCGCACCAGTCGGGATCGTAAACGCGCAAAACGATAATGTTTTTTCCTTTTTTAACGTATTTCGTGATATCCGCGTCGAAGTACGTATAACCGCCTTCGTGATTCGTTATATGTATTCCGTTTAAATAAACGTCGCAAAAATAATCCACTCCGTTAAAGCACAAAAGATAATTTTTCTTTAAATCGGCAATTTCAAACTCGCGTTTGTACCACATTATCTCGTGCGACGTTTCGTCCCCTATACCGCTTAGCGGATATTGATAAGCAAACGGAACGTTTATTTTTTTATCGAAATTTGTTTTTCCGTCGGGATATTTTTTAAGTAAACCTTCGTCGTTGTCGTCGAAACAAAAATCCCATTCACCGTTCAGAGTGAACCATTCTTGCCTTCTTTGTTGCGGACGAGGGTATTCGTTTCTCGTGTTCATTAAGTTATTCTCCTTTTTCCTCGAACTCTTTTCTGAGCCTTTGATGCGATTGATGTATTATTTCTTTTTCTTTATCCGATACGTAAAGACCTTTCTTTACGATTTCTTCGTGGTTTAACAGGTTGAACGACTGATCGAAAACGTCCGCGAAAGCCGAATTTAACATAAGCGAATATATCGGCAGCAGGAAAACGTAGATCATGCTCGTAAACAAAAACAGATATCCCGAACAAAACAGACAAATCGTTATTACGGGAAGTATTACGACGAGGGAAACCCAGACTATCGTAAACTTACTTTTTATTTCCGCCCGCAATACGTTTGAGATAAGTTCCGCTCCCGTCGAAGTATAAACGTTTCCGTAGGTAAACGATACGAGCATATACGGAAACACAATTAAAGCCGTAACGAAAGAAACGACCGTCATTACGACGTTTCCGCCGGTACGGAAAAGCCCGAACCTTATAAGCGCGTATATGCAGGAATAACAAAGAGTAAACGTCGCGTATTGCTTGTAATTGTTTTTTATTCCGAGCAAATAGTCTTCTTTGAAAAGAATCCCCTCTCCGAAAACGAGCCTGTGGGTTATTCTGTTAAGTCCCGAAACGCCGGCCGCCGCAATCAGAAAACAAGGTACGTAGATAAGCGAAAATATAAATTTGGTATAAAAGACGTAACCGTTCAGAACGGATTCGTCTATTTCGCCCGCGTTAAACCTCTTGTAAAAGTTATACACGACGACGGTTTTATAACTCGTCGCAAGTATCGTCGGAATGAAAAACAACAGCGTTACGAGCGATAGTTTTAAAAGAAGAGGTATTCTGTCTCTTACGATGGTAAAAAACTGAGTTTTACGGTTACGTGGGAGCATTTCTACTGTAAAATCCGCTTTTGCGGCGAAATTTTTGGTCTTTTTTGCCATGGTTATTTCGCCCCCTCAAACCTTTCGGAGGATTCCGCAAGTATTAGTTTTTTCATATCCGATATAAGCGGATTATCGCTTTTTATTATATCTTTCGGCGAACCTTCGAGAATAACTTTGCTGTCGTCGATGACGAATATTTTATCTCCGAAAGACGTCGCTTCGAAAATATCGTGGGTAACGTAAACGCTCGTAGTCCCGTTTTCTTTCAACTCTCCCTTTATAAATAACCTCAATTCGTTTCTGAGTTTTTGATCGAGCGCGGTCAGGGCTTCGTCGAAAAGGCATATACTCGGCTTTTTAACGAGGGCTTTTGCAATGGCAACCCTTTGCTGTTGACCGAAAGACAGCCTGCGCGGTTTGCAATTAAGAGTATGGGCAATACCGAGTTTTTCCGTAATCGAATAAACTTCGGCAAGCGTCTGTTCTCTCGTAAGTTTGTAAATTTTAAGGGAAAGGGCTATGTTATCGAAAACGGTTAACATAGGGTTTAAAAGATAGTTTTCCGTAACGAGCGACAAGTCCCTTTTTTTAGGCGAAAGTTTATAGGAGTTTACGTCGCCGAAGTATATATCGCCCGTGTAATCGACAAGCCCCGCAATGGCTTTTAACAAGGTGGATTTACCCGAGCCGTTATAGCCTAAAACGACGTTTATCTTTTCGTTTTCAAAAGTAATATCGAGATCGGAAAGAGCCTTTACCGATTCCGTTTTTTTGTTACCTTTATAGGTAACCGATAAATTTTTAACTTTTATATCGGGCATACCGACCTCCTTCGATAATTTTTGTCTTTTAGTCCTCGGCTTTTTCGAAAATCCCGAATTTTTTGGCGGGAATACTCAATTGTGTTCGTCCGCTTACGATTTCTCCCGTGATTACGTTTCTGTACCTTCCTTCAAAGTCGTAAGTAAATTCCGCGTCGTACCTCGGGAAAAACCCAGTAAGTTTATCGTCCGCTATTACGGCTACGTTTGCGGGCGCGTAAGTTTTTACTCCCGCTTTTTCAATCATATCGCGCAAAAGTCTGCTTCTTAAAGCAAAATCGACCGTCAGAATATGGGTTAACCCCTCGTGAGTCTTTCTTGCCGTGATAACGTATCCGTCGTCGGTTTTTTGCAGTACTTCAGCGTCCGTAATAATTTCCAGAAGCGGATAATCCTGCTTGCAGGTGTGTACTCCGTGCCAATAAATATGTTTGTACTGATCGGCGTGAAGTTGTCTTTCGGCAAGTTCGCGCGTTTTAAAACCCGTAACCTTAGTCTGGTTTTCGGGATCGAATCCGTTGTCGCTTATCATGGCGGGCGCGTAATTCCATAAAACCGAGGCGTTCGGGTTAAGTTTTGCTTTGATTTTGCTCCATAAATCGTAATCCATTACGAAGGCGTGGCAGAACACGACGAATTTATATTGCGTTACGTCTTGTTCCAAAAGGTCGCAAACTCTCAGGTGATCGACGGGTACTCCGCAAAGTTTTAACTCTCTTTCGAGTTTGTATCTTGCGTTTCTCGCAACGCCCGAACATTGCGCCATGTGTCCGCAACTCGCTTCGTCTTCGACGAAAACGACTTCGGCGACGGATTTACGTTTTACGGGCGCCCATTTTTTGTAAAACGCCGCTTGGTCGGTAAACATTTTTACCAGAACTTCATCCGAGTACCAATCGTCGGCGGGCGCGCCGATATCCATCCACCAGAACGAAAAGTTCATGGTAAGAGCGCGATATATTTCCCTCCAGAAAACCGTAATCGTGTCTTCGAGCGTTTTGGGCGCTCTGTCGTAATCGGTTTTCAAGGCGTGGTAACTCCTCGAATCGTTTTCTTCCACCCAAAGTTTTTTGTTGGAAATCGACTGACCGGGACCTTGCGACGCGCCGGGATCTCCCGCAAGACAATAATGATAGGCTTTCGGCGAAGACATAAAATCGATATACGGCGACGCTAAAAGTTCGTCTATGCCGAGATGCCCTGCGTAACCGACCGTTTCGTCCTGAAGATACCCGAAGAAACAGCCGTTCGGTTTGCCCGATACGTCGTAACAGATTTTTGCGAAAGTTTCGATGGCGTTTCTGGTAACTTTGCAATGGAACTCAAAAGTATCAATCATTTTACGGTTGTTTGCAAGAAGAAGTTCGCTTAAAGTCATTCCTCTTTCCGACCAGTATTCCGAAGGAGTCGGTTCGTAAATATCTTCGAGGTTAAGTTTTTCGTTATCGTAAGCCTTTCTGATTGCTTCTATATCGCCGTATTTTTCAAGTAAAAATTCTCTGAAATGCTTGGTGTTGGAAATACCGAAGTCGCCCCTTCTCGGATCGCCCTGATTGCGCCAGTCGCCCCACCACATGTTTTCGCCGCAGTTACCGAAACCTCCGATAAAGTAACCGATAATCTGATTTGCGTAAGGTCCGTTTTCGAGATGGGTTATGAGTTTTTTCAAAGCTATGGAATAATCGTGAAGCCAGACTTTCGACGAAAACGAAGGTCCCGAAAAAAGCCCCGGACCGCCTTTATTACCGCCGTCGGCGCCCGCTTCGTCGTAATCGGGAGTATCAAGACGCGCTAAAATTTCTTCTTTGGTTTTCGGTCCGCCGTAATAAACGCATAATTCTTCGGGATGATTTCTTACCCAGCCGATTCTCGGGTTAAACTGCAGACGCGGTAAAAAATATCTGTTCGGGTAACCTTTTAAAAGAGTTTCCACGTAAGCGTCGATTCTCGTGTAATCGTAAGTATCGACGCCGTCCCAACCGGTATCGAGATTGAAACACCTTATTTCAGAACCGATTTTGTCTATAACTTCGTGATTTTTGTAAAAGAAGGCGTGGCGGGGAGTATCGTCTTTGCTGTAACCGCCGTAATAAAACGTCCACGGGGTATTGCGCATAATTTCGAGCGCTTCGTTTTTAGTGAGTTTTTTCATAACCGTTCCTCTATTATTTAAACTTAATTTATTCTATCATAACACTCGTAAGTGTTAATCTCAGGTTACATTTTGTTAAAAACAATTGACAAATTTGCACACCGCATTTTTACGCATAGAATCTGCGAAAACGAGTAGTTTTTTATAAAATTTCGTTGATTGCGGTATATATTCTGTCGGCGATTATTCTCATTCCTTTGTCGCCGGGATGCAGCCTTACTCCTTCGTGAGTGAATTTTTCTCTGTCGCCTTGATTTTCTTCGTCTTCCGAGATATCGTCGAGTCTTAAGTAACTATACCCGTTTTTAAGGCAAAGTTTTATCAAAAACGGCTCTATAGGTCGGTTTTTAAAGTATGAACCCGTAACTATAACCTTGGTTTTTTCGTTCTTACAAGCATCGATAAGGCGTTTAAACGACGTGATAAATATGTTTTCGTCCTCAAAAGGATAGACGTTATCGCCTAATCTTACGATGATTATTTCAGGATTGAAAATAAGTTCGTCGGATAAAAAATCAAGCGCGTTTTCTTTATAAAAATCAGATTCGAATTCCGACGCCTGCGATACCGAAAAATAAGGGTTTCTTCCGTCTTGTTTCAGCCTTGAAAACAACAGATGAACGTAATCGTTTTCTTTACTGCTCGCCGCCATGCCGTAGTCGCCCGACCAGCCGAGTTCTATCGACGGCGAATGTCTTGTGACGGAGTTGCCGAATATCAGAACTCTTAGTCCCTTTTCGTCGTTTCCGAGGTAATAAATGCGAGAGCCTTCAATCTGATTTTCTCTGTTAACGTTGTTTTCGTTTACGGTTGCCATTTTTCACCTATAATGAATTGACTATAATAATGAACGCGATACCAAAAGTACCGAGTATAAGCCCTATAATCTGATTTTTATCGAGTTTTTCTTTCAGGAAGATAAAACCGGACGCAATACTTAAAACGAGCGGAATACCGTTTACGAGCGGGAAAAACGTAGCGGCGGGTATTATTCCCGATAAATATAGGTTAAAAACATGATTGATTGCGTTGAAAAGTCCCGCTATAAGCCCGTAAACGGCATATTTTAATAAAACAGTCTTTAACGCGGAGTCTTTTTTTTCGCTTACCGATAATTCGACTTTTTCCTTCTTTTTACCTGCTTTTAATTTAAAAAACAACGTCGCTGAAGCCGAAAAAATCATCATACACAAAAAAGAAACTATCAAAAAAGAAACAAGTTCTTCTTTATACGCGCTTTCCTGATGCAGTTTTTGCATAAGTCCTATGCCCGTGCAGAACAGCATGGATAAGACGCTTAAAATAAGCCATTTTAAGTTCGCTTTCTTTTCGTTCTCTTTTTTAGCGCAAAAAAACGATGAAGCAACTAAAAACGCCAACGCTATAGGCAGAAAAGGATTAAATTTTTCTTTAAATAAAACCGCTCCCGAAAGCGCAGTAAATACTGTCGAAAAGTTTACAATTACGACCGTCAGCGACATGGGACCTTCTTTATACGCCGCCAGCGAACAAACGGTAAACACGAAGTTAACTAGCCCGAATAAAACGCCGATAAAAGCCGAATACGCCGAAACGTAAAATTTAAAACCGCTTATCACAAAAAGAAAAATCACCGTAAATAATGCGATTAAAAAAGAATCTTTGTATTTTTCCGAAGAATTTTCACCGTACTTTTTAGAATGAAAAGACATTACCGTATTTAGCGCCGCATTGCCGAAAACCGAGATTGCGAGCAATAAATACGGGTGCAAAAAAGAAAAAATCATAAATTATTCGATAGTAAAATCTTTGGAAAAACTTACCGACAGCACAACGTTGTTGTAGTTGACTTTTTCGCCGTTTACCGTAATATTTTTGAGTTTTATGTTTTTGTGTATTTTGTTTTTTACCACGCTGTCGATCAAGACTGGCAATTTGTACGCCTCGCCTTCCTTGCCGATTTTTTCGTCGTAATACACTTTGACGTTTTCCATAAGAACGTTTTCTATAACGGCGGCTTTAGGGCCTTTTTTGTAAACGTCGTAATACCAGTTATAAATTTCGTCGGCGTTTATAGAGCCGAGCATACGATAGTTTACGGCGTTAAAAAGTTGAGTTACGTTTATTTCGTTTTCCCTGGAATACTTTTTGTCGATATCGGTTTGTAACTGATGAGGCGTATAGTAACTTTCGCATTCGAGCGAACAATCGATATATCTGACGTCGTGTACGTATGCAAAATCGCCGTTCTGAATATCGAAGGCTACGTCGTCGCATTTTATTATTTTTACGTTTTTATAAGTAACGTCGTATATTTCGTCGGCAAAAGTTTCCAAACCTATTTCGCACGCTCTGCCCCAATCGTTGCTCAACACGATATTTTCAAACAAAAAACCGTACGAATCGCGTGAGCCGTAACTTATTCCTTTTACGCACAAGCAATCGTCGAAAACGCTTACGAATGAATTTTTGACGACTACTTTCCGGCAGTTCATAAAATCGATACCGTCCGTATTGTAACGCCATTGACCGAATATTTTTACGTCGCTTATATAAATATTTTGCGAAGACTCGCAGTTTATCGAGTAACAAGCGGAATTTACGAGAGATATTCCTTCAATCGTAACGTTGTCCGCGTCAAAAAGTTTTACGTTACCGATACAGCATGGTATCTCTTCCCCCAGACAGTAACAGTTACCGAGACCTCTTGATTCGTAAGAATCGTCCATAACTCCGTTGCCGTAGATTTTTACGTTTTCTGCGTTTTTTACGTAAACGTTTCCGTAAAGGTAGGCGTCTTTATCGAGATAAAGTGTTTCTCCGCTTTTTAAAACGAAATCTCTTCTTGTGATTCCCGGTTTTACGTAATAGGTAACTTCGGACTCGTCGGGCTTAGTATAAAGTTCGGAATAAAACAAGTATAACGGAGAATGGCTCCCGTTTACGTGGAGAACGTATTGCCCGTGATCGCTTATTTTAAACGAAATATCGTTAGCCGACGTTTTTGCTTTTATTCTCGCTTCGTAAGGCTTGACTTTTACGAATTCTATTTTTCTTTTCGATTTTACCGTGACGTTTAACTCTTCGTCACCCATCAGATTAACGAAGTACGCCGTTTCGGTCTGATCTTCGCTCCTTTGAAATCCCGTGTATCTTTTATTGAAAGGATATTTTGAAATCGTACAGGAATACACGGGAATCATTATGCCGTTTACGGTAACGGAATAAGCCTCCCGATGATTGATAAACGGGCAGAAGTCCGTTTTTGCCGCCTTAGAGTAGTTTGTAAAATCCGAATAAGTGAACATATGCTTTTACATTGCCGTTTTTTGTTTAATTTTACGACTTTATTGTTTTAAAGGAATAAATTTTTACATTGTTATCTGCGAAGTTTACAAATCTATAAATTTTGTAAAATCGACAAAAGGATTTTTTTCCTTTAAAAAATTAAAAAACGCCGAAGATTAGCGTTTTTTTAAAGTTTAAGCGTTTAATCGATTTACTTTCCGTTTCTTTTCGTTTATGATAGTTCGGTTACACTTAAATTCGTCGTTTTCAAGGCTGAAACACGTTATTTTTAATAGCCTTGAAAGGTTTTTTAATATTTGCTTTTCGGCAAGTTTTCGGATTATTCCGTTTTTAATAAGGCGTTTGTCAAAAAGTACGATATCTCTATGAAAAAACCTTTGCGCCGTAAGCAAAACGTCGTAAGCGCCCGGAATAATAAGGACGCAATTATAACGATAATTTATAATTGACTTTTTAAAATATTTCTTCCCAAATAACATACTTTAAGTGTAAAAAGCGTTAATAATCGACCTATAGAGGGACTTTTAGGTTAATTTCTCAATATAAAAGACCGCAAAGAAATATTCCTTGCGGTCTTTTTGCCGTTAGTATGGAATTTAGTCGTATATTAACTATCTATATATGCTATCGCTTACTTATTAAAGCATGCTTTCGTAAAGTTTTTTGATTTCTTCAACCGAAGTTTCTCTCGGGTTACCCGGGCGGCAAGCGTCGGCGTAAGCCGATTTTGCCAAAAAGTCGAGGTCTTCTTTTTTAACGATGTCTTTAAGATTTGCGGGAATACCTACGTCTTCGGAGAGTTTTCTGACGGCGGAAATCGCCGCTTGTCTTGCTTTGTCTATCGGCATTTGCTTGGCTTCTTCAACGCCCATCGCAACGGCGATATCGCGGTATTTTTCACCCGTTGCGGGCGCGTTATATTCCATAACAACGGGAAGAATAATAGCGTTTGCGACGCCGTGAGGGGTATCGTACAAAGCGCCCAAAGGATGCGCCATGGAGTGAACAAGCCCTAACCCTACGTTTGAAAAGCCCATGCCCGCTACGTATTGACCGAGCGCCATGCCTTCCCTGCCCGCTTGCTCGTTTTTAACCGCGGAACGCAGGTTTTCGGAAATAATCTTAATTGCGGTAATATGGAACATGTCGGAAAGTTCCCACGCGCCGAGCGTAATATAACCTTCGATTGCGTGCGTCAGCGCGTCCATACCCGTTGCGGCGGTAAGTCCTTTCGGCATAGAACTCATCATCTCAGGATCGATAACGGCAACGACGGGGATATCGTGAACGTCCACGCAAACCATTTTTCTGTCCTTTTCGGCGTCGGTTATAACGTAGTTGATAGTAACTTCCGCGGCGGTTCCCGCAGTTGTGGGAACGGCGATAATGGGAACGCATTTATTTTTTGTGGGAGCAACGCCTTCAAGCGAACGCACGTCGGCAAATTCGGGGTTGTTTGCGATAATGGCGATTGCTTTCGCCGTATCTATCGAAGAACCGCCGCCTACCGCCACGATGCAGTCGGCTTGGCTTTGTCTGAAAGCGTTTACGCCCGTCTGAACGTTTTGAATAGTCGGGTTCGGTTTGATGTCGGAATATACTTCGTACGCTATAAATGCGTTATCGAGAACGCCCAGAACTTTTTGAGTTACGTTGAATTTAATAAGATCCGGATCGGAACATACGAACGCTTTTTTATAACCGCGCGCGATAATTTCGTTTGCGATTTCTGCTATGGCGCCTTTGCCGTGATAACTCGTTTCGTTTAGTACAAATCTTTTTGCCATGGTTTTACTCCTTATCCTGTTAATCGAAAAATTACGATTTCGTCTTTTAAGTATAATCAACGACGAAAGTTTTTAAACTTAAATTTTGTTATAAACGCGTCGGGAAAATACTATACGATGAAATCCTCTTTGTAAAACATATTATAACTTGCAAATTGTTCAGTGGCAAGTAAATTGTAATAATATTACGCAAAACCCGAAATTCTCACCCGTTTTTCGATAAACCGATACAAAAGAGTAAAATCGAAGTAAAAAAGCGTTTAAAAAGGTTGTTTTTTTCGCCGCGCAAAACTTCAATTAAATACAAAAAACTTAAAATATCGACCTATAAGCCCGTTATCGGCTTATTTTGATGTAATTTTAAACGTTTATTCAACCTAAACGTTTATAAAACACCGCTTTTTAACGGTTTATTATATTTTAAAAAAACGCGTCAATTTTTTTCGTTTTTTCGGACGGACGTGTAAAATACGATTTTTTTACTGCAATCCGCGCCGTCGCTTAACGTTAAACCGACTTTAAACTTATGTAAAAGCCGTTAAAAAAACCGCCTGTATGTCGAATAACGGACATATAGGCGGACTTTTTATTATTTAATTACTGTTAATTAACTTAAAAACGCTACTGTTTTACGTTATTTGCGAACGTTTTTATACATCGGCCCGTAGGTTTGACAAGCGCGGAAATCCTGCCCCTCTTTATCCATACCGAAAGAGTTCCAGGACGCGGGGCGGTATATCGCGGATTCCTCTACGTTATGCATACAAACGGGAATACGAAGCATGCTGCACATAGTTATAAGATCGGCGCCGATATGTCCGTAACTTATAGCGCCGTGGTTAGCGCCCCAATTGTTCATTACGTCGTAAGCCGATTTAAAAGCGTCTTTGCCCGTTATTATCGGGGCAAACCACGTACAGGGCCAGGTATAGTCGGTACGCTTCCACAGTTTATCGGTAACTTCGTCGGGTAAAGCGACGGTAAAGCCTTCGGCAATCTGCATCACGGGACCTAAGCCCTTTACGAGATTAAGACGAATCATTGTAGCGGGCATTTCCGCTTTAGTTACGAAACGGCTCGAATATCCTCCGCCACGGAAGTATCCGAGGTCTGCGTACGGCCAAGAGGTATGAGCCATCATCGTATCTACGTCGCTGTCGGTAACCTTCCACCACTGCTTCATAGTAGGCTTACCGTTTTCGTCTTTGACCTCTCCGCAAGCGTCAACGCAACAAGCGCCGCTGTTTATAAGATGAATAAACCCGTCGGCTTCTTTCGCCCTGCCCGTTATATCGTAGCCCGTAACGCGTTTTACGGCGCCTGCCGACCAGTAAGTACGTACGTCGGCAAACATCTGAGCGCGCCCCGTCAATAATTTCATAAACAGCATGCTTACGCCGTTTAAAGTGTCGTTTTCGGTTGCGAGAACGTAAGGTTCTCTTGCTCCGTTCCAGTCGAAAGAGGAATTCAGAATACTTTCGGGAAAATCGCAGTTGGGGTAAAAATCCGTCCACTGGCGCTGACCTTGGAAACCTCCTACGATTGCGTTATGCCCTACCGCTTCTTCTTCATAGCCCGCGGGAAGATTCTCGTTGCCGTTAAACAAATCTTTTATAATGCACGCCGTTTTGGCTGTAAATTCCCAGTCTTTTTGCTTTTCGGCGGGTGTTTTTTGCATTTCTACGGGATTTTTATCGAAATCTTCCCGACATTTTTCTTTTATCCATTTAAGCGCCTTTTCATACTCCGCTTTATCGTAAATACCCAACGTCATACGCCGAATGATTTCGACTTCGTCAACCGATTCCACGCGCATACCGAGATATTCTTCAAAAAATTCGGGCGAAATAATACTTCCGCCTATGCCCATGGTAACCGAACCTATCTGAAGATAACTTTTACCGCGCATGGTGGCGACGGCAACGGCGGCGCGGGCGAAACGTAAAATTTTAGTCTGAACGTCGGCGGGAATTTCTTTGTCGAAAGCGTCCTGCACTTCGTGTCCGTAAATGCCGAATGCGGGTAAGCCCTTTTGCGCGTGGGTGGCAAGTACGCTTGCAAGATACACAGCGCCCGGGCGTTCGGTGCCGTTAAAGCCCCAGACCGCCTTGATCGTCATAGGATCCATATCCATCGTTTCCGCGCCGTAACACCAGCAAGGCGTAACGGTAAGGGTTATATCGACGTTGCTTTGTTTAAATTTATCGGCGCACGCTGCCGCTTCGGCGACTCTTCCTATCGTGGTGTCGGCAATTATTACCTTTACGGGTTCGCCGTTTGAGTATCTTACGTTTTCCGAAATCAATTTTGCCGCCGCTTTCGCCATATTCATGGTTTGGTCTTCCAAACTTTCTCTGACTTTAATTTTACCTCTCCGCCCGTCTATGGTCGGGCGGATGCCTATTACGGGATATTCCCCTATGAGTCTTGATTTTGCCATAAAATTACTCCTTTTTTAAAAAAATCATAAACGATTGTCGATTATTTATAATTACGACGGGTTAATCAATTTTTAAATCCTCGCCGTTGCTTTCCGTCATTTTTTTAAACCAATAGGCGCTCTTTTTAGGGGTGCGCTCTAAAGTAGCGTAATCTACGTACACGAGTCCGAATCGCTTCGTATAGCCGTGCGTCCACTCGAAGTTGTCCATAAAAGTCCAATAAAAGTAGCCGATGACGGGCAATTTTTCCGAAACTTTCTTAATTACCTCTACGTGCCTTTTTATATAATCGATACGCATGTAGTCGGGAATATCTCCGTCGAGAGTTTTCCACTCCGACAAAGCGACGCCGTTTTCAAAGAAAATTATCGGAAGCCCGTAACGATCATAGTAATATTTGACAAGATATTCTATCCCTTCGGGCGTAACCTTCCAGCCCATCGCGGTAACTTTGTCGGAAGGTGCAACGGGTAATTTAGTCATTTTACCACAATCGTTTTTTACGTAAACGCCTTCGTAATAATTAGCGCCGAAAAAGTCGAAATTACTTTTTATAATCTTCAAATCGGCGTCGGAAGGGTTATAGCCGTATTTTTTAAACCACTTTTTATATTCGTCGGTAAACTCGCCTTTTATGAGCGCATCCGTAAAAAAACATCCGTCGTAAAAAGTCCCGTCAGGCTCGAAGTTGTATTTTTCAGTAAGTTCTTTATCTCTTTCGCTCGTCGGCAGCCGTGGATTAAAGCAAGGCGAAACGCCTAAACGAAGTTTATGTCCTGCAACTTTTCTCATTGCTTTTTCAGCCTTTCCTATACACAACAGCACGTTGTGCGCGACACGGAAAACGTCGTTGCGACTCAATTTCAGAAAAGGCGCGTGGGCGCCCGTAAAATGCCCGTCCTCGACTGCTACCTGAGGTTCGTT
Organism: uncultured Clostridia bacterium; assembly: GCA_934278995.1. GTDB lineage: Bacteria > Bacillota > Clostridia > Christensenellales > Borkfalkiaceae > UBA4636. The sequence continues at coordinate 52,211 of CAKQWM010000004.1, forward strand.
GAAAATAATATAATTTTCAACTTTTTTGCCGAACGTTTTTACAACCGTACAAGCATAATCAGAAAAAAAGTCGCTTATTTCGTCGTTCAAAAAACCTCCTTTTTCAAACAACTTACGAGGTAAATCCCAATGATAAATCGTAACCCAGGGGGTTATTCCCGATTTAATAAGCTCGTCGATTAAATCGGTATAAAATCGCACGCCGTCGGGGTTTATTTTTCCCGTTCCGTCGGGAATAAGTCTGCTCCAACTGACGGACAACCTGTAATTTTTTACGCCGAGTTCTTTCATTAAAGCAACGTCTTCTTTGTAGCGACTGTAGTGGTCGCATGCAATGCTGCCGTTCATGTTTCCTACGATTTTACCTTCGGTAAACTCGGAATCCCAGATACTCACGCCTCTGCCGTTTTCTTTTTCGGCGCCTTCTATCTGATACGAGGCGGTGGCAACGCCCCAAATAAAATTTTTATTCATCGTTTTTCCTTGTATTCTTGATTTATCGTTTTAATTTATTTTCATTTTTTTACGGAATGTTTTTTTTTACGGAATGTTTTTTTTGTTACGGAAGATTTTTTTATATAATTCGCCATCCCTTATCAGCCTCCCTTGTGTAAAGGGAGGTGGCGCGCGTCAGCGTGACGGAGGGATTGTTATATATAATTCGCCGCTCCTTTTAAGCCTCCCTTGTGTAAAGGGAGGTGGCGCGCGTCAGCGTGACGGAGGGATTGTAATTAGTGAATTGCCCTTACGGTCGTGAATTGCGCGTAACCGCGCATGAATTGCTCCCGTTGGTCGCGTGAATTGCGCGTAACCGCACGTGAATTGCGTCTTGCAACGCATGAATTGCTCCCGTTGGTCGCGTGAATTGCGTCTTACGACGCGTGAAAGCCTTTCCTTAGGAGTGTGCGCGTAGCCTTTTTAAGCCGACTTTTTGCTAAAAATAGCCGATAACGGGCTTATAGGCGGGTTTTTTATTGCGATGCGGTAACGAAAATCATTAATTATAAAGCGTCAAAAAATAATTTTGACGGCGTTGGGTGTTTTTGACAAAGATATATCGTTCATGTGCGCCAGCCCATCGTCGGTGCCGAGTGTTGCGAACCGCGTGTCTTTTTTCAAGAGGTTTTCTTCGTTCTTTACGATACCCGAAACGTAGTTTACCGATTTTGGCTCGCTCCACGTTTTACCGTCGAAATATTCGGCGTAAACGAGATACTGCGCGCCTTCACCCAATCCGCAAAAAACTATGCTTTCGACGGTTTTCGGTTCGGTTGCGAAGCGCAAAAGATACTCGCCCGAAACGTCGAACATCGTAAGCGAAGTTTTGGTACTGCCTTTATAAAGCAAAACGTCGTTCTTTTCTCCCCGATAGCGAATAAAAATTTCGGTGCGTATGCTCGAATACGTATCGGGAAGCATCAGTTTCAGGCGCAATACGCCGCGGGGTTTTAATACGGAAGATTTCAGGTCTTTAATTAAAGCGCTGACGAGTTCTCTGTTGTTTTTACACGAGTTTTGCCATGCGTTTTGGTAACTTGTTATTCCCTCTCGGTATTTTTGCCATAACCTATTTCCCGTTTTTTCGGCAAGAATAAACAATTTTTCGATTTGCTTCAAATAAGGAAGATAGTCCTCTACGCTTTTAATTCCTCCGCTTTCGTATTCGTCGAATATTTTATTGCCCGCCGCCGATAAAGATAACCTCGCGTAGGTTAGAGCGATATTAGCGTATAAATCGTCGAAAACGTCGTTGGTACGAGGATTTTTACTTTTATAATCCTCGAAAGCCTTTAAAACGGCTTTAACTTGCGCTACGAAAGCCGACAAAACGTGGTTGTTTTCCTCCGCAACGCGCATTATATCAGCGTGACAAAACAAGAAATCCGGGGCGAAAAGGTCGATTAAGCGCTCGGATAACTCTGCGCTTTGAATATATTCCGCAAAAACTTCGGGCGCGCTCGTTTCGTTTATAAGCCCGCTCCATAACCTCCCCGAGTAAGCCGTAACGGGCATCAGACAGGGATAAAAACAATCGGATCTTTCCCACGAAGTCAAAACCGCGCCGACGGGATTATGTTTTTTTGCGTACTCGGTGTAAGTATCGACGTTGAACGTTTGGGAAAGATTACCCGCTTTACAGCAAAATAAATATTTAAAGCCGAGTTTATCGTAAAGAACAAAAGGATCGACGTGGCAACGCCCCGTCCACTTTCCCTTAGGATACGCGCCTATAAAGACGTAGTTCCAGTTACAGAAAATTATATCGCGCGGTAAAAGTTCGGCTACCGGGAAATATTCCAGCATATCGTCCCAAATCATCATTACTTTGCCCATACTTTTAACAAGATCGCGCGCGTGAAGAACGAATTTTAAAAACAATTCTTGCTTTACATCGCCGTCGTCGATATGTTTTTTACAACGTTTACAACAGGCAAACTCGAAAATTTCATCCATGCCCATATGCACGTATTTACTGCGAAAAACCGAACAAACTTCGGTTACGTAAGTATCGATAAAGGTTTGAAAGTCGGGATTCGTTACGCAACCGTGGCTTCCCCTCGGATATAACGAAGAACAAAACCCTCTCCCCTCTGCGTTTTCGTCCGAAAACTCCGATAACGGGGCAAGTTCGTCGTAAACGAAAAACTTTTCCGTATGAGAAAGCGTTTCAAACGCCGGCACTACGCTTAACCCTATATCTTCGCCGTAATTTACTATATCTGAAAGTTCTTCCAAGGAATACGACGACGCTTCGTCGAAAAACGACGTAACAAAAGTACGTACCGAGGCTTCCAGATATAACAGCACGGTATTATAACCGTTTTTCAGGCAAAAATCCATTTGCCGTTTTATAAAGTCCACCCGCTCTTTTTGACGCGCCAAATCTATCGAAAATGCTATTATTTCAAGTTTTTTCATTTAATACACTTATTTTATATCCGATATACAAAAACACGAAGCAAACGCTACCGCGTACAAGGTAGCAATCTCAAAGAGCGAGGGACAAGCCCTCGCTCGATGAATATACTACGTTTAAAATAAACATGTCGTACAACAACTGCACAGACTTTATTTTATTTAGTTACGGAAACTTTATACGAAGCGCCTGATACGTTTATGGCTACGGTTTCCAACGTAACGGGTTGTTTCGTGTAATTGCCTGTATCAAGCGCTTTAACCGCGCCGTTTTCGTCCAGAATAGTTATTTCGCCGGTTGCCGTTTCGATAGTTACCGTTAACCACTTAGTTCCGTCGGTTGAATATCCTCCGCTTATACTGACGTAACCGCCGTTTAAAATTATGTTAACGCCGGTCCAACCGGTTGAAGCGACTTTTATTTTGAACGTAATCATACCGTTTTGATCTACGCTTGCATATTTGTTAGTTGTAAGTAATGGTACGTCACTACCATACGTATTTTGATTTCTAACGTACTCGGCTTTAGCCGCGTAGAATTTATTTGCGCTGCCTTCGACGGGTAACCAGGTATCGATGGTTTTTATATAACCTTCGGCGTCGGGTTCAAAAGAATGAACGTAATTTACATTTCCGTTAACGACGTATTCGGTTTTTAATAAAGTAGTTTTGTCGGTATCGTAAAATTCCGCTTTTATTACGTCGGGGTTTACCGCGGCAAGGTCGAAATTACCTCCCGTCAACTTGACTTGAATTTGCGCAAGCGACGTAGGCGTTTGCGTATAATTGTCCATGTCAAGTCCCTTTTGAATGCCGTCTTCCGTCATTATCTTAATTTCACCGGTTGCGGTATCTATCGTTACGACGTACCAGGCGGGACTTGCAGAAACGCCACCGGAAACAGTTATCCAGCCGCCTGTTGCAACTATCCCTAACGAGGCCCAACCGGTATCGTTTATACGGATGCTGAATTTAATTTTTCCGTTTGCGTCAATGCCGACGAATTTATTGATATGTGAAACGGGCGTATCGGCTAGCGCAACGACTGCATTTTTAACAAAGTAAGTATCGTAAGAGAGTTTTACTTCAATACTTTCGTTTATCATAGACAAATCAACTACATTTTTTTCGGCGTCAAGCCATCTGAGGTTGAAATATTGTTTGTTATATCCGTCGCCGAGGTCTTCGTCGGGCTTAGCGTAGGAGTAAGTTGCCGCCGTACCTTTTATTACCTTTTCGGTGTGGAGGTTTTCGCCGTTTTCGTCAAGATAAGTTACCGTAAAGATTTCGGGGATTTCCGGGTTTATAGCGGCAACCGCTGCGTCTGCGTGAATTGCAAGAGAAATGGTATCGGCTGCGTAAGACTCGAAGGTTTTTTCTACGGCAAGTGTTCCGTCTGGTCTGTAAATCGTAATTTTTTTGTCTGCCGCGCTTGCTTTAACGGTAAACCATTTATTGAGTTCGCTGTCTAAAACGGAAACGCCTTGTTCGTTTGCAGCATTCCAGGTTGCCGTTCCGTAAATAACGAACGAGGTTTTACCGGGTTCTTCCTGAGAACCGTCGGTTGCGAGAGATTTAACAAGAACCTTAAAGATTACGTCGCCGTTTTCATCGCCGCGGACGTAAGAGTTCATTTGCCTGATGGTGTAATAGGTAATCAGACCGTCCATAGGCTTGTAATACGCTACTTCGCTTCTTACAAGCACTTCGTCTTTGTAATATACGTCGATGTCTTTGGTTATATTTTCAAAGTTTGCTATCACCATACCGTTTTCTTCGGTAACCCATTTTTCGTCGTGCAAATAAGTGTAACCGTCGAGGACTTCTTTAGTTTCGGGGTTAGGAATAATAGCGGTGTTTTGTGCGTTTTCTCCGTGGTTAACGGTTTCGGTCGCAGTTTCGCCGCCTCTATGATAGGTTACGGTGTAAGTATTGATTTTTACGCCTTTAACGTCAACGACGATGTTGCCCGTCGCTTCTTCTTCGGAAACGATAAAGCCGTATTCTTCGTTTAAAATTACCGCTTTTTCTTCGCCGTCGCCTACCTTATAGGTAACCGCAAGAGTTTTATATGACTGCGTGTAAGCCTCGTTTAACGAAACGTTGATTTCTTGCTTTTCGCCGTATTTGTAGGTGTAGCCTTCGTTTGCAAGCGCGCCTTCCGTATTACATACGTAACTTACGCCGTACTCGGGCAATACCACTTTAAGTATAAGTGCGTAATCGGCAGTCGTTCCGTCCTGAGCGGTAACGGTGATTACGTAACTATGTTCGCCGTCGGAAAGTTTACCGATTTCTTTGTCGAGTTTTGAAACGGAAACGTCGCTCGTAAGAAGTACTTCTACGTTTGCCGTATTCTTTACGACGTTTGCAACGTATGTTTTCGTTTCGGCGTCGTAGGTTGCGGCTTCTCCGTTAACCTTTACGCTTTCGATGGTTTTTACACTGCTTTTCAGTCTGGTTACGATGACCGTGTAAATCGCTTTTTCGTTTTCGACCGAAACGGTAAAGTTAAATAAGTTGTCGCCGATCGTAAGATTTTCCTTTTTGCCGTCGCCTTCTACGGTCGCTTTATCGTTGTTTGCTTCCGCCGCGATAGTTACTTCGGTAACTTCGTTTTCGACGGTAAAGACGTAGGCGCCCGCTTCGTTTCGGGTAAGTAAAGTTTCGCCGATTTTTACCGATTTAACGGTGAGATCCGCCGCTTTACGAGTGATTTCCACCTTATAGGTTTGGTTTGCTTTTCCTTTTTTAACCGTTAAGGTTATTTCGTTTTTTCCGACTACAAGAGTTTTTTCGCCGTCGCCTTCCACCGTTGCGTCCGCCGTTTTGGGCGTTGCCGTAACGGTTACGGTTTTAACGTCGTTTTCGACGGTGTGTCTGTAAACGCCGTCGGCGTCGGCAGAAATTACGCTGTCGCCTATTTTAACCTCGGTAAGCGTTACGTCGGCGAGTTTACGGGTAATTTTTACCGTGTACTTATTTTCCGCGCCGTACGCGTTTACGGTCAGAATAAACTCGTTATCGCCTTCTTCAAGGTTAAACGTTCCCGCTCCGGTAATCTCTCCCGCGGAAGTAGTCGCTTCTATCGTCGCTTGGGTTACTTCGTTTTCTACCTCTGTTGAGTAAACCGTTTCGGTTGCCTGCAACTCGGTACCGTTTACCTTGACGGTAACTACGGGTTTTTGGTTCTGGATAATTTTGCAAGCCGATAACATCACGGCTAAAAGCGCAACTATCGTCAAAACCGCTATCATTTTGTAGCGTTTCATTATGTTTCCTCCTCTAATGTTATTTACTGTCAAAAGACAGGTGCTACCATAATTTAAAAATGCGTATTAAGAGATATTATGCCTTAAAAACTACTTCAAACGGGGTAAATTATTCGGCGTTACCGTCCAGACGTTGTTGTCGAACAAAGTTCTGACGAGATATCCCGCTTCCATTCTTGTGTCTAAAACGTACAAAAGCGACAAACTTATCGTTCTGCCGATGCCGTCGTACTTAGTATCCCACTCGGTGTTTAAACCGCCTTTTTCGGAAAGAACTACGACGTTGTTGATATAATTGTTGTCGTACCAGATCATGCTTTCTTTTGCGACGGCAAAATCGGTTTTTTCGTTCATATCGCTTCCGTCTGTCATGCGCGCGTTTATAAATACGTTTTCTATTCCGCCGCCAAAGTAGGTACGTGCAATACCACAAGCGCCGTGAGAAGCGAACGCAAAATCGCCAGATACGTCGTTTAAATAACAAGGCGCGTAAGTGATTACGTCGTAAGGTTTACCTTTATCGTCGGTTTTTTTCACCGGATTGCCTTCGCCGTCAACCTCGTTGTAGTGCTGAATCATACGTATCGCAATACCCGCCGCCTCTGAAGACGTAAACCGAACGTTTTCAAAAGCAATGTTTTTTATGGTACAACCGACTATTGTGCCGAACAACGATTGCGGTGAAACGGAATCGTTAAAAGTAACGTTTTTTACCGTATGACCGCCGCCGTCAAGCGTACCGCAAAAACTGTTCTTTAACAAAACGTAACCGGTGCTTTCGTTTTTAACGTTATATTCTTTACCCGTAAAATCGATATCGCAGGTCAGATAAAAACGCGCGTTCAGATCGCCCGGCAAAGAAAGCATGCGGTTCCACTCTTCCGCGGATCCGACGAGCATGGTATAAACTTCTACCGACACCGTTTTTTTACGCCCTTCCGTAACCACCGTTACGAGCGCGCTACCCGTAGAAACGGGCGTAACCGCGCCGTCGGCGCTAACGGTTGCTACCTTCGGATTATCTACGAAATAAGTCGCGTTTGCCTCCTCGAGCGTTTTCTGACCGTTTAAAGTAGTAACGGTTCCTTTTATGCGCCTTCCGTCGCCGTTTTCCGATAAGCGCAAAACGCTTTCTTCAAAGTTTATCTTCGTCAGAGCGTTCGGATCGGCTTTGACGGTAATTTTACAATCGGCGATTACGCCTTCTACGCTCGCACTGATTGTCGCTTCGCCCGCAGTTTTGGCTATAACTCTGCCTTTAGACGACACCGAAGCCACTTTTGAATCGGAACTGTTCCATTTTACCGTATCGGCGGAATTAGTCGTTACCGTAAGAATAAATATTTCGTCCTCGATAAGCGATTTTTCGGTTACGTCCAAACTTAGGGTAACTTTCATAGAAGGCTCGTCGTGCGGTTTTCTTAGTATTATGCAAAGCGTCGTAATTACCGAAGCAATCACTACGAAAGCGGCGATAAAAATCACGATAATTTTCTTCTTCGTCATTTTAACCTCCGATTTGCGCTTCCCACGTTTCTATCAAGGTGGCAACGTCTCTTTTCGATTCCTGCGTTTCCAAAATTTCGTACTTTTTGGTGTAAGTCTTCATATCGTTAAGATATTCGACCTGCTGTTCGCGCGAAAGTTCGTTCATGTAAAAAGAGAACATCATAAATATAGGGGTAAGACGTTCCCGACGAAGCCTGTCGTTCAAAAGTTGCCAGCGGGCGACGTTTGTTTCCTTCAAAGGCTCTATGTCGTCAAGGCATTTATCGAGATAAGCGGTAAGTTGCCTTACGACCTCCGACGGCCATAAGTCTTTTTTCGTCATTTCCTGCCAGATACTGCCGTTAATGCTTTTGGTTTCGGCAAGATATTCGTAATAGGCGCGGAAAAAGTCGAAGTATTCCTTAAAGGTTTCGCCGGCGGGACCGTAATAATGCTCTATAAAATCGTAACAAAGATCGTTATAATTAAGCGAGGTATCGTACATCAGTTTTGACTGTACGTATATCTGCATCGCTTCAAAGCACGGTATTCCCGACGAACTGTAAGCCTGATCGTCTATATAATGCACTCCGCAATCCCGATAAAATTCGTAGTGAGATTTATAGGTTCCGAAGTTATATAAAGGTATAAAGTAATTGTAAACCGCAAGGCTGTAGCCCCATACTATAATGTTGTTTTTAAGCCCTTGCGCGTCGTAAATATCGCTCCAGCCTTTAAGTTGATTGTACTGCGTCGTGTTGTTCGTTTCTGAAAACTCTTTGCTGAAATCTGAATCTATCGGGCAATACATTACCATTACGTTTTTACGAATTTTCAATTTTTCGTAATGCGGAATATATTTGCCGTTCTCGTCCTTTATACCCACCTCTTTGCCGTCGATCGTCTGCTTTTTGACGGGCGGTTCTTGTGAGGTCTGATAAGCGAAAAATACGTAAAAGATTTCTCTTTCGGGGTAGTTATCGGCAAGCCATTCGTCCACCGCTTCGGCAACGAGGTTCGTAAAATGCAGTTCCTGTCCGCCGTAGCCGCCGTAAAGAGCGCGTTCTTTTTGACATTCTTTGCACATGCACATATCGAAGTTGTCTTCATGCCCGATCATCAGATATTTGCCGTCAGGGTTTTTAACGATGCGTTTTTTCACCTGCTCGATAAATTCCGCGCGCATTTCCGCGTTGCTGTAACATAATTGAGTATGAGTTTCGTCATACCAGTCTTTATGTTCGCCATATACGCTGTACGGCAAAAATCCGTAAAGATCGTCGCCGGCGCTTTTTGCGCTGCTCGCTCCCGTCGTGGTATGCGCGAACGTTATCCAGTGCCCTAAGCCTTTGCCCGTATATAAACGCATACGCTGACGGTAATTCGTATTAAGAGAACGCATCATAACGTCTCTGATGTCGATACTCGGCGCAAATTCGATATCAAAATCCGGCATAAAAAGAGTGGGCGTTTTATTCAGAGTATATTCGTCGTAACTGTAAAATTCCAGACCGAGGGTATAACCCAACATATCGTAAACCGCGCTTATTACGCCGTTATCGTCTTTGGCGTTGATAATAAGAGTCGATCCCCTGCGCTTTAAAACGTAACCCGTTTCGCGCAATTTTTCGTCGAGTTTTACACCGCTTCCTTCAAATACCGTGGTTTTACCGAGCGAAATCACCTTTGCGTCGGAAGAAAATTCCTCTCCGTCGAAAGTAACCGGAAGCGTTGCCCCCGTTGCTTCTTTTATGAAGTTTACGAGTTCCGCCGCCGCCGTGCCGATATGAGCGCTTGCGCCCGACGGCACGACTATTTTGTATTCGGTCGCGCCGTTATCCGCAATTTTAATATCCGTGATTTTTATTTGCGGTTTTTCGGGCGTGTCGCTCTCCGGTTTTTTCGCGCAACCGATAAACACGGTAACTATCGATATGAGAGTCAATATAATAGAAATAATTTTTTTCATCTTCTCCCTCCCCTTATTTTACCGTTACTATAAACCTGTAAAGATTTACGTTGTTAAATTCATCGGTAACCAGATAAGTTATGGCGTAAACGCCTTTCTGATTAAACGTTATGGTTTTTCCCGTCGGCTTAAACTTGGTTCCGTCCGGCGCTAAAACGTAGATATATACCTTTACGCCCTCTATCTTGTTGTCTTTTATCTCGTAATCGGGCAACGTGATTTTTTGCCCGACTTCGGCTTTATCCGGAATTTTCCCGTCGAATACGAGCGTAGGTCTTACGGGATCGTACACGGCGAATTCTATCTTATCCGTGGCGGCATTTTTTGCCGAATCGACGACTTTATACGTAATCGTATAAGTTCCGCATTCCTCCGCTTTAAAAGTTTCGCCCGCTACGAGCGTTTTTTCTTTGAGTATCGTTTTATTGCCGAGTTTAACGCTGACGGTTATATCGCCTACGGCGCTTATAACGTCGTAACAAGAAGCCGAAATCAACGTAACGGTGCTTCCCGAAGCGATTCTTCCTTCATAATTGCCGTCCGCTTTGACGTAAGGGCTTTGAATATCGCGCTTGACGCTGTTTATCGTCTGATTGTTAATCGTACGTATGCCGACGGTGGTTTTGCCGTAAATTCCTTTTACCGCGCACGACAGATAAACGTATCCGCTTTCAAACCCGCGGAATTCTTCTCCGTCGGTTTTGTCCGCTACACCGAGTTTCTGCCCGTTGCCGTCCGTAAAAGTACGAGTAGCGTCGTCGTAGTTAAGTTGCAAATATCCGTCGCCGTTAAAACTCGTTTCGACCGCTTTTGCTCCGTTTACCGAACAACTCCAGATTTTTCCCGTCAAAGTATAGGAAATCTTTACGTGTCGGGTACCGTTGAATTTATCGGTAAAAGTCAGGTTGAAAGATTCCGCTTTAAAGTTATCGGCGTCCAGAATGAACCGCAACATCATATTTTTTGCGTAAACGGGGCGAATAAACGAAAAATCCATTTCGCCGCTTATGACGTTTGTAAACGTAACACCGTTACTGCTCGAAGAAGGCGTTGCGTTTGAATAATTAAAGTACTTCACCATAAAATCGTCGCCGTTTTTTATGGTTTTTACGGGGACGACGCGTTCGACGGTTTTAGTCTTTTTACCGTTGTCGAACAAAAACGTTACTTTTGCGTCGGAAACTTCGTCCGTCGCCGCGGGTACGTAGGCTTCGCCGTTTTTAACGGTAATTTTTCCGTTTGAGTCGGTTACCGTTACTTTGGCGGGAACGTTCGTTTTTTCCAGATTATCGCCGTAATATACCGCGTAATATTCGCCGAAATAAACTTTATCGCCTTTTATAAAGGCTTCGGGAAGTCTGATTAAGTCTTCGTTGAATTGCAATTCGTCCGACAAAGATACCGCTATTGTTTTCGTCTGCGCGGCGTTTTGTCCTATATAATCGGTTACGGTGTAAACCACGTTATAAACGCCGACCGCGCCCAAACATACGAATTTACCGTTCGTTACGGGGATATCCTTACCCCGGCAGGTAACTTTAACGTCAACGCTCGCATTGCCCGCGCCTTTTTTCGTAATTTCGTAATCGGGAAGATCGACGGTTTGCCCGTAATAAGCCGTTGAAGGTAATTCGCCAAGAACGGTTATTGCAGGTTTTTCGACGTTTCTTTTCGCCTCGATTATTATTTTTTCTTCCGCGCGGTAACCGAAGGCGTCAACCGCGTAGTAGGTAATCGTATATTTGCCCTCTTTCGGCGTAAAACGATTGTTTTCGTCAAAATCGTCCACTTGTTTTCCCGTAGCGTTGAAAGTTACGTCGAAGCCTTTTTTGATTATCGGCGAATCGGCGTCCGTAGCGGTAAAGCCGAACACCTTGAAAGGAACGCCGACTTTTGCCGTAGGAATCTCGTTTTTATCGACGTCTATTTTTATTTCGGGGGCTTTGGTATCGTCGAATAACGGCGAAGTAAGGGATTCTCCTCCGACGTTGAGCGCAAATACTTCGGCAGTGGTGCCGACGCCTTTTGCGTAAACGCTCAGATAGGCTTCACCCGTCGTAAAACCGTTCCACGGTCTGTTGCCCGCAGATAAAACGTTATCGGGAGAATCGAAGTCATATACGAGCCACGGCACTTTGGTAGCGTTGTATTCGGGATGACCGCCGCCGTCGTGTCCCGTAAGCCATAACGGTTGAGCGTAAAGACACTTTGTTTTATAATCAAAATACAGTTTGATTCCGTTGTAAGCAAAATCGTATTCGTCCAACTTATGGGTGAACGAGCCGGACGATACGAAACCGCCCTCCTCGTGTATCGCGGCGGAATCTACGCGCATTTTTGCCGAGAAAAAGTCGTAGTAGTACCCCACCCAACTTGCCTGATTGCTCGCTCTCGCGCGGATATAAGTACACATCGGCGAATACGACAAGTACTTGAAGCGTACCGTAAAATAGTTGGTTTGGTCGTATTTGTCCGTAAATACCATGTAAAACGAATCGAGGTCGTTAGATCCTATCGTATCAGGATCGAAATTGAACTCGGCAAGCGTTTTTCCCCTGTTTGACGTCGCGTCAAAGGTGTATTCGGAAAAATCTATTTCTTTGCCGTAAGTTATCGTCCGATTGTTCGTAAGAGTCAGTTTTACGCCTTGTAATTCGTTGTTTCCGCGCATCCGAGCGTATTCTGCCGCGCTGTCGAAATTGTCGGCGTAAGGCATTTTGACCGTAAACTCTCTTTTATAAGTATGACTTTCCGCTCCGATGGTCGCGTCGTAAGCGATTTGGTATTTGCCGACCTCGTCGAGTTTTAATTCTCCGTCGGCGACTTTTCCGGACGGATAGGTTACGACGGGCGAAACCGTCGTTTTTGCTTTTCCGAGGCAAAACTCGGCAACGGGCGGATTATAAGTTGCGCCGAGCGCAAATTCGGAAACAAGTTTTACGTTTACCGCGAGAGTGTTTTCGTCGGCGTTCACGTACTTTGTTTCCGTTTTATAGATAAAGGAAGTTTTACCGCCGTAAACGATTTCGTAATTTCCCTTTTCTTTCACTTCAAACTCGGTTCCGCCCGGCAGGTTTTGATATCCGTCGAGTAAAACCCCGTCTTTTTTAATAGATACGAAGCACTTTTCCTTTCCGCCGCCAAGAACGTTCGATGCAACGGTTGCGTCGGGAATACGGAGTTTTGCTCCGACGCCCGTTTTATCGGGTAAATCGCCGTCGTAAGTAAATTTTGCTGTAATATCGGCTTCTTTTATAACCTCGGCTTTATACCACGCATCCGCCGAAAAACCGGACTCGTACGAATAGTAAACGTATATGGTCTGCTTAGTAGCGGGTATAAACGATTTAACGTTTTCGGCGAGAAGGTTTCCTTTTCCGTCGTAAACCGTAGCCTTGATTTTATTTGATACGTCGTTTCCTTCTCCGTCGGTAAGTTTTGCCGTCGGTAAGGTAAATTCTTTACCGACTACGGGATTAAGCCCCTTTTGCAATAATATGGCGGGGCGATACTCGACCGTTTCTTCCGTCAGAGAATATCCCCCGAAAGAATAAAGCATCAGATCGCCGCGACTGTTTGCGGAAATTTCGTCGAAAACAACCGATACGGTGTATTCGCCGAATACGGGCAGATCGTTTGCGAGCAACTTTCCGTCGTTAAACTGCTCGGTAAAATCCCACACGACGCGGAAGTTGCCGTCGTCGGCTTTAACTTTTATCTGCATCGACGACGGATCGAACGTAAGAGCGCATACGTTCGCCGTGAAACGTGTATAAACGCCGTCGGCGTTATATCCCGCGGTAAGCCCGTAAGCGGCGTTGTTACGTTCTAAATACACCACTCCGCCTTTGTTACCGCCGTAAATTACTCCGACGTCGCTGTAATCACTGTACGCAACGACTTGCGCGGCAAAACTTTTACCGCTTTTACGGTCGGTAAACAGTAACGAATATTTTTTAAGATCTTTTTTTCCGTCGTGAGAGGCAATTTGCAATTCGGCGTTAAAGACGCCCGTCTGCGCGTTTTTAAAATTCGCTTTGACGCCGTTATCGTAGCCGTACAGGCGCAAACCGCGTTTCGTTCCTTCAACCGAACCGACTTCGGCTTTTATCGCGCCGACGTAATCGAATACTTCGGAAGCGTAAGCATTTCTGCTTTCCCCGAAATCGATAGCTAACAAGGCAATTACGCTTACGACGAACAAAATACACAAAGCGAAAATCGTAATACGCTTAGTATTTGTCAACTCTTTATACCTCCTTCGGATAAATTACCCATAATTTTATTACGGAAGACTAAAAACAGAACGAATATCGGCAAAAATACCAAAAACGCCGCGGCAAGTTGCGCCGTCAAAGCAACCGCGCCCGAACCAGCCCAGGTGCCGCCGCCTCCGATAATGGACATATACAGCATTATTCCCGCCGTAGTATGGTTCGGTAAAAACATATAAGGCGTTTCGAAATCGTTCCAGTACTGAATGAAATTCAATAAAAAGACTGTTGCCATGGCAGGCGTTGCAATGGGTAACATTATACGGAAAAATACCGTGTAATGATTGCCGCCGTCCAAAAAAGCGGATTCGGCGTATTCCCACGAAATCTTTTTGAAAATCGCGTAAAATACGAGATAATAAACGTTGTTAAAGCCGAACTTCATTATCCACGAGCCGACGATGGTATCGAAAATTTTCAACGCCGCGGTTACTTTCAGCATACTCGCTAAATTGCCGACTATAGGCAAGGACAAAGTGATTATTACCGTGTAATGTATTATTTTACTGCAAAGGTTATCGTATTTTGCGGTAAGATAGGCTACCAGCGCCGTACAGAAGGTTTGCATAAGCGCTCCACCTCCCGCGTACAGTAAAGAGTTTAAAAACATTTCTTCGAAATACACGGTTACTCTGCTTCCGTCCGAAAGATACTTATAGGTTTTAAAGTTGTTGAAAACTTCAGAATAGTTGTCAAACGTTAGGTCTTTAAAGACTTCCCACGGACGTTGCACGACGGCTTGATCGTTGCGGAAGGAAGACACGAAACCCCATAAGATAAGCAACAATACGGCAAGACAATACGCGACAAGCAGTACGATTACTATCGCTTCGAAGGCGTTAAATTTTCGTTTGCCGGGTTTTTTGTTTTTAGTTTGCGACATTTGCCCCTCCCTTAGTCCTCTCTCGGTCCGTATTTCAGCATAAGATTGCGTAACAGTATGGTAACCGGCGCAACGATAAGCGTCAGCATAAGCCCGAGAGCGGACGCTTTACGATACATCTGTTCCAACTCGGAAGTTTTAAATCTTCCGGCTTGAACCATATTGAACAAGTAATAACCTATAGTCTGATATTCACGGTTTGCGTCAAACCCGTAAAAAGTAAACAGATAAGCCTGATTAGTCGCTACCCATGCAAAGAAAATAACCAGCAAAGACACGATGGTTCCCCAGATCTGAGGCACCACGACGTGCAAGAAAATCCGAAATTCGTTCGCGCCGTCTATTTTAGCGGCTTCTATAACCGATTCGGGCGTCTGACACATTGCGTTTATATATAACAAAATGTTGCCGGAAAAACTCATCAATAAATAAAACACGATAAGCACGCCCTGCTGATGGGGATTATACGTAGCGCCTATTACCGAACCGTTGAAAAGTTCGCCGAGCGCGTCGTTGACGTAATATTTGTAAAAAATGACCATTGCCGTCGAACAAACTATACTCGGCAAAAACATAATCACCTTAAACAACCCGGACATACGGAATTTTTTGAATACGTAATAACTGAAAAGCAAACTTACGGGCATAACGGCAAATACGTTGAGCGCAAGATACATCAACGAATTTTTGACGCATAGCCATAAATCGGCAATAACGTCTTTCTGAAAAAAGTACGCAAAATTATCCCACGTAAAGGTAATTACCTCTTTTCCCGTGGAATTGTCGTAATTTTGAAACGCCATTAAAATACTGTTGAAGTTGACGACTACGTAAAAAATCACAAACTGCAACAACGGTAAGGCTATCATACTTGCGTAAAATAAGTTACCGCTCCTTTTTATGGTCGGGTTTTTCTTTGCCGTCGCCGTGACGGCGCGCTTTTGTTCCATCGTTACATTATCCCCTTATAACGACTATACGTTACGGTCAGACGACCAAACGTATCGCCGAAAATTGCAAAAGCGGTTATCCCGTTTAAATAAGCGGGTATTCCGTAATTTAAAATAGCAATTTAATAAAGCAGGCAAGAGGGATTCGGTTTCGCATAGTAAATCGACGTAACCGAAATCCCCCGCTTCGCCGTTTAACGTTAAACCTTATTTATCGTTATATTTCCAGATGGCTTCAAAGTAACTATCGACAGTGGCGTCCGAATGGTCTTTGAAATATATAAGCGGGTTGTTTTCCTGTGAGTTTACGCTGAAACCGTACGTTCTGTAACTTAATAAACTTGCGTATTTACGGGCGGTTTTTGAAATCGGCATCCAGGGTAAAACGGTAGTATCCTCACTGTTGCGCGTTGCATAGACGCTTTTGCCGTAAGAACTCATATCTTTAAGCGTTTGCTCCGACAAATCGTATTTCATCGCGCGGAAAGTGTTCGTGTACTTAGTATAAGTTTCCATTGCGTAGTCGCTTTGAAGAAAACTTACGAAAGCCTTTGCAACAGGTTGCACCGCGGATGGCGTTTCGTTGCTTACGAAAATCAAAGAAGCGCGGTCGGAAACTTTCGTGTTGGGTTTTCCTATCCGGCTCGCGTCGGTTTTCGGCAACGGCAAAATACCTATGTTGCGTTCGGAAGGTACTTTTGCTTCGTTGTACCACCAACCGCCGTCAACGAGGAACCCTATCGGATCTATTTTGTTCTCGGCGGGATTCAAAAAATAATCCTGAGCGTTGATATTGCTGAACCCGCCGTCGAACGACTTACTGAAATAGTTTGCGCTGTTTTTGTTTTTCAGCCCGTCGTCAAGCAATAATTCGGCGAAACTAAGCGCGTCGTACTTACCTTTCTGACGTTGAAGAAGTTTTTTGTTGTCCTCTTTAATTTCCGTTGCGGGCATAAGTTTTACCGAACCATCGGCATTTTTAGCGATTTTTCCGTTATCGTCGATTTCCACGAGGTTTTTAGCGACGCCGCCGAACGTAAAGTTCAACTTCATTTGCTCCGCTCCCTCGTTGTTCGCCCACATATCGTTGACAAGCCCCGTAAGATAACCCATTTCGTAACCGTTCCAGACGAACGGGGTTACGCCCGTAACCTTCATATAAATGGTCAACGCGCGGAAATCTTTATACGTAGCGGGTAAGCCGTCGTCCTCGGTATCGGGCTTTCCGTCCGGTCCGTAAGAACGGGCGTCTTCCGCGTCGTTCACGAATAAATCGTATATTTTATTTTCGTCTTTAAAATCGCTTTCGGCGAAGTTTTCCGCCGTTTTACCAAGGACAAAATATAACCCTCTTTGTTCAAACATATCGATATCGTAATTCAGATTGATGGAAGTTTCAAACAAAGGCAAGCCGTAATACTTACCCGAAACGTTCAGAAATTCGTCGTACGAATCGATGATTTTATTTATGATTTTCTTTTCGGTTTCCTTCGTTTCTTTACCGGTGAACGCGTAATCGTTTATCGTGTCGGTAAGGTCTAATAAAGTTCCCCCCGCAACGTAGGTGTAATAGTCGATGTTTTCCATCAGATAAACGTTGTTGCGATTACCCTTCATATTGTCGGGACCGGTAAGTTGTCCGCGCGTGAATTCTTTCATTATCTGCACGCCCGTTTTGCCTTTTTCCAGCGATTCTTCGGCGTACATTTCTTCAAACTCGGCGCAAAGCTTGTTAAGCCATTCGTCGCCGAAACCGCCGTTATAGTATTTAACGTAAAGTTGCGTTTTCGTCTTATCTACCATCTGGTTGTCGTCATCGCCGCGACGGCACCCTGTCGCAAGGGAAAATACCATTGCAAAAGACAGCAGTAATGAAAAAATCTTTATTATTTTTCTTTTCATATCGAAACTCCTTTTTTTGATGCTGCGTTTATTATATTTGATTTCGTCGTACAACGCATAAAAGTCGCGCTATAAGCCGATTAACTCCTCATATCCGAACTTTTTTTGACGCTGTCATTATATTTTGCGACGCCGTATCTGTTATATTTTGTGACGCCGTATCTGTTATATTTCGGCATATAGTTTTCGGCATATAAAGCACAAAAGTCGCGCTATAAGCCGATTAACTGCGTTAGTCGGCGCGTTTACTTACGCTTTGACGAGTTTATTCGCACTTGTTTTGCGGAAGTTTTAAAAAGTCCAGAACGTTTTGCAATTTTTCGGTTACGACGGCGACGTATTTGTCGGCGCAACCGTAGTAAATATACAAAATTCCGTCTTTTACCACGGCTCCGGTGGGGAAAACGCAACCCGAATACAAACCGTCGGTTTCGTATTCTTTTTTCGGATCCAGCGCAAAGGTTTTGCTACGGGCGAGGATTTTCGTCGGATCGTCTTTGTCAAGCAACATAAGTCCCATACGATAGCACCCGTCCTCTTTGCTGACGCCGTGATAAATCAGAAGCCAACCGTCGTCGGTTTCTATCGGCGGACAACCTGCCCCAACCCGACTGTTTTCCCACTTTTCCCGTCCCGAATACAATTTCGTACGGGTACGCCATTCCATAAGGTCGTCGCTTGAAGAAATCCACATGGAACGATCCCCGTCGATTACCGGACGTGAAATAAGATAAAATTTACCGTTGATTTTTCGAGGAAACAATACTACGTCGCGGTCGTCTTCGCGAGCGTCGGTTATACGCCCCAAACGCTTATAGCGTACGAAATCTTTTGTTGCCGCAAGATAAGTTATGGTTTCGTTTGTTCTTAAAAACCAGGGTTCGCTGTCGGCGTGCGGACGCTTCCATGCTTTTGCTTCGTTTATTCTTTGCTCGAGCGGTAACCAGTAACGACCGGGCGCGTACGCGCGCGAGGCGTACGTCATGTAATAAGTTCCGTCTATATTTACGATACGCGGATCTTCTACGCAACCGCCGTCCGCGTCGTTTTCGTCAACGTCGAAAATCGGCTTTTCGGAATACCTGACGAAGTTAAAACCGTCGTCGCTCGTTGCCAAACCCAAACGTATATGATGTTCTATCTCGTCGCCTCCGGCGCGATACACCATTACAAATTTATTCATCGATCTATCAAACACGACCGCGGGGTTTAACACGCATAAATTTTCCCATTCGTTTTGCGGGTTCGGTCTGAGAATCGGATTGCCCGGGTAACGTTTAAAATTCAATTCCATAAAACACCTTTCCTTTGTACAAGACGTCGTTTATTCTGCATGAAACAAACAATCGCCCTATCCCACTTTAGATTTTATCATCTTAGTAAAGCCCTTCTCTATACGAATTTGCCACAACATTTTTAAAACAATTAGCAATTTGTAACATTACGCAACGATTATTTGAAAAAATAGTCGATATATTATGCAACCCCTATTGACAAACGCAAATATTTTTGCTATCATCGATATATGGATAAATTCAGATTCAACAATGACAATAAAACCACCAAACGGGTGGAACGCTTTATCGATAAAGTATCGTTTTCCTATCATATCAATACGTTTGAATACGATACGCCGCACGGGCATGAGGACTACTGGGAATTTACCGTTCTTACCCACGGAAAATTAAACAACGTACTTAACGGTCAAAAAATTCCCGTATCCGAAGGACAAATGTTTTTTGCGACTACCGACGACAGCCATTACTTAAAAAGGATGGGTAACTGCAAAATAAGATACATAAATATCGTCGTCAGAGAAACCGCGTTAAAACGGCTTGCGGATCTGTTTTCTCCGAGTTTTTTCGAAACTCTTAAAAATATGCAGAGAAAACAGAAAATCGGCGCGGAATCGATTACCCAGATAGAAGAAATAATACATCAGGTTTTACTTTTACCCGAGGATGCAAGCGAGCAATATAACGGTCTTATTTGCGGGGCAACGATGATAATTATGCAATTTTTATACCGCAGAAGCGTGGACTTTATCGACTACGGCAAAGCCGACGAACAGCCTCAATGGGTGCAAACGCTCAATAAAACCATGAAAAAAACGGAATTTCTTCGTTATACGGTTGCCGATTTAAGCGTATTGCTTAATTACAGCCGAATGCAACTTACAAGGTTGTTTAACAAAAAATTCGGCACTACCCCGCATAAGTTTTTAGTAGATTATAAATTGCGTTACGCGCAAAACCTTCTGATGACTACGGATATGAAGGTAATAGATATCGCCGAATTCGTCGGTTTTACCAATCTTGCTTCCTTCAATACCTATTTTAAGAACGCCTACGGCACAACCCCCGGTCACTTTCGCAAAACCATCTGAAAATAATTTATCGGGCGAAAAACGTTAAATATTCGTTACCGCTTTTACCGAAGGAAAGCGCGTTACGGCGGATTTCAGCCCTCTTTGCGACGACGCTTAATCGTCGTAACGACGTTATATTCCGTATAGTTTATTAAATTTATCAGAAAAAACGGTTTATCAAATTTATCGAAAAAGAGATTGCTTCGCTTCACGGCGACGCAATCTCTTATTTTTTATATCTTACAATCGTTGTATAAATAGTCAAGCAATTCGTTAAAGTTGCAGGTTGCAAGCCCTATGTAAGTGTCGGCGCAACCGTAATAAACGTACAAAGTCCCGTCTTTTACGACCGCGCCCGTAGGGAAAACGCAACCTTCGTAAATTCCCTTTAGTTCAAAATCCGTATCCGGTTCCATAATAAAATCTTTTGTACGCGCAATTATTTTTTCGGGGCTTAATAGATCGAGCAACACCGCGCCAACCCGATAAACGCCTTTATCGTCCACGCCGTGATACAACATAAACCAGCCTTTGTCCGTTTTTATCGGAGGCGTACCGCCGCCGATGCGTTGAGTTTCCCACCACGTTTCGCCCGTCATAAGAAGGCGGGGCTTATCGTATTCTATAAGATCGTCCCCGAAAGAAATCCAGATCGACGGCATTTTGACACTGCTTTCTTTGAATTTCGGACGGGAAATTTTTACGTACTTCCCGCCTATTTTTTCGGGGAATAAATATACGTCGCGATCGTCAACCGTCGGTTTCGTTATACGTCCGTATTTTTTATATACCCTGAAATTTTTAGTTGCGGCAAGATAACTTACGGTAATATTTTCTTTCGCAAAATACGGCGATTCTTCTCCGTACAGATCGGTTTCGTCGAGATATCTCGGCGCCTTTGTTACGCCTTCGACGTAAGGCTCAAGCCAATACCTGCCGGGAGCGTAAGCGCGCGCCGCGTAAGTTAGATAATACATATCGCCGATTTTTACGAGGCGCGGATCTTCTACGCAACCGCCGTCGGGTTCGTCGTGGATCCCTTCAAAAACGGGGTTTTTCGACATACGCGTAAAACGAACGCCGTCGTCGCTTTCGGCCAACCCTAATTTAATCTGATGACGGCAGTCGTTCCCCGCCGCGCGATACAGCATTATGAACTTTTTACGTGTTTCGTCGTAAATAACCGCAGGGTTAAGTACGCAACGATCTTCCCAGTCGTTTTCGGTATTCGGTTCGAGTATGGGGTTATGCGCATATTTACAAAGTTTCATATTTACCGCCTTTTATTTCTGATAGAATTGCGCCGATTTGTTGCCGACGAGAAACTTTACTATTTCTTCGGCAATCAATTCATGTCCTTTATCGTTAGGATGCAAGCCGTCTGCATAATATTCGCTCGGATTTTTGGAAGTCGGCGCGGGAAATTTATCGCGTAAATCGAGATATTTTACGCCGAGATTTTTCAAAACGGCAATTTCTTTTTCCACGTATATCTTTAAGGAAGGTCTGGCTTTCGGTTGCGTTCCGTCCTCCCCTTTCGGATTATCCTCGTCATACCGCCGTAAGGGCAGAATAAAACAAACGTTGTTCTTTCCGTAACGTTTGATAAGATAGGTTGCAAGGTTTCTTACCGCCCCGCAAAAAGTATAATCGTCGGTGGAGTTTAAGTCGCCTATATCCGCGTCTCCGTGTCCGTAATCGTTGGTTCCTCCGAATACGAACACAAAATCGGCGTCTTTCATTTTTTCCGCCCGACTTAAAAAATCCTCGTCAAAATTCGATACGGCGGACGGCGTCGTTTGTTTTGCTATTCTCGTGCCTATCACGCCGTAAACGTCCGCAATGCAGTCGAGCATTTTTTCAACCCGCCGCGTATAAGCCTTCTCGGGCGACGAGGCGCAACCGCCGTAAGTTATACTGTCGCCGAGAAAAGCAACGCTCGGTTTTTCAAAATGAATTTTCGCCACGCGACACCCTAAACTCGTGCCGTAATCGAAAGGAGCCGTTACAATCGAATTACCTTTAAATTCAACGGGTTTTGCGTTATCGAGCCACTCGGCGCTTACGATTTTGCGTTCGGTATTTAATTTTACCACGCGTTTATCGTTATCGTGGCGCGTAACGTTTACGTTCGCCTCCATAGGCACGTCTTTTATGCATAAATAATAATCCGCCCCGTTTTTCAATACGGCGGCGCAATCGGCGTCGAACTCGGCAGGAAGGGCATCGTATAAAAATTCTCCCGTATAACCTATCCATTTCCCTACGTTTTCAAGCGTCGCTTCTTCGGCTTTCGGGATCGTACCGTCTCCTGAAAGCCCTGTGTTGAGTAATAAATTGCAACCGCAACTTCTGCAATCGACGTAAGTTTCGATAATTTGCCTGAACGATTTGACGCAAAGATCGCGTTCGGCGTAGCCCCAGTGATCGGTAAGACCTTCGCACATTTCGCCTGCTCGCGGTTTATCCGAACAATCCACAAAACTCGGTTTTCCGCGCTCGAAAGTTACGCTGTCAATCTCCTTATGCGATACCTTACCCAAGGCGTTCAGACCGGTATTGTTAATAATCATTGCGGTAGGTTGATATTTGCGTATCACGCCGTACAGACGATCGAACTGCCAATCGGCATCGGGCTTGTCCCAGAAACCGTCAAACCAAAAACCGCCTATCTGTCCGTAATTTTTGCATAATAATTCAACGCTTGAAACAAGATAATCGATATATTTCGGAAAGTTATCGACGTAATCGGGGTTATGCCAGTCGAGAAGCGTATGATAAAAAAACGGCTTGATATCCGCTTCGTTGCACGCCGAAACGAATTCCGAAATAAGATCTCGTCCGGACGCCGAACGAGGAGCGTCGAAATCGGACAGCCCGCAAGTATCGTATAAACTGAAACCGTCGTGATGGCGCGTCGTTACGTTTATATATTTTGCGCCCGCCTTTTTCGCCGTATCGACAAGATCTTTCGCCCATTCTTTTTTTACGACGAATTTTTCAATCGTACGCTCATAGGAGGCTTTTTGTTCGCCTTTTAAATTGCAACAGTACCATTCGCCTTTGCCGATCACGCTATATAACCCGAAATGCACGAATAAACCTAAACCGAGTTTTTGAAAGTCTTTTATATATCTGTAATCCATTTTCTACTCGTCCTCCGTTTTTTTAACGATCGAATCGTTCTCTACAAGCCCTCTTCCGTAAAGTTCGGGGTATTTTTCGCCGTTGATATACTTGTCGAAATTGTACATGGCGTATAAGGTAAACGCAAATAAAACAATCGGCACGACTATTACCATATATGTGCATACAATCGCATAACGCAATGAAAATTTTTGTATAAACAATAATATAACGGGCGCTACGACAAACACGGTAAAAAGTAAGGTTGCGGGCGCGGTTTTTAAGTACAGCGTAACGGCGCTCGATAACAGGTTTACGGTTTTTTTGTCGTAAACGACGTCTAAAACCGACGAATATAAAAGCGTCGGTACGACCAACAACACGGTTACCGCCGTCGGTATATATTTTATAAACCCGCGTGTCATAACCTCAGCGAAGGTATTTATAACGTTCAGTATGCCCGTTAACACTCCGAGTAGCAAAAAATGCTTCCAATTACGTTTTATACCGCGAAAGCAATCGCCCACCACGGAAAAAGGCCTCCGCCATGCGAGTTGTCTGAGTAAATAAGCGATTCCGCTTGCTCCCGTAAAAAGTATCGGGTACGTAACAACCTGCATTAACGACGTTTTTAGTCTTAACGTAATAATCTTTTTTGCGACGTCGCCCGTGGATTTTATTATCACCGAAGCGAAGATATCGTAGTGTATTTGCGTGGCAAAGTGAGGCAATAAAAAAACGAGCGACAAAAGTCCGATGGATAACAACCTCGTAAATTGCCATTTTAAAACATCGAAAAACAACTCTTTTCTGTTATGAGGCAACCTTCCGTCAGACCGCCGTTTAAAGTTTGAAACATCTTTCCTCATAGAACCGTTCCCGATAAAAGTCGAATATATGATACTCGATTTTTTCTCTTTTGTCAATGCAACAGGGATAACGTTTTGTAACGTTCAAGGGTATATCACCGTTGTTTCACGTTGCTTTTAGTTTGATTTCACCCGTTTTTCAATCATCGCAAGATTAAACTGTTTTTGACAAAAGACTTTTTTGTTTTATCCCTGGTTATGGTTTTATAACTCGTTTTTTGCTCGAATTTATTGCGGGCGGACGTTTTCGGTGGTAATAACGGCAGTCGTTTTTCCGTTTATGATAAATTCTTCTTTGCAAGGAATAAAAAAACTGTCCCCCGCAACGAACTTTTCGCCGTTAATCTCTCCGCCGCCCGATATAAAATCGATTACGGCAAAGGTTTCTTCGTTTTTTTCGGCATATCTTCCGTTTAATTTTAATTCGCGCGCGAAAAAATATTTGCATGAAGTCAACTTGCGGATTCGTCCGCCGCCGACAGCGTTTTCGTACCTGCCACCGTTTGTTGCGTCTTTAAAAGCCTTGAAATTTATTACTTCGATTGCTTTTTTCAGGTGTAAGGCTCGGGGTTTTCCGTCCGCGCCTTTACGATTGTAATCGTATATGCGATAAGTTACGTTACTGCTTTGCTGTACTTCGCAAACGACGCACCCCGCGTTTATGGCGTGTACCGTTCCCGCTTCGATAAGATAACAATCGCCCGCTTTTACAGGAATAAAATTCAATAGTTCTTCTACCGTGCCGTCGTAAACTTTTTTAATAAATTCTTCTTTTTCTACGTCGCGTCTGAATCCGCAATAAATACCCGCACCGTCTTTTGCCGAAATGATATACCACATTTCCGTTTTGCCGTTGTCACCTTCTTTTTTTCTCGCGTATTCATCGCTTGGGTGAACCTGAACGGAAAGATTTTGCGCCGCGTCGATGTATTTTATAAGCACGGGAAATTCTCCGCCTTTCGTATCTACGGCGTAAGGATTTTCTTTAAGATATGCCGAAAACGTTTTATTCGTTCCGGCAATCACGCTTTCGCCGTCCCGATGCGCAGACGCTTCCCAACTTTCGGCAATAATATCGTCGCTTTTTCTGCCAAACAAAGTTCTCAACTTATCTCCGCCCCACAGATAATTTTTTAATACAGGCTGTAATTTTATCATTTTTTTATCAATTTTTTATATAATATTCACACTCAAAATTTGTCGTTTCTCGTCGCGGTTCGTCGGTTTTTTCCGTAGGCGCGGCGAATAATACGGCTTAATCGATAACTTTTAAGGTTTGCATTAAGCCGTAAATGCCTGCCCTCCTTATATTCGGCGAGCATAAAGCGGGGCTTTCTTCGCCCGACCTATTTGATTGTAACACGTTCGCCGATTCTTTTTCTATATCGATTTAGAACAAAAATTATATGCAAAACGGCAAATTGTAACATAGCGCCTAAGATTTACTTACCACCCCGCTTTTTTTGCGACTGTTTACCCGACTTGGGTAAAACGAACCGAATAAACCAAGCGGATATTCCGAATTGACGTAGTTTTGCAACCGAATAAGCCGAGCGAATATCCGCGTTAACGTAGTCTTGAAACCGAATAAACCAAAAGAATATCCCGAATTGACATAGTCCTGAAACCGTACAAACCAAACAAATATCCGGATTAACGTAGTCTTGAAACCGAACAAACCGAACAAATATCCCGAATTGACGTAGTCTTGATAAAAAGTCGCCATCCCTCCCTGATACGAACTCAAAAGTTCATATACAATCTTAGATTCACATCAAAAAACCTTGCTGAAAGTCAGGTTTTTTTGTACATAAAAAACGTTATATTTTTCTTTGCAATCGCCTGTTTTTTAACATAATACAGCCCTTACACGTTGTTTTGAAATAATGTATAACCAACGCATTATGACCGTTCATAATACGTCAGACATAATACTTCAAGCATCTTCTATGTGTTTAGACGCAACACATTAAAAGCATTGCTTGCATCGTTTTTGAACTTAATACAGATCTTATTTCCTGTTGAAAGAGTTGGTATTTCTGCATTGCTTGCATCGTTTTTGAACTTAATACAGATCCCGAATTTTGTTTGAGCATAGAAAAAGCCGAGCGATTATTCGCCCGGCATAGGTTTTAGTATTTTTTATCTTATTATAATTCAGCAATATTTGGCTGAAAAACCTGCTATCATTTTCAGTATTTATTATCTTATCGTTATTCCGAATTATTCGGCTTGTCGTTCCAAAGCATTTAAAAAAAGAAATATACGCACTCTAACTTTTCATTAGGGTGCGTATATTTCGCTTCTGGCGGAGCGTTAGTAACGTAAATCGAATAGTTTATTCAAGATTTAGAGTTTCACTATAAATACTTGTTATCAGTTCAATCATTATTTTTTGTTGAATACAAAACAACTTATCTTTTTTCGTTTCAAATGATTCTAAATCTTCGGCGCGATATTCGTCGAGTTTTTTCTTATGATACTCTGTTAAAAGTATGTGCCCTTGTT
This sequence comes from uncultured Clostridia bacterium, assembly GCA_934278995.1. Classification (GTDB taxonomy): domain Bacteria; phylum Bacillota; class Clostridia; order Christensenellales; family Borkfalkiaceae; genus UBA4636. The sequence continues at coordinate 78,736 of CAKQWM010000004.1, forward strand.
CATTTCGATATTCCTTAATTTTATCCAAAGTCCTGTACAATGTTGGATAATTACCACTTATAGTATTTTGAAAATATTGACAGTCATTAATACTTTGTCCATAGTTTGATATTGATTCAACAAAACAACGATAAAATGTATTTATAAATATAGAAAAAGTGTTTTCGTCACACACTTCGGAAATTGCTTTTAATTTTTCTGCTTCCGAAAAAGAATTAATGCCATATAATAAAGGCTTTTTTGCCATTCTTACGCTATCTTCAAAGTTTCTCATTGTTTCAATAATAATATCAATTCTATGGGAAATCCAAGCTTTTCTGTTGCTATCGCTAACTATTTTATATGGTATTTTACGACCTTCTTTTTTTGCCAATTCTATAGCTATATATTTCCCTGCAACAGGCAAAGAAATATATGGTATTTTTTTGTTATGAGAAATTAATCCGTATGCTAACAGATGTTGAATAAATTCGTTTGTGTGTGATAGTTCAATAAAATCATCTATTTGCCCTGAAGCTAAAATTTCCAACATTTCATATTCATCCGGATAAAATTGTTTTATTTCTGAAACAATATGTCCAAAATAAGAGTAAAATGCAGGATCGGTGTCAATATCAGATTGGAAATTTTTAACTTGTAGTCTACTCAAAGTAATTGGGCGTTGGTCTTCTGTAAATGAACGGTTTAACCAGCTACACGCCATACGCGTTAACATAGGATGTCCACCATACTGCTCATATAATAGTTGAATTGCATCATACTCAAAACGCAAGCCCATCCTTTTGCCCAATGTTTTTATCATTGTAGTTGTTTCTTCATATGTAAGCCCCGTTAAATATTCAGATTGTATTATTCCGAATAATGGATTTTGTATACCATTAATTGAATCTTTTTCCGTTATATAGGCATTAACGCCACAAATTATAAAACATAAATTTGCGTAAGTACTTTGTTCAGACCAAAGCGTTTGCCAAAAATCAAAGTAATCATTTTCCCAATGAGGATCTTGTTTTGCAAAATAAGATATATATTCGATTTCGTCAAAAATCAATATGATTTTAGTGTTACGTTCAGATGCCTTTTTCATTAAATATTTGAATGACGAAACACAATCTAATTCCGACACTCCACTCTCAAAATTCTTAATTCCCAATCTTCCCGCAATGGAAATATTTATATCGTATAGCAATTCGTTCCACCGTTTTTTTCTTACCTGTGGATTTTTACAATCGTAAAAAAATACATGTCCAATTTTTTGTTCTTTTAGCGTTCTTGAAATTTTAAATAACAAAGATGTTTTTCCTGTTTTTCTTAAGCCAAAAACGCCTCGATTTTGACAGCGTTTTATCGAATCGATATACCGCCCTAATATTTGTTGACGTCCGAAAAAACTATTATCATTTTGCAAAGGCAAAGTATAACCAAATAAATCTTTATCAAATGAATATTTGCGAAGTCTATCACGAATAAACCACTGATTTGTTTTATTTTCAGTTGTTTCTTTTATCGAAAACGGAATAATTATGCGTGAATTTGTTAAAGCGTCGTAATATAAGTTCAACCAATCTATGACATTATCATCTTTAGAAACAAGGAAATAGCATAGATTATCGACTCTGTTTTTAAAAGGATATTTCTGATATAATTTTTCTGTCGCACGAATAATGCGGTCTTCCATAACTTCATATTGCGAAATGACCAAAATCGTTTCTTTTTCTATTCCGAAACCTTCTTTTATATAATCTTCAGGTTCTAAAATAAATACAGTTATTTCCGTGTTTGCTTCTTTAATTACATCGCCATAATTTATATTAAAACCATTTGTAAAAAATTTCGCAATCGAAATATCCTTATTTGATAAGTTGTAGTTGTTTTTTACATCTTCTTTAATGTAGCCCATCACTTTTCCTCTAAGTATTAATTATCAAAAGCTTATAAGCTTAAATCCTTTGAAGATTTTCGATTTCTTCTTTAATTTCATCAATCACTTCGGTATTTACAATAATTTTCTTATCGCCTTGTTTACACGAAAATAGGTAAAATACTTTACCGCCATATTCTTTTGTAAAACCAATATGAGACTTATGCTGAATTCCGCGTTCTTTATAAATTTCAGGAATGCTTGATACTTGCGAAACAGGCTTTATTTGTAAACCTATATATTTATCGTTAATATTAATAAAAAAATCAACATTGAATAATCTGTCCCATTTGTCTGGAGCAGGTTCAATCTTTACTTTTAATATTTCCTGAAGTTGCTCATATATTGTTTTTATTTCGCGAACATATCCATCATATGTTCTGTCAATAACAAGCGCTTTTATATAATTTATACAATCTTCTTCAGTGATTTCATCAATTTCAGCGACAAGAACTTCTGATACTTTAATATAAAGTTTCTTGCCTAATTCAATAATATGTTCTTCGCTTTTGACATTCTTGAAATAGTAATCCTGCCACTCTTGCAAAGATTTAGGTGCACATTTTCGAATAGCTTCTGAAGTCGCTCCAACATTACGTTTAAAATTCAACTGAAATCTATTTGTTGCACTGTTTAAAACCCATTCTTTAGCCATTTTTCACATCCTCCAAAAATTTCTTTTTGTATTTATAATCAATAGCCGTGTCTACTGATACAAATCCCGTTTTTACCAAATGTCTATTTATAAATGTTTTATTATCCAAATACAAGTAGCATAATAATAAATTTGAACTATCATATTTTATCGTATCGTATTTTAAGAAAACTTTACGTTTTTTTAATTTTTGCTTTAGAAATTCGATAGCTTCATTATAATGTTCTTTGTTTGGTTCAACGCCCAATAATTTAATTGTCAAACCATTATTAAGTATGAGCGTGTTAGGGGAAACAACTTCTTTTACAGAAAACATTTCTTCTTTTTTTGTTTCGCCAGCATCTAACCTTGAGCCAAATTGAAGCTTTTTCACATCAACTTTTTTATCCATTTTATGAGGGTCTTTAAAAAGATACGGCAAAGAAGATATGTTATAATCGGGGTTATCGTCCCGCATATATTCAACTATATGGCTACTATTTTCTGCAGAGGAGAATTTTTCTTTTATGATAGGAAAGAACTCGTTGTTAATTTCATATCCGATAGAATTTCTTCCGAGTTTCATTGCGGCTAACGAAGTTGTTCCGCTTCCAGCAAATGGGTCAAAAACTGTTTCTCCGACAAAAGAGAACATTTTAATAAGTCTTTTAGGCAACTCTTCAGGGAACATCGCAATATGTCCAAACTGTTTTACCCCGTTAAAATTCCAATGGGAAGAAAAATATTCATTCCATTCTTCTTTAGTTATTATTGATTGCTGTTTTTGCTCGGTTGTTACCTTTGGTGGAGCTCCAAGTTTTTTGAAAATAAGAATAAATTCATAATCCATTTTCAAAATTCCATTACGAGGATATGGAAAACTACCCATAATTGCTCCACCGCCGGACGTGTTCATCGTTGTAGCTTTCTGCCAAATTATAGCTCCCATATAATCCATCCCCAAAGATTCACAAAATCTAATGATTTCTGTTCGTATCGGGATTACTTTATATCTGCCATAATAAACAGAACGAGCAAATTGGTCGCCAATGTTTATACACAAACGGCAACCATCTGAAAGCACACGATTACATTCAGCCCATACCAAATTTAAATTATTTATATATTCCTCATAGCTATCATTGAAGCCAATTTGATTTTCTGTTCCGTAATCTTTTAACTGCCAATACGGTGGCGATGTAATTATAAGTTGAACCGATTTATCTTTGATTTGGTTTAAAGAACGACTGTCGCCAAACACGATTTTATGTTCTGTCATTAAAACCTCCTCGAGTATTATGTTATGTTTATTATAGCACACTTCTTAAAATTTTTCAACCGCTATTGAGTTTGCAAACGTAGAATTATTGAAAAACTTCTAATGGCACTTTGGCGGGTGTTTGACTATACAAGCGCGACGCTTCGCGTCGCGGTCAAGCACCCGCCAAACAACTAACTTAAACTCGGATAAAAAGGTCGACTTTGGAGCCCGAGCAATTATTCGCCCGGCATAGGTTTTAATATTTTTTATCTTATTGTAATTCAACAATATTTGGCTGAAAAACCTGCTATCATTTTCAGTATTTATTATCTTATCGTTATTCCGAATTATTCGGCTTTTTGTTCCAAAGCATTTAAAAAAAAGAAATATACGCACTCTAACTTTTCATTAGGGTGCGTATATTTCGCTTCTGGCGGAGCGTTAATTACGTAAATCGAATTTTATTCTTTAATGGTTTAATTAATTAGTGTTCACAAACTAATCGCTCCAAATAACAATTTTTCTTGCGATATCATCACATTTTATACTTACTTTCTTTAATTCGATTATCGATTTTAATTATGCTGTTTTTGTCTTTCGTAAACAATTTACATCTGATATGCATAATGAATTGGGCAAAAATAACCATTAGGGCGGCTCCAATCGACAGCAGATACATTCCCGCGCCCGTTGCCATGCCTATCCCCGCAGTAGTCCATACTCCCGCAGCAGTAGTAAGACCGTAAACGGTTTGCTTTTTATAAAAAATCATTCCCGCGCCTATAAAACCTATACCGGATACCACCTGCGCCGCTATTCTAGATGCATCGAATTTAGTTCCGTCCATGTCAAAAAATCCGTATTTTGACACCAACATAAACAAACACGCCCCAACCGCGACTATAGTATGCGTTCGAATCGCCGCTTCTTTCGAACGAAGTCTGCGTTCGAAACCGACGGCAAATCCGAGAACCACCGCTAAAAACAGCCGTAGTAAATAGACCTATTCTCATCCATTATCTTCACCTTACAAACATATTTGTTTTTAACACTCTGAAAATATTTTTTGCGGCGGCAGAATATAATTCGGTTGCGTTTTCAATCGATTGAGAGAGATCCATCGGTTTATTTATTATGGAAAATATAGCCGTGACCCCCGTATCGTATAGAGGTTCCGCATCGTCTCCGACGCAACCGACAATACAAATAAGCGGCTTATTGAATTTTTTGCAACGCTTGGCAATGCCCGAGACAACTTTGCCTCCACCCGTTTGCCCGTCGATTTTTCCTTCCCCGCTAAAAACGCAATCGGCGTTTAAAACTTCATCGTCAAAATTATTCAGACGCAAAATGTAATTTATTCCGCTTTCTATTTCCGCTTTCAAAAATACCTTTAATGCAAAGCCCAATCCACCGGCAGCCCCGCCTCCTTCAAAATCAGTCACACAATTAAAACGTCTTTGAACAACTTTTGCAAAGTTTTGCATTCCGTCTTCCAATTGCTGTACCGTTTTACGGTCGGCTCCTTTCTGCGGAGCAAATGTAAAGCATGCGCCGGATACTCCGAGCAAAGTATTGTTTACGTCGCAAAGTAAAGTAAACTTGATATCGTTAAAATCATGGCAATTTTTAAGCGAAACGTTTCTTATTTTAATCAACTCTTCGCCGACGCCCTTGCAAACATCACCGTTTTCGGCAAAAAACTCAACGCCCAACGCCGTCAACGCACCGATTCCCCCGTCGCAGGTTGCGCTACCACCCAAAGCTATACAAATTTTTTTATACCCGCGATCTATCGCATCGGCGATTAATTGACCTGCGCCGTAAGAACTTGCCTTTAACGGATCTCTTTCATCATTTTTTAAAAGAGTAAGTCCTATGGCTTCCGCAACCGATATAACGGCGCAATCGTCACAAACCAAATACTTTGCGGTAATATCTCTGAAAAAGGGGTCTTTAACCTTGACGTTAACATATTCTCCGCCCTTGGCGGCCTTTATCGCCTGAATAGTCCCCTCGCCGCCGTCTGCCGTTATTATGTTTTTGCAAACGCAATCGGGAAATATTTCCCTCGCGGCTTCGGTCATAATTTTGCCAACGGCTTCGGACGACAAACTGCCTTTAAAGGAATCGGAAGCAAATAAAAATCTCATACTCACCCCTGAGCGGTTAAAATCGAAGTTAAGACGTTGCCGTCAACCGTAAACGGAGATATCAATCCGTTCAGATGATAAATCGTCGGAACAATATCGACCGTTCGGCAGACGGGAGCATAAGAGAATCCGCTCTTGATTCCCCTGCCGCTGAAAAATAGAATCGTATGTCTTTGAGCATAAGAGCCGTGTTCGGCAGACGATGTCGAAAAAGCATAACCGACATCGCAATCGACAACCAAATCCCCTAAATTTTTAGGGGTATTCATTTGGTCTAATTGCGCTCTGTCGTAAACGTTGGCTACACCCGTAATATTTGATAATGCAGTTATAAGCGTAGATTGTTCGATTGACGTTAACGGCTTTCTAAAATAAATCTGAGCCGCACCGCTAGCCAAATTATAAACAATTTTAGTTTGGCTATCAAAAGGTCCCATATCGAGAGCCGCGTTTTCAAAAGGGATATTCGTGCTTTGCAATGCGTTTACCAACGCTGAAGTTAAATTAACCGAAACGTCGTCCATTCCGTGATCCGAGCTGATGATAAAAGTGGTGTCATCCAAATTGCCCTTAATCCTATACGCTTCTTTAATGCTTCCTATGGCGTCGTCAATCTCTTCTACCGCCTGCTTGATTTGCGCGCTGTTTGTTCCGTATTTATGGGCAACGCTGTCCGACGTATTAAATAAAACGACCAATAAATCGGGATCGTCGGAATTGATGATATTTACCGCGTCGGTTTTAAACGGAAACCGTTTGATTATTATATATCGGTTGCCCGACATCGTTGTTTTCGTGAACTTTATATAAATCTTTCGAATTAACATACGCCGCGGCTTGCATTTTCAAAGAATCATTCAGCCATATCGACGTATGCATAAACAAAGACAAAAGGAAACATACTTCATAAGAATTTCCTTTTTCATTATCCCTCTCCTGATTTATTTTATTTTTTTATTAAACACTCCATTATATTTCTATCGGCTGAACGGTGCTGTCCTTCAGCGTCAGATTAAAATAGTTTTTTAATATTGACGGCAGTAGTTCAATTACGTTTACTTTATCGGTATAAATTTGACCTTTATGATTTACGTTGCCGAATACAAGACCGAAAATATGTTGAGAGGTTTCGTGAAAGGAATCGTGACTTGCCCCGAAATAATTCTCTTCGCAATCCTTTTTATAGAAATGATTGCCGTAAGTCGGGCTGATAAGCATATCGGGACATCTTTCGTCAAGCCCGTAGTTTTTTTCCATTTCTTCTTTCACAAACACTCTGTCCACATAGTCCTTACTTTCAAGCAAACTTATTAAGTGTTCTCGTTGCGAAGAAGTCACGGTCTTTATAAAATAAAGCGAAAGTTCTATTGTATAAGGCAGCGCGATAATTTGCGATTCGCCGTCAAAATCAAAAGCCGAGTCCGCTTTTATCCCTGATTTATTTATTAAATCCAAGACATCAGACAATTTTGATTTGCCGAAAAACGGAGTCATTCCGTGATCGGTGGTGATCAAAATTATCAAATCGTCATAAAGCCCCGTGCTTTTACAAATATTTATAAATTCATCCAGCTCTTGTTGAAACTCGACCAGACAATCAATAATATCTTTTTGTCTGTCTTCGAAGTTATGCCTTTTGGGAACGTCGCCGTAATCGTTATTATGCCCGAGAGAGTCTATATCGTCAAAATATACCGCCATAAAGTCCGGAAATTCTTTGAAAGACATTTTTTTCTCACCGCTTATTACGTATTTTCCTTGGACTATATCCTTCAATATCTTAAATCTGTCCTTAAAATTACTGTGCGCCAACGGACTTTTGATATAAGTATTGCCCTCGACGCCTTCCTTGCAAGGGTTATCTTCCAGCATAAACTGGTGTAGCGAGCAAACGGTCTTATTGCTTTTCAAAAAAACATCGGCTACGTTTTCGGCGTCAAAGGTACGTTTATGTTTGACGATTTGTAAAGACTTTTTATCGAAATGCTGATAAAAATTATGCGTTTTGTTGCTGTAAGCCCCGCAAAGAATAGCGCTTTGCATCGGGTTCGTAATGGACACGAGTCCGCTCGATAAATTGTGAAAAAACGTTCCGTCTCCCGCCAATTTATCAAATATTTGCGATTTTCCTTCCTTTTTCAGCCGTTCATAGTAAGAATAGGAAAATCCGTCGATATTTATATATAATAATTTTTTCATATACACTCCAAGCAAGTAAAACTTGCGGGGATTATCGGACGGATAATTTCCGATATCGTATCGTTTTGTTCGCAATAATTAAACAACGCGTAAACAAATTCCGACAACTTATATTTCTTATCGCATAAGCCGTCCGTTTCTTCGACGCATACGTTTCCCCGATCGATTTTCAGCCTGTAACCTTTGCCGTCCACGTTAAAATGATATTTCCGCATTTCTCTGTTTTTTGCAACGCAGGTTTGTTCGATAAATTTTTTAATATTCAAAACGTTTATACTCGTTTTTAATTTGACGGTGTAACCCTTAGCGTTCTTTGCAAGGCGAGAATCGTGACAATTGAAAGGTAATTCGGCATAAATCGAGGTTTGATTGTAACTTTGTCCTATTGAATTCAAGACTTCATAAAAATCGATATCCCCGTAACATTCTAAAACAACAGCGTTTTTTTCATCATAAACCGCATAAGAATATTTATCGTTGAGATGAAGCTTCAAAACGGTATTTCCGTTGGTCTTTAAAACGTCCGAGAAATTTTCCTTAAGCCGGCAAACGCCGATATTATATTTTCGATAAATGTCATAAAGCAGTTTTTCGTCTTTGGCCTCGGCGCGCTCGCACTTTACGGCGGATAAATTTTTTGACACCGAAAATTTATAAGTATAGCTTTCAATAACCTTGGAAAAACCGAAATGCTCGTACCTCGATTTATCGCCATTCAGCGTAGCTATATCGTTATCAAAATAATTTTCTTTTTTCAGATATTCGAAAAAGCCGCTCATAACGCCTTGGTTTCTGTATTGCCGAGCTACGCATACCGTACCGATCGACATGCATTTTAAGTTTTTATAAGCAAATTCGTATATTGAAAACATGCCCGCCATGCTTTCGCCGCAGAAAGCCGTAAAAGTTTTTCCGATAGTATCGTGCAAATAAATTTTGGGCTCGATCTTTTTGAAGTCGGTTTCAAACTGTTCGTTCGCAAATTCTATCGCGGCTTCCGCTTCCTTGATGGTTTCAACCTTTTTTATGACCATTTTACACCTGTTCCACGGTAATCGATCTTCCCAATAAATCTCTTATGGTTTTGCCGTCTTCGGTAAACAGCAGCATGAACATGGAGACAAAAAGGGGTATTACAAAAAGCGTTTCAATTATCGCTCTTCCGAGAAGCTCTCTCAGAAATAACCTCGGCACGCTTAATTCCTCACCCGTATCTCTGCTGACCAAATTAATTTTAAAAATAAGCTTGCCGACAGTTCTTCCCTTTCCCAAAACAGCGGGTACAAGACAATAATATAACACTTCGACAAACATCAGCTTAAAGATAAAACTGACGTATAGCTTGATTATCGCTTCGGCAAAAATATCTGCCGCGCCCACGGCGTCAGGGTCAAGCGTTTCCAACAAGACGTTTACTTTTTCCAAATCCTTTTTCGTCAACAAATACCAAAAAACAAAAAGAATAAAAAAATCGATAATATAAGCCCCGAATCTTTTAATTTTAGGCGCAAAAGTTACTTCTTCCACTGTTTACCCGATATTCCTCATGAATTCTTCCACATTTTGAACCTGTCCGCCGTTCAGTCTTGATTTTTCCGCAAAAAGCGCCATAACATGTGACTCGATCGACTTATCGAGCGACGATTCCATCGGCAAAGACTGCACGTATTTATCCATAAAGGTCTTTATAAAATCTTTATCTGCACCGCCGTGTCCGCCCTCCGCTATATCAAGATCAATAACGGTTGTCTTATCGGTTCTGAAATCGGTGGTCTCTATAATGTAAGGTTTTTCTATCCCGCGGATTTCCCCGTACTCGCACATAATTTTAATCGATCTGTTGACTTTTGCCGTAAAAGCCGACAGGCTGAAAGTAGCGGTTACTCCGTCGTCGAACAGAATCGAGGAGGACTGATGATCGCAAACGTTATTGTCGCATTTGAACACGCACCTGCCGTACTTATTGTTGCCGAGACTCTCGTTGATTTTTTCGACGCTGGACATATCGAATACGATCGATTTGATTTTTTTTGTTCCGTAAATACGTACGGCGGAATAGGCGCAAACGTCTTTTTGAGGACAGTTTATACATTTTTCAGCCATTGTTTCCGCGTTATAATTTTTTTCGCAAAAAAAACTCAGGCTGCCCACGGAAGAAATGGTTTTCGCTCTCTTATCCCCCAAGAGATATAACAGTAAATCCATATCGTGGCAGCTTTTTGTCATAATAAGCGGTCCGCTGGTTTCGGAGTTATTCCACGGACCGCGCACGTAACTGTGCGCGTAGTGATAATACCCTATATTTTCGTTATGCGCTATCGAAACCACCTTGCCGAGCCGCTCGGAATCGATAATTTCCTTTAACTTATTGAAAAATTTACTATACCTCAAAACATGACAAACCGCCACAGTAACGCCCGGATGTTTTTTATAACATTCATATAAACTCGTTATTTCGTTTATATTGCTTGAAATAGGTTTTTCAAGAATTAAATCGTAGCCTTTCCCGATAAGCGCGGCCGCCTCTCTGTAATGCAAACCGTCCTGCGTGCCTATAACGGCAACATCGGACAATCTCGGCTTTTCCATTAAAGCCAAGTCGCTTTCAAAAACATTTCGGGAGGGAATATCAAATTCTTTGGCGGCATTTTCTCTTTTTTCCTTGTCCGGTTCGGCAATAGCCGACACTTCGAATTTCCCCGCAAAAAGCTCTTTTAACGCATTTAGGTAGGCGCGTGAGCGCCCACCTAAACCTATTATCGAAAACGATATTCTGTCTTTTGAAAATCTCATTACTGATTGGCCTCTATTGTGTACTGAGCCCTTTCCGTAACCACTTTAACGATTTCCTCGATGCTCATATTCGGCTCGGACCAGATATATTTGCAATATTTGTTGATTTCGGAATCGCAGGCAACTTTGGCCTTTCCCTGCGGAGATTTAATGCCGAATATCATCAGTTCCGCAGCCGTTTTCAACAGCGGGGTTTCCTCGTAAATCTCAACCAATTCGGGTTCATTCATGGCGGCGGGGTGTAACGGCAAATATCCCGACGCCTTACACATTTTGGCTATATTCGACGGTTTGTTGAGCCATCTTAAAAATTCCGCCGCAGCGTCTATTTCTTTTTGAGGCTTATTATTCAAAATAACGATGCCCGAACCGCCCTGATTCGTAAAATAGTCGGTTTTCTTGGGGAACGGCAACACTTCCAGCTCGTAATTATTTTCTTTCGCCTGCTTCGAGAAGTTGACTATATTGGACGAAGTTGTGTATATCATCCCCACTTTTTGCTCGTAAAATTCCGAAACGATTTTCGTTCCGTGATTCGAACGGGAATTAGGGTTCAACATGCAATTTTCGGTAACCAAAGAGCGCCAGAATTCAAGTCCTTTGGCAAACTTATCGTCCTTGGTAAACGCAAGCTCGGTAACCGTTTTATTATATAAGCTTCCGCCCTGCTGATACATCATTCCGATCGGATCCAAAGAGTTGGAGGCAAACCCGTAAATCCCTTTTTCGGTATCGGTAACCTTCTTTGCCGCTGCGATAAACTTATCCCAAGTCCAATCGTCGCCTTTCGGTTGTTTGATTATGTCCGCGACAGTCGGCAAAGTAACGCCCTTAGAACTCATCAACGTTTTATTTGCGACTATAATGTTGCTCGCGCTCGGGAAATAAGGATTTAATACAAATGCGCCGTTATACAACGAATATTGAAGCAGCCCCTGATTTTGCGCCTGCAATTCTTCATATGTAAACACTCTGCGAAGATCTATCGTTTTCGACGCGAACCGAGGAACGGACGAAACGCCTATCGCCGATATAACGGGATTGTTTCCTGACAGGATCGACGCCTCAAGCTTTTCGTTAAGCGTGCTTGATTTGCCTTGATACTCAACGGTTACCGTAATATTTTTTCCCGGATTGTTCGTCGCTTGTTCCTGATTGAACAAATCCGCCAGCGTCTGAATACCGACGCCCATTGTAGATGTGGCGGAGTTCGGTATCCACATGGTAATATTGACGGGTTCCGAGGGCTTTGACGTTATCATTTCCCAATTAGTGCCTTCGGGATAAAGCTCCCCGTCGACAACATTATCCGTCGGCCCCGTGCAGGCCCCGAGGGCCATAACGATAGCCAACACAACCACTAACATTACACCAAATCTTTTGCTCTTTTTCATAAATAATCTCCTTTATTTTTTTACTTTATTTCCAACCATCGATGTTTTAATTTTTCCGTTTGCAAAAATATACATCAACAGTATCGGAGCCAATTGAATCATCGTTCCCGCCATGGCAACGTTCCATTGGGGAACACCTTCATCAACCTGCAACAGCCCTCTCAGGGCGACAGGCAAGGTTCTTAAAGACTCGCTGTTCGTCATAACCAACACCCAATAATATTCGTTCCAGTTGCTTATAAAGGAAGTAATCAAGTGCGTTATAAAAATAGGCGTTACCATAGGAACCATTATTTTTAACATAATTACGCGGTTAGATGCTTTATCCATTTTTGCGCTTTCGATAACCTCTTTGGGAAGTTGTTTGAACGCGCCCATAAACATATATATTCCGAACATGGAAAACAACGAAGGCAAAATCAACCCGCCCCAGGTATCGACAAGCCCCAGCTTGCTATAAAAGAAGTAAACGGGTATAAGAGTCGCTTCGGCGGGGAGCATCATGCCCAAAAACTTTACTCCTCACAAAAATTTTTTACCCTTGAATTCCATCGTGGCAAACGCATAAGCCGCAGGAATAATCGTTAAGTATTGCAGCCCTATTACCAAAGCCGAATATATCAGCGAATTGCCGATATAATGCGAAACCCGCGCCTGATTCCATGCAAAAATGTAGTTGTCCCATACCGGATTTTTTATTATGATGTTCGGATTAAATTTTAAGGCTTCTGTAAGCGGCCTTAAAGACATAGAAGCCATCCAGGCAAACGGATAAACAAACATCAACCCTACGCCCAAAGCAAAAATGCAGTTCAAAACTTTCAAAATATATATAAGCCGCTTTTTAACTTTGACCCAAAGTAAAAACTTTTCTTTATCCTTAATCTCTTTCGGAGAATAAGCGTCGGTATAATTTTCTATCCTCATAGTTTATCCTTTATCCTTAAACGCTTTATTCGAAATAATCGTAAAGAAAGCAACCATTATCGTCATAACAATCGCGCCGGCCATTGCATGACCGTAGTTTGAATTTACCCTGCCCACGGTGTATATCCAATATCCTAAAACTATACTCGACCCCTGCGGTCCGCCCTGCGTCATAACATCTATCGCCGCAAACGATTTGAAAGAGTTGATAAATTTCATTACGAACACAAACGAAAGCGTCGGCGCAAGCAAAGGCAGCGTAATTTTTCTGAGAATTGTAAACCTTCCCGCTTTATCCAGCTTTGCAGCTTCATACACGTCTGACGGAAGAGACTGCAACCCCGCGATTATTATAAGCGTATAATAGCCTATCGATTTCCATACGGAAACGATTGCAACCGAGATAAGCGACGTTCTCGGATCCAACAGCCATCTCGGACCTTTAATTCCGAATACCGCCAATATCTGATTTATTATACCTATAGGATCCAGCATCAGTACCCACAATATGGCTACGGCGACCATCGAAGAAATATGAGGCGTAAAAATCAAGGTTTGCACTAAATTGTTTATTTTTGTGTTTTGTTGTAGCCATGACGCCATAAGGACGGTTATTACCATCAACAATATAATCGTCATAAAAGCAAACAGCGCGGTATTGCCGAGAGCCTTCTGGAACTCTATATCTCTGGTAAAAATCATTATAAAGTTTTTGAAGCCGACAAAATAAGAGGAGCCTAAATCGACCAAATCCACCTTAAAAAACGCACCGATAATCATAAACAGCGCAGGACAAAGCGTAAAGAAGAAAGCGCCGAATGCCGCCGGAATTATATAGATATACGCCGGGTTTAGCTTTTTGAAAATTTTCCTTTCGATTTTATCGCCCTTCTTTCTAAACTCGCAATATTTTATATCGAGACGAATTTTCTTATAGTCCGAATATGCTTCCAGCTCTTCTTTTGTCAGCGACGACTTATAGTCTTTAAGCTCTTGTTTTAAGTCTTGTATTTTTTTATTGAATTTAAGTTTTTCCGATTTGTCTTTTTGCGATTTTTTATCGTTTTTTGCCTGATCTATCAAATCGCAAAGTTCGTTATAACGCTTCCCTACCGCTCTTAAATTCTCTAAAGACTCTGTCGATTGTCTCTTCATCGTACACCCTCTTTTCTTGTTCGTCGAAAACATAAATATTCTTTTTCGATATACCGAACGTTAAAATTTCGTCGATTTGTCTGCGATCCTTGCTCATTTCTTTAACAAAAATTTTCTGGCCGTCCATATTCACCAAATATAAAAACTCCGAACCATGATTTTCAAAGCTGTTTATCTTATCGTTTATTATTATCGTATGCGAATCATGGAGCCCGCAGTCGAATATGACGTCTCTCGGTCTGAAACCTATTTTATAACCGCTTGCGCATTCGATAATATTCATGCCCGGATCCCCGATAAATTTGGCGACGAACACGCAGTTAGGATCGTTGTGAACTTCTCCTGGTTTGCCCTGCTGCATTACCTTGCCCTTATCCAAAATGACAACGTTTGTACCCATCGTCATCGCCTCTATCTGATCGTGAGTAACATAAATAAAAGTCGATTTTAATTTTTCATGGAGAGAAATGAGTTCGGAGCGCATATCGCTTCTCAGCTTGGCGTCGAGGTTAGACAGTGGTTCGTCCATTAAAAAACATTCCGGATATTTTGATATTGCCCTTGCGAGCGCCACCCTCTGTCTTTGACCGCCCGACATTTTTGCGGGCTTTCTGTTTGCAAATTCCGTCAGTCCTACGACCTCTAACGCCTCTTTTACTCTTTCCTCAATCTCAAATTTGGGTATTCTGGCATTTTTCAATCCAAATTCTATATTTTCCCTTACCGTCATATGAGGATACAACGCATAGTTCTGAAAAACCATAGCGAGTCCCCTGTCACCCGGTTCCAAATTGGTGATATTTATATCTCCCATCATTATCTGACCGTCGGTAATAGTTTCGAGACCGGCTATCATCCTGAGCAACGTCGTCTTTCCACAGCCGGAAGGTCCGAGCAGAACGGTGAAACTCCCCGACGGAATAACGATATCGACCCCGTCTATCGCACGCGTACCCTGAATCTCTGCGCTTTTCTTTTTTTTGAAAAATGCTTTTTTCTGCACGATAGGATCATATTTTTTACTATGTTTTTTAATGTTATATCCGCCATTTTTCTACCTTTGGAAATAAGATTTCAAATGATTATAATTTATCAAATCTATATTGTTATCCGATAAAAATTTTTTGATATTCGAACCCGTCAAAACTTTATGCTCGATTATCCGCTGGAGGTTATACGAAGAACAATTTAAGGCATAGTCATCAATAAATCCCGGATGAGCTAACACTTCAAGAATTTCGTCCGACTGTAAATGACCTTCTACTATTTTATAAAACTTTTTTTCAAGGTCTCTTTCGTTTTCGGCTTCCTTTACTTTGAAACATCCGTCATAGCCGATTGCCTTAAAATATTTTGTCTCGTATTCCCTTACGGGGATTCCATGTTTGTCGGCAAGCCTCAATGCGGCAAACCTTACGTTATCGTAAATTTGATGCATATATAAATGAGAATCGATATGCGTGGGTTCTTTATCCGTCAGCTCGCAGAATTTTTCATATTGCGCGTCAAGTTCTTTATCGAGGTCTTCATCGGTAAAACGATCGTGAATATCGCAATTTTTGGGTTTGACAAACAGTCCTTCACGTGTCAGGCTGAAACAGTCGGTCAAAGGTTTTTCCAAACTTAAATTCAAATGCAACCCGACGGAAAGAGAATCGTCCCGTTTGACCATTTCTCCCGCAAGCGCGCTTGCCCTCGTGTTTACCATCATAGTCGTCGAAGTCACCACGCCTCGTTTAATGGCGTCGTAAATCCCGTAAGTCACGCCCTCCGACAACCCGAAATCATCCGCATTAATAATTAATTTCATTTCAACTCGGGCCACTTTCCTTTATTGATATCCAACAGATCGTCAAGAATAGCCTTAGCTTTTCCCGCATCGACAACCGTTCTGTTCATCGTCAATGCCTGCAACGCTTTTTCGTAGGATTTTTCGAAATACGCATCGACGGTTAAGTTTTCGTATGCCAGCTGTCCTTCCATCAGTCCCTTCATAAAAACGTCCAATTTTCCGAAATGATACCCATTCACCCCGGCTCCGCCGACTTTTGCCCGACACTCAACCATTGCGTCTTTACTGAAATTATCTATAATGCCGTCGTTTTTAACTATAAGAATAAATTCCTGATTTTTATCGTAATAAATGCTGGACGCGACGTCCACTATCATATCGGCATGCACTTCGTT
Source organism: uncultured Clostridia bacterium (assembly GCA_934278995.1). Lineage (GTDB taxonomy): Bacteria > Bacillota > Clostridia > Christensenellales > Borkfalkiaceae > UBA4636. The sequence continues at coordinate 95,360 of CAKQWM010000004.1, forward strand.
TTTTGCAATTATCGATCCTTTTGCCGTTCCCGCTCTTTTAACCCTTGCGCACTCTTCAAACACTCTTTTTTCCCGGCCCTCCTTCACCTCGTCTGTCCGCGTATGATTTGCGTCAAGGTGTTCGACTACCTTTTCGGGATACAGATAATATTGAAGATAGGTATTGGGGATATACTCCGGAAAGTCCGAAACGATTCTTTTCACCATTCCGTAGGTCACAAGCCAGGAAGCGTCTCTTTCTGCCGCGTCGCTCGGTGCAAAGCCGTTATCCAATATATTTTCTCTTAACTTCGGCAACAAATCCTTTCCTTGCCTGTCGCTCAATTTTGTAAACCAGCCGAAATGATTGAGGCCTATATATTCCGGAATTATTTCCGTCGGAGCGACATCCAATATCTTGGCGAACGAATTGATTAAATTGACGGGCTGGTCGCACATATTGATGATTTTTTTATCGTTCGGAAAAACTCTGTCCAACGCCAAAGCCACTATAGCCGCAGGGTTTGTGTAATTTAATATCCAAGGATCTTTAGCATACCTTCTCGCGTCGTTGATAATTTCTATCATATCGGGTATCGAGCGCAAGCCATAGGCAAACCCGCCCGGTCCGCAAGTCTCCTGCCCCACCACGCCGTAAGATAAAGGTATGCGCTCGTCGTATTGCCTCATATCAAATCCGCCCGAACGTATCTGACAGAATACGAAATCGACGTCTTTATAGGCTTCTTCTTTGTTAATAGTATAAATAATTTTTGCTTCGGGATATTCTTCTTTAAATAATATTTCCGCAAATTCGCCTATCTGTCTTTGACGTTCCTCGTCTATGTCAAACATTCTTAATTCTTCTATTGGAAATTCTTCTTTTTTTATGCACAAGCTTTTTAGTAATCCCGGCGTCCATGTCGATCCGCCACCCACCAATACTATTTTTAATCTCTTGCTTTTATTCATTATATTTAACTCCTCAAGCAACGCTTTTCACGACATGGGCAGTATGACATATGTAAGCCGTTTTGTCAATACCCTTTGCCGAAAACGTACTAAATGAGAACAATGTGTAATTTGTTACACAATATGTCATTTATTACACCTTTTTTTTCATTTTGTTATTGATTTAAACGCTTCGTTATGCTATAATATACGCAATTAGATTTAAGGGGCAAGCCTATGTTTAATCTCTTTCCGTCTTCGGTTTTAAACTCTTTAAGCTCGCTTGAGTTGGAAATTTTAAGATATATCGATAATCATAAAAACGAAATTTGCGATATGCCTATTCAGGTTTTGGCAAAAAACACTTTCGTTTCAACAACCACAATAATCAGATTATGCCGTAAGCTTAATTTGGAAGGCTTTAGCCATCTCAAATTTTTTATAAAGAACAATGCACTGAAAAGCGCCGCCCCCCCTTTGTCTGCTCAAACCTTTTCCGTACAAAAAATGATAGCCGAAGAATTAAGCGATATCGAAAAAACGTCTGAACTTCTCGATGAATCCGTAATCGAAAAAGTCGCAGACGTTATGACCCAGAGTTCTCAGATACATTTTTTCGCGAAAGGTTTAACCGAATTGGCGCTTGAATATACCGCCAGGCATCTACTTTCTCTTTCCAAACACGTCACGCTTTATCAGGATACCCATATTGCTTATATTCAGTCGAAAAACCTTTCCGATAAAGACATTATATTTTTAGCATCTTTAAGCGGCGAAACCGAACAGGTTGTCCGCGTAGCGCAAATAGCACGATCGAGAAACGCAACGGTAATAACCTTTTCTGTCAATCCGACATCTTCGCTCGCAAAACTCGGAAATTATAATTTTCAATTAATAAACGATGCCGAAACAACGTTAGATGTCGATACAAAATCGCGTTGTCAATTAATGTTTATTTTAAACATTTTAGTTAAGGCTTTTATTCATAAATCAAACAAAGCAATAACTGAAAAACACAATACGCATCAGTAGAATACGGCAATTGATTATGACAAGGAAGCACTATCAACAAAACGCTTTTTATGCAACCGTTCAAAACAAATTGCATGATGACGTTCACGGTTATACTGCGGCAGAATTGATTGTGGGGCGTGCCAACGCAACCAAAGAACACATAGGGCTTACCGCTTGGAAAGATGCTACCGACGGCAAAACTTTTCTCGAAACGGAAATGCCACGTTTTTTCAATTCTTCAATGATTTCGTTTGTCGAAAGTGCGTGCTCTTCGTCCGTCAATTTTAGCAGTATGTCGTATAAGACTAATAATTTAATCGCACTATCCGTGTTCTTTGCCATGGTATTACCTTACAAATTAAGATTATCCGGTTTTAACAGGAAATCGAAGATATTCATAAACAATACGCCATTGTCGTTATAATACGTAGGCGACATATCTCCCGTAATTACTATTTTTTTGAACGAATCGTCTATTCGCGTAAAAGGTCTTATCTCCTGAGAACGCTTTTCCTCACTCGGCAAAGAGTACGCAGACTGTATATAATAGCGTTTTGTCCCGAGATTACATACAAAATCGACTTCCAACTGTTTTCTAATGCCTTGTTCCTTCGTAATTACAACGCCGACGTCCACCGAAAAGCCACGCAACCTAAGTTCGTTATAGATTATATTTTCCATTGAGTGCGGTTGCTCGAACTGTCTAAAATTGATGCGTGCGTTTCTAAGCCCCAGGTCGGAAAAATAATATTTAAGCGGCGTATCTATATACGCTTTTCCTTTTATATCGTATCTCGAAGCCGATTCAACCAAGAAACAATCGGAAAAGTATTCCAGATATTTTTTTATCGTAGCCGAGGTTATATTCGACTTTTTTACCGAATGAAAAGTATTTTTCAACTTTTCGGGATTTGTAAGCGATCCGATAGACGAGGACAGAATATTAAGCAAATCTTCAAGATCGGCTTTGTTTCTGACCTTATGCCGAGTTTCAATATCCCTGATATAAATCTCATCAAAAAGACGTTTTAGCATTAACGACTTATTTTCCGCGCCATCCCTCAAAACAACCATAGGAATGCCGCCGTAAAGCATATATTCCGTAAGTCCTTCGTATTTATCGCCTTTATATGCCGACATAAACTCTGCAAAACTTAGCGGCTGCATATGAATTTCGTCACCGCGCCCTGCAAACTCGGTGATAATATCTTTTGACAAGAATTTTGCGTTACTTCCCGTTACGTAAACGTCAACGTTATCCATGTGCAAATAACCGTTCAACACCGATTCAAAGCAGTCAAGAAATTGCACTTCGTCAAGCAAAAGATAATACGTTTCCTTATCCGTCATCTTGCTTTGAATATACGTCATAAACTTATCGGGATCGACTTTACGCTTTTCCTTTTCAAGTGTAACTATATTTTCGCCTATCGATTTTAAGTCCACGCTCGAATCAAATGCGAATTTTATAATATGATTTTCGTCCACTCCCGAATTTTTCAAATAATCATAGAACAGCGTGTTCAATAAGTAGGATTTACCGCACCTACGAATACCCGTGATCACCTTTATAAGTCCGTTCTGTTTTCTTTCGATAAGTTGATTCAAATACAAATCACGCTTGATTTCCATTAGTTTACGCCTTTCTGAAATAGATTTTTGCCCCTTGGGACATTTTTCTATTCTATTATATCCTGTCAAAGACAAAAAATCAAGAGTTTTGCGGCTATGGACTGTAAATTTTTAGTCTGTTTTTGGCGAAAACACTCATTCGCCCAAATTATTGTAATTTTAGGCAATTCATATTTTAAGTTGGGCAAATGCCTTAGGTTGCCGTTTTAACTTACTCGATATTTTTTAGAAACAATTTCCCCATAAATACAAAATGTTTTCATTGGCATATCCGCAAATATCAAATATTTCACTATTCTTCGACTAAATATTCGTTCGGAGCTTTATTGTTTTTTAGGCGAATGGTTTTAGTGTCCATTTCAATATGCTCGATTACAATGTCTTTCTCTTTTTTTTGCGTATCAGAAAAAGTCTTGCCGTCAAGTTAAAAAAATATGGCTTAAAACTCAAAAGTATATAACTGCAACGACAATATTTTTTTGCCATAAGCCCCTTATTGTTTATACCGCTTGACTGCCGCGCCTTTTTCTGATTTTTCGTGGTTGTCGAAAGACAGATCAAAGCAAAAAATTGCTAAAAGAGCAAAAAATAATTTCAAACCGGTAAAAAAGTGTCCGGTTTGAAGGTTAAAATGTGCTCAAAAGCTAATACAAGGAGGCTTCCAATGAAGACAGCGGTCATCTACGCCCGTTATTCGAGCGACAGACAAACAGAACAATCCATCGAAGGACAAGTCCGTGTATGTAACGATTATGCCGAAAGAAACGGTATTTTAATCGTTAATCAATACATAGACAGAGCAACTACGGGAACGAACGACAATCGTGAAGAATTTCAAAAAATGTTGAAGGACAGCGATAAAAAGCAATTCGATTTCGTTCTCGTTTACAAATTAGACAGATTCAGCCGTAACAAGTTTGAAATGGCTATGCACAGAAAACGCCTGAAAGACAACGGCATTAAAATTCTGTCCGCTATGGAGAATATTCCCGACAGTCCCGAAGGCATACTGTTGGAAAGTTTGCTCGAAGGTATGAACCAATATTACAGCGAGGAATTATCTCAGAAAACAAAGCGAGGTATGCGTGAAACGAGATTAAAAGGTTTACATGCTGCGGGACCATTAAATTACGGTTATTACTCAATCGATCGAAAAGTGTATATCAGTGAGGAAACAGGTCCGATTGTGAAAGAAATCTTTGAACGCTATGCAGCTGGAGAACGAGGAACTGACATTGCTACAAGCCTTGCAGAACGCGGCATATTGCATAAAGAACAACCTTTTACCGCAAAGGCAGTCTATCACATTCTACGGTGCGAAAGATATACCGGGAAATATAGTATTAATGGTGAAGTCTATACAAACATTTATCCAAAAATCATTGAACCAGAATTGTATCAACGCGTACGACAAAAAATTGAAGCAAACCGCTTTGGCAATCATATTCCCGACTATTCGTATCTGTTACGAAGAAAAGTATATTGTGGTGAGTGTGGAACTCGGATGACTCAGTATGGCGGCACGTCAAAGAACGGCAAATATTTTAGGTATTATAAATGTTGGAAGGCTATCGGCAAAAAGAAATGTCAAGCCAAATTTATTAAAAGAGATGTTCTCGATAATATTGTAATTAAAGCCTTGCAAAAAACTTTAACAGGTAAAAACTTATCATTGATGGTCGATGAAATATATAAGCAACATAACGCCAAGCTTGCTGGCGAAAATACTGTTAAACTACTCGAAAAAGAAATAACTCAAATAAAAAAATCAATAAGCAACGTTATGAAAGCCATTGAGCAAGGCATTATTACAGACACAACAAAAGAACGACTGCAGGCACTCGAATGTTCGCAACGTGAATTACAAGAAAAACTTATTCTCGAACAAATGAAAAAGCAAGTTGTTTTAGACCGAAAAGTCATAGAAAACTATCTAAAGGACGCTGTAAGCAAAGAACCTGAAATGATGATAGACTTACTGGTTGAAAAGGTTTATGTATACCGCGACTACATAGAACTAATCCTGCATTACACGGATGAGCCGATAAAAACCCCTACTGCATATTCAAACAACGAAAGCCCTGAAGGAAATTCCCTTCGGGGCTCTCTTGTTTTTACGGACTTTATTATGTATGAGAACTATTTCGGGAAAAGAGGTCGCGGAAACCCTAATGGTCAAAAATACTGTGAAACCTGCAAAATGCTCGTAAATGTAACCATTATGAAATAAAAACGACTATACTCCCTATATATAAAGTGTTCTTGCGAGGTTACGTAATGGCACTTTGGCGGGTGCTTGACTATACAAGCGCGCCGCTTTGCGGTGCGGTCAAGCACCCGCCAAACAACTCACTTAAACTCGGATAAAAAGGTCAACTTTGGAGCCCGAGCAATTATTCGCCCGGCATAGGTTTTAATATTTTTTATCTTATTGTAATTCAACAATATTTGGCTGAAAAACCTGCTATCATTTTTAGTATTTATTATCTTATCGTTATTCCGAATTATTCGGCTTTTTGTTCCAAAGCATTTAAAAAAAGAAAAATACGCACTCTAACTTTTCATTAGGGTGCGTATATTTCGCTTCTGGCGGAGCGTTAGTAACGTAAATCGAATTATTTACTTTATAACCTCGATTAAGCGATACTTTTTATAAACTCGTCCATTATAACAGCGTAATTTGAGCCGAAAACGCCGTTAAAATTATAGTTAATACAGCATTTCAGGACGTTACTGAACCCATACTTTTCTATTAAATAATAAGTAAAGGCATAAGCCTCGGGATATGTTAAAACGTTTCCGTCTTTACTTGTACAGGAATATATTTTACATATCGCATTCGTTGCATACGGAAATTTAATTCGCGATTTATAACTGCTGTCTTTTAAGGTGGTTTCTCCGATACATTTTTCAATGAGTGCAAAATCAAACTCGGACAAAGTATCGAATTTACCGCCGTTCTTCTCATAAAGCGCATTGACTGTGTTTACAAAATCGGCAATATCGCCAGTTAATGTTTTATCCGTAAAAGACAGATAAAACCGATTATTTATATCCGAAATATGTTTAGAAACATACCGAGATAAATACTCTGCTACGCCTTCACCTATCCACGCTTCGTCGGTGGGGTTGTTTTTTAATGTAACGGCGTGAATTGTTTCGTGTACATATTCGCTCGGGTCGAGTAAATATATTTTTCGATTATTGACATCACAGCACGTTTTTATTTCACTGTCGGAGATAAAATATTCGAGATTATCGGAATACTTTTAATTTACAAAATTATAACTGTCAGTGGCGTTCATTTTTATATAATTCAAGATTTTACTACATTCTGCATTGCCTTCCGATAAATGATATAAAACTCTTTCAGGCGTATCAAAACTTGCGGTTTCTCTTTTTGAAGAAAAAGCATCGAGATTGTAAACACGATTTGCCGTACTGATTACAAGCGGATAAGACAAAAATTTCTGACTGTATATCGCTCCGTCGAGCCACAACAAATCGAAAGGAATGTTAAACTCTCTGTTTATACCCAAGAATGAGAGATATTCGGTTCTGTAATCCGTTAAGTTTGCATTTATAAAATTCTTGTATCCGTATGTGTTTATAACGAAATTGCCGAAAGAATACGCCGTTTTTATTGCATAATCCGTGTTATTATTAAAATCGCCGATAAAATAAGCCGAAAATAATGTTAATTCCAAATTTTTATCGTTTGCGTAATATTCTTTTAGTTCTTCATCGCTGTATTCGCAATTAAAGGCGTAGGCATATGCTCCGTATTGTTTCCAATACTCGGTTGACTGAATACAAGCCCCTGCAAAAGATTTTCTGTAACCGCCGCTTTTTACAGCACTTTCATTGCAGATTAAAACGCCATTTTGATATACGGCTTTATCGTTGCCTAAAATATATTCATCGGCAATAATGTAACATTTAATTTTTGTATCCAAATCGAATACTCGTGTAAGTATAGAATAATCACTTTGCATTAAATTTAACAAATTACTGATTTCATCTTTTGAATTACTTACACTGTTTTCAACGTGCAACTCTATGTTTTTATCTTTTAATATATTGCAAGTAGTGCTTTTGTAATCGGGAATATACTCATATACTTTTGTTTGATAATTTTTATCTTTGTTACACGCCGAAAAAATCATCAGGCAAGATAAAAGAGATAAACATATAATCAAAATAAGTCTTTTTCTCATAAAACGCCCTCACAATAACGGCTATATTGTTTTTTCTATTATACACGATTTTACTGTTAAATTCAAGTAAAAAGCCATTGTAAACTTCAAATGGCACTTTGGCGGGTGCTTGACTATACAAGCGCGACGCTTCGCGTCGCGGTCAAGCACCCGCCAAACAAACTCACTAAACTCGGATAAAAAGGTCACTCAAAGCCGAGCGAAACGGGGCGTTCGCCGCTAAACCGCTTGGCGAATCGCCCCGTAATTCTTCGCTCGTCGGCTAAATTTTGAGTTTTTGTGCCTTTTCGTTCTTCCGAGTGTTTTCGGTTGCGTTTTGTTTCGGGCGGCGTTTTCCTGCGCCGTCCTTTTTTACTGCCGCAAAAACCATTTTTCACTCTTACTCGAGTATGACATTACTCCCTGAAAACGTCAAAAATCCACACAAAACCTATTTCAACCCATTCACGCTTTTTATTTTGCTTGTGGTATAATCGTAAACGTTACAACGACATCACATTTTGGTACATTTCGGTCACATAGATGTCCTTGTGTTTGCCAAATTCCCGTGGTATAGTTGTAACGCAATCGAATAGTCAAAGGCGTATAGCAAGAATAGCAAGCCGAGTTTTTAAGTCAGGAGCGAACTAACTATCAAACGGCGTAAGGACAGATAGCGAAAAGCATTACACCCGTGAATAACAGGGTCGGAGGCGGCATTTTAAGGGCGAAGTACGAAATTTTACGGTCGTATTACGTCCTTTTTCTATTCCTTTTTTCTGTGAACACGACAAAATCCGTCGTATTTGCAGGATATTATTTTCAACGTGCAAAGAATTTGCATATTGAAACCTTATTATTTTCTCGCAGTCGCAGAAATCTTGCGAGTTCGGGTAATAAAATCTATTTCAAAAAAAGGAGGACGAAAAAATGCTGCAAACCGAGTTGAAAGTTGTAGCCGTCGGCGAGCCGAATATCGAGGCGTTGACCGACGGCGAAAAAAGAACTTTCTTTGAAAGTATCTTTTCAAGGATAGTCGAACTACACAAACAAACGCAAAACGAAAACAAAAACGAAACCTGACCTAAAAGCCGAAAAAATTACGCATTAAAAACTTAATAAAATAAACCGAGTAAATAGAAAAACATTAAATTAGAAAATAACGCTAAAAAGCGATAACATAAACGAAATGAAAGGAACTGAACGGAAATCTATTTATGACTTGAACTAACCGAATTGAACTGAATTGAATTGTAATTAAACCGAACTGTAAACGGCAGAGTATGAAATTGTATGGTGTTTCGTATTCTGCCGTTTTTTATTTTCTTTCGCCATACAAAAAATCTAAATCACAAGGAGTAAAAACTATGAACTACGCAAATATGAAAATCTATTTTGACGGCGGTCATTACGTCGGAATACCGCAAGGAGCGTTTCCGAGCGGAAAAGGCTGTAAAAGGCGCGCCGTTAAACCTATGAAACAACAATCGACGGCAGACGTAACGCCGCCCGAAACCCCGAAAGAACGCTTTGAAACGGCATATAAAGAGAGCCAATCGCTACCCAAGCGAGAACGCAAGGCTCATATAAAAGCCGCTTTGAAAGACGAGTTTACCGACAAAGCCGAATTGAACGCTTTCGTTGAGAAACACACCGAGCGAATGAAAATCAACGCTATTAAGCGCAAAGTAAGGCTAATGCGAAAATTGCGTTTGCAGGATTGGAACTATTTCGTAACTTTTACCTACTCGAACGAACTTCACACCGAAGAAACGTTCCGCAAAAAGTTATCTAACACCCTGAAACACCTTGTCGCTCGTAACGGTTGGAAATACGTCGGAGTATGGGAACGCGGCGAAGATACGAACAGACTACATTTTCACGGTATTTTTTATATTCCCGACGGCAAAATGATAGGAAAACTCGAAGAAGTAAAAGACTACGACACGCGAAATCACCGTATGCAAACTACATACCAAAACACGCATTTTCTGAAACAATTCGGGCGTAACGATTTCAAAGACATTGCCACGCAGGACGATATTTCAGAGGCGGCGAAATACATAACGAAGTATATGGAAAAGTCCGGCGAGCGTTTAGTCTACGGCGGAAAACTACCAACTTACTTTCGCTCGGACGTTTTGGACGAAGATGTAGTTTGCACTTTCGGAGTTGACGACCGCAAAGTGTTGCTTTTCGATAATTTCACCTGTATCAACGAGGGCGAAATTCTCGGAAAAGTAAGCAAAGAAATTATAGCGCAGTTGCCGCATTGCAACTAATTAGTCTTTCGGATCGGGAAAGGTTAAACGAAAACGACTTTTTCGTCAAGGGTAAAGTGCATTGCTTGGCGCAACCCTTGACGAGAAAAGCCGCAAGCCACAAAAGAAAACAATTTTAATTCGTTTCCGTTTTCTCCGTTCCCGTCGAAAGACAAATCTAAAATAAAATTAAAGGAGTAACCAATTTTGAAAACAGCAGTTATTTACGCTCGTTATTCGAGCGATACCCAAACGGAACAGTCCATAGAGGGACAACTCCGTGTATGTAACGAGTATGCTAAAAACAACGACATACTCATTTTAAGAACCTATATAGACCGTGCTATGACGGGGACTAACGACAACCGTCCCGACTTCCGTCAGATGATAGAAGATAGCAAAAAACACGATTTCAGTATCGTACTCGTTTACAAATTCGACAGGTTTTCGCGTAATAAATACGAAACCACGAAACACAAGAAAACACTTAAAGACAACGGCGTTAAAGTCGTTTCCGCTACGGAATATATTCCCGACAGCCCCGAGGCGATTATACTTGAAAGTATGATTGAGGGCTACGCCGAATATTACTCTGCCGAACTTTCTCAAAAGGTAAAACGCGGAATGAACGAAACAAGACAAAAAGGCAACTTTACGGGCGGAACTATCATTTACGGTTATAAAGTAGAAAACCACAAAGTCGTAATTGACGAAGAAAAAGCCGAAGTAGTAAGGTTTATTTACGACCAATACGCGCAAGGCGTTTACGTTAAAGACATAATAAAAACTCTTACCGAAAGAGGTATTTTCAACCGTGGTAAAAAGTTTGCGAGAAATACCGTCTACAACATACTCAAAAACGAGAAATACTCGGGTATATACAGACACGGCAACGAAGTATTTACCAATATGTATCCGCAAATCGTGCCGACGGAAATTTACGAAAACGTAAGACGAAAGACCGAAACAAACAAATACGGAACTCGTAGCGTTGAAGTCGTGTATTTACTTCGCAACAAAATTAAATGCGGATATTGCGGAAGTCCTATCTCTGCGGAATGCGGAACGGCTAAAAACGGACAGAAAATACGCTATTACAAATGTTTGGGGCGAAAACACCAAAGCGGTTGTAAGAAGTCGCAAGTAAGAAAAGAAATACTCGAAAAATATGTGCTTGACAACGTATGCGAACAAATGCAACGCCCCGAAATATTAGATAAAATGGCAACATATTTACTTCAAGTGCAGGAAAACCGCATAAAACAAAACTCGGTTTTAACAAATCTCATAAAAGAGAAACGCCAAACCGAGAATACGATAAACAACATTATGCAAGCCATAGAATTAGGCGGACAAAGCGCAACGGTTATGAAACGTATGCGAGAACTCGAAGAAAAACTGACCGACATCGAAAAGCGATTGACGATTGAAAAATCTCAAACGGCGTTCAGACTTTCCAAAGAGCAAATAATCGATTATTACAAATCCGCGCTTGAAAAAGAGCCGTTACAACTAATAAATTACTTCATAAAAGAAATTCAGTTGTATGACGACAAAATGATAATTATCTACAACACCCCAAAGACGATAAACCTTGACGAAAGTCAGGGTTTTTCTTTTTACGACAAAAACGTTAAAATGCCGTATGTGATACAAAACAGAGAGTATTACAGACTTAAAGATTTCAGACTTATAATGCGTATCTGATACATACGCAGACGATTTATTCCACGGTGTTCTTGACCTGAGCCTCTCAGGAGCGTGTCGGTAGGCAAATAAACCGCCAACCGACAGCCCTAAGGGGCTTTTCGTTTGCCTTTGGCAAGATAGCCTGACACACTCCTTTCTCACGTCAAGAACCTTTCGCGGCATAAAACCGCCTGCAACTGCTACGGATAAAGAGATACGAACACACCCATACGAACCCCGAAAAGACCGAAACGACGGCACGCCGACAACCGAAAAACACAGATAAAACCGTAATTTTTGCAAAAAATAAAACCTAAACCGAACACTTTCGTATTCGATTTAGGTTTTGATTGGCGGAAAGTAAGGGATTCGAACCCTTGACACAGTTGCCTGTGTACCGCATTTCGAGTGCGGGCCGTTATGACCACTTCGATAACTTTCCAAAAAAATAATGTGCGCTGTCAAGAAAAACAGAAATAATAAAAACAAACATTATCGTTTATCATTACACAAACAACAAATATTATCGTTTATCAAACTATATCGCCCACCGACGACGCGTAGATATTATACAACATTATTAAGCCGAATGCAACAAGTTTAGGCTAAAAACCTTTAATTTGTCAAAAAACTTTACACTCCGACGCGTTGCGGAGTGTAAAACGTATCAAAAACAATATTTTACAAGTTAAAAATTCTATAGCGATAAAAAGGAAGTAACGTTCCGTTATAAGAAAAAATCAAACGGTTTTAAATAGCGGATTTATTTTTTACGCTTATAAACGTAGCGGAAGGTTAAGAGATTCTTTTCTTTATCGACGTAATGTTGTTCCCCTGTGTACTCGAAGCCGTAATCCTCGATAAGGTGTGTGGTTTTATAGTCGGTGGAATCAACGTTAATAAACACGAGCGTTATTGCGGAAAACTGTTTTATGACGAACTCCATAAATTTGCTGAGATACTGCTCTTCAACCAAATCAAAGTTTATCCACAGGTTTATAATCGACGAGGTCGGCTTTGAAACCGTAACAAGACATTGATATACGCCCTTGTCGGCGAGCATATAGGTATTTGCGGAATCTTCATCGGTTCTCAAGACTTTGCCGATATCGGCTTCACGAACGTCTTCGCCGAGCGCCTTATAAAAGTCACCCTTTGCAAGATAAAAAAGATTTTTTGCCTCCGCCAAATTTTTTTCAGATAATTCTACAATATTCATACCCTACCGTAAGGTCGTCGCAAAAGCGAAAACCACATTTGAAATCTAATACGCAAAAATTATATTAAAAAAAACGGAAAAAGTCAAGCGATTGTCGCAAATTAAAATAAATCAAAAATCATCAAGCGTTTGCCATAAAAACGTAAAAGTTTATTATAGCGGTTTTACGCCCTTGCCAACGATGGCTTTTGCAAGTTTATTTACGTCAAAAAGTCGGTCTATAAGCCCGTTAACGTCGTTTTTGGTCATTTTTTCAAGTTTAGAAAATCTCTCTTTGAAATCTAAACATTCGTTTGTCAAAAGCAACCTTTTACCGTGAAGTTGCATTTGCGAGGAAACGCTTTCCTGCGCAAAAACAAGGCTTGACTTCATTTGTTCACTGCTTCTTTTAAATTCTTCGTCGGTAATTTTTTCGGATTTGAATTTGTTTAATTCAAAAATAATAGAATCGTACGCGTCGTTCAGTTTTTTTGGATCGACGCCAGCGTAAATCATTGAAAAACCGCAATCGGCGTAAGCAGACATAAACGAATAAACGCTGTAACAAAGCCCCAACTTTTCTCTTACCGTTTGAAATAGCCTACTGCTCATTCCGCCCCCCAACACGTAAGTAGCGATGTTGAAGGCATCGACGTCATCGGATAAAATACTTACCGCTTTAAAGCCGAGACAGATATGCGACTGTGTAATATTTTTGCTTTTTGATAAACTGTTTGCCAAGTTTTCGGTATTATAGACGGGTTTTTCTGCGCGATCGGACTTTTTGACGCAACCGAAATATTCCTCTACAAGATTTAATACTTCTTTTTCGTCTATACCGCCGGCAACGGAAATCACTATGTTGTCGGTCGTGTAATATTTTTGTTTATACGCTGAAACGGCGGCGCGATTAAAAGACTTAACTCGTTTTTTATCGCCGAGAATACGCGCGCCGTAACCCGTTTTTCCGAAATACGCTTCATTCAAAAGATCGGCGCATAAATCGTCGGGGGTGTCTTCGCACATATTGATTTCCTGCAATATAACGTTTTTTTCTTTTTCGAGTTCTGTTTCGTCGTAAACCGCGTTTAAAAATACGTCGGACAAAATTTCGAGAGCCTCTTTCGTATGATACGCCGTTGATTTTACGTAATAACAGGTAAGATTTCTCGTCGTGTAAGCGTTGATATCGGCTCCGATAAGTTCGATATCGTTTGAAATATCGAAACTGCTACGCTTTTCGGTACCTTTGAACGTCACGTGTTCGATGAAGTGAGATATTCCGTTTTCTTCGGCAGTTTCATTAGCGCTTCCCGCGCCGACAAAAACGCCGAAAGACGCGGAATACACGCCTTCTATTTTTTTGATAACTACTCTTATTCCGTTTTGTAAAGTGTAAATATTAATCATTTCAAACATGCATCGACCGTAACCGGAGCGATGCCTTTCTCCTTGTAAAAATCAATAATTTCAGGTAAGGCTTTTAACGTGTGAGCCTTGGGGTGCATCAAAACGAAGTCGCCGTTTTGAACTTTTTTTGCTCTTTCGATGATAGTATTTACGTCGAAATCTCGCCAATCGATTGTGTCTTTTGACCACATAACCGTCCTATAGCCCGACTTTTCAACAACGATGAGAGTGGTTTTTGAAAATGCGCCGGACGGCGGCGCGAATAAATTCATCTTAACCCCGGTCATATTAAAAACGAGGTCGTGACAAGTTTTTATCTCGATAAAATTTTGCGATTCGGATAATTTTTTGTGGTTCTTATGAAAATACCCGTGGTTACCTATCGTATGCCCGTCATCGACTATACGTTTAACGGTCGGCGTATTATCGTCTGCCCAGCAACCGCCCACGAAAAAGGTTGCTTTTACCTGCTTTTCGTTTAGCAAATCAAGTATTTTATTAACGACTTCCGTGTTCTCGTAAACGTTGAACATCAGCGCAACGCAAGGTTTGTCTTCCCTGCCTTTATAAATAGGAACGTAAGATTCTCCGCTTACTATAGTAACGGCTCTGTCTTTATAAAAACAAAAAATTCCGAAACATATCGTCATCGAAAGCAGTATAACCGCAGCAAGTACGCGCGCGCCCTTTACGCTTAGTTTTTTCATATAGCCAAATCCTATACAATATTTGTATTAAAAGAAATCGACGGATATGATTTAAACTGACGTATATACTCGAAATTTGTTTTTAATTAAGTGTTTTTACGATAGCAAAAAACTTAAATATAGCCCTATAAGCCCGAAAACAAGCGAAACCGATGCAACCGTCGCGCCGTACCCGATAAACGATACAAACCCGAAACCTTTGTCGTAACGTTTTACGATATTCGTAAACATAAGCCCTGCAAGAGCGCCTAACGGCGTTAAAAACGCGCCTATATTCGAGCCTATTATTGTTGCGTAAACGGCTTTTTGCATGACTATCGGCTCAGTAATTTCACTTGTCACGGAGGAAAACAAAACGCTCATGGGAATATTGTTCGTTAGATTGGATAAAAGCGTAGATGTCACTCCGTACTTAATAATCGGGAAGGAAGATCCTATATAGTTACATATAACGCTAGTCGCACCGGTCGATACGAGCGATAATATCACGACGAACATACCGAGAACAAGCGGTAACATTTGCCACGGCGCGCGCAAAAACGAACGTTTGACTATCGTTTCCGTCTGATGGACGACTAACTTATATATAATTACCACAAAATAAGCAATAGTCGTCATAATAAGAGCAACGTACCACATTTCAAGGTGAATATACGAAGCAACGGCAATAAGCGCCGTGCAGGCGCACAAGAAAGCGCAGTCTATTGTCGCAACCGGTTTATCCTTTAATTTAACCTCGTTAATCGACCTATAGGCGGGCTTTTGTAATTTTTTTCTGAAAATTAAATATAAACAAACGAAGGACGAAACACCGCAAAACACGATAGGAAGCCACATTCTCAAAAAATAGTCGCCGAAAGTTACGCCGTATGCCTGAGATAAAAAAACGTTGGTCGGATTACCTATAAGAAATAACAGGCTCCACGTATTTGCCGCGACAAATTCCGATACGACGTATGGAAGCGAGTTAATTTCAGCCTTTTTGCAAAACTGACATATAAACGGCGTAAACGTTAAAATAACAACGTCGTTTGAAGTAAATATAGTAAGAAGGGAAACCGTAAGATAAATCGCAATAAAAATGCGTTTTTGGCTATTCCCTGCTTTTTGCGCTATTTTTTCCGCAATATATTCAAAAAAGCCCGATTCGTCGAGTAAAACGGAAAGAAGGCTCATCGAGATAAACAATACGATAATTTTTACGGGATTAGACGAGGAGGAAGAAGTGAATTTTTCCACGATATCTTTTATCCCGATCGTTTTGAAACAAATAACGCAAATCGCGCCCAAAACAGGTACGAACGGATATATATCAAGTTTAAAATCGCCTATTTTAACGCGACTTTTTGTTAAAACCGCGACAATCAGCAAAAGACACGTTGCCGCGGCAATTATTATCGATGTAATCATTTTTATAAAACTAAGGTTAATTTTTGAAGCAGTTTTGCAAATTTTATTTTAGTACGTCGGACTAAATCTTTAAACGAATAGTATTCGTCGGCGTTGCCGGAATCGGATATTACTTTAATAATAAGTGCGGGCGTTCCGCTGTTTTTGCACGTCAATAAAACCCCCGCTCCTTCCATATCGAACGCTACCGCGCCGAATTTTTCGTTCATTTCGTCTTTGAACGCTTTATCGGTAACGAATTTATCGCCGGAAGCCAGAACGCCCGTTTTAAAATCCGCGCATTCTTTTTCGGCGAGCCGTACGAGATGCCGATCGACCGGTATAACGGGGGAATCGAATAACTCGGGATATAGATATGGCTTGCAACCGTCAACTTCGGAAACGTCGAAATCATAATGAACGACACCGCTCGCTATTATACCGTCGCCTTGATTGAAAGAGCCGTATCCGCCGGCAAAGCCGTAATTAAGAACCATTTCCGCGTTATATACGGAAATAAGTATCTGCGTGCAAGAAGCGGCGGCAATCTCTCCGACACCGCAGTTCGCGCAATAAATAATTTTATCGTTCAAACGATAAGTTTTTATCGAAAAGCGCCCGTATAGGTCGATTTCAGCAGGGCTACCGAGAATTTTTTCTATTTGCTCACCCTCAAGCGTAAGAGCTGTAATTATACCGATTTTTTTCATTGTGTACCTTTTTTTTAAAGTTTCATATTATATTTACGAGTAATTTTTATAGCGTATGAGCAGAAGCGTTCTCGTTTTATACCCCGGACAAAATTATGTAAAAGCGCTTGAATCCGTAGGCTTACAACCCGTTTACGATGCGAACGTACTTACCGACGGCTTAGTTTTAACGGGTGGAGGCGATCTGTCGCCTTCTATTTACAACGAACCGAATTACGCTTCAAAAGAGGTCTTTGCCGAAAGAGATCTGAAGGAACTTACCGTTCTTAAAAAATACGTTGAAAAAAACTTGCCTGTTTTGGGTATATGCCGAGGTTTGCAGGTAACGAACGTGTTTTTCGGCGGTACGCTTTTACAGGACGTCAAATTTCACGACAGATTAAACGGCAACGATCGTTTACACGCGATATATACCGCAAAAGGTAGCGTCATGCGTAATTTATACGGCAAAAAAATTGTTGTAAACAGCGCCCATCATCAGGCGGTAAAAATTATCGGAAGCCCTCTTAAATTAGGAGCGTTTTCACGTGACGGAATAATTGAATCGCTTGAATACGACAATATCCTGTTAACACAGTTTCACCCGGAAAGACTCGGAACAAAAGGTCTTTTAATTTTCGATTATTTCAGAAAACTTATCGGGTAATCCAAATAAAAACGGGGCTATAAGCCCGTTATCGCGTTTTTATTGATATTATCAAAGTTTTTTTATTATTTCGCAAATATCTTTGTCAAAAATGTGTTTTGATAAAACCGAGATTATTTCTTCGTTTTTTTCGGGATTAAATCGCGCGATTTTTTCCGCTTTTTCTACGATGAAGTAATCTTCCGAAGATAACAAATCCGCGCACGATAAACATTCGCTTTCGGCGATATCGATAGGTAAAAACGCGGGTTTTTTCTGTAACTTTCTGAAAAGAACCAGACGACCGTTACAGACGGGCGCGATTTCGTTCAGAACAGCCTTTGCAAAATCGTTATCATCCCTTGCCGTAGCGATGACAGTTATGCTTCTACTTCCCAACTCTCTGACAAAAGACAGCAATTTTTTCGTTTTCAATATAGCCGCGTTGAAATTTTGTCTGCTTCCGTCGTCGAGAAGATTTTCGCTCTCCGTGTAAGCCTTGACGAGTTTCGTTATGGATTCGAATATCAAAACAGCGTCGAAGCCGTCTTCGCACAAAGCCTTAGCCCTGTAAAACGCCGTTTCGGCAACTTTAACGTGCTCCTCCGGCGTTTTTTCAAAAGTCGTATAAGCAAACTCAAAATTACCGCCGAATTCTTCTATTGCGGCAACGTTTTCGGGAGTTTCGTCTATCACGGCGAAAATGATTTTCAATTTTTCGTCGCCTTTTATATTCTGCAACAAATCTTTGAGATAACCGTATTTTACACCGCTTTCAGGCGCGACGAATAATTCTCGACGTCCTTTTGCGAGAGGGCAAAACAAATCCGCCGTTTTTAAAGCAGAATTTTTGCCGTAGTTTATTTCAATTTTTCGTTGTTCGTGACAAATTTTATATTCTTCGAGGCTTTCTAACGGACGCGTTCTCGGAGGCTTTCCGTTAACCGATTCGACCGACGTAAGTTGCAATCTGTTTTTTGGCGGACGCCTCAGCGCGCGTCCCTTTACCATATCGCCCCGACGCAAAAAGAAATTTTCGATATCGTACGTTTGCACGAACACGTCGGACGAACCCGGCAAATAGTTTTTACCGCGTAAAAACCCGCCGTAAAAATCAACGTCAAGGACGCCTTCAATCTCAACGGAGGTTTCCCTTCCGACGTCCGAAAGATAATCGTTCTGCACGGGCAAAGTAAAATCGTATTCGGAAAACCGTTTTTGTTTCGTGGTTTTTCTTCCCCGCGTAGAACGAACGGCTTCTCTTTTTCCTATTCTGATGCCTATGATTTCATCGATTAAGTCGGCTTTTTTCTTATTGCCCGGAGCGCCGCCGAGTTCCGACAGCATAGAGCGCAACTCCGCTATTGTGTAATTTTCGTAAACGTCTCTGGTCATTATGGCTCCTTAAAACCCGCGCGAATCGAAAACGTAAATCGTTTTTTCGCTCGGCATATCGTATTTATCCGCTTCAAGGTCTTTGCAATAAACGACCTTTTTGAAAAAAGCAACGAATTCTTTCTCGTCGGCAATATCGACGGTACATCTTTTAGTTTTATAATGCATGGGAACGACGACTTTCGCGTCAATAAAATCGACGTATTTTTCAGCCGTTAGGGCGTCAATCGTATAATTGCCTCCTACGGGAACGAATAACACGTCCGTTTTGCCGATTTTTTCGGCTGATTTAACCGAAAAATCTTCCCCGAAATCGCCTAAGTGAGTAAAAGTTATCCCGTCGATCGTAAATTTGTAAATCATATTTACGCCGCGTTTTTTACCGAAGCAGTCGTCGTGATAAGACGGAATAACGTTCAAATTTATTCTTTCAAAAGGCTTCGGAACCTTCGGCGATTCGGCGTCAGCCAAAGTCATTTTATAAGTAAAATCAACTCCGCTTACCGCGTTATGATCGAAATGGTCGTGCGAAGAAAGAACATAATCCGCCTTAATCCGTTTTAACGGATATCCGATTCCCGAAAACGGATCGGTTACGACCGAAACGCTTCCCTCTATCAAAAAGCAGGAATGCCCGAGATAAGTTATTTTCATATTCCGCCGCCTCCGTATTCTTTTTCTACATTATATCACGTTTATAGAAAATTATCAACTTAAATTTGAATGAATTTCAAATTTTGAACGAATATTTTGAAGAATATACAGCGCAAACCGAATTAAAGTTTAGCGCCGTATTATAGTTTGGCGCCGTAAAATTTATCGCATAAAAACTTTGCGTAAATTTTAGCGACGTTTATACCCGTAACTTCGGTAAATCCTTTAAAAAAGGCGTTGCTGTTGACTTCGCAAACGTAAAGTTTTTCCCCGTCAGAAATGATATCCACACCGCAATAGTCAAGATCGAGCGTTTTTGAAACCTTTTCGGAAAGATTTTTGAGTTCGTCGTTTAATATTGCGGTTTTTCCTTTACCGCCGAGTTCTATATTAGAACGAAAATCGTTTTCGTTTACCCTCTCCATTACGCCGACGGCTTTTTTGCCGATGACGATGACGCGGTAATCTCTTCCTCCGCCGCCGATAAATTTTTGGTATAAATGCGGACGACTTTTCAATTCCGATCTGAGCGTTACGAGCGCTTTTAAGTCTTTTGCGAGATAAACGCTTTTTCCCATAGAGCCGAAAACTTCTTTTACGACGACGGGATATCCTATAGATTTTTCGACTTCCTTAAAAAACTCGTCGGCATTTTCGGAATAATTCAAAGGCGAAGCAACCGTATCGGGAAGATTTATTCCCGAATTTGCAAGCGCGATAAAAGTTTTCATTTTATCGTCGCAAATTTCTATGGCGGTAGCCGAATTTATAAGTTTTGCGCCCGATTTTTCGAGCATGCGCGAAATATAAACGTCTTTATCGAGAAAAACGATAAAATCGTATCGTTTTATTTCCGATTTGATTTTTCCGCCCGACACCGAAGCAATCAGGCGATCGGTTTTTAAAATATCGACTTCGACGCCGAGTAAAGTTAACTCTTTAAAAATCGAATCAATCTGATTGTCCATTGCGGGACAGGTAAAAAAACCGTTCCTCACGATTGCGCATTTTTTCATATATCGAATCGTTCCTTTATCTTTTTTAAAAGAGATTGCTCTCCTCTTTTTTTAGGGAGTCGAAAATACTTTCGGCAACTTTAACGCCGTCAACGGCGGCGCTCGTTATACCGCCGGCGTACCCGCACCCTTCACCGCACGGATAAACGCCCGCGTGGCTGACGCTTTCAAAATTTTCCTTTCTCAAAATTCTTAACGGCGAAGAAGTTCTCGACTCCACACCCGTCAGAACGGCGCCCGACGAAGCGAATCCTTTTATTTTTCCGTCCATGTCGCAAAGACCTTTTTTAAGACTTTCGTTAATGCTCGCAGGGAAAATTTTATCAAGGCTTACAAGGTTAAAACCCCGTCTATAGGTCGGATAAACGCCGTTTAACGACTTTGGAAGGTTACCTTTGATATAATCCTCGCACGTTTCCGAAGGCGCGGAATAATCGCTGCCTCCGAGCAAAAAAGCGCGACGCTCCAACATCCTTTGAAACTCCACGCCCGAAAGCGGATGAGAAGAAGAAAAATCTTCTTTTTTCACTTGCGCTATAACGGCGCTGTTGGCGTTTATTTCGTTGCGGAGATAATTACTCATTCCGTTCGTAACTACCGAGAATGGCTCGCTCGTCGCAGGGATAACGACTCCACCGGGACACATACAAAAAGTAAAAACGCTTCTTTCGGACAGATGACTTACGAGTTTATAGTCGGCGGGCGGTAAGGTTTTGAATTTTTTAAACTTTCCGTAACGATCTTCGTCGATTACTTCTTGCAGTTGTTCCACCCTTAAACCCACGGCGAACTCTTTACTTTCCATAAGAACGCCTTTTTCATACAAAACGGAAAACGTATCCCTCGCGCTGTGTCCGATTGCAAGCACCAGATAGTCCGCCTGTATTTCGCATCCGCCCGCAACGACGGATTTTATGCGGTTATCCGAAAAATTAAAATCTTCGACTTTTGTATTCGGCAAAAACTTTCCGCCTAAGGATTCGATGGCTTTTCTCAAGCCGACTACGGTAGTTTTTAATTTGTCGCTTCCGATATGAGGTTTGTTAAGATAAAGTATGTCTTCAGGCGCGCCGCAATCTACAAAATCGTTTAAAACTCTGCCTATAAGCCCGTTATTGATACCCGTGTTTAATTTTCCGTCCGAAAACGCGCCCGCGCCGCCCTCGCCGAACTGCACGTTGGAATTTTCGTCGAGCGTCCCTCCCGTTATAAAATTTTCGACCTTTTTCGCTCTTTCCTCAATCCTGTCGCCGCGTTCTATAATTAACGGTTTAATGCCGTGCCGACACAGATACAAGGCGCAAAACAACCCGGCGGGACCGGCACCTACGACGACGACTTTTTTATTCGTTTCTATTTTTTTATACTCTGCTTCGTCCTCTTTTTTTACGCCTATAGAGTATATTATTTTTATATTGTTTTTGTGTCTTGCGTCGATGGATTTTTTATATATTCTCAACTCTTCTTTTTTTACGCCGAGTTTTTTCGCCGCTATATGCACGGCGGATGATTCTTCGTCGTAAGGGGTTAATTCAATAGTAATCATAAAGTACCTTTAATCGACTTATAGGCGCACATTGCCGAAGAAAAAGCCCATTGAAGATTGTATCCTCCGCAATCGCCGTCAACGTCTAAAACTTCTCCTATAAGATATAAATTCGGGTTAAATACGCTCTGCATGGTTTCGGGCGATACGTCTTTCGTATCTATTCCGCCTTTGGTTACCTGACTGTTTGAAAACCCCGCGTTGCCTGTAATTTTAATTTTTGTATTTTTTAATACATAAACGAGTTTTTCTATCTCGACGTCGCTTACGTCTTCGTATTTTATATCCGCAATATTCTCGCCTAAAACCTTTATCGCCGTTTTTCTTGCAATACGGCTGTGAACGAGTCCTGATAAAAAAGTTTCCGCGCCAAGTAAAGGATATTCTTTTCTTCTCGCTTTTAAACTATCTATTACGACCGAATCGTCGGTATCGGGTAAAAAATTTACGTAAACTACGGGATTTAACCCATCGACAAGACGAGAGGAAAGAAAAAACGCCGTATTACCGCTTATGCCGTTATCGGTAAACAAAATATCCCCCGTCATGGAGTCAAGAAATTTGTCACCGTCGTAAGATGATACTTTTGCATATTCCTTTACGCCTTTAAGTCCCCTTATCGCTTCTTTTTCCGTCGTAAGTTGCACGAGCGACGGATAAAGCGGGGTTAATTTATGACCGAATTTTTGAGCGAGCGAATACGACTTGCCGTCCGTGCCGAAGTGCGGCGACGATTTTCCGCCCACCGCAAGAACTACTTTTTTAGCGTAAAATCTGCCGACGGTAGAATCCACCGTAAAAACTTCGGTTTTTTCGTCAAAGGAAATGTCTTTAACCTCTGCTCCCGTTTTTGCTTTTTTCTTATTATCCGAAAACCTTAACGCGTCCAGAATAGAATTTGCTTGTTTTGACATCGGGTATAATTTGCCGTTTTCGGCGGATAAGATTATGCCTTTTTCTTTAAAAAACTCGGCTATAAGCCCGTTATCGTAATTTTTAACGGCGTAAGACGCGAAAAAAGCATCTTTGCCGTGATAATGCGACAAGGATAAATCCAGATTAGACACGTTTCCTCTGCCGTTTCCGGTTGCGAGTATTTTTTTGCCTAAACGGTCGTTTTTTTCGAGTAATAAAAAGTCGATACCGTCTTTTATCAGCAAATTCATTGTAATAAGGCCGGAAAAACCTCCGCCAACGATTATAACGGGATAAATCATAAAGCCGTCCGTTTTTTTATTATAGTTTAGCACAATTTTGCGAAAAACTCTACAAATTTCTCTTTTTATTTGACTAAATAAGTATTTTAATATAAAATAATTGTCGTGAGGTGAAATTTATGACTCAAATTATACAATATTATAAACAAAACGCAACGCTGTTTAACGTTACGTTGATTGTTTTAGGCGTAGCCTTGATAGCGATTTTTCTCATCGCAATGCTGAGAAAATACGTTTTAAAAAAGCGCGAACTGAAAAACGAGGTAGAAAAAGCGACGGAGGCTTTAGCCGTTCTTCCTCATACCGAAGCGGAAAACGATTTGTTTCTCGATCCCAAACTTAACGAAGAAACGAAAACGGAAAACGAAGAAGCCGAGATGTTTTCGGAAGCGGAAAAAGACGAAAACGGAGAAATCCAAAGCGAAGTCGTTTTATCTACCGACGATAAAACGAACGACGAGGTTAACCCCGATACCTCTTTAAAACAGGATAAATTGCCTGACAAAAAAGACGTTGACGATAAAAAACCCGTCTATAAGCCCGAAATCGAACAATCTTTGCTTTCTAAAAACTTAACCGAGCAGAACGATTTAACCAAAAACAGAGCGGAAAAACCGCAAATAGTCGAAAAACCGCAAATAGTTTCAAAGACGGAAAAAATCGATGAAACCGCTCGGCAAACTCAACAAAAAAGCAAGCCTAAGTATTATCCGAAAAGAAATCAGCCGACGCAAAAAGAAACTAAGCCGACCGCCAAATATTCCGGTAAGTGGCTTATATACAACGATAACGGTAAATACGCGGCAAATTTAGTTGCCTCTAACGGCGAAGTTCTGCTCAGAACAGAATCCTATACGGCGCTTTCGGGAATAAAAAGCGGTATAGAAACGGTTAAAAACAATATCGCAAAAGACAATTTTGCAATATCGGTTGACAAAAACGGCAACTACTTTTTCAAACTGTATTCCTCTTCCACGAGGCTTCTTTGCGTATCGGAAGGCTATTCCACCAAAGCGGTTCTGGAAAGCGCAATCGAATCGGTAAAAAGATTTTCAAAAACAGCCGTCGTAGAGATAAAAACGGAAGAAACCGATTTGCAAAAAGGCTGATAAATACTTAACGACTTTAATTACGATAAAAAACCCGCGTTTGCGGGTTTTTTTCGATTATAATATATGTGATTGTCAAATATATACCGTTGTAAAATTTTACTACGCGTTTCAGCCTTGATACGTTATAAGATATCGAGGTTCTTTTTAAATATTCTTCTGAAATCCTGCGAAGCCGTCATCGCCTCTTTGATTTCCAGCGACGCATCCCCTTTAAGTTCGGTTTTCATGATAACGGAATCGCCTAAGATATCGCAGGAAAGACCGATAACGGAGCCTGCCATGCTTCTGTCGAGCGCTTCGGCTATTCTCAGAATTATTGCAAGTTTACGAATTACTTCGACGTCGGCTTCGGAAATAAACTCTTTGTATCTCACGAGTTCGCTCATCGCAAAGTCGTCGTTTTTATAAATCGAGGTTACGAGCGCCGCAAGTACGATTTCACGCTGAGAGATACCGTACAGCGAGGAATTCAGTATAATATACGCCGAGTGCTTCTGAAAATCGTAATACTTGATACTCGTACCCGAATCGTGAAGCATCGCCGCAACCTTTAAAATCCTCATGTACTGCCGCGGAAATTTATGAAGAACCCTTAACTGTTTAAAAAGTTGTATGCAAAGGTTTAAAACCTGATCGACGTGGTTTTCATTGCAGTGGTAGTACTTATCGAGCGTTTTCAGACTATACGTCAAAACGTCGGAAATAGGCTTTTCAAAGGTCGAGGGTATTGCGTAGTTGAACATTATGCCTTCTCTTAAACCGCTGCCGGAAATCACCATTTCGGTAAAACCGCATCTGGTAAAGAAAGGTCTTACCGCGGCAAGCGCGGACGGCAATATATCTGCTCTTGCAGAAGAAACGCCTTTTATACGCTTCTTTTTATCGAGTTCCATTCCGCAAAGTTTATTGTAAATGGTATCGAACTCTTCCGTAGAAACACGATAATTGTGTATTATCGCGTACGGACTTTTGTGCATCATTTTGCTGATTCTTCCGAGGCTTCTGAAGGAACCGCCTACCAGAATAAGTTGGGTTTCGGGATCGATATCTTTAAGCCAGTCGATACCCTGCAATTGCTGGTCGAAAAACTTTTCGATTTTTTCGGCTTGTTCTTCGCCCGTAAGCCCGTCGCCCGCAAAAAGTTCGGTAAGCGTTATCGCTCCGAAAGGAAGCGTGGCGAAGTTCAGAAGATTACGTCTGTTATAATATATAATTTTCGTACCGCCGCCCGACACCTCAACGATAAGCCCTTTAGGGACGTCCATCGTGTTTATGATACCGCGATAAACGTACATGGCTTCTTCTTCGGCAGATAATACTTTAAGTTTTATACCGCAATTATTCGCAACTTCGTCCAAAAAACTGCATTGATTTTTAGCGCGACGAACGGCTGCCGTGGCAACGGCGATAATTCTTTCTATGCCGTAAGCGTCACAAAGTTTTCTGAACATTTTTAAAGTTTTCATCGTTTCGGCGATACGTTGCGGTTTTAAAAAGCCGTCGCGCTCCATATCCTGCCCCAGTCTTACACTCTCCTTAATCTGGTCGATAACCATAAAGTGTCCGTCGCCGAGCATTTCGACGATGACGAGCCTTGCTGAATTAGAACCCAGATCGATAATACCAATCTTTTCCATACAGATAATCCTTTGCACCCGACGTTAAGTTTTTACGGGAGTTTTCAAATACTTGTTAACGGGTAAATTATAACATCTTCCGACCGAAATTTCCACTATTATCGCAATATTTGTGCAACTTTTTAAATTTTTTAATCAATTAACGACTACAAGCGAGATTGCGAGAAAATATATTTGGATTTTTATATATTTTAATTATATTATTCGTATATTAAAAATTTTATTCTAAGTTAAACTTATGCAAGTTGCACAATTATTACGTCACGATTAGCATACGAAAAGAAAAAACAAAATTATTTTTCATTTTTTCCGTTGCCGACCTTATCGGCAAAAAAAGCAAAAACGGAAGTCAATATCAAAAAACCTCCGAAAATTTTTTTCAATACTTCGGATCGGACGTTTTTGGCGAGTATTCCCGCCGACACGGCAAAAACGACGGCGGGCAGTATAATAAACAAAAGTCCTTTCTTTTTTACGTATCCGTTTTTAGCGTGAATAATAACGGCGATTACCGCCATCGGTATAAAACTTACGAGGTTGACGGCTTGCGCCGAATGTTGATTTACGTTCAAAAAAATTGTAAGCGCGGGTATAAGTAAAGTACCGCCGCCCATACCCATTCCGGCGGGAACGCCTGATAAAAAACCGCAAAGAAGATACAGAAGAAATTCTTTCATATGTACAATCCGCAAATTATTTAACGTGTGGTTACACAAATTATTTTAACGCCGAAAACGCCTGTTAACGGGCATATAGGCGGGTTTAAGTAAAAAACAGCAGTTTTATTCCCGCCGCGAAGATAATAACGCTGAAAAGATATTTAAGCCATTTTTCATCGAGTTTATTGAGTAAAAACGCGCCGAGCGCGCCACCCGTCGTAAAACCTATCGTCACGGGAAGCGCCACTTTATAGTCGAAACTTCCGTTTACGATATAAACGACGGCGGATACGACGCAGACCGGCAACATTACGCAGATTGCGGTCGCGTGAGCGTTTTTACGTAAAAATCCGCAGGCGCAAACGAGCAGCGGAACTATGACCATGCCTCCTCCTCCGCCGAAAAAGCCGTTTATCGCGCCGGATAACGCGCCCGAAATTATTAAGAAAGCCACTTGTTTTTTATCGAGTTTTTTCTCCGTCATAAAAGTATATTGTGAAGTTTTAAGGTAATTATCTGTAAAACTTGCATTTTACCTCGTAAAACCGACTCTTTTTTTCGACTTATTTCAAGCCTTTTTTCAATACGGCGTTTGCGTGAAATATAAAAGCGTACCTAAAACCGGACTATTTACGCGCTGTCATCGTACGCACGCGCGTTTTTTGCTTTATTTTCTTAATTAGTTTTCTTTATTTTCTTAATTATTCGCTTTAAAAGATTGATTTTTGCTTTCAAGTATTGTATAATTCTAAATGTTAGTCAATTGTTCGGTCAATTGTTTATTGATAGTAAAAAATTAAATTGACATATAAAGGTGAGATATGAAAGAAATCAAACACTTTAACTTGAAGAGACTTTTCTCGCTTGTCGCATGCATTTTTCTGGCTTTGTGCCTTGCGTTCACCGTTGCTTGCGATGGCGGAAGCAATTCAAGCGGCAGTTCATCTTCTTCATCAAAAGACGATGACGCGGAAGTCAGCGTAACCGATTATCAGTCGATCAAAAACGGCGACTTTGAATTCGGCACTTCCGCCAAAAACGTTACTTATCCCGTATATACCGGTATCAACTGGACGAAGTACCGCGACAATTCGTATTCGACGTCGGCGATATCTTCCACCAAAAACTCCGGCATAATCGATACGGAAGAAACGGCGTACGCTAAAATTGCGGAAACCAACAACTTCCCGAAGAACGAAGACGGAACTTATTTCAATCCTAAAACCCCCGAATCTTACGGTCTCGGCGGCAACAGATACGTCTATGACAAAGACACTTACGAAGATAACCCCAACGAGGATAAACTTTGCACGAAAGGATCTAAAATTTTAATGATTCACAACGTGACGAGCGTTGCGGAAAGAGGCACCGCACAAAAATTCGTTTCTTCGTCTTCTTTAACGACGAAAACGGGTTACGGTAAAATTTCCGTATGGGTTTTGACGAAAGATTTAAAGAGCCGTCAAAAGGATCAACCTTTCGGCGCTTACCTTTCGGTCAACAACACCCTCTCTTCTTCGAGAGCGCCTTTCCTCGTAAAGAACATCGATACAAAAGGCGTTTGGGCCAATTACGTTATTTATCTTAAAGTGAGCGATTACGCAAAATCGAGTTACACCGTAACGGTAGGCTTGGGCTTCGGTTCCGATAAATATATGGCGGAATACGTAGAGGGTTTTG
This sequence comes from uncultured Clostridia bacterium, assembly GCA_934278995.1. GTDB lineage: Bacteria > Bacillota > Clostridia > Christensenellales > Borkfalkiaceae > UBA4636. Next base: position 124,037 of record CAKQWM010000004.1, read on the forward strand.
CTTACTTTGACGACATACACTACGAAGAAATCGATAAAGAAACCTTTGAAACCGAAACCGCCGATAAAGACAAAGAATACAGCCTTTTTGACGACGACGGTACGGTTAAAGACAAGGAAGACCTGAAGACCAACGAAAACGGCAAAACTTACGTCAAAAACGAAAATAAAAACGCCACTACCGTTAAATACGTTTATTCGCACCTTATGAAGTCGAACGATTTATCGTTAACCTTTACGGGCGCCTATAACAAGGTATATCAGCATAACCTCGAAGAATACGCCAAAGACGCAGAAAGCGACACGAAAGCCTTTAACCAGATAACGGGCATCGACGGCGTAACCAATCCTTACGGCGAAACGGCAATGACGACTTACGTAAAACTCAGTCAGACGCCGTCAAGTTACACGCTTACTTCGGGTGTTATAGAAATCCCCGCGAAAACGAGAAAACAATTTAACTTCTTAACCAACGTACACGTTGAACTTCAAAATCAACCGGGCGCTAAAATCGACGTCGAAGAAGTAAAAGACGCAGCCGCTTCCGAAGTTTTGGGAACGGCATCGGTTGCTTCCAACTATAACACCTATTCCACCGATAAACACGAAAACGTCTGGAAAAAGGTAAGCGTATTCGTCGAAAACGACAAAGGCGCTGCAAGATACATCCGCTTAAAACTTACTCTCGGTTCGACGGATAACGTATTCGGCGCCGCTAATTACGCCTTAACAAAGGGTTACGCGTTATTTACGGGCTTTAACGAGAGAACGCTTCCCGAATCGGAATACGATATCGTTTCTTCCGAAGCGGACTATAAATCAACGATTACCTTGGGTTACGAGTATCCTAACGGTACCGAGGAAACCGAAAGCGAAACCGATAACTTTGCTTTTACCGCCACGACTTCTACAAAGACCGACCTGACTTATAAACCCGCTACGGGCGTACAAGGCTACACCGGCGTAGCAGGCAACCACACCATGGTAGGCGGAAACCAAAGCGCTTATACCGCTTCAAACGTTATTTCGGGCGTCGTTTCGAGTAAAAACGCGGCGAATTACGACGATTTATCCGGTGAAGAAAAAGCGGCTATCGATAGCTTGAGAAACGGCGAAAACGTTCAACCCCTTATGATTAAAAACGTTACGTCAAACTGCTACGGGTATCTCGGTTCTCAACTTACCTTGTCCGCAAACACGACTACGCTCGTTACCGTACAAGTCAAGGTTTTGGACGGCGCGACCGCCAACGTGTATATAGCGAACGCCGATCCTCTTTCAAAATTCCCCGTTCTGACGGTTGCAAACAAACCTTTGACGGTAAAGGTAACCAAAGACAACGCTCCTAAGTCGGGCGACAAATGGGTTACCGTTAACTTCGTCATAACCACCGGCGACAAGGACGTTACCTACAGAGTAGAACTCTGGAACGGTTCGAGAGACGGTCAGGTTCAAAGCCAGGGTACGGTATTATTTAACAGCGTAACAACTTCTTCTTCCTCTAACGTAACTGCTTTGAAGGCTCGTATGCAGGCGGAATTCGGAGCGGACGTTGAAGAAACCAGGTACACAAGGAAGCCTTCCACCGTCAAATATACCGACGAAAACGGCAAAGAAAAAACTTACGAACGTACTTATCTCGAAACCGTCGTTTGCACCGAATACAAAAACGGCGCAACTATCTTTGCTTCTTTGGAAACCATAGACGCGCCCGATGAAATCGACGAAACGACTTCAAAAGACGACGATAGCAGCAGTTCTTCCGACAGCAGCCAAACCACGGATAACTCGCAAACGGCTAACTGGGCGCTTCAATTAACGTCCATCATAATAGCGGCGGTCTTAGTGGTTGTTCTGGCTATAATAATCATCAGGCTTATCGTTAAAAAGAACAAAAAAGCCGAGGTTGCGACCGGAAACTTCTATAACCGCAGCAGCCGTGAACAGGCTCAGGCGCAAATTAACGCCAATAAAGCCAGACGCGCAAAACAAGCGGCTAACGCAAAGGCGGAAGAATCCGTAAAACCCGAAGAAAATCAATCTGAGGAAAAACCCGCGGAAACCACCGCCGAACCTTCCGAAGCGGAAAATAACGAAGCCGAAGAGGAAGAAAAACCTTACGATTACGATAACCCCGAAAACAACGTTTAATTAACGCGCTTAATAGCACGTTCGGTAAAAAACTTAAAAACGCTTAAACCTTGGTTTAAACGTCAAAACTAAAAAGGGAGAGCGAATTTGTCGTTCTCCCTTTTTGTATGTTTTTATGTTTCATATCCCTTTTTCTTTTTTCCGTTCTCTCTCCCCTTTTTAACGTTTCTTTTTTACTCCCCTTTTATTTTACTTCTTTTTTTACCGCGTTTTTGCTTGGCGAAAAATATATTCCTTCGCGTGAAAAAAGGCAACGATAGTTAACTTCGTTGCCTTTTTTATAACGCGTCGTCAGAAAACTTTTTCTTAAACCGGCAACGCCGAAAAGTTGTTTTAAAAACAATGAGTTTTAAGCGATGCCGAAAAGAGATTTTATGATATCGATATTTTCTTGCGAAGCGTCGGGGTTTTCGGTTTTGTAATTGTCTATCGCTTCCGCTATCGCCGTTTTTTGTTCTTCCGATACCTTTCCGAGTATGGCTTCGGATTCTTCAGGCATTTCGTCAACGACCGTTTTTACGCTCGGAAGAACTACTTTAGACTGCATAAGCGCGCCTATAACCTCGTTTGCGTCGGGGTTAGCCTTTTCGTTCGTGGCGTAATTTAAAAGGGTGTCTATCGCTTCCGCTTCGTTATCGATTGCTTCGTCGGTCATTTTTGCGACCTCGGTCAAGGTGTCGGTTAACACTTTAGAAGCGAGTTTTGATTGATTTTCGTCAAGCCCCGCGCCTTTCAGAACATCTTCGGAAACGGCGGGAAGAATCATATCGACGGTAGATTCGTCAAGGTCTTTCAAGACGCCTGCCAATTCTTTGGCGGTGGGAACCGTACCCGCTCCCGAAGAAGAGTCGGAAACGTTGTTAAAATATCTTACCATCGAAAAAACAGATTTCGCGGCTTTGGTAAATTCCTTCATTACGGCCGAACAATTATCCTTCGTACACGAAGCGAGTTTATCCAGAACACCGTCCAGAGCGTTTTCGTATCCGGGCGCGTTTTTTGCGACTTCCTGTTTAAGATTTACGCCGAAAAATTCGTTGCCTGCCTTCCATTCCGCGCCGGCTTTCGCGGCGATTTCCGCTATTATAGTCGAAATAAAATCGGATTTACCTACGTCGTCGATAATTGAATTGACGGGCGATAAATCTACCTTAGATAGATCCGAAAAGTCCATCTTTTCAAGCGCCTGCAATTTCGGAAACAGTTTAATTACGTTTTTTACCTCTTTAAAAGACTCTATTTTACTGCCGCTTTTCGTAGTTACTGTCGAAGAAAAAGTAAACGTGGACCCGGTTAGACCGTAAGTAATTTTACCGAAAGCAAAACCGTCTTTTTCCAGATTCGCCATAACTTGCGAAACAGTTTCGTCTTTTTCCACGGCGCCGCTGTTCACGGCTTCGCCGTATATTGCGGGGACCTCTTTTGCGTAACCGGCAAAAGGCATAAGTGCCATTACGAAAACAAGTACGCCGGTCGCTACCGATACAGCCACGCCGCCGAGCCTTGAAATAAGCCCCGACTTAACGGGAATAAGTTTTAAAACGCATCTTAATATAAGCGTTACGATGCCGAATAATATATTCCATATAAAGAACAGCATCATAAAAATCAAGGGACCTAAAAGCCCTTCCGCCAAAGCGATAACCGATTCTTTAGAGGCTTGCAATTCGTTTAATACCGCCGCGCCTTCCTGCGAACTCAGATATTTTTCGAGTTCACCCGAAACGTACGGTTCGGCGGCTTTAAAAACGAGCGCGAAAGTAGCAAACGCGGCTACGACCGCCAAAACAGTCCCTCCCGCGCGGATAAGCGATTTGATAAGCCCCGCTTTTAGTCCCCACAAAACCCTTACCGCAAGCATGACGGCAAAAGCAACGTAAAGACCGATATTGACGTATTTAATATATTCCATATTAACTCCTCTGTAACAATATATAATATAGCGTACGTATGCGCGCGTGCGCCGCTACGCATATAACCGCTCTTAGTTTTTATTATACACGAACTCAAAAATAAAGTCAAGAAGTAAAAACAATCGGCGACGTCATTATGACATTTTTATAAAATCGGCTTTATTTTGTTTGACAGACGGGCGTATGTGTGATATCATTATGATATCAATTTAATTCAAGGAGTTAAAATTATGCAAGAAAAAATTTTATCTAACCGTAAACACGGCGGGCTGGCGCTGTTTTTGATTATTTTAGCATCAATCGGCTCAATCGCGTTGTTCGTTGTCGGCGGAGAACTTGCCGAAGGACATTCAGATCCGAAAGGAGGCATTTTTATAGGCGCGGGCGCTTTGATTATGTTTATTGCGACGATATGTATTCCGGGACTTAAAATTTTAAGACCTCAGGAAGCGCTTGTTTTAACGCTTTTCGGCAAATACGCAGGCACAATCAAAGGGGAAGGTTTTTACTTCGTCAACCCCTTCTGTTCGGCGGTAAACCCGGCGGCGGCAACAAAACTCAAACAGAGCGGCGACGTAAACGTTGCGGCGGCAATTACCTCGTCGAACGCTCAACAAAGCGGAGCGGAATCAGCCACTTTAAGCAAAAAGATTTCTCTTAAAATCATGACTTTAAACAATAACCGCCAAAAAATCAACGATTGCCTCGGGAACCCCGTAGAAATCGGTATTGCGGTTATGTGGAAGGTCGTCGATACCGCAAAAGCGGTGTTCAACGTAGATAACTACAAGGAATATTTGTCCCTTCAATGCGACAGCGCTTTAAGAAACATCGTAAGAATTTACCCTTACGACGTAGCGCCGAACGTCGATACGACCGGCGACGGGATTTTCGACGAAGGCAGTTTAAGAGGCTCAGCCGAAGTAGTTTCCAACCGTATTAAAGAAGAAATTCAAACCAAAGTGGAAATTGCGGGCTTAGAAGTTATCGAAGCAAGAATCACCTATCTTGCGTACGCGCCCGAAATAGCCGCGGTAATGTTACAACGTCAGCAGGCGTCCGCTATAATCGACGCAAGAAAAATGATAGTTGACGGCGCCGTAGGCATGGTTGAAATGGCTCTTGAAAGACTTGAAAAAAATACCGAAATCAATCTCGACGACGAAAGAAAAGCCGCAATGATATCAAACCTTCTTGTGGTCTTATGCGGAAATAAGGACGCTCAGCCCATAGTAAATTCCGGTTCTATCTATTGATGGCGGACGAAAAAAAACAAATTCCGTTAAGGGTATCGGCAAGTTTGTATAAAGAACTGTCTCGTTGGGCTGAGGACGAATTCAGATCTATAAACGGACAAATAGAATACCTTTTGACCGAAGCGGTTAAAAAACGAAGAAACGAAAAGATTGCAAGTAACGAAGAATACCTCAAAGAGGAGAAAAAATGAGAACGGTTTTCGACGTTTTATCCTACCTTGTGTTTATCGCTTCAGTGATTATGTTTGTACTGAATTTAAGGCTTTTTAAATTCAGGGCGCATAATCTTTGGGTAAGAAAAAAAGAGGAAATCGAGAAAGGTTCCGACAAAAAAGTCGAAAACGCTTATTTGTGGTTACAGACGAAAATTCTGTTGTGTATATTGCCGTTTTTCGTAGTATCCCTGCTATGCTTGTTTTTCGGAAGCGCGCCGAAAGAAATAGAAGGAGATCTTCCTCCCGCCATGACCGCGGTAATCGTAGTTTTTATTTTTATTTACGTTATCGGCGGAACGGCATTATTCGTTTATTTCAAAAAAACTGCGCTTAAATACCGCTTTATGATGAAACCGGAAAGTCTCAAAGATGTTCGTTCGCGCAACGCAAGAAGCGGAGCGCTCGGTTTCGTGATTGTCTTTTATCAATCGCTTATAATGTTTTTCACTGCGTTGACTTTTATAAGCAATTTAGGCTTCGTATAAACAACGTACCAAAAAGGGAAACGACCAAAATCGTTTCCCTTTTTTTCTGCGATATTTTACGGTTTGATATTGCAATATTGCAAAATAACAGGCTTATAGCCCGACTTTTAATACAAAAAGCATATAAGCCGATATAGTTTAAAACGATAATTTAAAGCCGAAACAAAGTAAAATTATCGAGAAAAGAAGCGGTAAAATTACCTGATGCGCTATATAAACCAAAAGGCTGTGCCTTCCGGCAAAAGTGATAAAATTATTTTTATAATCGCCTTTTACTATCAATGATTTTCTGTCTTTATACAGCCATTTGCCCAAAAACACGCCCAAAAATATTTGTCCGCCGTAAAACAGAAGGGAATAACTGTCGCTTCCGACCTCGTAAATGCCGACGACGGTTTTTAAAAATAACGTTACAAACGGTTCTTGTCCGTAAGAAGCAGGTTGAACTTTAGGGTTTATGAAACTAACGTACGCGCCCGTCGCCGTCAGAATAACGCCCAGCCCGAGATATATCCATTTATTATCGAAGGGTAAATTTTCGGTGATAAATTCTATCGCGGAAATCAGTAAAATCGTTACGGAAATGCAATGAAGTATGCCGAAAACTATCGTCAGATCCCTGTCGTTTATCATTTTGCCGAAAACAAAGGTTACGAGAGTTAAAAACATGGCGACGGCAAATAATTTTATCCCTCTTTTGAAGTTATTTCTCGAAAAAGAACAACTTATACCCGTAAGAGCAAGGAATAAAAACAAAATGAAATATCTTACGTCTATTCTGACCTGCCAGTTCCAGAAAGTCCTCGCAAATTTATAAATCGACGCGGTAAAATCCAACTTATACGGATAATCTTTAAACATATCCGCCAACAGATACCCCAAGTCGTACATTGCGTGATCAAGTACCATTATTATAATGGCGATACCGCGGATAAAATCTATTTCGGTAATTCTCCGTTTAAGTTTTTCTCTTTTTAAACTGTCTTTATCGGTCTTTTTTTTGGTTGAAATATTAACGTTTTCTTCCGTCATAAACGCGCCACTCCTTAAAAATAATGTCAATAACGGGCTTATAGCCCTATTTTTTATCGATATGCAAAAAAACACAAACGGACGCAACATTGCGTCCGCGCGTAAATTTTAAGTTAAATTGTCGTCTTTCGTTTCCTCTTTAAGTCCTTCGGTGATAGCAACTCTTAAGCCCGTTTTTTCCATATTATAGGCTTGTTCGATGCATTTACAAACCGCTTTGGAATTACTTGAGCCGTGTCCCTTGACGACGGTTTTTGAAACGCCTAAAAGAGCCGCCCCGCCGTAATTGTTGTAGTCCATTTTGCGTTTTACGGCATAAAGGTCCTTCTTTAAAAACAGAGCGCAAAGTTTGGTTTTCAGGTTTTTCATAAGAGTGCTTTTAACGAGTTTCATGGTATCCATGCACGCGCCCTCGGTCGCTTTCAATAAAATATTCCCTGAAAAACCGTCGCAAACTATCAAATCGAAATTGCCCGACAAATACTCTCTCGCCTCGGCGTTTCCGACGAAGTTTATGTGTTTATTCTGCTTTAATAACCGATAGGTTTCCTTTCTTAAATTATCGCCTTTGTTTTCTTCCGTTCCGATGTTCAGAAGCCCGACTCTCGGATTTTTAACGCCGAAGGCTTTTTCGAGATAAAAACTCCCCATCGTGGCGAATTGATCTATCTGGTAACTGTAACACTCGGCGTTCGCGCCGCTGTCGCACAAAGCGACAAGCCCTTTATCCGAAAGCGTCGGCGCGACGGGAACGAGCGCCGGACGGGATACGCCTTTGATGCGACCTATCCTCGTTATAGCGCCGACCAAAATAGCGCCCGTTGAGCCTATGGAAACAAGCCCGCCGTAGTCGTCTGAAGAACGCAAAAGTTCATACGCTTTAACTAAAGAACTTTCTTTTTTGTTTCTTATGGCGTCGGTAGGTCTGTCGTTGCAGGTAATAACGTCGGTTGCGTCAATCGTTTCGAGACGGGTTTTATCGTATTTATATTTGACGAGTAATTCATCGATCTGCTTTTCGGGACCGATAAGCGTAATATGTAAATCTGAAATTTCGTTAAGCGCCTTAACCGCGCCTTCAACGTTTACGAAAGGGCTTTTATCCCCTCCCATTGCGTCAACTATTATCTTAATCATTTCTAACCTCTTAAAGCGTAAATTTTACGCCCGTATCTATATGGTACCATTTACCCGAAGTATTGTCAAGTTATATTCCGTGAAAAGTTTATGATGTCGGTTAAAACCAAAAACTATATTTTATAAAAAAGTCGGGCTATAAGCCTGTTTTTGCACTATTCGATTACTTCGATATAAAAACTTACAGGTCTGAAACCGTCGTTGCAACTTATCATTGCGGACTTTGGATTTTTCATCCAGCCGTCGAATAAATTTTGATTTCCTTGAGCCAAAAATTTAACGAAGGGTTCTAAATTTTGCCAGGCTGATTTACAAAAATGCGGGGGTATAAGCCCGTTATCGCTTATAAACACGTCGCCTTCCTCAACGTCGCACGCATGTGATACGGGGTTTTCGTATTTATCCGATAAATCTTTATGCCATACTTTTTTTACGGCTGTGATTTTCAATCTCATAAAACTTTGCTCCGCGTTGATTTTCATTTCAAACAGTCCGTCCGACGTTCGGGTTATCGAAACGCTTACGTGGTTATTTTAGCAAAAACGAGCGTTATCTTCAAGCATTTTCGCGTTGTTTTCACCATAATAATATATTTTCTTTGAAATTATATATTATAATTCAAACGTTTATTACTTTTAATGAATATATTATTAGATTTGCCCTATGTTTTTACATTGACAAAACAAGGCGGAAAATGATAATATATTAACGGAAGTAGCGAACTTATGAAGAAAAATTATATTTTAAAGACCGCGGCGCTGATAAAATCGCTGTATTCCTCCGATTATTACGTCGTTTTGTTATCGGTTCTCGTTTTAATCGGGTGGATATCCGGTTTTTGGGTGGAATTTATTTTAGCAATGCTCGTTCTTACCATAGCAGGAACTTTATTGACACCCGATCTCAGGCACGTATTGTCGTTTTTGATTTTATACGGCGCTACAATGAGTACTCAGGAAGTATCTTCCGCCGATATCGCGCTTTTCGTGACGTTTTCCGTTATGGAAGCGATTGCGCTCGTTGCAAACGTGATAATGTATAAACGTGATTTTTCCGTGCTTAGCCCCTCTAAGATTAAAGGTTTTACTTTTGCGCACGTTTTGCTGATAATTCCTTTTTTACTTGCGGGCGCAGGTTTTAACGGCGAAAACAAAAACGCTTCTTGGGTTGCAGCCGCCCTCGTGCTTCTTATTACGGCGCTTTACGTTTTTTTATACGTTGGTCTTGTAAAAAGCGAACGCAAAAATTTTATCGATTACGTTTTAAAATCGGTTTTCGCGCTTTCGCTGGTATCGTCTTTGGAACTTCTCGTTCACCTTTTCAGGCTCGGTGATATCGACGCCATTGTTACCACGTTGCAAAACAAGAATCTTTGGATAGGCTGGACGGGGCCTAATACGATAGCCTCGATAATTTCGATGGGGCTTCCGTGTGCTTTGTATTTCTGCGTAAAGAAACGTAAACTTTCCTTTTTGATAGTTCCGTTCTGCGTGCTTATTTTCTTCGTCGAACTTGCGCTGATAATTTTTTCGGGATGCAGAGGCGCGGTATTGTTCTCGCTTTTCTTGACGCCGTCGCTTTTACTTTACGCAATGTGGAAAACCGAATGCAAAACCTTGTTTTTCGCAAGTTTTTCGATTATATTCCTTCTCGTTGCTCTTTTAACGGTAAAATACGGCGATTCTGTGTTAAAAGTGCTTTCGACGATGATAAACAAAGGTATGTCGTCGAGCGGCAGAGTGGAAGAAATCTATCCGGAAGCGATTATTTTGTTCAAAAACAATCCTCTTTTCGGCGTGGGTTGGGGATATAAACTGACTCACACTATGGCGGGGCTTTGGCAACCGTACCTCTTTCACTCGACCTTTTTCCAGTTTTTGGCGAACATGGGCGTTGTCGGCGTGGTTTTCTTGCTTATATTTTATCTGTGGAGGTATTTTCTCGTACTTCCGATGTATAAAAACCCCGCGGCGATCGCCGTAATCGCGTCTATACTTCTTTTCGATATGTATTCCATGATAGATACGAGTTTTTTCAGCCCCGCGCTGTTTATCATGCTCGACGTAATGTCTCTTTCGATGGAACTCGATATGCCGGAAAATCGTTGTCTTGCCTTTCTCGGCAAAAATCCCCTGAAGTTTTTTAACAGCGTCATAACTCACCGTAAATAATTCTATGCTTCGGCGCGCGTCGCATCGGAGTTATTCGGTTACGATAAGCGCGCTGAACAGATTTATATTTGTAGGACGAATTGTAATGGAAAAAAACAAAGTTGCCGACGTAATCGGCGAGGTCGAACTTGCGCCTCAAAGCACGCCCGCGGAAAAATCGGGCTTTTATACCAAACTCAAAAAAGAGTGTAAGAACTTTTTTACTTACAATCTTCCCGGTAAAGCCCCGAGAGTCTGGGAACTCGATCTTATCCGCGGAATAATAATGATCTTCGTTTCGATAGACCATATTGCAAGATTTTCTCACTACTGGGGAATCGTTCAGTTTCAGACCGCGTTCGGCAAAGCCCTCGAAAATTTTGCCGTTTCGTATTTTGAATCCGATATAAGCGATAACGTTTATCCTCTCGCGTTGTGGTTTCTTTGCTTTATGTCGGGGATAAGCAGTCAGTTTACACGAAGCAGATTATCCCGACTGCTAAAGTTTTGGGGCTTCTGCGCCCTGTTTATGGGGGTTTATCTCGCGCTTCATTTCATATTTCCCGAACAAATCACGGGATATATCGTTTTCAATATAGTTGCGGTGCTTACCTTATCCGTAACGGTTTGGTTCGTTTTCGACAAATTAAACGTTCCCGATTTTGTAAGACTTATTTTCGGCGTAATTTTCATAATCACGGGGATTACCTTCTTTCTCGTTTACAGACTCGGCGGAAGAACTTTCTTTATCGAAAACGACTTTTTGGCGGTGCTTTTATATAACGAACACGGTTATAAAATTTCGCCGAACAATTTTGAACCCCTTATTCCTCACCTCGGCTTCTTTATTTTAGGAGGAGTTTGCGGTAAATATTACTATAAAGACAAGACGTCCAGACTAAGACGTAAAACCCCGCCCAAGTGGCTTACCCCCCTCATGATACTCGGCAAACATTCGCTCGTTGCATATCTGTTTTTACCGACGGTGGGGATTTTATTGCTTTTACTTACGGTGAAATTCGTCGGACTGTTTTTATAAGCGTTCGGTTTGACGGCAAAGTTTTATTATTAGTTAAAAATCGCGCTATAAGCCCGTTATCGCCTGTTTTCGGCAAAGCAACAAAAGGATTAAATATATGTTCAAAGACGTTTTAGACGCAATAAACAGTCATGATACGATAATAATTCATCGTCACTTTAACCCCGACGGCGACGCTATCGGCAGTCAGATCGGGCTTAAAAATCTTCTTTCGGAAAATTATCCCGATAAAAAGATTTACGCTTGCGGCGACGCCGCGGGAAGGTATTCCTTCGTGGAAGGTTCTTCTCCCGACGATATTCCGGACGAAAGGTACTCAAAAGCGCTTTGTTTCGTTCTCGATTCGGCAACGCCCTCCCTCGTTTCGGACGAAAGGTACAAAACCGCAGATCTTACTATAAGGTTCGATCATCATAAATTCGTTGAAAAATTTTGCGATATTGAGATTGTTGACGATACTTTTGAAAGTTGCGCGGGGCTTATCGCTTATTTTGCAAAAACGACGGGTTTAAAACTCAGCGCAAAATCCGCAAAGCCTCTGTTTACCGGTATGGTAACCGACAGCGGAAGATTCAGATACGGCTCCTGCTCGTCGAGGACTTTCGCCCTTGCTTCTTATCTTACCGAGCAAAAGTTCACAACGGCGGATATATACTCGAATCTTTACGTTGACGATCTCGCTATGGTACGGTTAAGGGCGACTTTTTTGTTAAAATCGAAATTCACCGATCAAAACGTCGGTTACATCTACACCGATTACGAAGAATTCAAAACTTACGGCGTAAGTTCTTTTACGATTTCGAGAGGCATGGTAAACGTTATGGCGGAAATCAGAGGGGTGGATATCTGGGTTAACTTCACCGAAACCGAAGACGCCGTACTTTGCGAACTTCGTTCTTCAAAATACGATATAAACAAAATCGCGGTAAAATACGGCGGCGGCGGACACCTTCTGGCAAGCGGAGCCACCCTCAAAAACAAAGACGAAGCCTTTAGTATGCTTAACGACCTTGACGATCTTATAAAAAGCGGAAAAACGATCACCGCGGAGGAGTAAATATATGAGCGTAAAACGCGAAATTTTAGACAAGATAAAATCTTACGACAGAATTATCATTTCACGCCACTATCGCCCCGACGGCGACGCTTACGGCTCGACTAAAGGTTTGCAAAGAATATTGCAACTGAGTTTTCCCGAAAAGGATATTAAACTTTTAAACGAGGACTACTCCGAATATCTTAAATTTATGGGCGGCGAGGACGAACCGCAAACGGATGAATTTTACAAGTCGGCGCTCGGCATCGTAGTCGATACGGGTACGGCGGAAAGATTTTCCAACAAAAAAATGTCGCTGTGCAAAGAACTTATAAAAATTGACCACCACATTGACGTAAGCCCTTACGGAGATTTGTCGTGGGTGGAGGACTATCGCTCGTCGGCGTGTGAAATGATAGTTGATTTTTACCGCTCGTTCCCTGCCGAATTAAAAATGGATAAAACCGCGGCGACCTATCTTTATACCGGTATGGTCACCGACAGCGGGAGGTTTAAATTCAGAGAAGTTTCTTCCGAAACCTTTATAAACGCGGCAACGCTTTTGGATTTCGGCATCGATACCGAAACGATTTTTGCGAATTTATACCTCGAAACTTTCGACTCGATAAAATTCAACGCAAAAATCACCGACCGCATCAATATTACCGAAAACGGCGTTGCGTATATTTACGTGAGCCTCGGCATGCAGAAAGAATTTAATCTTTCGCACGAAGAAGCCAGCAACGTTATAAGTCTTATGGATTCCATTAAAGGAAGCCTTATCTGGCTTGCGTTTATCGAAACGGAAAACGGTCCTACGAGGGTAAGGCTTCGTTCGAGATTTTTAACCATAAACAAACTCGGCGAAAAATATCACGGAGGCGGGCATGAGTGCGCGGCGGGTGCCTACGTGTATTCTGATGAAGAATTTGAATCCCTTTTGAAAGACGCCGACAATCAACTTAAAGAATATAAGGAATCTAATACCGGATGGCTATGAAAATACTTGTAATAAACGACGACGGGATTACCTCGGAAGGTATTGAAATTTTAGCCGAATTTGCCAAAACGCTCGGCGAAGTAACCGTCGTTGCCCCTTTAAAAGAGCAAAGCGGAAAAAGCCATTCGATAGATTACCGTAACACCATTAAAATCGGCAAATACGATTTTTTGGAAGGCGTTGACGCCTATTACGTTAATTCCACCCCCGCCGATTGTGCAAGGTTTGCCGTTATGGGGCTGAAAAAAGACTACGACCTGGTTTTGACCGGTATCAATAAAGGCTTTAACCTCGGTAACGATATTTTATATTCCGGAACGGCTTCCTCCGCTTTTGAAATGGTTGCGAGAGGTTGTAAAGCCATAGCCTTTTCGACCGTGTACGATACTTTTTCAACGGCGAAAAAGTGGCTGAAACCTATATACGACTACGTAGTCAAAAACGACCTTTTGAGTGTTTGCGACGTGTATAACGTCAATATTCCTTCGGAACCTATAGGCATTAAAATAACTCGTAAATCGGGCTTTTATTATAAAGAACGTTTTGAAATTGCCGAAAACGGCGAATATTTTCAGACAACCGATTTTGAACCCTTTCACGGAAACGACTTATCCGTTGACGTAGATGCCTGCATGAACGGTTACGTTTCAATAACCCCCATGACCATCGACAGAACTAATACCGAAGCCTTTTTAAAACTCGTTTCCCTGAACGACGAAAAAAATCGGCTTGAATAATTCGTTTGCGCGAAAACTCTGCTTAGCGTAAGTAACGACGCTATCAGCGGCTTTTTTGCAACTTTAAGTAAATTCGGGCACCGATAAAATCAGAAACCGATAATATGAAACAAGGAGTCTTTTTGAAAAGGACTCTTTTTTTTACGTTTTAAAATTACGACTAAAAATTACGATTAAACCCTCAAATGCTTTTAAATAACTTAATAATCGACTTATAGGCGGACTTTTAGTAATTATTTCTTAAAAAACAATAAATCAGCCGATTATTAGTTTTATAAAAATAAAAATCCGCTTAAATGCTTAATAACAGGCATATAGGCGGACTTTTCGTATTTGTTACGCGTTGAGATGTTTGCGGGGAAAAATTACAGCACCTTAGATAAAAATTCTTTCAATCTCGGGTTTTTAGGGTTAGCGAAAAATTCTTTCGGCGTTGCTTCCTCTTTAATTTTACCGTCGTCCATAAAGATAACGCGGGTGGCTACTTCTTTTGCAAAACCCATTTCGTGGGTAACAACGAGCATGGTCATGCCCTCGTCGGCGATTTCCTTCATTAAATCCAGAACTTCGCCCACCATTTCGGGATCGAGCGCGGAAGTAGGTTCGTCGAACAATATAACCTGCGGATCCATCGCGAGAGCGCGCACTATGGCGATACGTTGCTTCTGCCCGCCAGAAAGAGTTGACGGATAAACGTCGGCTTTATCGGTAAGACCGATTTTCCCGAGAAGTTCCATCGCTTTATTTCTGTTTTCTTCTTTTATTTTCTTGCGGGGTTCGTTTAAAAAAAGCGGTTTTTTGTTTTTTCTGAAAAGGTTCCCTATCTTAACGAAAAAGTTTTTTCTTGCGGTAACGCTCTGTTTTTTCAATCTTACGTAATCGGGCGCGAGCGTAACGTTTTCCAGAACCGTCTTGTTGTTGAAAAGGTTAAAATGCTGAAAAACCATACCTATATGCTGACGGTGTTTGTTTATATCCACCCTCATATCCGCTAAATCTTCGCCTTCGAAGTATATCGAACCGCCGGTTGGATCTTCCATACAGTTAAGACATCTTAAAAAAGTTGACTTTCCGCAACCGGAAGCGCCTATTATTACTACTACTTCTCCCTTTTTTACGTCGATATCTACACCCTTCAACACCTGATTGTCGCCGAAAGACTTCTGTAAATTTTTAACGCTTAAAATCGTTTCGTTCATATTACGCCTTCACCGCCTGTCTTTTTTTGCGACTTTCGCCGTAGGAGCGGTCGCTTTTGGAAAATAACTTTTCTATAAGTCTTACGAGCAAGGTTATCAGAAGCACGAGTATAATATAGATTAAGCCGAGGACTATATACGGGATTACGAATTCATAATTCTGATTCGCCGTGGCTATGTTTTTGAGCGCGTTATAAAGGTCAACGACGGTTATAAAACTTAATACCGACGTTTCTTTTATAAGAGTTATAAATTCGTTGCCGAGCGTGGGAAGTATATTTTTAATCGCTTGCGGGATAACTATTTTTATCATCGTAACGCCGTAACTTAACCCGACGGCCCTTCCCGCTTCCATCTGACCGATATCGACGGACTTTATGCCTCCCCTCATGATTTCTGACACGTAGGCTCCCGAATTAAGCCCGAAAATTATCACGCCGACGTTTTCGGGATTAACTCCTTTTACCCCTATCATGGGCAAAAACACGTAATACGCAAGCAAAAGTTGAACCATTATAGGCGTACCGCGGAAAAACGCCGTGTAAACCGTAAAGACTTTATCAAGCGCTCTTACGTAAAATTTATACTTCGGCGCGACTTTACACGCCGCTATAAGCGTACCTATGACGATACCTATAAGTAGTCCCAAAACGGCGATTTTTACGGTAACCATCAAACCGTTACCGAGCATTCTTACGTAGTTATTGTCGTAATTGTTGTATGAAATTTTATTTATGAAGATTTCCCATTTGGTAGCCCAATTCATTATACCCTTTCCTTTATACGTAATAAACGTACTTGTAATAAACGCGCAATTTCCCGCAACGAAAGGTTGCGGGAAATTGTAGTTAAACAATCCGTATTTATATTTTATTTGTTGTACGATTTAACGATTGCCGCAGCGGGGGCGTTGTCGCACGCAACAGCGTAAATATTACCGTTGATTACGTCGTAAGTAGCGATTGCAGCCGTATCGTAACCTACGCCTTCCACGTTGGAGTATCCCTCTACGTAACCGACGGAAGTAGTGCCGTTCTGATAACCTATCTTTTTGCCCTGAAGCGATTTAAGAACTTTTTCCACGTCCTCCGCCGTTTTGCAATTATCGAAGTCGGTATTGTCCGCCGCAACGATAAGGTTTATGGAAGCGTTATAATATTCCGTGGTGAAAAGATACGCCGAGCGTTCGGGAGTAATACTCATTCCCGCCATTCCGATATCGGCGTAACCTGCGTCGAGGGCGGGTAAAATAGCGTCGAAGTCGATGTTTTTGATAACGAGTTCCAAGCCCTTCTTTGCTGCGTAACCTGCCGCGATTTCCATATCGACGCCGTACATTTTACCGTTTTCGACGTATTCGAAGGGATCGAACGGCGCGTTGGTCGCAACCACGAATTTACCTTCGCCGGTGGCTCCGATACTGCCTGCGTCGCCTACGCCCGTGGTACCGTCGCCCACGTAAGAATAGCCTTTCTTTTCGCCGTTGCTTTCAAAATATTTTGCCATAATGGCGTCAAAAGTTCCGTTTTCTTTGATTTCCGCCAAATAAGCGTTGAAGTCTTGTTGTAAAGACGTGTTGTCCGACTTGAACGCAAACGCGTATTTTTCGGAGGTAAGCGCGATATTGATAAGTTTAACCTTTTCATCCGCGTCGTTTTCGGCGCAGGCGGTAAAACCGAGTGCCATGGTGCATACGAACAAAGCCGTAAGTAAAATAGTTAAAAGTTTTTTCATTGTTTTTATTTCCTTTTAAAAAAATTATTTCTTTTTTTAGCGCGGCGAACGCTTCGATTTTACGTAACCGCGCGATTTCCGTAAAACGAGGCGTTTTGCCTGATTGCCTGCTTATAATACGCCTTAAAAAAAAGAATGTCAACGATTTTTACGGCATTTTTAAAATTTTTTGGATATTTTTTTAAAATTATTCAGTTTATGCAAAAATTCAGCCCGTTTGCATACTTTTTTGAATGAATTTTGTATATTTCTGGACTTTTTTATACATTATACATTTCGTTTTGCATAAAAAAATCGGGTAAAAGACAACCTTAAACCCGATTTTTTAATTTAAATTTATCATTATAGTAAACTGCCGAGTGTTTTTTAAGAAACGGAATTATTCTCCTTTATAAAAACATTCGAGCCATTTTTCCGCTATTATTTTTGAGCCTGCGATATTCGGATGAACTCCGTCCATGAGCAAAGCGGTTTCCCCGTATTCGGGAGATAGCGCGTCGAACACGTTTTGAAGAGAAACGAAATCAGTCTTATATTTTTCGGCGAGTTTTTTTACGATTTTCGCGTAATCTCTTACATGTGAAAATTTTTCAAATTCCGCGTCGGTAGCGCTTCCTCTAAGCACAAACGGCTCCATTAAAATGATGCGGGTATCGGGAAGTTTTTCTTTCGTTTCTTTCAATAATAAGTCGTAAACGTTTTCAAATCTGTCCGGCTCCACACCGTTTCGGTCAAAAATTTCGTGCCATACGTCGTTTACGCCGATAAGAATCGACAAAACGTCCGGCGTTTCGTTCCACACGTCCTTTTTTATACGCGCGTAAAGATCTACTACTTTGTCGCCGCTTATTCCTTTATTCAATATTTCGTACTTTTTCGGTTGTAAATAAAGTTCGCCCGCTATCTGAATTACGTAGCCATAACCGTAAGCGGAAATATAATCGCGCTCGTCACGATTCCTCGTAGCGTCCGTTATGCTGTCGCCTAAAAACAATATCTTTTTCATAATCATATAACCTTTTATAAACGTTCTTATTTAATTTATAACCGTCCGAATCACGTAATCGCTTATAAATTTTCGGAAGCGTTTAATCTTTTATACCCTTTTTATTGCGTATTTCTTTAACGGTTTTTTCGTAACCGTTGTCTTTGGGGAAGTAATACTTTTTACCGACGAGTTTGTCCGGCATATATTGCTGTTTTACGTACCCGCCGTAGTCGTGCGGGTACAGATACGGCTTTTTTGCCTTCAACTGTTCGGGCGACATGTACGGCGTATTGCGTAAATTCGTGGGGACAAAATCGTCTTTTACGTTTTCGGCGTCGCTTGCGGCGGCGTTCATTGCAATGACGACCGAATTTGACTTTTCGGCTTCGCAAACGTATATTATGGCTTCCGAAAGAGGCAAAATGCCTTCGGGATATCCCATGTTTTTAAGCGCCGTCAGCGCGCTTACCGCAATAACGAGAGCGTTCGGATCCGCCATTCCTACGTCCTCGGCGGCATGCGCTATAACCCGCCTTGCTATTATTACCGGATCGCACCCGCCCTTTATAAGACGTTGCGCGTAATATAACGCAGCGTCGGAACAGGAACCTCTCAGCGATTTACAAAAAGCGCTCAAAAGGTCGTAATACATATCTTCATCGTACGAAAGCGACTTTTTTTGTATGGACTGTTCGGCGTCTTTTAAGGTTACGTGAATCTTTCCGTCTTTGTCGGGCGGGGTTGTAAGAACAGCCATTTCCAAGGCGTTGTAAGCGACGCGCATATCGCCCGCCGCCATTAAGGAAATGTGTTTTACAGCCTCGGCGTCAACCGCTAAATCAAGGTTAGGAAACCCCCTTTTTTTGTCGTTAATCGCCTTATAGAGGGCTTTTTCTATTATATCGTCGGTTAACGCTTTAAGTTCAAAAACCCTGCAACGGGAAACTATCGCGGGCGTCATTGAAGCGTAAGGATTCTCCGTGGTCGAGCCTATGAAAATAACTGTTCCGTCCTCGATGTGCGGAAGAAGCGAGTCCGACTGAGTCTTGTTGAACCTGTGACATTCGTCCAAAAACAAATAGGTCTTTTTGTGATAAATCTTATAGTCGTTTTTCGCTTCCTCCACAACGCGTTTTACGTCGGCGACACCGCTCGTAACGGCGTTTAACTTAACGAACTTTCCGTCGGTAGAGTTTGCTATTATGTTGGCAAGCGTAGTTTTGCCCGATCCGGGCGGTCCCCAGAATATGCAACTGCCCAAATTGTCGAGTTTAATGGCTCTTCTTAAAAGCGAACCTTCTTCGGCTATATGATTTTGTCCCATAAACTCCGAAAGCGTAGTCGGCCTCATTCTTTCCGCAAGAGGGTGAAGTTCTGTTTTCGGGTTTAACATATCAAAAAAATCTTCCATTGATTTCCTCTTTGTTAGTCTTATACGCGTGAAACGTTAATATATTTTATTATGAATAAGAAGCGTTTGAAAAATAAAATAAGCGACGTTTTAACTGCGAATAACGTTATAGTTTTTGCGGTTATTGGGCTTATAGCGCTATTTATTGTAAAATCCGATAAATACGTGGAAACCACAAGACAAGGCGTCGCAATCTGGGCAACCACCGTTTTACCGAGCCTTCTTCCTTTCTTTTTTTTAACGGCTATCCTGACGAAAACGGCTAATCTTTCAAAAATTTCAAAAAAACTTAATCCTGTTTCAAAGTTTTTGTACGGCGCAGACGGTATTTCTCTGTACGTTCGGCTTATGAGCCTTTTGTCCGGCTATCCCGTCGGCGCGAAAATAATTTGCGACTTATATAAAAGCGGAATAATTACCGAAAAACAAGCCGAAAAATACTGTACGTTTACTTCAACCTCCGGTCCGCTGTTTATAGTCGGCGCGGTAGGCGTAGGCATGTACGACAGTAAAATCATAGGAATGATTATACTTTTATCACACGTCGCGTCAAGCCTTTTAACAGGCGTAATTTTCAGAAAACTACCCGATAATCGACCTATAGGGACACTTAGCATTAAAACCGACTGTGATAACGCGTTATACGAATCGATATATTCGGCTGTTATCTCAGTATTGACGACAGGCGGACTTATCGCGGTATTTTTTACCTTTTCGCAAATCGTCGCAGACCTCTTTATACTGTATCCTCTTGAAAAATTTCTTTCGCTTTTTTTGGGCGAAAATTATTCCAAAGCCGTAACGAGCGGAATTATAGAATGTACTAAAGGCGCGCTTAGCCTGTCTCGTTCCGGCGGCGACAAACTTTCCGTATCTCTTTGTTCCGCTCTCGTTTCATTCGGCGGAATATCCGTATGGTGTCAGTCGTTTTGTTATCTCGGAAAGTGTAAAGTCCGTCTTTATATATTCGCGCTTTCAAAACTTTTGCATTCGGTATTTGCTTTTTTACTTTGCTATTTGCTTTTAAGCATTTCCGCTATTTCGTAAGGAACGTATTTTTCGTAAGGTTTCCCGTCCGCGATCAGTTGCTTGACGAAAGTAGAACTTACCTTGTTAAGTTCTTTCGGACAATTGAACATTACTAATTCAACGTTTGGTAAGTCTTTTGAAATCACGTTAAAAACTTCTTCTTCGTACTTTAAATCGGCGTCGTTTCTGATACCTCTGACAAGGTAACGCGCGCCGTTTTCTTTCATAAAGTCCGCGGTAAGCCCGCTATATGACGTAACCGTAACGGAATCGTATCTGGCACAAGTTTTTTTAAGCATGTCAAGTCTTTTTTCAAGGCTATAAAAATACTTCTTTTTTTCGTTTACGCCTATTGCCACTATCACCTTTTTAAAAGTCATGACAGCCATACCTATAACGAAAACATGCCCGTTGGTAACGGGATCGAATGAGCCTGCGAAAACGCAGGTTTCGTCAATCATTTTCATCTGTTGCCTCCGCCGTAAATATGTTGAAAACGTTCTTACCGTAACGTCTTACCGAAGTTTTTATAAGTAAAGGGATTTCCTCGCACTCTTTGTCGCTTTCAAAAATCGCAAACCCGTTAAGAGCGAGAAGTTTTCTTTTCCCTATCGTTTCGAGCGCTTTATAACCTAAATCGCTGTTATAGGGCGGATCGATAAAAATAAAATCGAATTTACGGTTTAACGAATTTAAATAATCGATTCCGTCTTTATTTACGACCGTAGCGTTTTCTTTTACGAGCGCAAGATTTTTTTTGATTAAATCAACGCTTTCTCTGCGAATATCGACCATTACGACGAAGTTTGCCCCTCTCGAAATCGCTTCTATTCCGACTGCGCCCGTTCCCGAAAACAAGTCGAGAAAACTACTGTCGGGAACTTTTCCGGAAAAAATATTGAAAAGCGCTTCTCTCGCTCTGTCCGAAGTCGGACGGATATCTTTGCCGTCAAATTCTTTTAAAACCCTGCCTCTGTGCTTTCCTGCGATAATTCTCATAAAACTGTCGTTTTGACGCTACTTGTCGTTATCGCCGAAAGCGTTGTTTATAAGTTCGTCGGTCGCACTCATTCCGAGTTGTTCTTCGAGCCTGTATTTTTTAGCCGCCGCCTCGATTATAGCGGGGATATTCCTGCCGGGTTGTACGGGAATAACGTAAGAAGTTACGTCGGTGCCGAGAATTTTGGTATATGCTTTCTCGTTGCCGAGTCTGTCGTACTTTAATTCGGGCGTCCATGCAACAAGTTCGAGTAAAATATCGATTTGTTTATCCGTCCTTACGGAAGCCGAACCGTACATGGTTTTTACGTTTATAATGCCTATGCCCCTTACTTCCATAAAAAATCTCGTATTAACGGGAGATTTACCTAAAAGTTTATCGCCGCTCTGATGGACGATGACCGTGTCGTCGGCAACGAGCCTATGCCCGCGCGAAATAAGTTCAAGCGCCGTTTCGCTTTTACCGATCCCTGCTTTTCCCGTAATTAAAACGCCCACGCCGTAAACGTCCACAAGCACGCCGTGCAGTCTGTCAACAGGCGCCAACTCTTCGGAAAGATATAAAGTAAGTTCGTGTATTAAAAGCGTGGTAACCTTATCGGATACGAAAAGCGGGCAACCGTATTCTTTTGCGCAGGAAAAAATTTCGTCCGTAACCTCAAGCCCGCGCGCAATTATAAAACAGCATAAGTTTTTGGAAAAAAGTTGTTTAATCGACTTATAGCGGGCTTTTTCGGGTAAACTTCTGATAAATTCGTATTCGGCGGAACCTATAACCTGAACCCGCCTGTTAGCGAATTTTTCATAATATCCCGCAAGTTGAAGACCGGGCCTCGATACGCTTACGTCCGACAAAACCACTTCGCCCATGCCCTCGTTTATTACTTTTAATTGCAGTTTGTCGGCAAATTCTTTTACGCCGACCGATTTAACAGTTTCCATTTATGTCGCTCCTTAAATAGTCGTATATGGTTTTTGCGCGCTTACTTCCTATTCCCGATACGCTTTCGAGCGTATCGATATCCGCTTCTTTTATTGCCTCAACGGTTTTAAAAGCGTCCATAAGCGCGTCTTTGTATTTTTTTCCTATGCCGGGAATCTTGTCGAGGACGGATTCGAGGTTTCGTTTTAAATGTTTTGATCTGAAATAAGTTATTGCGAATCTGTGCGCCTCGTCTCTGATACGTTGCAAAAGCCTTAAAGCGTAGTCGCTGTGCTGAATTATCACGGGTTCGTTTGAAAAAATCGTATATACTTCCTCTTCCCGTTTGGCAAGGGAAATAAGATCTATATCGGTAACGCCGAGTTCGTCGAATATTTCTTTAACCGACGAAAGTTGTCCCTTTCCGCCGTCGATGATTATCAGATCCGGTTTCGGAAATCTTTCTTCTTCTGAAGTGCCGAGTTTAGCGAGCCTTCTTTGCAGGGTTTCCTTAAGTGAGGCAAAATCGTTTGCTCCTTCGACTGTTTTTATCATAAACCGTCTATATTCTTTAGCGTCCTTTTCGCCGTCGGTAAACACGACCATGGAAGCAACCTTATCGACGCCCGATATGTTTGAAATATCGTAACACTCCATGCGCTTAGGGTATCTTTTAAGATTAAGGGCGATCTGCAGTTTTTTGCAGGCGTTTACGGTTAAATCCCGGTCGTGAATTATTTTGGAAACCGTTTTGTCGAGATAATCGTTCGCGTTACTTAAAGCCATTTCGACAAGTTGCCTTCTTACCCCTTGTTTCGGCACGAGAATCGAAACCGATTTATTGTATTCTTTTTTGAAAAAGTCCTCCAATAGGTCGATTTCCGCGCATTCTTCCGATAAAATTATTTCATCGGGAAGGCTTTTTTCTATCGTATAATAACTTTTTATAAACTCGAAAAGCGCCTCGCTTTTTTCCTCGCACAAGGTGTTAAGATAAAAGTTTTTTCCGCCTTGCATGCGACCGCTTCTCGTCAGCAAAACGTTTACGGAAAAATATAATCCGTTGGACGCGACGGCAATAACGTCTGCGTTTATAAAACGATTCAGATTAGTAATTTTTTTCTGTTTTATTTTATCTAAAATTTTCAGTTTATCACGAACGGAAATTGCAAGTTCGTATTCGTTAAGTTGCGCGTATCTTTCCATTTTTCCGATAAGAATATCTTCGGCTTCGTCGTCGTTGCCGGACAAAAAATCGATGGCTTTATCAACGTTTACGAGATATTCTTTTTCGGTTACGCGCCCCGTGCAAGGCGCAGGACAACGCTTTATGTGATAATCTAAACATTCGCGCTTTTCACGATGTTTTTCAAGCGGTATCCGACACGAGCGTATCATGTAACAATCGTTTACTATGTCTAAAATATCTTTTGCCGAAACGCCCATAAACGGACCGAAATACTTTGCCCCGTCCCTTTTTATTTTTCTTACTATTTCAAAATACGGGTAACTTTTTTTAAGATTGATTTTTATATACGGATAAGTTTTGTCGTCTTTCAGAAGAATATTGTACTTTGGCTTGTATTTTTTAATAAGATTGTTTTCAAGCGACAAAGCGTCAACTTCGGATTTTGTTATAATGTAATAAAAATCTTCGATATTGGAAACCATCGCCATGACCTTATCCGTCTTGACGTTAGAATAAAAATATTGCTTGACGCGGTTTTTGAGCACTTTTGCCTTACCCACGTAAATAACGTGTCCGTCCCCGTTTAACATTACGTAAACGCCGGGATCCGTCGGAAGCATTTTTATCTTTTTTTCCAATATCTCGTTCATACTTACGATTATAGGCGTTTTTTGATATATTTACAAACTTTTTTCCAATCTTTATACTTAAGGGCCAACGTTATTAACGCCGGCCCTATATATTGCGATTTTATTTAGCGTACTCGACGGCGCGCCATTCTCTTATTACGTTTACCTTTATCTGACCGGGGTATTCGAGTTCGCCCTCGATCTTTTTGGCGATATCTTTGGCTAAGAACATTGCCTTATTGTCGTCGATTTGTTCGGGTTTGACCATAACGCGGATTTCTCTGCCCGCCTGAATGGCGTAACTCTTTTCAACGCCCGCAAAAGACGAAGCGATGTTTTCGAGTTGTTCGAGCCTCTTGATATAGTTCGTACCCGTTTCCCTTCTGGCGCCGGGCCTTGCGCCCGAAATCGCGTCTGCGGCCTGTACGAGTACCGCTTCTATGGTTTTGGGTTCCACGTCGCCGTGGTGAGCGGCAATACAGTTAACTACGTTTTTACTTTCTTTATACTTTTTGGCAAGATCCACGCCGATTGAAATATGAGTTCCCTCGACTTCGTGATCTACCGCTTTACCTATATCGTGTAAAAGCCCGCCGCGTTTGGCAAGATTCACGTCGGCGCCGAGTTCCGCAGCCATAATGCCTGCTAAGTTAGCAACTTCGATGCTGTGCTTTAAAACGTTCTGACCATAACTCGTTCTGTACTTCAACTTACCTAAAAGTTTGATAAGTTCGGGATGAATGCCGAAAAGACCGACTTCGTACATGGCTTCTTCGCCGTTCTGTTTAACCTGCGCGTCGAGTTCCTTTTTAACCTTCTCGACCGTTTCTTCGATTCTTGCGGGGTGAATTCTTCCGTCCGCAATAAGTCTTTCGAGCGAGATTTTAGCGACTTCTCTTCTGACGGGATCGAATCCCGAAGCGATGACCACTTCGGGCGTATCGTCGATGATAAGTTCGATACCCGTTGCGTTTTCGAGCGCCCTGATGTTTCTGCCTTCTCGACCGATGATTCTCGCCTTCATGTCTTCGCTGGGAAGGGCAATTGTGGAAACCGTGATTTCCGAAGCGTGATCGGTTGCGCAACGCTGAATCGCAAGACTTATGATGTCTTTTGCTTTTTTATCCGCTTCGTCTTTGGATTCCTGCTCTATTTGCCTTACCTGTATGGCGCAGTCTTTTCTGGTTTCGTCTAAAATGCTTTCGGTAAGACGCTGTTTAGCCTCGTCCTTGGTAAGCCCCGCAACCTTTTCAAGTTCCGCCATCATGAGTTCTTCCTGACCTTCGAGTTTTTCTCTGATCTTTTGAACTTCCGCGTTCTTTTTGTCGAGTTCTTTTTGCTGTTGTTCCAATTCTTCGTTCTTTTTAAGCAAGTTGGAATCTTTCTTGCTTAAAACTTCGTCCTTTTGATTAAGGCGTTGTTCGAGCTTCTGGAGTTCCTGACGCTTTTCTCTCGATTCGCGTTCAAACTCGTTACGAAGCTTCAAATCTGCTTCTTTTGCCTCCAAAATGGCTTCTTTTTTCAAAGCCTTGCATTCCTGTTCCGCATCTTCCTTCATACGAGCGATAATCGCTTCCGTCGAGCCCATTTTTTTGTTGCGCGCGTTGGCGATGACCTTCGTACCGACTAAAATGCCTGCTACGGATACCAATACGGCGACTACCGCCGCTATCACGATAATCATAACGGTGTCATTTGAACCGTTTGCAAGAAACAGGGAGCTTGCATACTGAGACATAACAAACCTCCTGAGAATATGAGTATTATAAAAAAATATAACAACGTGGGCGTTTATCGCGGTTTTCGTCGTTTTGATTTAACCCGACAACGCACGCTTAATATGTTTTTATACGTTACAATTTTATAACATATCTTTTCTTTTGTCAATCGATTTTTCAATCGTTGCTATATAAATATTTATATAATATACTTTACAAAAGGTTTTGTTTGACAAGCAAAAAGTTTTGTCCGACAAAGTTTGTTTTACCAAACCCGCGTTTGGTATTACCCGCATAAAAGAATATAAAAGTTTCCGTTTGTGCTTTTTTAATCTTAATAAACGCAAAAACCGCCGAAAATCGACCTATAGACGGACTTTCGACGGTTTTTTGTCTATTTATTTTTCTTATAAACACTTTCGGTAATAAACGCGGCGGAAGGTACGGTTACGTTTTCGCCTATTATCGTGTCGCCGCCTAAGATAGTTGCGTTGGCGTAAATCGTAACTCCGCTATTTACAGTAGGATGCCTTTTAACACCTTTAAGGGAACATGCGTTTTTAAGAGATATGGCGCCGAGCGTTACGCCCTGATATATGCTGACGTTTTCGCCTATGTCGGAAGTTTCGCCTATAACGACGCCGGTTCCGTGGTCTATAAAAAAGCGTTTGCCTATTTTTGCGCCGGGGTGGATATCTATACCCGTGGTTTTATGGGCTACTTCAGTGAATATTCTCGGCAATACAGGCACGCCGAGTTCGTATAACGCGTGAGCGATGCGGTAAGTAAAAACCGCATGAAACCCCGGATAGCAAAGTATTATTTCCTCCGTCGTTTCTACCGCGGGATCTCCTTTTTTAAAGGCATCGAGATCGTCGTCAAGCATTGTTTTAATCTCGGGTAACGCCTCGAAAAATTTCCCGACCGCTCTTTCGGTTTTTTCTTTATCCTCACAAAGACACGCCGATATCTGCGAATAAACCGCGTCGTAAAGATATTCCGCTTCCTTTTTCGTATCGGCAAATTCTTTTATCGGTTTTTTTACGTCGGGGTAAAACAAATGCTTGATTTCGTTTATTATATCCTCCGTTGTTTTAGGCGAAACATATTCGTCGCACTCTATGTTTTGTGATAAAAATCGGTCTATAAGCCCGTTAACGCTTCTTTCTCTGTTATTCATATAAATTATTCCATGGGCGCGAAAAAACTTTGCGCCGTCGTATATTATATGCCTGTCAAAAATAAATTGACGGAATCCTCCGTCAATTTACATAAAAATTATTCTTCCGTTTCTTCTAAGGAATAGTTTTGAGAGGTATCGAAATCTTTCAAGACGAGTTTGTCTCTTATCTGTTTTTCGATTTCGCTTGAAATTTCGGGATGAGTTTCGATATAGTCTCTGGCTTTTTCTCTGCCTTGCGCAATCTTTTCGCCGTTTATCGCAAACCACGAACCGCTCTTTTCGATAAGTCCGAGTTCTACGCCCATATCGAGGATGCAACCCGCTTGCGAAATACCTTTACCGTAAATAACGTCGAATTCGGCGACCTTAAACGGCGGAGCAAGTTTGTTTTTAACGATTTTGGCTTTCGTTCTGTTACCGATTATGCCGGAAGTATCTTTTAACGCGTCGGCTTTTCTTACGTCGATACGAACGCTTGCGTAAAATTTAAGCGCTTTTCCGCCGGTAGTGGTTTCGGGATTTCCGAACATAACGCCGATTTTTTCACGCAGTTGGTTGATAAAGATTATACAGGTATTGGTTTTGTTGATTACAGGCGTAAGTTTTCTGAGCGCTTTGGACATAAGTCTTGCCTGCATGCCGACGGCGTTATCGTCCATTTCGCCTTCGATTTCCGCTTTTGGCGTAAGGGCCGCAACCGAGTCTATAACGATTAAATCGATAGCCGAACTTTCAACGAGCATTTCGGTTATATTAAGCGCTTGTTCGCCGCAATCGGGTTGAGAAATATATAATTTATCGAGATCGACGCCGAGTTTTTGCGCGTAAATGGGATCGAGAGCGTGTTCCGCGTCGATAAACGCGGCAATTCCGCCCGCTTTTTGCGCTTCGGCTATCGCGTGGAGCGCAAGCGTTGTTTTTCCCGAAGATTCGGGACCGTAAATTTCTACCACTCTGCCACGCGGTAAACCGCCGATTCCCAAAGCGACGTCGAGCGTGATACACCCCGTAGAAATAGTATCGATGCCTTGCGCCGCAACGTTCTGGTCAAGCGTCATAATAGCGCCTTTACCGTATTCTTTTTCGATCTCGTGAACGACCTTTTCAAGAGCCTTTAATTTGTCTTCCATTTTGTCCTCCGTTTATTGACGTTTATGTATATGATTTTTTTCGCCTTTCTTTACAGACTGTCGAGGTTTTCAATCGTTTTGATTGCAAGAAACAACGCTGCGTTAGAGGCTTTTTCGACGTTTTCCTCACGCGTTCCTTTAAACCGATACTTGTAAACCTGAATTTTGCCTTCGGCGCCGACGGCTATAAAGCAAAGCCCGTCGTCTTCGGACGGGTGAACGTCGGAACCGGCGTACCCCGTGATAGTTATAGCCAAAGTGCAGTTTTTTTGTTCTAAAAGTCCCTTCGCCATTTCGTAAGCAACGGCTTCGGACACCACCGTGTGCTGAACGACCGTGCTGTGTTTTACCCCGAGACGCCTTTCTTTCGCAAGCGTATTATAGGTAACGAGTCCTTCGTAAAAAACGTCGCTCGCTCCGCTTACCGAAACGATTTTCGAGGCGATTTTTCCGCCCGTCATCGATTCTGCGACGCAGATTTTTTGTTTTCGTAGTTTTGCTACGTCCAGAAGCCTTTTCGGAAGGGTTACGTCGTCTTCGGCGTAAACGTGATTTTTAAGCCTTAAAATAAATTCTTTTACGGCGGAATCAACCTGTTTTTTCGGCGCGTAATCGGAGTACATAAGCGTTGCCTTTATATCGCCGAAATCGCTTGAAACGTTAAAATAAACCGAAGGGTTATCAGCCGAAATTCCGTTTACGACGGATAGTACTTCTTCCGACGAAGTGCCGAAAAGTTTGAAAGTTATTTTACCGAAGCCGACGTTGAATTTTTTAACCAGAAGTTCTTCGAGCGGTTTGCGATATTTGCCCGTAAAAGTTTTCGGAACAATCGATACCGTTTTGTCTTTTCCGAAAAAACCGTCGAACGAAGAAGGTTCGTATATCTTGGACACCGCCGAAGGAACGTAAAAATCGGCTTCTTCGGAATTCAGCACGAAAAGCAAATCAAAATCGGATGAAAGCGCCTCTATAAGCCCGTTATTCGACTTTTCGTCCAAAATAATAATCTTGTCGGCATACACCGTGTATTCGTTTAAAAAGTTTATAAACTCGCTTTCCGCCCGCATATCCGCGTTTGTCGTTCGGTTTTTAAACGACACGACAACGGTTTTCATTTATCGTCCTCCAACTTCGAGCCGTAAACCAGCACGTAATGCACGCCGGAAACGACCGTCATGATTATTGCGAGAACGAAAAGCCCTAAACCGATAAAGAAAATCACGTTGTGCAGAATATTAGCCAAAGCGCCGTCTTTAATCGCGGAATATATAGTACCGCTTTTTCCGAATTCACCCGCAAGAAGGAAAAAAACTATCGAAACGTCTTGCAGAATGGTTTTTATTTTACCGAGTTTATCCGCCGCCATAACGATTCCTTTTGCCGCCGTTACCATTCGTAAACACGAAATTAAAATTTCACGCGCTAAAATAACGGCAATACACAAACCGCCGATAAACGACGGAAGTACGTCGCCCGTTATAAAACCCGCGTCGAGAAGCAAAATAAGCGTCGTTAAAACGAGAACTTTATCGGCGCTTGAATCCAAAAATTTACCGAGGTCGGTGACCAGATTATATTTTCTTGCTATATGTCCGTCGAGAAAATCCGTGCAGGCGGCAAAACCGAATAAAGCGCACGACACAACGTAGTGATAAGGAAAGTTTACGTAAAACGTAACCATTATCACCGGAATAAGCAAAAGTCTTAAAACAGATAGTTTGTTAGGTAAGTTCATAAAGAATTTCTCCGTAAAGATCCGATCCGCGTCTTTTTTTGACAAGTACTTTGTAAGTTTTGCCCTGTTCTATAAGTCCTTCGGACCAAAGGATGATTTTTCCGTCTATGTCGGGCGCGGAAAACCACGCTCTGCCGAAAAATTCCGTCACGCTTTCGTCGGTACCGTCGCATACGACGTCAAGTTCCTTGCCGACGAAACCGTCTAAAATTTCGCCCATCACGGCGTTCTGCACTTTATAGAGGTATTTGGTTCTCTTTTGCTTTTCTCCTCTTTTTAACTGCCCGTCAAGTTTATACGCGGGCGTATCGGGTTCGCGTGAATAAGCAAAAAATCCTGCGTTAAATAACTTCGCTTTGCGTAAAAAGTTTGCTAAAATTTCGACGTCATCTTCGCTTTCGGTTGGAAAGCCCGCTATAAAAGTAGAACGTATGGCAATATCGGGGACGGTTTCTTTGAGTTTTTCAATAAGCGCAAGATTACCGCTTTCGGTGCTTTTCCTGCCCATAAGTTTTAAAATACGATCGGAAGCGTGCTGAAGCGGTATATCTATATACTTAATCAACTTGTCGTTCGTTTTAAACTCCTCTATAAGCGCGTCGGTAACGAGTTCGGGATAACAATAAAGCAATCTTATCCCCCCGACGTTTTCGAGAGAGGAAAGTTCCCTTATAAGTTCGACTATCATCGGCTTACCGTATATATCGACGCCGTAACGGGTTGTATCCTGAGCGACCAGAATAAGTTCTTTTACTTCGCCGAGATTTTTCGCCTCGTCGATGAGGTCGTCGATTTTTTCCGATTTATAGCAACCTCTTATCTTTGGTATAAGACAATAGGTGCAATGATTGTTGCATCCGTCCGCAATCTTTAAATAAGCGTAATGATTAGGCGTAGTAAGGTACCTTTCGCATTTTAAAGCATCGCCTTTACCCACGTAGTTTACGCGAAAACCCGCGTATATGTCGGTTATCAACTGTTTTAAAAGACTTCCGTCGAAAGTTCCCAAAAAACCGTCGACTTCCGAAAGTTCCTCGAAAATATCGCCTATAAACTTCTGAGGCAGACAACCCGTCATAATGATTTTTTCGAGTTTCCCGTTTTTTTTGTACGGAAGACACGAAAAAACCGTTTCTATGGATTCTTTTCTTGCCGACTCTAAAAAAGCGCAGGTATTGATTATTAAGATTTGAGTTTGGGCGATATCGTTGGTTATTTCGTATTCGTCTTGCAAAAAACCTAAAAGCCTTTCGCTGTCCATACGGTTTTTATCGCAACCGAGCGATATCATTCCTACGGTTTTTCTTTTCATAAAAACAATTCGTCGCGTAGTATTTTAAATTATTTTCTGAAATCTTCGTCGAAAGGTTCCCCGAACGCTTGTTCGTAGCCTTCCCTGTCAATACGGATTTCACGTTGTTTGTTATCCATAGGATAGGATATAAAGCCCTGACTTTCCATCCAGTCGATGATTCTTGCGGCTTTATTATACCCTATGCCGAGTTTTGTCTGTAACATAGACTTTGAAGTCGTTTGCTGTACGATAACGAGTCTTACCGCTCTGTGATAATCGGGCGGCATATCCGCGGGGCTTGAACCTTCGTCAAGATCCATGGACATTTGTCCTTCCTTTTCGGCGCTTTGCGCCTGTCCGTAAGTTTTAGCCATTTTTGCGATGTATTCGAGCAGTTTTTTATCGTAATAACACTTGTTGTTTTCGTTGACGAAATCGACTATTCTCTCGATTTCTTCGTCTTTGACCAGCGCGCCCTGCGCCCTTTCCATAGGACCGTTTACCTTATACAGCAAATCGCCCTTGCCGAGCAATTTTTCGGCGCCGTTTTCACCGAGAACGACTTGTGAGTTCGTATAATCCGCCGTTTTAAAACATATACGCGCGGGAAAGTTGTTTTTAATGGTACCGTCGATAACGTCGGTGGTAGGACGCTGAGTTGCGAAAACAAGAGAAATACCCGCCGCCCTTGCAAGTTGGGCAAGCCTTGTTATGCTTGTGTCCATATCCTTTTTCGCAACGGGGTTTTTCATCATTAAATCGGCAAACTCGTCGATTAAAACGATAATGTAAGGTAATTTTTTAGTCGTTCGCCTGTCGATAGATTCGTTATACGCGCTGATTTTTTTAACTCTCGCCTTGGCAAACAACGCGTATCTGCATTCCATCTCCTTTACGAGATAATTAAGAAGCGCGGCGGCCTCTTCGGCTTGCGTTATTATTTTATTGAACATAAGGTGCGGTATCCCCTCAAACCCTACGAATTCGAGTTGTTTGGGATCGACTATCACTATGCGCAGATCTTCCGGCGAATAAGTGTATAACAGACTTACGAGCATAGCGTTTAAAAATACCGATTTACCCGTACCCGTCGCGCCCGCTATCAAAAGGTGAGGCATATCCGTAAGGTTTAAAAATACGGGTTCAGCCATAACGTTTTTGCCTGCAGGGATATATATACCGTCTTTTTTGAGTTTTCTGAATTGAGAAGAAGAAATAAGTTCTCTCAGCCCCACCGGCGAACGGACGAGGTTAGGCACTTCTATACCTATAAGCGACGTCCCCGGAATGGGCGCGATGATTCGTATTTCGCCTTTGGCGTGTAACCATACGGCGATATCGCCCTGATTCTGCGTGATGGATTTAACCGAAGTCTCCGTAGGTATGGAATATTCAAACCTCGTTATGGACATACCGTAAACGATATTTTCGAGCGTAACGGTTACGCCTCTCTTGTAAAAGTTGGTTTCGACGAGTTTCGCAAGTTCCATAAGACGCTGACGTTCCGCAAGAACTTTTGCCTCGTCGATATCTATCATATTCAGAAGATCTGCCGTAGGTCTTACGTATCTGTAATTACGGGGCATATCTTCTATCGACATGTAGCCGTCGTTGGGATCGGGTTCTTCCGGCATATCCGAAAGTTGACTTTCCGTTACGGAGGTAAATTTGGTATCCGATTTATCCGGCGGCGTATGCGTATCAGGACGTCCGTTATCGAACCTGTGTTCGCTTCCCGCATGCTCCGAAGAAGCCTGCCTCATCGGATTTTCTGTACGATAGGTTTCCGCGCGGTTTCCTTCTTCGACGCCGACGCGCGTCGGATTTTCTACGCCCCCTGAGCGCGGTTTTCTGTCAAAAGGCTGACGGGACTTAGTGGTTTCGTAAGAGTCTTCCCTCTTTATATCGCTTAAATTCCGTCCGCGGTATTCTTCCGTATAATCTTCACCGTTTTCCTTACCCGTCATATCGGGTACGTTGGTACGGTTCAAACCGCCGTCGTCAGCCGTATCGTAACCCGAACTTTCGGGCGCGTCGCGCATGTTTTTTTGAAAATGCGTATTATTTTCGTTGCCGATAGAATCATATCCGTTAGCTTTCGTCGCGGGATTATAAGTTTTCGACATGTTGGGAAGGCTCGGTTCTTCGGAAGCATTCGTCATCATTTCGTTGACGGCGCGGGTTAACCCGTCGGTATTATCGGGATTGTTTTTACCGCGTTCAACGTTGAGGCGCTGTTCGATATCTCTTTGGTAACCGTCTTGTTTCGGCTTGAACGTCCTTTCGTTCGCGCCGTTTTCCGTATGATAGGCGCCGTCGAAAAGCCCGCCGCGTACGTTAGCCGAATCGTAACGATCGCGTCCGAAATTCCCGAAATTATCCCGACCGCGAGCGGAACGCTGTTCCGTACGACCGTTCACGTTATATACGGAGCCGTCAATGGCGTTATCGTCGTATTCGGGAGCCGTCCCGCGTCTTCCCGTAAACCGATTTGAAGGATTGTCCGCTTTTATGGGCGGTTGCCCTATGCTTTCGGGATTAAGCGGCGGAGGCGTCATTATATAATTTGCCTCGGGACTTAAATCTTGTCTGTAATTACTTTCCCTGCCGAGTCCTTTTTTGTATTGTTCCCCGTAGGTTTGAGAAGTTAAATCGGACTTGTTTTTTGAGTTTCTGAACCCGAAATCTCCGCCGAAAACGTCGATTTGTCTGGAAGTTTTGTTATAGTCGCGCCTGGATTTCAGATAAAAATCCCCGCCGCCCATATATTCCGGTCTTCTTACGGGTATGGTTTCGGTAAATTCTTCGTCTTTTTTTATCTGAGAATCGCCGTCTGTTTCGTCGTTGTCGGCTTTATCTTTTTTATGCTTTTTTTGCGTCGCCGAAAGAACGTTTTTTTGCTTTTTATCTCTTGCCGAAACGCGCGTGCGACCAAACGATACTTGTTTTAACTTCGACTTAAAAAATAAAGCGAGAGTCAAAACGATTACGAGCGAAAACGCTACGTAACAACCGACTTTGCTTATTACGGAGCCTAACGGGCAAATTAAAAGAAGCGACGCGGCGCCCGTAACGGTGGACGAAGAAAAATCTTTTTTACCGCCGCCGTAAGCCGCCGAAAAATTATCGCCGAAACTCAGCCCGACGTCGTAAAAAAGAGCGGTCTGTACTATTGCCGCTATTGCGAAAGCAAATAAAAAAACGAGCGATAACGTACGTTTTGTTTTTCCCGACAGCAAAGAACGATCAAGCAATAACCGCAACCCTGAAAGGCAGAAAGCGAATATCACGGCGAAAGAAAAATAGCCGAAAAGCCCGAGGAAAAACCCGCGGACGTAACTACCGACCGTGTAAAATATAACGTCGCCCGTAATAAGGCACAGCAAAGACAGGACCGAGAAAAGTAAAATCCCCATTCCGAATATTTCTTTTGCGAATCCGCTTGCTCTGTCACCTTGTTTACTTTTAACGCCTTTGCTCAATTTAAACGCCTCTACTCTGTTATTTATAACTAAAGTTATAAAAAGTATATCATACTTTTAAGAAAAACTAAAGTGTTTTTACCGAAATTTTACATAGAAGAAGCATTTTTTATTTTTTAACTTTTTTAGCTTACGAAGCGTTTTCGTAAAGCCTTTTTTTACCGTTTGTTTTCGCCTGTATTTTGCGAAAAGTTTTGTGGCGGAAGTTAACGGCGATTTTTTTGTTTTTCATAACTTTTTCAGCACGAAAAACGCGGACTTCTTTAAAAAAAGTCCGCGTATAAGCCGATTAACGGCAGTTTTTAAGTTTTATCTATAAGGTTTACGATATCGCCTACGGTAACGATTTTTTGAAGATCGTCTTCTTCGACCGTAACGCCGAACTCGTCTTCTATCGTCATAACCAATTCGACTATGTCCAAAGAGTCGGCGCCGAGGTCGGCGATAACTTTACTGTTTTCGGTAATCGTGTTTTCGTCTATACCGAGATGTTCCGCAATTATTTGTTTAACTTTATCGAAAGTCATGATAATACCTCCTGTGATACCTTTGATTTTATCAAAGTTTGTGATTTTTGTCAAGCGTTTTTCTTTTGCGAACGCATTGTAAGGGATATTCTGTTCTTTTTTACGTCAACGCCTAAAACGGTAACGGTAACGACCTCGCCTACTTTCAACACGTCCGACGGATGACGGACGTAATTATCCGACATTTCAGATATATGAACGAGACCGTCCTGATGAACGCCTATATCTATAAACGCGCCGAAGTCGATAACGTTTCTTACGGTACCTTTTATCTGCATGCCGGGAACCAAATCCGAAATACTCATTATATCCGACCGAAGCATGGGTTTGGGGAGCGAATCTCTTACGTCTCTGCCGGGTTTTATAAGTTCGCTTAAAATATCGCGTAGCGTAGGAACGCCGAGTCCGCAAAGGGCGGCTGTTTTTTCTTCGCCGAACTCTTTGATTTTTTGACTGAGTTCGGTAACTTTACCCGCTTTTACGTCATCGGGGGTGTAACCGAAAACATCAAGAAGTTTAACGGTTGCCGCGTAACTTTCGGGATGGACGCCCGTGTTATCGAGAACGTCTTTACCGTCGGGAATACGCAAAAAGCCCGCGCACTGTTCAAAAGCCTTTTCTCCGAGTTTCGGAACTTTCAACAACTCTTTTCTCGTCGTGAACTTACCGTTTTCCTCCCTATATTTGACTATGTTTTTGACTATCGCGCTGTTAAGCCCCGAAACGTAAGATAAAAGCGACGGGCTTGCGGTGTTTAAATTAACGCCGACCTTATTTACGCAATCTTCTAAAACGCCCTTTAACACTTCGTCGAGTCTTGCCTCGGGCATATCGTGCTGATACTGACCTACGCCGATCGATTTAGGATCGATTTTAATAAGTTCGGCAAGAGGATCCTGCAACCTTCTCGCAATGGAAACGGCAGATCTTTCCGATACGTCGTAGTCGGGAAATTCTTCCGCGCCGAGTTTGGAAGCCGAATAAACCGAAGCCCCCGCCTCGCTTACCACGATGTAACTTACTTTGTGGTCGATAAGCGGATTTTTTATAAGTTCGGAAACAAAAATTTCCGATTCCTTAGAAGCCGTGCCGTTACCTATCGAAATAACGTCAACTTTGTATTTATTGATAAGATTTATCAGAACTTTCGTCGCTTCTTCCTGCTTTGACTGAGGAGGAGTCGGATAAACGACGGTTTTATCGAGAACTTTACCGGTTTCGTCAACCACGGCGATTTTGCAACCCGTTCTGTAAGCGGGGTCAAAGCCCATGGTAACGACGTCTTTAACGGGCGGTTGCATCAATAAAGGTTCGAGGTTAACTTCAAACATCTTTATAGCCTGTTCGTCGGCGCCGTCTGTCAAAACGCCTCTTATTTCACGTTCTATAGAAGGATAAATAAGTCTGTCGTATCCGTCGCAAACGGCGTCTTTTACGAGGTCGGTAGTGATACTGCCTTCTTTAACGTAACCCGCCTGACAAACTCTGTAAGCAAATTCTTTATCGACCGAAACTTTTACGCGTAAAAAGCCTTCCTTTTCGCCGCGGTTAAGAGCAAGAATACGATGGCTTTTTATTTCCGAAACGGGTTCGGAATAATCCGCGTACATTTCGTAAACGGAAGCTCCTTCATCTTCTTTCTTTAATAGTTTCGAGGAGATTTCCCCGTTCCTCATAAAGATACGGCGGAGTTTTTTTCTTAATTCCGCGTCGTCGGAAACTCTTTCCGCTATAATATCCTCCGCGCCCTGAACGGCTTCTTTTTCGTCCTTTACGCCTTTTTCTTCGGAAACGTAGGGTTTTGCGAGATCGGATACGGTTCCCGTTTTAACTTCCTGCGCCAGAATAATATCGGCAAGAGGCTCCAGACCTTTGGATATGGCGACCGTAGCGCGCGTTTTCTTTTTCTGCTTGTACGGTCTGTAAATGTCTTCGACTTCGGTAAGGGTTTCGGCTTTTGAAAGGGCTTCGACTATTTCATCGGTAAGTTTACCTTGTTCTTCTATGGCGGTTTTGACGTCTTCTTTTCTCTTTTCGAGGTTTCTAAGATAATTGAGCCTGTCGTTAAATTCTCTGAGAACCTGATCGTCGATATGCCCTGTAAGTTCTTTACGGTAACGCGCGATAAAAGGAATCGTGTTGCCGTCGTCTAAAAGTTGTACGATGTTTTTTGCGTGGTCAGGGCGAAGATTAAACTCGCCCGTAATTCTTTCAAGAACGTTCATTTTTTTCTCTCTTTGTCAGGATAATTTAAGTGCGCGCCGGATTTTCGGAGCGGATTTTGCTTGTCTTACTTATATTATAAACGGAAAAGTCCGCCTATAGGTCGATTATACGCCTTTTACCCTATTTGTTTCAATATGGCAACCGTACCGCGGGTAAGCGTGATTTCTTTTAAAGGGGCTTTGTCCTCTTCCAGAAGATTAACGAGCGATTCGGAAAATTTGATCGTTACTTCGGTAAAGTGAACGGATGCGGCGACGATTATTCTCGTATCGTCGTTTACCCTCTCGTAAACTAATACGCCTTTAGTATGATACAACAAATTAAACTCGCCGTCAATAAAAACGGGGTATTTTCTTAAAGCCGACAGTTTTTTAAAGAAACAAAGATGCTCTTTGTCCTCGTTTCCCCACGGAAAACAACGCCTGTTATAGGGATCGAGATCGCCCGTTAAGCCTACCTCGTCGCCGTAATAAACGGAAGGGCTTCCGTAAACGGTAAACAGCAATGCGTAAGCGACGCGGGCAAGTTTTTTGCCCTTTTTTATTTCTTCTTCGGATAAAACGACGTCTTTGAGTTTATCTTTATCGGTAACGACTTTTTTTCTTCCGAGATTGTTTATTATTCTTACCGTATCGTGCGTTGATAAAACGTTCATCAGATTATCGAGCGCGGTTTTCGGAAAATTATTCAACTGCGTTTCGATGACGTGCGTAAGATAGTCGGTTCTGTAATTTATAAGAAAGTCGCAAATTCCGTCCTTTAATTGATAATTCATCACGGAATCGAGTTCTTTCCCCAAAAAATATTTACGTCTGACGCCGTAAGACGTCTTATTTGTGGCGTCTTCCCACACCTCTCCTATAACCACGGCGCCGTAACTTTTTGCGACGGTTCTGATTTTTTCCACGAAATCGTCGGTAAGTTCGTCCACGACGTCGAGCCTCACTCCCTTAAAGCCCATTTCAAAGTAATGAGGCAAAACTTTATCGAGTATGAAATTCTGGAAAGATTCGGAGTTCTTTCTTATCGAGGGAAGGCTCGAAAAATTCCACCAACTCGAATATCCGTCGGGGTAATCGTAAAATTCGTACCAGTCGTAATAGGGCGATTCTTTGGAATTATACGCGCCTACAGAGTCGTAATTTAAGTATCTGTTAAAATACTTGCTGTCGGCGCCGGTGTGATTATATACGCCGTCGAAAATAAAAGAGATTCCTCTCTTTTTACCCTCGTTAAGCATATTTACAAGGTCTTTTTCGGTGCCTAAAAGAGGATCTACCTTCATATAATCCCCCGCGTCGTAACGATGGGAAGAAAAGGCTTTGACTATGGGATTAAGATACACTACCGTAACGCCCAAATCCGCCAGATAGTCTAATTTTTCGGTAATGCCCTTAAAGTCCCCGCCGAAAAACTCGTTGTTTAAAATTTGCCCGTCGCCGTTGCGGTATGTGGGGGTTTCTCCCCAGTTTCTGCACAAGATTTTGCCCTGTTCGATTTCGGCGTTTCCGCCTCTATAAAATCTGTCGGGAAAAATCTGATATATGACCGCTCCTTTTAAAAGATCGGGCGTTTCGTAACCGTTGTCGCTTATCGTAAGTTGATAATCACGGTAGCAATTATAATTTTGCTTCGTAGCAGATAAATCGTAATCGGCGCCGAAAAGCCCGCCTTCGGTTTCAAAGTGGTAATAATACAGTCCGGTTTTACCCCTGAAAGGCACGAAAAAACTAC
Source organism: uncultured Clostridia bacterium (assembly GCA_934278995.1). Classification (GTDB taxonomy): domain Bacteria; phylum Bacillota; class Clostridia; order Christensenellales; family Borkfalkiaceae; genus UBA4636. The sequence goes on from CAKQWM010000004.1 coordinate 163,319, forward strand.
TCTCCGACTCGTTGAAAGTCATTGAGTAACGTTCGTAACCGTCGCCGTCTTTTAATATGAGTAAATTAATCCAATTAAAATCGGATTTAACCGATATGATAACTTCTTCGTCTTCGTGTATCGCGCCCGCTTTGGATTTAAAGTCTTTTACGTCGGGATTAAATATAAACATTCGTAATTTTAAAAATCGTTGGTTGTCAATTAAAGGAAGAAACGGCGCCTATGGGGGCGAAAAACGCCCCTATAGGTCGATTAACTCGCTTTTTTATTATTTATCGGAAACGGTTTTACTCGTTACCTGTTTTAAATACCATATATTTTCGGCGTATTCTTTTATAGAACGATCCGCCGAGAAGTATCCTGCCTTCGCAATGTTAACGAGTGATTTTTTATTCCACGTTTCGCGGTCGAGATAATCTTTGTCGATTCTTTCCTTCGTTTCGAGATAAGAACCGAAGTCGGCAAGACACATATACGGATCGGCAACGGGTGAGTTAGTGGTTAAATACTGCGCGAACATATCGAAGGTTACGCCCGAATAGCCTTTTCTGAGCGCCTGTATAATACGATAAATCTTCTGGTTGTTTTTATAATACGACACGGCGTCGTAGCCGTCTGCCCACATTTTTTCCACTTCTTTCGATGTCAGCCCGAAAATATAAATATTATCGTCGCCGACGAGTTGGTGCATTTCCACGTTAGCCCCGTCTTCCGTACCGATAGTCAGAGCGCCGTTTATCATAAATTTCATGTTGCCCGTACCGCTTGCTTCTTTTCCCGCGAGAGAAATCTGTTCGGACAGTTCCGTTGCGGGCATCAAAGTTTCCGCTATGGTAACGGAATAATCTTCCATGTAAACGACTTTCAGTTTTTCTCTTATCTTAGGATTCGGGTTGTTGTCGATATCGTCGGCAAGACGGCATATAAGTTTAATTATTTCCTTTGCCATGTAATATCCCGGGGCTGCTTTGGCGCCGAAAACGAAGGTTTTGGGAATCATTTCTTTATCGGGATTTGCCTTTAATTCTTCATAAAGGTGTATGATGTACATAACGTTCAGAAGTTGGCGTTTGTACTCGTGCATACGTTTTGCCTGTACGTCGAAAAGTGAATTCGTATCTACTATAATACCGTTTTTCTCGGCTATCATTTTGGCAAGTTGCGCTTTTTTGATACGTTTAATCGCTTCAAGACGGCTTAAAACGGTTTTGTCGTCTTTATATTTTAAAAAGTCGTTAAGTTTTGACGCGTCGTGAACGAATCCGTCGCCGATACAATCCGTAATAAGCGCGGAAAGTTCGGGATTAGACTGACAAAGCCATCTTCTGTAAGCGATACCGTTGGTTACGTTCAGGAATTTATCGGGAGTATCTATATAAAAATCTTTGAATATCGTTTGCTTGATGATTTCGCTGTGGAGCGCCGAAACGCCGTTTACTTTATGCGAACCCACTACGGACAAGTTAGCCATTTTGACTTTTCCGAAAGACATAACGGACATTCTTTCGATTTTAGCCCAGTCGCCGGGGTATTTATTCCAGAGATATTCGCAGTAACGGCGGTTAATCTCCTTTATAATCGAATAAATTCTCGGTAACCTTCTTTCAACAAGATCTTCGTTCCAGGTTTCGAGAGCCTCCGGTAAAACGGTGTGGTTCGTATAAGCGATGGTTTTTGTAGTCATCTCCCACGCTTTATCCCACGAATACCCGTGTTCGTCAACGAGAAGTCTCATAAGTTCGGGAACGGATAAAGCGGGGTGCGTATCGTTAAGGTGAATTGCGACTTTATCGGGCAAATTATCGTACGTTGCGTAACGGTAATAATGATCCGCCAGAATGTTTTGAAGCGACGCCGAAACGAGCAAATATTGCTGTTTAAGCCTTAAAGCCTTTCCCTCGAAATGGTTGTCGGAAGGATACAAAACTTTGGTGATAAGTTCGGCTTCGTTATTTTCTTTCATACAACGCATATAATCCCCTTGAGAGAAAAGATGCATATCGAAAGTTTTGGTAGAACGGGCAGCCCAAAGTCTTAAAAGCGAAACCGCTTCGCTGTCTTTACCGGAAATCATCATATCAAAAGGAACGGCTTCCACTTCTTCGTAATCGACGTGATTTATCTTAAGCCCGTTATCCGTCCATTCTTCTTCGATTCTTCCGTCGAATTTAACTCTGAACGATTTGTCCGATCTGCGGTTAAGCCATACTTCGCCGCCCGGAAGCCAGTCATCGGGAAGTTCCATCTGCCAACCGTCAACGATTTTTTGTTTGAATAACCCGTATTCATAGCGTATGGAAAAGCCGTAAGCGGGGTAATTCTGACTTGCCAGACCGTCCATGTAACAAGCGGCAAGCCTGCCCAACCCGCCGTTTCCGAGCCCTGCGTCGGGTTCGAGTTCGTAAAGTTCGTCAAGGGTTACGTTAAAATTTTTCAAAGCCTCCGAAAGGCTTTTTCCGAGATTAAGGTTGTAAACGTTGTTTTTTAAAGATCTGCCGAGTAAAAATTCCATACAAAGATAATAAACCTTTTTGGAATGATCTTTTTTGGTTACTTCATGATATTTCTGGCGTTTTTCGAGTAATATGTCCTTAACGGTCAAAACAACCGCTTTGTATAAAGTATCCTTCGTGCATTCGTTTTCTTCGACGCCGAAAAATCTGTTGAGTTTGCCCTTGATGAGGTTGTGCATTTCGTTTGCCGTGTATTTTTCCATAATAACTTCCTATTTTAATTTAACTTTATTTAATCGATTAGATTACGCTGATATACTCTCGATACCGTAATTCTTGTTTTTTAACGGCGTTACGAAAGTATATGGTTTATGACTTTTTGGCTATTTAAAAAGATCGAGATATAAATTTTCGTATTCGACGGCGGATTTTTTCCAGCTAAAATCTGTAGTCATCGCCGCTTTTACGATTTTATTGAAAGTTTTTTTGTCTTTATAAGTTTCTACTGCGTCAACGATTACGTTATACATACCTTCGGCGTTGTAATCGTTAAAACCGAATCCGTTTCCGGATTTTCTCGTTTCGTTGAAAGGAATTATAGTGTCTTTAAGCCCGCCCGTTCTTCTTACTATAGGCACCGCGCCGTAACGCGCCGCTATCATCTGAGAGAGTCCGCAAGGTTCCGACTTAGAAGGCATCAGATACAAATCTGCGCCCGAATAAATTTTTGAAGACATATCTTTGTTATAAGCAATTATAGCCTTCATTTTGCCCTGATAAACTTCGGACATATATTTAAAATAATTTTCGTATTCTTTATCGCCTTTACCGAGTATCACGAGTTGCACGTCGAGCGACAAAATCTTTTCAAAAACGGCTTTTACGATATCAAGCCCTTTATGAGAAACAAGCCTTGTAACCATCGCGATAACGGGTACGTTTGCTTTTTCGTTCAAGCCGAGTAGTTTTTGCAGTTCTTTTTTACAAACGGCTTTACCGGATAAATCGCTTGCCGAATAATTTTTAAAAATCGCTTCGTCGGTCTCGGGATCGAACGTTTTTACGTCGATACCGTTTACGATACCCGTAAGTTTATATTGAGCGTCTCTTACGGCGTACTCTAAACCGCAGACGTATTCCGGCGTAAGAATCTCTTGCGCGTAAGTCGCGCTTACCGTACTTACTCTGTCGGCAAAAACAAGCGCGCTTTTCATCAGGTTGATACCGCCGTTATAGTCCATAGCGGGAAGATAAACGGGATCGATACCGAAAAGTTCGGATATATCGTCGTGAGAGTACTTGCCCTGATACTCTATGTTATGTATGGTAAACAGGGTTTTTACGTCTTTATATAAAGGATTGTTTTTATAGACCGTTTTAAGGTAAACTATTGCAAGCGCCGATTGCCAATCGTGACAATGCATTACGTCCGGATAATAATTAAGATGCGTCATAGCCTCTAAGACCGCGCGTGAGAAAAAGGCAAATCTTTCTCCGTCGTCGTAATACCCGTACAAGTTACCGCGTTTGAAATAATACTCGTTGTCTATAAAGTAAAAGGTTACGTTTTTGCGTTTATAGTAGAAAAGCCCGCAATACTGATTACGCCAACCGACGGGAACGTTAAAATTAGTAACGTAGGTAAGATGAGTTTTAAAACCCTCCTCCATAGTACCGTAAAGGGGCAAAATTACTCTTACGTCGAGGTTTCCGTTTGCCGTAAGCGCTACGGGAAGCGAACCCAATACGTCTGCAAGCCCGCCGGTTTTTATAAACGGCGTCGCTTCGGAAGCGACCATAAGAACCGAAAGTTTTCTTTCAACCGTAAAAGATAAAGGCTTTAAAGTTTCTTTTGTTTTTTCAAGAGACTTCGCGGTAGTTTTCTTTACTGTATTTTTTTCGCTCATACTGTCCTCCTTTTTATTTAATAACCGACCTATAGGGCGGTTTTTACGTTTACGCCGAACGTCTTTACACGGTTAAGTCCTTTCTTAAATAGAAAGGTAAAGTTTCGCAACCGGATAAAACTCTTCTGTCACGTATGGTAACGTTTTTATCGGTAATGACGGCGTTGACGTTTGCGTAGTCGCCCACGACCGTACTCTTCATCAGGATACTGTTTTTAACGACGGCGCCTCTTCCGATTTTTACGCCGCGGAATATGATGCTGTTATATACTTCTCCTTCGATTATGCAACCGTCGGATATAAGCGAGTTTTTGACGACGACGTTCGCTCCGTATTCCGTCGGCGCGGAATCTTTGTTTTTAGTATAGACTTCCGACGCGCCGAACAACCCGTCGCGCGTCGATTTGTCTAATAGCGCGAGGTTTACGTTGTAAAAGCGTTGCAAAGAAGATATTTCTTCAAAATAGCCGATATGCTCGTATCCTATGACTTTCATCGCGTCAAGGTTTTGCGCAAGCGCTTCTTTTACGAAATGACGTATTCCGTGCGCTATGGCGTTTGCGACGAGCGACACCAGAAAATCTTTACGCATAATGCAGATGTTTCCGTAAATATCGACTTCACCCGTCATTACGGGATCGACCGATAATTCCTTGACCGCTTTGTCGGCGTTCATTTTTAAAATAACGTTGTTGGTTCCCGAAATATCTCTTACGTTTTTTCTAACGTATAGGAGAGAAACGTCGGCTTTTTTGTCTATGTGGTTTTCGAGCATCTTTGTAAAGTTGATGTTGTAAACCGAATTTGTATCCGACATAACGACGTAAGTTTCCTTACATCTGTTGATAAAACCGAGTACGGTTTTCAACGCTTCGAGCCTCGTGGAATAAAGCGTATCCGAATCTTTTTCTCCAAACGGAGGAAGCAAAACGAATCCGCCGTTTTTTCTTGCAAGATCCCACTCTTTTCCGCTTCCGACGTGGTCGATAAGCGACCTGTAGTTACGCTTGGTGACGCAACCTACGTGGGTAATGCCGGAATTAACCATGCTCGATAACGTAAAGTCTATAAGGCGGTATCTGCCGGCAAAAGGAATCGCGCCTATCGTGCGGTTCATTGTAAGTTCGGGGACGTTGTTATCGTGAATGTTGGAAAATATAATACCTAATGCGTTCATAATATAACCTCCCGATTATTCTTTGGCTTCAAATATTTCGCCCGGTTCGATTACGGTGTTATCGGAAAGAACGCATCCTCTGCCGATTACGGAAATTTTACGACCGTTATCCGAAATTTTACCGATTTTCGCATTGTCGCCCACTACTACGTCCTCGTCTAAAATAGCGTTTTCGATAACGGCGTTTTCGCCTATTACGACTCCTTTAAACAATACGCTGTTTCTTACCGTCGCGCCCTTTTTTACCGTAACGTGATCGGACAAAACGGCGTTTTCGACGGTGCCGTAAATTTCACCGCCGAGCGACACTATACTGTTTTTTATTACAGCCTCATCGCCAACGTAATGCGGAGGCGCTATCGGGTTACGCGAGTGTATTCTCCATTCTCTGTCGTTAAGTTCGAATTTGGGATTATCGCCGAGAAGATCCATATTCGCGTCGAACAAAGAATCTATCGTTCCTACGTCCTTCCAATATCCCTTGAAGTTGTAAGCGAACATTTTTTCTCCGCCGGAAAGCATTGCGGGCAGAACGTCCTTTCCGAAGTCGTTGGAAGATTTCGGGTTTTTCGCATCCTCGTCAAGGTATTTATAAAGTTTGGACGCGGTGAATACGTAAATACCCATCGACGCGAGATTCGACTTCGGGTTTTTCGGTTTTTCTTCAAATTCGTAAATACTTCCGTCCTCGTTCGTGTTTAAAATTCCGAACCGCGAGGCTTCTTTAAGCGGAACCTGTATGGCGGCAATGGTGCAATCGGCGCCGTTCTTTTTATGCTCCGCTATCATGGCGGCGTAATTCATTTTGTAAATATGGTCGCCCGATAATATAAGCACGTATTCGGGATTGTACTGTTTTATAAAGGTTACGTTCTGGTAAATGGCGTTTGCGGTGCCTTTAAACCAATCGCTTCCCGTTTTTGCCTGATAAGGAGAAAGAATATGTACGCCGCCGAAAGATCTGTCCAGATCCCACGGCTGACCGTTTCCGATATAATCGTTAAGTAAAAGCGGCTGATATTGCGTCAGTACGCCCACCGTGTCGAGATCCGAGTTTACGCAGTTTGAAAGCGGAAAATCTATAATTTTATATTTTCCGCCGAAGGTAACCGCAGGTTTTGCGACTTTGCTTGTCAAAGCGTAAAGTCTGCTGCCTTGTCCTCCCGCCAAAAGCATGGCGACGCATTCTTTTTTTATTGCCATATTATCCCCTTTACGAATTTATTGTCAACGTAAGACGCTTTGCGCCTGCCGTCAATTCGCTTTTATCAGTTTTCTTTTATAAGATACATAAACGACAACGGAGCAAGATTTACCTTGATAGACTTGCTTTTGCCGTTAGAATGTATGGATTCCGCCGTAAATACCCAGTCGCCGGATTTATTGTAACCGCCGTACTTTTCATCGTCGGATAAAAACGCGAGTTTGTATTTTTGTCCGTTTACGCCTATGCGATAATCGTAATGTGAAACGCCGGAAAAATTGATGACGCAAAGAAGAATTTCAGCGCTGAAACCCTTTCTTTCGTAGGCTAACACGTTGTTTTGCGCGTCGTCTGCAACCAGCCATTCAAAACCGTTCCAGTTGTTGTCTATAGAGTAAAGCGCGTCGTGATTTTTATAAAAATTATTGAGGTCTTTGAAGAACCGTTGCATTTTTTTGTGAGCGTCGTATTCTTCCGTCAAAAAGTATTCGAGTCCTTTTTTGTAGTCCCATTCGTCAAACTGACCGAATTCCTGTCCCATAAACATTAACTTTTTGCCGGGATGAGACATCATATATCCCATAAACGCCCTTACCCCTCCGAATTTATCAACGTAGGCGCCGGGCATCTTGTTTATGAGCGAACCTTTTCCGTAAACCACCTCGTCGTGAGAGATGGGTAAAATGTAGTTTTCGGAATAAGCGTACATCATCGAAAAAGTGAGTTCGTTATGATGATAGAACCTGTACATCGGATCGGTTTCGATATACTTTAAAGCGTCGTTCATCCAACCCATGTTCCATTTGTGGGTAAACCCCAACCCCCCGACGTCGAGCGACCAGGTAACCTTCGGAAAGGCTGTGGATTCTTCCGCGACGGTAAGAGCGTACGGATAAGCCGTTCTGACCGCCGAATTGAATTTTTGTAAAAACGCGACGGCTTCGAAGTTTATGTTTCCGCCGGCGCTGTTACGCTCCCATTCGCCTTCGCGTCTTCCGTAATCGAGATACAACATTGAAGCAACCGCATCTACTCTTAACCCGTCAACGTGGTATTTATCGAACATAAACATGGCGGAGGAAACCAAAAACGACTGTACTTCGGTTTTGCCGAAATCGAAAACTCTCGTTCCCCAGTCTTTATGTTCCCTCCTTAAAGGATTTTTGTCTTCGTAAAGGCAAGTGCCGTCGAATTCGTAAAGCCCGAAAGCGTCTTTCGGGAAATGCGCGGGTACCCAGTCTAAAATTACCGCTATATCCTGAAGGTGGAAAGCGTCGATGAGCGCCATAAAGTCCTTAGGCGTACCCATTCTCGAAGTCGGCGCGAAGTACCCCGTTACCTGATAGCCCCAACTCGGCTCGTACGGAAATTCGGTTATGGGCATAAACTCTACGTGGGTATATCCCATTTCCTTTACGTACGGAACGAGGGTTTCCGCAAGTTGAACGTAAGAAAGCGGCGAACCGTCCTCGTTTCTTCTCCAGGAAAGCAGATTGACTTCAAAAATATTGGTCGGCGCGTTATACACGTCGATATTTTTTCTTTTTTCCTCAAACTCGCCCGCCTGCCAGTTATAACCCTCGAGATCGTAAACCTTGGAGGCGTTTTCGGGAGGCGTTTCCGTATGGAAAGCGAAAGGATCGGCTTTATAGTAAAAATTAAGCCCCGATTCGGGCGTTTTTAACGCGTACTTATAGATATCGTACTGCTTTATGCCCTCGATAAAACATTCCCAGATGCCGGCGCCGTTGATCCTCGTCATCGGGTTGGCGTTAGTATCCCACCCGTTAAAGTCGCCGACGACCGAAACCTCGGTACAATTCGGAGCCCATACTCTGAAAGACACCGTTTTTTTACCGTCTTTTTCGGTAAAGTGAGCGCCTAAAAATTCGTAGGAACGATAATTCGTGCCTTCGTGGAAAAGATAAACGGGAACGTCGCTTCCGTAATTTTGTTGCTTTTTTGTCGGCCGTCCGACTCTGCGTTTAGTAACGTCGGCGACTTCTAATTGAGTTTTTTTACGGTCTTCGATAACTTTTGTCATAATCCACCTACCCCGAGTTATTTTCAATTTTATTTTACCACATTTTTGGAATTTTGCAATGCAAATTTATATATTTAACTAAATTTATTAAATTTATATGCCCGTTAAGCCGAAAAACTCACTCAAAGCGACTTAAATCCGCCTTTTACGACAAATTCGGAAAGTAAAAAAGGAGCGAAAAAATCGCACCTTTCAACGTTTATAAATTCATTCCGCCGTCAACGGGAATAATCGCGCCCGTTACGTAAGTAGCGTTTACCAAAAAACAGACGGCGTCGGCAACGTCGTCGGGCGTTCCTATACGTCCGAGTAAAAGTTCGTCGCAAAAAGACTTACGCTCGGCTTCGGTTATATGAGCGTTCATATCGGTATCTATAAACCCCGGGGCGACCGCGTTAACCCTTACGTTTGCGGACGCCGCCTCTATGGCAAAAGCCCTCGTAAACGCGTTTATTCCGCCTTTGGTTGCGGAATAAACGGCTTCGCAAGCGCCGCCTCTTTCCCCGTAAACCGAGGATATATTTACAACGACGCCGCTTCTTCTTTCCAACATGTACTTAAAAACCGCTTTGGTCGTGTACATCGCGCCGAGCAAGTTCACGTTAACCGTACGCGAAATTACTTCTTCTTTTGCGTCAAGCAAAACGCTTTGCCGCGGCGCTATCCCTGCGGAATTTATCAATACGTCTATTTTACCGAATTTTTTAATAACGCCGTCCACCGCCGCCGTAACGGCTTTTTCGTCGGAAACGTCGGCTTTAACGGTAACAAAACCGTATTCCGTTTCAACTTTTTTTGCGGTATTATCATCGGAAAAATAGTTGATAACGGGCGTATAGCCCGACTTTTGAAGTTTTTTTGCAACGGCAAGACCTATACCTTTGGTTCCGCCGCTTATAAAAGCGATTTTCATTTTTACCCTGATTGATAAACAAAAAAGGGGAAAATCCCCTTTTTTAAAGTCTTATTTTTTAACTCTTTCCATGTATTCGCCCGTTCTCGTATCGACTCTTATAGTGTCGCCTTCGTTAACGAACATAGGAACCTGAATGTTAACGCCGGTTTCGAGCGTAGCGTTTTTGGTAGCGTTGGTGGCGGTGTTGCCGGCAACGCCGGGATCGGACTGAGTGATTAAAAGTTCCACGAAGTTTTCGCATTCCACCGAGAAAGCGGAACCTTTATAAAATTTAACGGTTACGGGATCGTTTTCTTTGATCCACTTCAAAGAATCTTCAACCTGATCGTAGTTTAACGGAATCATATTGTATTCTTCGTCCATAAAATAATAAAGTTCGCCGTCGTTATAGGAATAAGTCATCTTTTTGGTTTCGATAACCGCATTTTCAAACTTTTCGGTGGGGTTGAAGGTAAGTTGCAAAACTCTGCCGTCAACGATGTTTTTAAGGGTAGTTCTTACGAAAGCGGCGCCCTTGCCCGGTTTTACGTGTAAGAAATCGACCACAACGTAAATTTTACCTTCGTATTCGATAGTTACGCCTTTTCTTAAATCGCCTGCTGATACCATAAATGTCTCCTGTTTATATGCTGTTATTTATTTTTATTTCGTAGGTTTCTTACTTTAAAACCTTAAGTTTTTTAGTAAAAGTCATGAAAGATCTGGCTTTTCCGTCGCGTAAAGTTACGCTGTCTTCTATTCTTATACCGAACTTCCCGTCAAAATAAACGCCCGGTTCGATTGAAAAAATCATTCCGCTTTTTAAAACGCCTTTACCTTTCGGCGATACCGCGGGCGCCTCGTGAATATTAACGCCTATGCCGTGCCCCAACGAGTGCGTAAAGTATTTATCCATTCCGTTTTCCTTTAAAACGTTCCTCGCAAAAGCGTCGGCGGCGACGCATTTGGTGCCTTCGGATATATTTTCCGCAGCGGTAACGTGCGCAAGATAAACGGCGCGATAAGCGTTTTTAAACTCTTTATCGGGCGTCCCGTAATAAAAAGTCCTCGTCATATCCGAACAAAAACCTTTATATACGCAACCGAAGTCAATCAGAACGGGCATATTCTTTTTCAAAACCGTTTCGCCCGTAACGTGGTGCGGAACGGCGGAATTTTTACCGAAAGCCACTATGGTTTCAAAAGAAGTCCCCGACGCACCGAGCATTTTCATGCGATATTCGAGTTCCGCCGCAAGTTCTCTTTCCTTTATCCCCTCTTTTATGAAAGGCAAAATCTGTTTCAGCGCTGTTTCGGCAATCTTACAAGCCCTTTGCGTTTTACTTAAGTCCGCTTCCGACTTTATAAGCATTAAATCTTTGATTTCCTGCGAAACGTCTTTGAGTTTATAGCCGGATTTTACGAAAACGTCATAATCAGACATAGTGGTTTTTGTATAATCCACTCCCAGAACTTCGATATCGTTTTCTTCGGCTATCCTCTTTAACTCGTCGTAATTAGAACCAAGAATTACTTTTATACCTTGCTTGGATAAAAGTTTTTTTGCGGCGTAAAAGTATCTGCTGTCGATTACGAAATACTCAAAATCACGCCCAAGAACGAGGTACCCGTCCGTGCTTTGATAGCCGGTAAAATACAAACGCTGTTTTTCGTCCGTAATTAAATATAATTCTTTTTTGTCAATCATAGTGTTATACCTTTGATAATAATAACATATAACCGCAAATAAAGTCAATATCTAAAAGTAATTTTTTGATTTTTTTGTGGGTTTTTTATTCTTTTTAGACAGTTTTTACCGAATATCGGCTTGTTTTTTCTCTTAACACGGTTAAATCGTATTATTTCCCGCTCGCAAAAGAAAAAACAAATTGTAATTTTTGTTAAATAAAAAATATATGGAACATTCGTTTGACATAATACAGTTAATCGGATATAATGTTTATAGAACGTTTGTTTGAGGTTAAGCCGCGTATGATAGATCGGACAAAACTGAAAATTTTAACCGAAAGCGCTAAATACGACGTGTCTTGTTCGTCGTCGGGTTCGTCACGGAGAAACAACGGCGGAATCGGAAACGCAAGTTACGGAGGTATCTGCCACTCTTTTACCGAGGACGGAAGATGCATTTCGCTTTTAAAGATACTTATGACGAATAAATGCGTTTACGACTGTCTGTACTGCGTAAACCGACGGTCTAACGACGTACCGAGGGCGTCGATGACTCCTGACGAAATATGCGAACTCGTAATCGAATTTTACAAACGAAACTACATCGAGGGCTTGTTTTTATCGTCGGCGGTGGAAGGCTCGCCCGACAAAACGATGGAACTTTTGCTGGAAACAGTTATAAAATTACGCAAAATTTATCGTTTTAACGGCTATATTCATCTGAAAGGCATCCCCGGCGCCGACAAACTTCTTCTTGACAGAGCGGGAAATTACGCGGACAGAATGAGTTTTAATATAGAACTTCCGTCAGAAAAAAGTCTTAAACTTTTAGCCCCTCAGAAAAACAAAAAAAACATACTTTTGCCGATGCGCGACATGGCGGAAGAATATATTTACGCGAGGAAAGAGAAAAACCGCAACTTTTTACCCGCCGGACAAACCACGCAGATGATCATAGGCGCTTCGCCCGAAACGGACGGGCAGATAGTAAGGCTTTCCGAAGGGCTTTACGATAAATTCAAACTTAAACGCGTTTACTATTCGTCTTACGTACCGGCAAATTTTAAAACAAACCTTTTGCCGGTTGCTCCCGCAGGGCTTTTGAGAGAACACAGACTGTATCAAGCCGATTGGCTACTGAGATTTTACGGGTTTTCGGCAAACGAAATCCTGTCGCCCGACGAAAACCTCGACTTATCGATGGATCCCAAATGCTCGTGGGCGCTTAAAAACATGCAACTTTTTCCCGTCGAGATAAACACGGCGCCGCCGGAGATTCTTCTCAGGGTGCCGGGAATAGGTTTTAAAAGCGCGAGCAAGATAGTTGCGGCAAGAAAATACGGGAAACTCGATTTTAAAGATTTGCTTAAAATGCGCGTGATTTTAAAAAGAGCGATGCATTTTATCACCTGCAACGGTAAATTCGGCGGTATGGAAAGGCTTTCTGCCGTCAAAAATATACTTATGTTGTCGGAAAGAACGGAAAAATACGAACAACTCAATATGTTTTCGAGTTACGACGTCGCTTTAAGCGCTATGGGCGGAGAATTATGATTGCCTACAAAATATCGAACGATTTCGACGGGATCTTTTGCGCTCTTTTTGAAAGTTTTACCATGAAGGAAAAGCCTATCGCGGTCTTTTCGGGAAGTTTTCAGCCCTCCTTCGATTGTTCGGTTAAAGTTATCGAAAGTAATCCCTATTTAAGTGAAAGAGTAAAGAAAGGAATCGTCAAATGTGGGGGTATAAGCCTGTTATCGACGCTTTTTTACGGTTTGAGATCAAACGACGACTTAAAAGAAACGATCGTATTCAACGCCGCTTATAAGTGCCTGCAAAAAAGAAAAAACATTCTTGACGACTATTCGGATACGGATATCCTCGCCTTTTACGAACTTAAAAGCAGGATAAGTTACGAAGTTCACAGACTATCGGGTTTTATAAGATTCGAAAAGTCTGCAAGCGGGATATGGTACGCGCATTTTTCGCCCGATAACGACGTGGTCGATCTTATCGCGCCGCACTTTAAAACAAGATTTTGTAACGAACGTTTTGTTCTGCACGACGTAAAGCGCAATAAGTTGACGATTTATAACGGAAAGGAACTTTTAACTTTTACGAGCAACGAACCCGTTTACGTATATCTTGACAAGGACGAAATAGAATTTCAAAAACTGTGGCTGTCATATTTTAATTCGGTAACTATAAAAGAAAGGAAAAATTTAAAAATGCAAAATAACTGTCTTCCCCGTCGTTACCGAAAAAATATGATTGAATTTTTAGAAGAATACGAATCCCCCAAAACCTAAACCGAATGACGGTTTAACGGACGGCTAAAACCCTCTTTTTATATTTGTTGCGACGAATAACAACTTAAAAGTCCCCGTATAGGTCGATTATCTGCTTTTTTGTAAAAAATATGCGAAGCCTTCCGATTAAGGCTTCGCATATTTTTTATATAAATTTTTCTCTTTTTGCGTAAAAAAGATATTGCTGAACGTAACCCGAATTTTCTTTAAACGTATTCAGAAAATAACGACTGATTTTCGCTCTGTCGGTAAGTTTTCCGTCAAAATCCTCACGATATATTTTTTCTATCCAGGTATCAACGGGAAAACTATCGCTTCTTCCGAATCCGAAAAGCGTTACGCAATTTGCCACTTTATCCCCAACGCCTTTAATTTTTAACAGTTCTTTTTTTAGAGTATCGGTATCGAGCCTGTTTAATTTTTCAAAATCAATCTCTCCGGAACGAATTTTTACGGCGGCTTCTTTAACGTATTCCGCCCTGTAACCAAGCCCGGATTGCTTTAAAACGGATAAATCGGCTTTAAAAAAGGCTTCCGTGGTGGGAAAAGCGTAAAATTCTTCGCCGTTGAAAACACGTTTTTCTCCGAGCGCGACACACAATTTTTCTATGGTCGATTTTATTTTGGGAATATTATTGTTTTGAGAAACGAGAAAAGAAAAAAACGCCTCTATGCCGTCCTGACGCAAAATGCGGATTCCGCGATATTTTTCCGCAACTTTTTTCACCTTTTCGTTGTTGCAGGACAAAACGCTTTCAAGTAGCGCCGAATAGTCTTTTTTTAAATCAAAATAGTTTTCAAAATATTCGTCGTTCGTAGAAGTAACTTGCACGGTATCGCCTTCAACGCGCAGTTTTGCGATTTCGCCTTTTGATTTTACGGTATAACTTCCGTCTTCAAAGGCGTTAAACCTGAAGACCTGACCGCACGTTAAGGTGTCGCGGACGTTAAAAAATTCGCTTTCAAAAGTAATCATAGTAATATAAAAGCGCCGATAACAGGCTTATCGGCGCGCTTTTAGTTAAAATTAGTTTTCTTTGACTTCAATACTTACTTGTTTTCTGTCTTTGCCCAATCTTTCAAATCTTACGACGCCGTCGGATAAAGCGAATAAGGTATCGTCTTTACCGATGCCTACGTTTTTACCGGGGTGAAATTTAGTACCCCTTTGACGAACGAGAATGTTGCCGGCAAGAACGAATTGACCGTCGGAACGTTTAACGCCTAAACGTTGCGCAGCGCTGTCACGACCGTTCTTTGAGGAGCCAACACCCTTTTTATGAGCAAATAATCTGAATAAAAACATATTATTATCCTCCATATTTAATTAGTTAGCTGATATAGACTCAATCTTAACAGCCGTGAAAGGTTGTCTGTGACCTTGTTTTTTTCTTTCTTGCTTTTTGGATTTGTATTTGAACACGATAATCTTTCTGAATTTATCCTGTTTAAGTACTTCACCGGTCGCTTTGAAAGAAGCAACGTCGCTTCCTACCTTGATACCGTTTTCGTCGGAAACCAATAAAACGTTGAACTTTACCTTGTCGCCTACGTTGGCGCTAAGTTTTTCAAACTTAACGACGTCACCTTCGGAAACACGATATTGTTTGCTACCGTTTTCGATAATTGCGTACATATTTTTACCTCCCTGTCCAATCTCGCCGTGAAAAATACGGGCGTTGCGAAAGTATCCGCAAACTTAAAAATAAGCCCTATACGAGCGGTTCTTAAGTAGGATAACATAAAATATACCGCTTGTCAAACGAATTTACATAAAAAACCCGATTTTGCCCATTTTATATACGAGGTGACAATTATGACGGATATAAAACTTAATCACGAAGAATTAAACAATATTTTTAAAAACGCGCACATCGCCATGCAGTCGATTTCAAACGTTCTGCCGGAATGTTCGTGTTTGAAGATGAAGGAAGAACTTCAGTTCGAATACGAGGGATATCAGAAATTTATCGGGAAAATTTCCGCTTATATGAGCGAACGCGGTTTCGGGCAAAAAGACGTAAACGTTATGAAAAAAGCCATGCTTTATACGTCGGTCAAGTTAAACACGTTGACAGACGATTCCTGCTCTCACGTAGCGGAAATGATGCTTAAAGGCACCGTTATGGGTATAACCGAATTAAAACAACTTATATCGAGAGGAAAAGACTTCCTCGACAAGGACGTTTTGAACTTTGCAAACGAACTTTTAGCCCTCGAAGAAGATTACGAGGAACGTTTAAAAGCCTTGCTATAAGCCCGTTATTGCTATTTTTTACACCCGTTATCGCACAATAATTAAACGATACGAAACAAAAATAAACGTCTTGGAACGCAAAAACCCCCGACTGCAAATCAATCGCGGTCGGGGGTTTTATTAAGATCTTTTTCTCGTATCTTCTTTATTTACGGCATTTTAATTTCGGTTCGGATTAACTTAACCGTTAAGTCCTCCGTTTCAAACTTTTAAGCCGCTAAAAGTTGAGAAGGTTGGGGATTTTGTTTGTTGCCGAGCGAATCGATAAGTTCTATCAAAGTACAAACTTTGGCGTCGCCCAACAAGTTTTGGAGCGCGCCTTTTACGTCGGCGGACTCGTTGCCCGTTCTGGCTTTAAGGACTTCGTCCATCACCGCGGAAATTTCCTTGACGGTTATATCGAAGACGTTACCTTGCGAATCTGTAAAGGTATATAAAACCTTGTCTTCCTGCGTACCCGCCATAGCCTTAATATAGTCGCTCATAAACTTTGTCGCGTTTTTAATATAGGCGTTTTCCACCTGTGCGCGGGTAACGGTGCCTGCTTTTAATCCGGCAAGGTTGTCGTCAAGCGCTTTGAAGTATAAAAACTCTACGATATCGTAATCGAAAGTCAACTCTCCGTACTTATTGCCGTCGATTTCCGAAGCAACCGCTTTTTTAGCGTAAGCAATGAGTTCGCTTCTGTATTCGGCGTATAAATCGCACGCAACGCCCGTATAGTTTACCGTTTTGTTGCCGTTTGCGTCAACGGAAGTGTTGTTTTCGACGATGGTTTTGATTTTGGCTGAAAAATCGGACTTGTTACCGCCTGCAAGCGATAATACGGTTTTTCCGTAAATTTTTACGAAGTTATAAACCGCGGTCGTAGCGCTTATCGAACCTGCGTTGAGATCGGCGTTCATTTTTTCAATGACGGCGGTAAAGGTCGTACCCGCTTCGGCGTTGAAAGCCGTATCGAGTTCCGCCCCGCTAAGACCTGTAATTTCTTCAACCGCTTTGGTAACGATAATCGCGCAGGTATCGGAAGTTATCACCCCGCCCAACAAACTGTTAAGCCTTGCTAATAACGCTTCTTCGGTGATGCCGTTCGGAACAAGAACTTTATTATAGATAATTTTTACCACGTCGCCCGCCATAACGGAGTAATCGACGCCGCCGTTTTCGCCCGATCCGATCCATTTTTGAATCATTGCCTTTAACTCGGCGTAATTCATACCCGCGATAGTTTGCGAGGCTCCGTCGAGATTGCCTTCAAAAGCCGTTTCGAGATAATTAGTTAACTTGTCGAAATCAAAGACGTAATTGCCGTCTTTATCGGCAACGAAACTCGATATAACGCCTTTTAAAAGTTGTGATAAGTTTACGGTTTCGGTAACGCTTACGGTCGCAAGATCGTCCGCGAAGTTTTGGTCGAAGTAATTAAGCGACGCCAACACGTTGAATGAAGCGGGCGCTGTATCGGTTTTGGGAACGATACCCGCTTTTATGCCTTCAACCACGCCTTCAACCTTCATGTTGCCTACGACGGGAACACCTTTTACGGCGTCGTACATAGCCTGTAAAACTTTATCTTTGAAGGTTATGGTCGTATCTTCTATTTTGTCGAAAGCGTCAACGAAGTCTTTTACCGACAGGTCGAAGAATCTTTGATATTGATTATAAATCTTTTTGTAATTTGCAAGAGCGGTTTCGTCCTCTCTCAGGTAGGCTTCTATAACCTTGTCTATGGTAAGACCGCGAATGTTTCTGAAAACGTATTCGTTGAGGGTACCTTTTGCCATAGCGTTAAAAATACCGCTGAGCGACATTGTGTGGATTTCCGAAATATAACCCGTCATAGTGTCGTCAAGCCCGAATACGTCGCCGAGTAAAACTCCCTTATAAACCGTCGAGAGCATACCGTATCTTTCCTGCTCGGTTGCGGCGTTTTTAATTTCATAGTACTGCTTTACCGTAATTGCGGCGGTTGCAGTGACGAATTTGTTCGTTCTTATCTGCTTTAAAACAGCGACGATTATATTCGTGACTATATTTTGTTCACCGCTCGCAATTTGCTTTTCCAAAGTTGCGATGCCCGTCAATACCGACGCGCCCAACTGAACGTCGCCGAATCTTTTAACGATAACATCTTCTTTTTCGGCTTTTGTAGCCGTATCGGAGAGGAGGGTTCTCAACTCGTTAAGCGTCATATTCATAACGCCTGCAACCTCGGGACTCGATTTTATCGCTATACCGATCATCCAGTTTCTGCTATAATCGGTATCGGTGGCGGACGGAGTATAATCCAGCAAAATCTCGCCCAAAGACTTTTCGCCGTATAACGAGAAGTTTATGCTTAATTTTTCATCGGAATCGAGTTTATAATTAAGTATTCCGTTAAGACAGGCGTTGACTTCGATATTCTCCGTTACGTACGCGCCCGTTTTCGGATCTTTTTTGTTTGTTGGTATAGGTCTGTACCAGTTTCCGTCTATACCGCGGTAAACCGATAACCCCATAACGTCGAGTTTCATGCCCGCGGGTAGTTTGCCTTCTATCGCGCCTCGCGCTTTGTCTATTACGAGAGAATAAAAATCACCGAGCAAATATCCTTTAAGAGCGGTCGAAAGCGCGCTGTTTTTGTCGCCCACTATGTCTTTAAGGTAAACGTCGTAAGAGTTTTGCAACGCGTTCTGATATGTATAAGCGCTTCTGTCCTCCGCCGTGTCGGGATCGGGGACGGGGGGATCGGGCGGCACGTCGGCAGTTCCCGTAGAACCGGTGCTGTCATCGCCGGGCTTTCTTTTACAGGAAGCCGAGAAAGCGAATGTAAGCAGCATGGATATAACGAGCAACACCGAGATCAAAAGAATAAAAAATCTGTTTTTCATATAAACCTCCTGCATATTTCGATTTTAAAGGGACGAATCGTCCGATTTTTTACGCCGAAACGACTTTCGTTCGTAAGGCGTTCTTTTTACGTAAGACAATTATACCACAACGAACCTTCGTTTGTCAACAGTTACCCGAAAGTAATCTTTAAAGTAACGTCGCGCGTACGAAAGGCTTGCGTTAAATATATCTTTCGGCGAGTTTTTTCGTTTGAAAAAAGACGGCTACCGTGCCGTCTTATTTTTAATAAATGCAAGTCGGCCTATAAGCCGAGTTCTGTCTGGTGCGACTATCTATCTACGTCCGTCGTTACCGACGGACTCAAGCGACGTTTTGCGAAAATACCGCGACGAGCAGCCGTATCCGGTATTTTCCTATCTTGCTTCGAATGGGGTTTACACTGACGCGAAACGTTACCGCTTCGCCGGTGAGCTTTTACCTCGCCTTTTCATCCTTACCCTTTCGGGCGGTAATTTTCTGTTGCACTTTCCCTGAAGTCACCTTCGGCGGACGTTATCCGTCATTCTGCTCTGTGAAGCTCGGACTTTCCTCGTTGAAGTTTCCTCCACCGCAGCCGCACAGCCGACTTGCAATTTAATTATAACACGTCGCTTAAAAAAAGTAAAACGTTTTTTACTTCTTGAGTGCAACGCCTTTAAACGATAAAACGTCGGAATCGTAGTTTTGTAAATTGATTTGTTTTTTTCTGTTTATTTTTACCGCCTCGCTTAATAAGTCGGTCAATAGGTCGGTTAAACCACTTAAAGTGTTGTAAAAAAGATAATACGCCAAACTACCGGGGATAGAATTGATTTCGTTTAAATAAACCGTTTCGTCTTTGATAAGAAAATCCGCGCGTATTACGGAGGAAAAATTACAGCCTATATACATTCTTTTCGTAACGGCTTTTACTTCGTCCGATATTTTTTTGCTTACCTTTGCAGGAAACTCTCTTTCGGGAGTGTTTCCCTTTCCGCCGGAATATTTGTCGTAAAACGTCAATATTTCGTGCGCGCTTACGGGTTTTTCGAGTTCGCTTATCATAACGTTCCCGTTTTTTTCATAAGCGGCGCAATTTAACTCCGTATAACCGTCGATATATTTTTCGACTATTGCTTTTTCGTCGTAACTAAGCGCCGTAACGAGCGACTTAAATAGTTCGTTGCCGTCTTTCGCAACAGAAATACCTATCGACGAACCCGTTCCGCACGGCTTTACGATTAACGGATATTTCAAACGCTTTTCCAAAGAAAAGATAATTTCTTCGCTTTTTTTATAAAATTCGTCGCGCTTAACAATAGCGTAATCGACCACTTGTACGCCGAAATTTTTCGCCGCCGTTTTAGTAAGCGCTTTATCCATGGCTATCCTTGCCGAAAAGGCGTCTGTACCGACGCAAGGCACACCGCAAAGTTCAAAAAATGCCCCTATAGTACCGTTTTCGCCCATTCCGCCGTGCATACAGTTGACGGCGCCCGACACAGAAAACAGAGGTTTATTGTTTTTATATCTTCTTAAAACGTTTTCGCCGGGGACGATATTTACCCTCAGAAGTTTCCTTTCGTCGTACGATTTGAAAAAGCCGAGATTATATAATTTATCGCCCGTAAACCATTCCCCTTTTTTGCTTACGTATATGGGAACGGGGCTGAATTTCGTTTTATCGAGGCAATTTAAACATAAAATTCCCGTAATTACCGAAACGTCGTGTTCGGGCGAAATTCCGCCGAAAATAACGATTATTTTTTTCAAAAAAAACACCTGTAAACTATTTTCTCTTAAGCGTTTCGTCGGAATGACCGCTTCGTCTTAAGTATAGTTTACAGGCGTTAAACCGCAAATTCTATCTGATTTATAAAAATTTATCCGGCAAATCGTTTTCAAACAATACGACGTCGCCCTCCGAAGAAATTTCGGATAAATGTTTTATCGCTTCGTCGAGGCTCGATACGATTTTTATGTTTTCGTAAGGAAAATCCTCGTCTAAAAGTCCGTCCCGAATCTTATACGCGTTGGGTTTTCCGACGATTATGGCGTAATCGGCAACTTTGGCAAGCCTTCTGCCGAAGCGGAAATTTTCCAGATCTTCCATTCTGCCGAGTTCCACAAGCCCCGGCGTTATGACTATTTTTCTGCCGTGAAATCCTGCAAACACGTCGAGCGCCGCTATGGTTCCTTCAACGTTGGAATTATAACTGTCGTCGATTATAATCATGCCTTTTTCGTTTTTCATGACTTCGAGCCTATGTCTTATAGGCTTTATAAGCGCAATGCCTTGCGCTATTTCTTCAAGGCTTAACCCGAGTTCGTAAGAAGCCGATGCCGCAAGCATAATGTTCGATACGTTGTGTTTGCCTATAAGCACGGTGGATACTTTCAACTTTTTATCGCCGTCGCATAACCGAAAAACGCTTCCCGTAACGTCGGTTTCTACGTCTTCGCAGTAAAGTCGGGTGATTCTTTCCTTATCGACGCCTGCGCAAATCACTTTTACTTTGCCGTCGCGTTTCGCTCTTTCGCTGAGCCTGTAAGTGTTTTCGCTGTCGATGTCGAAAATCACCGTTCCTCCCTCTTTTACTCCTTTAACGAGTTCGTATTTTGTATTCAAAATCGCGTCCTGAGTTCCGAAAGTTTCGAGATGCTGATTGCCTATCCCCGTTAAAATACCGTAATCGGGGCGTACTATGTCAGTGAGTTCTTTAATTTCGCCCGACCTTCTTGCTCCCATTTCGGCAATAAACACGTCCTGCGTGCCGTCGTAACGGCGCACGCTTTTACATATACCCATCGGCGTGTTATAAGATGCCGGCGTTGACAAAACGTTATATTTTACCGATAAAATCGTTCTTAAAATTTCTTTGACGGAAGTTTTTCCGTAACTCCCGGTAAGCCCTATTTTTATAAGGTTATCGGCTTCTTCCAAAGTCTTTGCCGCCCGACGGACGTATTTACGATTGTTTGCGTTTTCAAACGGTTTATTGATAAAATCGGCAAATTCCACTATTACGGGTATCATCAGAGGCGTGATACACAAAATCCCGAAGCGGACGTCCAAAAAATACGTGTTTTCCATAAAAACGTAACCGAGCATCTGCATTACGGTCAAAACGAGGACTGAAAAACAAAAATACAAAACGGCAAAAGTCGCCATAAGTCTTACGGCGCGCGACGTCAATACAAGGCGCGATTTCTGCTTTCTTTTAAAATCGAAGTGAACGTAAATTATCGCAAAAAAAGCGTAAAAAACAAATCCGACGTAAGAATTCCATTGATTTTGAGTATATGAAAACCCGACGCTGAAAAGTAAGTACGCCATAAAAGAAAGCATTGCCATCATGCAAAGCCTTGTAATATAAATATTGTCGCGTCGGAACGTCCATTTGTCGTAAGACGCTCTCACGTAGCCCGTGCTTTGCATTATTTGCATGAACTTTCTCGAAATAACGCACGCGAAAACGGTATTGACAAGCGAGGCAACGAAAGCAAACAAAACGTATTCGGTTCCGAATATCGTATCAAACGACGTCACATCGTTATAATTTATCATCGCAATAAAAATTCCTTTACTATAATATTGAAAGACGTGTAATCGTCTATGAAAGCATAATGACCGCCATTTATAAAAACGAGTTCGCTGTCTTTTATTCCTTTATGAAAACGCTTCGCCATATACTTTGGCGTAACCGTATCGCGGGTTCCCTCTACAATAAGCGTTTTCCTTGTTACGTCTTTAAGTTTGTAATCAAGATGTTCGTTAACTATTTTTATAAAACTTTGTCTGTTGTAAAGGGGCATGTTTTCTATCCCGTTTTTATTTACTTTTAAACTGAATTTTTTAGCCAAACTTTCGCCAAATATGCGTTTAATCGACTTATAGCCCCACTTTTTTAAATAAAAAGACGCGCTGAATCTTGGCTTTAAACCCGCTGCGCCCGTAAAAACAATTTTATTGAAGTTATACGGCGACATTTTTAAAACTATCCTTGCGCCGAAGGAATGGGCTATAACGGAAAAATCGCTCTCGCCTGTTTTTAGAATAAACTCTTTAACAATCGCGCAATAATCGTCGAGCGAATACGCCGACGGGAGCGGTTTTTTAAAGCCCGGCAAGTCCGGAGCGTAAACTCTGAAACAATCGGAAAACTTGTCTAACTGATAGTAAAAACTTTCTTTTGACGAACCGTAGCCGTGCAAAAACAACAGCGGCGCGCCCCGTCCGTTTACATACGTGGAAAGCCCGTTAATATCGATAACTATTTTTTAAGCCTCTACCGAATACGATAATAAAAAAGCGTCTTCGCCGTCGGGATAATATCCCTTTCTTTCTCCGTCAAACTTAAAGCCCGATTTTAAGTATAATCCTATCGCCGCCGAATTTGATTTTCTGACTTCTAAAAATATCTTATCCGCAGAATATTTTATCGCCGTCTCTTTCGCCTTTTCGATAAGCGCCGTGCCGAAGCCTTTGTTTCTTTCGGTTTTTTTTACGGCGATATTTATAATTTCAAACACGTATTTTGTGGCGATAACCGACATATAGCCCGATATTTCGTCGTTTTCGGTTATCACGTAATTTTTATATACGGGTGAAAGAAACAAGTCGTAAAACATTTTTTCCGTCCAAGGATCGGAAAAACTTTCGCGTTCTATTTTTGCAACCATACTAACGTCGTCAACGGTCATTTCCCGTATCATTTACGCCCTTCCTCCGCCTGAGAAAGCCTTAAATAGAAAGGATGCAAACTATCGACGTCGTACGATACGCGCGCAAGATTTTTTTCGATTGCGCAAATCAAACCCTCTGATACGTCAACGATTTTAGCGTCGATACCTTCAAGCGGGGTTGCAGAAACCGTTTTATATTCCTTTTGAAGATCGATAAGTTTTTCTTTTGAAATATACTCGGGTTGAAAAGTAACTACGTCGCCGGTATATCCTTGCACGTAATAATGATCGTGCTTTGCGTCTATAACGGCAAGGCGCTTTCCTATTTCAGTATATGCCAAAGTTTCCAAAGTTGTAACGGGCAAAACGGGTTTTGAATAAGCGTCCGCAAACCCCTTTACGGTCGATACGCCTATCCTTATTCCCGTAAACGAACCCGGCCCCGTGGCGCAAGCGAAAAAATCGACGTCCTTTAAATTCAATCCCGTTTCATCCGACATTTCTTCTATGGCGGGCATCAACGTAACCGAATGTTTTACACCGGGTATTTTTTCGTTACGGCGAAGGATTTTATCGTCGTTTTTCATGACGATAACGAGATAATCTCCGCTCGTGTCTATCGCAAGATACTTCATATTATAATTATCCTCTTTTTTTCGCCGAGCGATTTTATCGTTACCCTTTTACAATTCGCTGGTAAAACCGATTTTATGTTTTCCGCCCATTCTATAAGGCAAATACCGCCCGCTTCAAAGTAGTCGGTAAGGCCGAGATTTATCGCCTGATTGCCGTCACGCAACCTGTAACAATCGTAATGATATAAAATTCCGTCGTAATCGTTCATATACGCGTAAGTCGGGCTTACGACGTTTGCCGTTATTCCCAAACCCGCCGCGACGCCTTTGGAAAACACCGTTTTACCGGCTCCCATATCGCCGTCTAATATAACCACGTCGTTTTTTTTCAGCGTCTTAGCGTAATTTTCGGCAATTTTAACGGTTTCTTCGGGAGAATTCGATATATATTCCATAATTTTTCAAAAAATCGTTTCAGTCGCCTATTCTGTTTATCAAACCGCTTAGCGACTTATAAAGTAAAAACGTAATGACCGACGCTATAAGCCCCCTTAAAAGGTTAAACGGAAGCACCGCGCCCAAAGCGTAATAAACATAAAAGTTATCGGACGTAACGCCGAAAGACGGAGGACAAAGGCTCGCTATTTGTTCGAGAGTGAATCCCATTACTTTAAGATAAAGAGGTATCATTATAAGTAAGTTACAAACGAGCGCCGTCAACGTTGAGGCTATCGAACCCAAAGTAAGAGATAACAGCGCGCCCTTTTTCGTTTTATGACCTTTATAAAACAACGACGCCGTCAAAACGAACGCCATGCCGTTAAGCATATCGGAAAGTTCCCCTACGTACATTGTATCGGAAAACGGAAGTTTTATCAAAATCTTGATTAAAACGATAAGCGCGCCGGCAATCGGCCCCAACGAAAAACCACCTATAAGAGCGGGAACGTCCGATATATTCAGTTTTAAAAAGGACGGAAATAAAAAGGCAAGCGGAACGTTCAATATGTACAGAACGTAAGACATTGCGGAAAAAATCGCAATCTTTGCTATTTTTTTAGCAGTAAAATAATTGTTCAAATTTGCCTCCGTTCGTTTTTTTATAGGTGTATTGTATTATATCTTCGGCGCATTGTCAAGTATATGTAAACGCGCGCGTAAAAACGAAACCGTTATATTCCGAACCTATCCGATATATAAATTAGCGGATATGTAAATTAACCTTACGCTTTACCGAGTTTATCAAGATTGTGTATCCGATATATAAAATAACCGATATATAAATTAACCGCCTACCGCATAAATTAATTGCCATCTACCACCTCTTTTAAAACTTTGCCTACCTTATCGCGGATAATCAGATCGGCTTTATAATCGTAAGGCGTTTCGTCGCGGTTGATCAATACAAGACTTTTTCCCGTAAAATAATCTATAAGCCCCGCCGCGGGATAGACGGTTAAAGAAGTCCCCGCGACTATCAGAGTATCGCATCTTTTTATAGCGTTGACGGCGCCCTCTACCGCGTTTACGGGAAGGGCTTCGCCGTACAGAACAACTTCCGGTTTTATTATTCCTCCGCAGTCGCATTTAGGGACGCCTTCGCTTAGTACTATTTTTTCAAGCCCGTAAAATTTACCGCAGACGACGCAACGGTTTTTTAGTACCGTGCCGTGAAGTTCATATACCTTTTCAGAACCCGCCGCCTGATGAAGCCCGTCTATGTTCTGCGTAACTATCGCTTTAAGTTTTCCTTCTTTTTCAAGTTTTGCAAGGCAAAAGTGAGTGTCGTTCGGGCGGACGGATAAAGGCAACATCTTTGCTTTGTAAAATTTGTAAAATTCCTCCGTTTTTTCAAAGAAAAAATCGTGAGACAAAATCGTTTCGGGCGGATAGTCGAACTTTTGATTATACAGCCCGTCTTTCGATCGAAAATCAGGTACTCCGCTTTCCGTAGATACCCCCGCTCCGCCGAAAAACACGATGTTTTCAGACCTTCGTATTATTTCTTTCAGTCTTTCTTTTTCTTGTGTCATATTATCTCCTTATATAGCGATAAATCGCATAAAAGCCCGCGTATAGGTCGATTATCGGCTGTTTTTATTATAAATCGTCCTCGACGACGGAGCCTAAGGGCTGTTTCTTTTTCGGTTTTAAGTCAAACTTGAGAACGTAATCCGACGGACTTAAGTTAAACGTTTTTTTAAACAGCCTCGAAAAATACAAAGGATCGTTGAATCCGCATAAAAGGGCTACCTTTTTTACGCTGTAATTAAGCCTGTCCGCGCCCGACAAAATTGTTTTCGCTTTATTAAGCCGTTGCTTTATAAGATAGGCGTGAGGCGTCAGGCCAGACCGCGCTTTAAACAGCCTTGATAAATAATCGGGGTTTAATCCGAATTTATTAAGGTAAGAAGGCAAGTCGAAATCGGGATCTGAGTAACTTACCGTTATCTTGTTTTTTATTCTTTCTACGGTTGCGTTTTTCCCCGAGGCAAAAAAACCTCCTATAATAGCGCAAATCGCGTTTACGAAGGCTTCTGAAACGTTTTTGCCGTTTGATTTTTCCGAATCGTAATAATACTTGGCGTATTTTAAGGCGCAACCTATCGCCTTGTTTTCGTCCGTAAAAATTCTGTCTTCACCGCAAAATTCAAGCCCGTCCGTTATAATAAGGTAAGCCTCGTCATCTTCTTTACAACTTACCGTAAATTCGCTTTCTCTCGGCAAAACGAGGTATTCGTTTTTACGTAAGACGTACGTTTTATCCGGCTTTTTAACAGTTATCTCACCGGAAAAGTCATAAATAATCGACTTATAGGCAGACTTTTGTCTATCGGCTCCGTTTTTGATTTCACTGATTTCAATTAAATTATTCATAATCGCCCGCTCGATATAAGTTTAAATATAACTTCTTTAACGCCGTTATTGTCGCAATCCGAAGTTATTAAAGCGCATATTTTTTTAACCGCTTCGTCAGCGTTACCCATTGCAACCGAAAGCCCCGCCTCGGTAAGCATAGGGATATCGTTGTCGCCGTCGCCTATCGCAATTATTTTTCCAACGGGAACACCGTAATACTCCGCAATTTTCCGCAAAGCGGTTTTCTTTGAACACTTTGCATCGACAAATTCCAGAAAATCGACGCGCGACATGTAAACCGCCGCCCTTTTTTTGAGAGAATTTTTCATTTCCTCAAGATATAAAGGCGTCGTTTCGGCGTCGTTGTACCAGAGTATTTTTATAACGTCGTCGTCGCATACGGTTTTCAGGTCGGAAACGTATTTAGGCTCTACGCCGGAAATCGATTTATAAAAATCGACCTTTGCGCACTCTTTTTCGGCGTATAGCCCGTCTTTTTTCCACATTACGACGGTCGTGTTCCTTTTTTGCCCTTCTGAAACTATATATTCGGCGGCTGTTTTTTCGATGCAGGAGGAAAAAACGGTTTTTCCCTCCGTCATCACGAGCGCGCCGTTGAACAATATAAACGAACCGTTTTCGTTTTCTAATTTGCGGGCTATCGTTTTT
Source organism: uncultured Clostridia bacterium (assembly GCA_934278995.1). Taxonomy (GTDB): domain Bacteria; phylum Bacillota; class Clostridia; order Christensenellales; family Borkfalkiaceae; genus UBA4636. The sequence continues at coordinate 190,896 of CAKQWM010000004.1, forward strand.
ACGCCCTCGTAAGGTCTGCCCGTTGCGATAACGAAAATCGCGCCTCGTTTTACAGCCGACCGAACTGCCGAAACGTTTTCTTCAGATAATTCTCTTTTGGAATTTAAAAGCGTACCGTCAAGGTCGCACGCGATAAGTTTATACTTTTGCATATACGAGTTTCCTTTCTTTCGTATTTATATTATACCTTAAAACGAAACAAACATAAAGTAAAATTGCGATAAAACTTTTCCGCGCGGAAAAATTCTATCGCAACCGAAGGTTTATGATATATTTTTTAAATATCGATACTTTTTGCGGGTTTTTTAAAGCAAGAAACAAATCATGGTCGATTTATTTTCGTTTACCGCTTTTTGAACTACGCGTTTAAGTTTTCCGCGCATGTTTTCGGGAAGCCTCATACATTTTTTATTAAGTTCTTCCGAAGCGATTTCATAAACGCTTCTGCCGAACACGGTAGCGTTATAACCTTCCTTTTCCATAAGGGCGACGAAGTTTTCGCACTGTTCTTTACTACCGAAACAAGGTTCGACCTCTTGCGAAACGTCAGCCCTTATGATATGCAGACTTTTGGAATCCACTTTGAATTTTACCGAATATTGTCCCGATTTTTTAACTACTTCGGGTTCGCCTATAACGCTTCCGTTAAGACTTGCGTTTACAATGCCGTAGCCGTCGGTTTCCGCTTCCATAAGAGCGGTTTTTATTTTATCGTAGTTTTCTTTCGCTTCGGAAAGATTTTTCACGTAACTTATAAGCGACGTTTCGTTTCCGATTTCTTCGCCGGCTGTTTCGGATAAGGCTTTAAAAAACACGCCGTTTTTGGCTTTACAGTTAAGCGTCGCTCTGCCGTTTGCCATATCGAGAGCAGTATCTTCGACGGGTTCAAAAACGTCGGAGTCGTCGAAAGTTTTTTCAACAACTTTAAAGTCCTTCATTTTGAATACCGATTTCGACGCCTCTTTTATTTTTGAAACGGTTTTAGTTATAAGTTCGGATTCTCCGCCTAAAATCTGCATCCATTCGGGAATGTAAAGGTCTATAACGCGTAAAGGAAATTCTTCTAAAACCTTGCCTAAAATTTCCTCTAAGCCCTCTTTTTTGATATTGAGAACGTCCGCGGGAATAACCGAAACGCCGTAACTTTCGGTTAGTTCCGTGCAAGTCTTTTTCGTTGCTTTGTCGTCGGGCGTTTTGGTGTTAAATATAACGATAAACGGCTTATTGATGGACTTTAGTTCTTTTACGATTTCTTCTTCGCGCGTACGGTAAGCCTCTCTCGGGATATCCGTAAAACTTCCGTCGGTAGTAACTACTATACCTATGGTAGAGTGATCGCATATCACTTTTTTAGTGCCTAAATCCGCCGCCTCGGAAAAAGGCATCGCGTTTTTCTGCCAAGGCGTTAATATCAGCCTTTCTTTTCCGTTTTCTTCGGCGCCGAGCGCTCCTTTTATGACGTAACCGACACAATCGATAAGCCTTACCTTTGCTGTTTTATTGCCGACTTTTATTTTTACGGCTTCCGACGGAACGAATTTCGGTTCGGTAGTCATTACCGTTTTACCGGAAGCCGACTGAGGCATTTCATCGACGGCAACCGTCTTTTTGTCGGATGCCATGTTAGGAAGAACTATTTCTTCCATAAATTTGGTTATAAATGTTGATTTACCGGTTCTTACGGGTCCGACGACGCCTATATAAACGTCTCCGCCCGTTCTTTCGGCAATATCGCCGTAAATGTCGTATTCCATAGTCCTCCGATTTTTTTAAAATTCCTACGCTACTTTATGCCGAAAAGAAAATAAATATGATAAAATAAATTCCGTTTTGTTGACACGCTTCTTTCCGGGTGGTATTATATTAGCGTAACTAAGGGGTGCTTTTTGGCTGAGATTATACCCGTTGAACCTGACAAGGTAATGCTTGACTGGGAAATAACGCATTTTTTAAGCCCCCTTTTCAGGAGGTTTTTTTCTATGTTCAACTTGCTTTCGGCAACTTGGTACCCGTTTGACTTTTCCACTCCCTTTAACGCAGTCAGAGCGGTTTTTATATGGCTTACTCTGGCTTTGGTAATTACCTTGGCGGCGCTTATTGCCGTAAATAAAGGAGAGAAACGTAAAAAATACGTCAGACTGTCGGCTGTCGCGGGCGTTTGTTATCTTACGCTCGTTGCCGTAACTTTATTGACGCTTACTTTCGTACTTAACGAAACCGGCGCGTTTATAACCTTGTTGTTCGTTCCGCTTATAGCACTTATACTGTCTCTTGCCTTTTTAGCGCTTACTTTTTTATTAAACGGAAAAAAAGCAATCAAACTCACAGGGTTTTTCCTCGTTTTATTATCTTTTACAGCGACGCTTATATGTATGGGCGTCCGGTTTGAAAACGGCAACGGCGCGGAAATGAACGGAATTACGAATAAAGACGTAAATTCTCTTGCGCTTTATCTTTCGGCAATACTTTTTACCGCTTTGGTGATTTTTACAGGTTTTATCTTCGATAAATCGAAAAACGGATTCGACACCCGTTCGATAACTTACGCGGGCGTTTGCGTGGCGATGAGTTTCGCTCTTTCTTATTTAAGAATAGTCAAAATGCCTCAGGGCGGTTCGATAACCATTGCGTCGCTTCTTCCCTTAATGCTTTACTCGTTTATGTTCGGAACGAAAAAAGGTCTTTTAACAGGAGCCGTTTACGGGCTTTTGCAGGCGGTGCAGGATCCTTTCATAATCCACCCCGCTCAATTCATACTCGATTACCCTCTTGCTTTCGCCTCTATAGGACTTGCCGGCATATTTGCCCGAAACGAAAAATTGAAGAATTTGCCCGTTTTAAAATTCGTACTCGGCGGAATTATCGCGGGTATCGCAAGATTTATAATGCATCTTATGTCCGGTATTTTTGCCTTTTCGGCTTTTGCGGGAGAGCAAAATCCCGTTATTTACAGCCTTGTTTATCAGGCGGGTTACGTTTTACCCGATATCGCAATAGCAATTATTACAGGAGCCGCGATATTTTCTTCAAAATCGTTTTGTAAATTCGTTTCCGAAGTCTCGCTTGCCGAAAGCAAGTAAATATTATTATACGTAGGGATTCCAATCATTATCACTAATTATTTTTGCGGGAATAAATCGGTTTTTGCTGTGTTAAACTCCCATCACCGTACGTATAGTACGCTTTCGGTCGTTTGCCTTGCAAAAACTTAACCTAAATCGGCGATTTCTTCGCCGCAAAAATGCTTCGCACCGAAAAGAGCGTATTTTTAGATGATTTTTCGTGAGCGTAAGGGATGCCGTACTATCCGTACTGCGACCGAGCGGTCACGGAAAAGGGCTGAAAAGACGCCTTTTAGGTAAGAAGTAGATGACGAATGGAATCCCTAA